>CAMZAE010000018.1 GCA_947304115.1 uncultured Prevotellaceae bacterium | reverse complement strand
TGATTGTTGTCTCGTCGTCGAACCAATAGACAAGCTTCTCGGCTGTGACATTGCCATTGCCAGCCATATCCTGCATCTTCAGGAAGATGTCAGAGGCGATGTATGAGGCTTGTCCTTCGGTGTCCACCACCTGATAATGCAATGTATGCAGACCGTCAAGAAGCATTGAGACATCAAGAAGCTGTACCCCTGCATTGGCATCGCAGGTGCTGACATTGGTGTCGCTGTCAAACCAATAGCGCAGTGTGCTTGCCGTTGTTGACGAGAGGTTGCTATCCATTTTCAGGAAGATGCCAGAGGCAATGTATGAGGCGGCCCCTTCTGTATCTACCACCTGATAGTGAATCGTATGCAGGCCGTCAAGGAGCGACGACACATCAAGAACCTGTGTGCCGGCATTGGCATCGCAAGTATAGACTTCTGTGTTGCTGTCGAACCAATAGCGCAGTGTGCTTGCCGACGTTGACGAGAGGTTGCTATCCATCTTCAAGAAGATGCCAGAGTAGGGTGCGGCGACCTTGTCCTCGCTGTCGATAATCTGATAGTGGATGGTGTGAAGGCCGTCGAGGAGCGACGACACATCCACAGTATGCAGGCCGTTGAGAATGTCTGTGGTCTGCACGCTGCCGATGTCATCGTCAATCCAATAGCGCAGCGCCTTGGCTGTCGTGGGCTGCGGTAGCCCCGACAGGTCAATGTCCGCTATTGTCTGCCCTCGTGCCGCAACTTGCAGGCAAAGGGCTATATATAATATAATGTATTTACGCATAAGGCTATTCTGTTGCGCTTACTTCAATCTCCACACTCAGCTTGCCGTCGGCAGTTGTCTTGTTGGCAACATTCATCTTGGTAATCCGAGGATAGGTAGGAATTTGGTTGAAAGGCATCACGCCACCATACATGCCTACAGGCGTACCGTCGGTGCCAAGATACATTGCCTTTGCTTCATCTGTCAAGTCGTTATAGCCATTCCCATCCTTGAAAATGTCAATGCCTGCAAAAGTGCAGTTCTGTTTGACAGATAAGTTGTTGAACACAGATTCATTGCCTTTGCCGACAGCAACACAGTTCCAAGCGCTTGAAGTGGAGGGCATAGATGTATAACTATTATAACTATCATCATTAAAAAGGATGCAGTTTATCAGTTGTACAGACCTCAAACTGCCAACATTCCCACGCCAATTGTGAACAACACAATTAATGAAAGATGCCGAAGCGGTTGTTTCGGAGTAATTACAAAAATCCCAAACTTTGCTGTTGATGAACTGGGCGGTGCTGCTATTTCTAATCTGTATGGCATCCGCGTTACAGTTCACGAATGTGCCATTTATCAAATTGTTACCACTAGCGTTATAGACAATAAGACCGTTAATGTCGTCTTTCAGGAAATAGGCATTGGAGAGTGTGCCACATACTGTAATTCTGTTAGAAACTTTGCATCCCTCGATGCTCAACCTTTCGGTAGCGGTTGTCGGTATGCGGATGTCAAAATCGCCTTTAATTGAAGTAGGCAGAGGATCAAGGACGCCTGTGCCGCGAATGGTCAGTGCCTTTGTAATCTCCACAGAGTTGAAGGCACCACCAGAGAGGTTAATGATGTCGCCATCTGCTGCTGCCGCATGTGCTTGTTGGAGGGCGTAAACGCCGTAGAACATCGTAATCTCGTCGCCATGCGTGAGGGTTGCCACTAACATGCTCTGTGCATAACTCTTACTGATGCCGCTTACAAAAGCAACCATCAGAATAAACATAAACTTTTTCATTTGCTCTTTGTTTTTATTGGTTAATACTAAATTGTTTCCTTCATCAACTATGGGGAAACCGACACCAAACCTATGGGCATAAGAAAAGCGCAGGTCTTCACCATACGCACGTCGAGGTCTAGGCCAACCTACTAATCACTATGGGAAGCCAGCGCTTAGAGCACAAGCCTCTTGTGATTAGTTATTGCTCTTTTCACTCTTCGAGGGCCTAGTTCGACGTGCGACCAGAGCAAATAAAAAGTTTTCGTGCAACACCATGCACGATGCAAAAGTAGGAGTTTTTCTCTTACTATCAAAGAAACTTTCCGGAAAAGTTATATTATTTTTCTCTTTTCACTTTTTAGTTTTCACTTTTTGTTGTACCTTTGCATCGCCGATGCCCAGATGGTGGAATTGGTAGACACGAGGGACTTAAAATCCCTTGGCCAGTGATGGCCGTACGGGTTCGATTCCCGTTCCGGGCACGAGCGAGAAGGAGAGGATGCTTCAAAGGGCATCCTCTTTTTCATTTGAAGAAGACAGAGGAAGACAGAGGAAGATAATCCGAATCAACCTGCAATTAAATCCCCTCACTCCGACATTTCTTTTTCCGCATTGAGAAATCTTTAATTTGCGACGCAAATTATACAAATTACGACGTGATTTCTACATTTCACGACGTAAATTGCACAAATTACGTCGTGAAATATAAAATTCCTACTACGGCGCGAGAAATCTTTTCGTGCGATATAATCATTTTGGGGAAGCAAAAGCATTTTTTTTCGTTACGCCGAACTGTTATTCGGATTTTTTTCCTACATTTGCTACGCGATACGATGTTAAATAAAACCAGTACGAAAATGAAAAAGGTTATCATGTTCATGGCGGTATTCTCCCTCTGCCAGCTTGCCAACGCGCAGCGAAAGGTGGAGATTGTGGAACCTGTGAAGCAAGAGTTGGCCGGGACGAACGCTCGTGTGATTAAGCGCAAAGTGGCTATCGGGCGCTTCAGTAACGAAACACAGTATGCCAAAGGCATCTTCTATGACAAGGAAAACGATCCGATGGGCAAACAAGCTCTTGACATCCTGTCCACCAAACTGGCAGCCTCCGGAAAGTTCCTGCTGCTGGAAAGGAACGACCTGGCAACGCTTCTGGAAGAGGCCAAGAAGGGCGAGAACGGGCTTTCAACGATAGGGGCAGACTATATGATTATCGGCTCTGTCACAGAGTTCGGCAGAAAGAATGTTGGCAAGAACGGTGCTTTTACAAGTGCTAAGACACAGATTGTGGAAGCCGCCGTTGCTGTTCGCCTGGTTGAAGTCTCCACCGGACTCATCATCTACTCGGACGAAGGCAAGGGTTCGGCAGAGCTGACAACAAAGACCACAATGGGTGTTGGAGGCCAGGCCAGCTACGACGCCACCCTTAGCGACAAGGCCATTTCGGAAGCCATCGGCCAGTTGGTGGAAAACATCATCAACAAATGTACAGAAAAGCCCTGGCGCACATATTTCCTTTCCTTCGACAGCGACGCCCAAATCATTGGCGGTGGCGCAAGCCAAGGCATCAAAGCTGGAGACACCTTTGCCGTCAAGACAAAGGGCAAGAAGGTCAAGAACCCTCAGACAGGTATGATGATAGAACTTCCTGGCAAACAAATCGGAACGGTGACTGTCTCTGCCACTGGCGGTGACACGCCTGAAACAGAGTACTCTTTTGTTTCCTTCTCCGGCAATGGCGCGACTGTCGATGCCGACAAACTGACCGACTATTACATTGAAGAAATCAAATAACACAACTATGAAAGCAAAACTTTTCTTATCATCTATAGCAATTGCAAGCCTGCTCGTCGGATGCAAGGCGAACTATCCCGTTGCGCAGCAAAGTGGGAAGGAAGACATGGCATTCCTGGTGTTTGTAGGGCCTAAACAAACCTACGGTAATGGTTCGAAGCCTGTACAGGTAGAGGTGGACGGCACTAAGTTCGATGCCAAAGTGGTGAAGCCGAAGACAGCCAACAGGAAGGGAACACAGTACGGCGTGGCAACAGGCCGCAGGAATGTGTCCGTTTCCTTCAACGGCCAGACAATATACCAGAAACAACTGTTCCTGTCGAGCCAGGAAACCAAAATCATCAATCTGCCATGAGGAAGCTCATCATATCTGCCATCTGCGTGATGGCTATGGCTTCGTGCCAGACACAGCAGTCGCTCTATTCCTGGTACGACTCCCAGGACGCCACCTACACATACACCAAGCGCAATACCGACGAAACCCTTGCCAAGGCAATGGCCCAGTACGAAAAGGTTGTCAGTAAACAAAACGGGCTTCGCAAGACAACCCCTCCCGGTATCAATGCCGAATACGGATACCTGCTCTACAAAGCTGGCAAGAAGGAGCAGGGCCTCACCCTCCTCAGGGCGGAAATCAAAGCGTACCCAGAGTCTGAGACATTCATATCACGAATCATTAAGCAGTTGGAAAAATGAAGAAATATGTCCTCCTTGGCATGGTGGCGCTGTTGATGTCATCATGCGCACAACAAGTCACCACACGTCTTGCCCAGTATCCCAAGATGTATGAAGAGAAGCCTCTTGCCATTGTCGTGATGCCCCCTATCAACCAGACAAACTTCGTAGAGGCCAAAGACTATTTCTATACAACGCTCTATGCCCCGCTTTGCGAAAAGGGCTACTATGTCTATTCGCCCATGATGACAATGGAGATGTTCCAGGCGGAGAGCGCATACGATGCCGAGCAGTTCATCGAAGCAGACCTTTCCCAGTTCCGCAACGTGCTTGGGGCGGATGCCGCCATGTTCACCATCATCAAGTCGTGGTCAAGAAACAAACTTGGCGGCACGCTGACCGCTGGAGTCGCATACATTCTTCGTTCCACAAAAACAGGCGAAACCCTATACCAACGCGAAGGCTTGATTAGCGTGGACACAAGCATCAACACAGGCGCAGGAGGCTGGATCGGCGCATTGGCAGACCTTGCCGCAACAGCCGTGAATACGGCAGCAACGGACAAAGTCGTGGCGGGACGCAAATGCACGGTCTATGTGTTGAGCGACATGCCGGAAGGGAAATACGGCACCAGATTCGACAATGACCAGAATCTGCCGGCAGGGAAGAGCTACGTAAGAGCAACTGTCAAATAGCTGTTTGCAACAAAGGATTTTGCGGTTTCGCACCTTTTGTGTAAAATAACTCGTCGTTTTCTTGCGTATTTTGTGTTTTTGTTTTATTTTTGCACTCAAAAGCAAAACAAAAGCACATGACTGTAGAAGAAAGAATCACCGTTCTTGTGGAGCGTTACTGCCGTAACCGCTCGCATTTGGCAGACATGATAGATGTCTCGCCACAAGCTGTCAACAACTGGATTTACCGCGACCGTATTCCACGTCGCGGCATTGATGCTATTTTGGCACGATTTCCACAGGTGGACTACAACTGGCTGCGCGGGGAAAGCGCCCTGCTTCCCTCCGGCTCACTGCCTCTGCCAAACGAAGAGGACGACGAGGCCTCAAATGCTGATGCAATACCCAAGGGCAAGCCTTCGGCACTTTTCGTGTCTGGATTGCAACCCTCTCTGGGCGATGTTCCACAGCCCGACAGCGTAGAGGGTTTAGTGCCTCTGAAGATGCCGAGGAACGATGTCAAGTACGTCTTTCAGTGTCATGGCGACAGTATGTTGCCGCGCATCCAAGACGGTGACTACGTGGGCGTTGGCGAGGCTTTGGGACGCTACGAAGAGTTCCGGAAGGGACACCCTTATTTAGTACAGACGACAGACGGGCGTCTCATGGTGAAGATGGTGGACGACCCTGGGCCGTCATCGCCCTATCTGCTGCTCTCGACAGAGAACCCCAACTACCAACTTGCCGACGGCGGCAGGCTTGCCAAAAGCGAATTCCGCGCCGCCTACCGCGTTATCATGGTAATGAGAGACCTATAGGCCTCCATAAAGCCCCAGCCAAACGATGGAGACACTTGTTCAGATTACCGGCATACAATATGCCTGCGGAAGGGCCGACATTCCTGCCGTGATGGCCGAAATGGAACAGCAGAAGCCCGAGGTGCTGCTCGTCACGGAACAGACGCACGACTTCGGCACCATTGTCCGCGCACTGGTAGGCACTGCGTACAGAGGCGTTGTGAGCCGATTCGACCTGGAACAAGTGTTACGCATGATGCAGCACGACAACACTTCTGTTCTCGTCGGCCATGTAACGGAAACAGATACAGAAGGCCGCTGCTACAACATCAGCATCAGTGGAGACTACCCTGTCACAGACATCACCAACGACACAGGCACAGATATTTGGGAAGATTGGAACTGGACGGGTGCACCGCTTTTGGACAACAGCCCTGACAACTGCCGCCTTGACATCAGCCTCAAGGTGGCACTGACGGAACTACAGCGCAACGGAAGCATCGACAAAAAGACGCTGTCGGAGCACCTTGCCCTCATCCTGCAACTGGCACGATGGGGCATCAGCCGCGAGACGCAGGAACAGCTCAGCAAGATACGCCGCCTGGTCTGCCACCACACCGCCCCTGACATATGTGTCCTCGCGCCGCAACTACGCCGAACTCTCACAGACATGGGCAGCACGGAACGCACCAAGCAATTTCAGGACATCTACTTCCCGAAACTCTGCCAAAGCGCAGAGGCAAAGCGCATGTTCCAACACTGGTGTGCCATACACAAAAAAGAACTGAGCGATCCGCAGCAGTGGCAAGCGTCCATCACCCGTCAGTTGGATGCCATAGAAGCCTGTCTCTTACAGTTGCCTGCCGACCTCTGCTATCAGAAGGACCTGTTCGGCCTTCTCATGCACCGTCTGCTTTACCAAAGTGTGCCACGCCGAAAACTTCTGATGCTGCTCTCGGCCATCGTATTGCGGCAACTGCTACGCAAACAACTTGGCATTTATGAAGAAGATGCTACAAGCAACGACGGCGAAAACGGCAACAGGCAACTTATACTACAGCTCGCTCCCATCTTCAACGGCAATACTGATACTGCAAAAGAATTCCTTTTGCTCACAAAGGGGCAGAAATCAACGTACGTCACGCACCTCGTCAGTCTTTGGGTTAAAGAAAAGCGCATTTGTTCCACCCAATGCCATCGCCCGCTTTGGACCATTCTGCATGAGGCTGGCATCTATCTTCCTACGGAGGCCAACTGGAACATGCAGTTGGATATCAGGAAGACTTGGCGATAAGCAGCGGTCCGTCTAAGGATATCTCTCCTGCTGCACGCATATTGTCTATAACAAATTCGAGGAGGCTGGCATCAAATCCCGAAAGGTCAAGGTCGTAGGCATTGCATGGACCTTGCTGAAGTTGACGGAGGATGTGCAAGCGCAATGCGACATGCGCATCCTCGGACTGAGGCCGTTGCTTCCGCATTTCACAAACATCACAGATGCCGCAATCCTTTTCTGCTTCTTCCCCGAAATAGTGCAACAACATCCGGCTGCGGCAACAGTCGCTTTCTTCTGCCGCATACTGCAACATTGCCTTTACGCGCTGCTCGTATTGGCTTCGGCGTTCCTCATACACTTGATGCGGCAGGTTCACCTTCTCCTTGTCCACACGCCGACGGCAAAACGTGATGTGAGGAAGATGCTTTCGCGGGATGAACGAGATGTCATTGAGTTTTGACAAACGAAGGAATATCTGATATATTTCGTCTGCGGACAAATTGGTCTCCCTGCTCAGCAAGTCCTCGTCGATATAGACATAGTCAACGAAAATGCCGCCATAGTGACGGAGCACCGATAGCATGAGCCGCTCGCCGTCTGCGTCAAGAGCTTGGAACAATTCGTTGCGTGAGACATTGATACGAAGACGACTTGAGGCTTCGTCCTCACTACGATAACTTATATAGCCTGCCTTGTCGAGCAAGTCGAGCGCACCGAGGAGCGATGTGGGGTAGTAGCCGTAGGTGCTACAAAACTTGTCTATATTGAATTCTCGCGTGACATCCTGGCCGTCGCCAACGGCTATGCCGAGGAAACACCCTAACAGTTCATAGACACCGCGCACATAGTCGAGCGAAGGGAACTGCTGCATCATGCGGCGCGCCACACGCTGTCGTTCACTTCCGTCCGTCAGGAGGATGGCATAGGACTTCTCGCCATCCCGTCCCGCACGTCCTGCTTCCTGGAAATAAGACTCGATGGAATCGGGCATATCTGCATGGAGCACGAGTCGGACATCTGGCTTGTCTATGCCCATGCCAAAGGCGTTTGTCGCCACCATGATGCGCTTCTCGCCACGTCGCCAACGCTCTTGATTCTCATTCTTATTGACACTCGGAAGGCCTGCGTGATAGTATGTCGCTTCATATCCCTGTTCATTTAGCTGCTTGGCAATTTCATAGCACTTGACGCGGCTGCGTGTATAGATAATGCAAGAGCCAGGGATGGCGTCAAGGGCGAGGAGGATGCCGTTCTGGATGCTGTCCTCCCGCCTTACGATGTATGCCAGGTTCTTCCGCTCGAAACTCATCTTCAGGACGTTTTCTGCACGGAACCGCAGCTTTTGCTGTATGTCGCGGGCCACCGCAGGTGTTGCTGTCGCCGTAAGAGCCAAGACGGGCGTCTGCGGGAAGAAGTCGCGGATGTCGGCTATGTTCAGATATGACGGGCGGAAGTCATAGCCCCATTGACAAATGCAATGCGCCTCATCGACCGTAATGAAGCTGACCTTTATGCGACGCAGTTTGTCAAGGAAAATCCTGCTCGACAGCCTTTCGGGAGAAATGTACAAGAACTTATAGGCTCCGAAAATGCTGTTGTCGAGTATGGTCAACACCGTTTCGTGCTCCATGTAACTGGTGATATAGGCAGCCTTGATGTTGTGTTTTTTGAGGGCTTCAACCTGGTCCTTCATCAGGGAGATGAGAGGTGTAATGACGATGCAGATGCCTTTTTTTGCAAGAGCCGGCACTTGGAATGTTATGCTCTTGCCGCCGCCAGTAGGCATGAGGGCCAGTGTGTCACGCCCGGCGCCAATGCTTTCTATGACCTCACGCTGTATTCCGCGAAAGCCACTATAGCCCCAATACTGGCGAAGGATGGAAAGGAAATCTAAACCTTCTTCACTCTTCATTCTTCACTTAAGCTTATTCCCTTGGCTTGATGTCCTCTATCTGCAACTGCACTTCGCCACGCTTGTGACTGTTCTCTTCGATGTGATAGACGATGTCGAAGGCACGTTTCGTCTTGATGTAGCGCGCCTGCGAACTCTGGCCGAAGGCAATGCCGTTCATCACGACGCTGCTCTTGGAATCGACAAGTTCCAGCTTGATATGCTCTTGGTCGCGCCCGACAACTCTGCTTGTGCCGAAGTCATAGACCTGCTGCGTGCAGAAGAGAGGTCTGCTGTTGTCGGGACCATAGGGTGCGAAGCGCTTGAGGTCGGAAGCAATGCGGCGGCTGATGTCGCGGAAATCAATAACAGCATCAATGCGCAGGGTTGCGCTGGTCTGCTCCGGCTGAATGTGCTCCCTAACATATTGCTCGAAACGATGCCTGAAGGCAGGGACGTTCTGTGCCGAAAGACTCAGACCTGCGGCGTATGTATGGCCCCCGAAGTTCTCGAGCAAATCGGCACAACTCTCTACGGCCTTATAGACATCAAAGCCTGGCACGCTACGTGCCGAGCCGGTTGCCATGCCGTCCTCGTTGCTTGTCAGCACCACGCTTGGCTTGTAAAAGACTTCCGTCAGACGGGAAGCCACAATGCCTATGATGCCACGATGCCATTCCTCATTGAAAAGGACGATGGACTTGTGCTCATGCCGGTGCTCCAGGGTTGTTACGATACGGTTGGCCTCCTCTGTCATGGCCTTGTCCAAATCCTTGCGCTGCTCGTTGTACTCGTTGATTTGCTCCGCAAGTCTTTTGGCTTCCTGCGGATTCTTTTCGATGAGGAGCGCCACGGCTTCATTGCCTGTCTGCATCCTACCGGAAGCATTTATGCGTGGTCCTATCTTAAAGATGATGTCGCCCAGGGAAATCTCCTTGTTCTCCAGTCCGCAAATATCAATAAGAGCCTTGACACCGACGCTGGGCGAATTGTTAATCTGGCGCAGGCCATGATAGGCCAGGATGCGGTTCTCGCCCAAAATGGGAACGCTGTCGGCAGCTATGCTGATGGCGCAAAGGTCGAGAAGGGGAATGAGCTGTGAGAAATCGATGCCGTTGCTGATGGCAAAGGCTTGTATCAGTTTGAATCCTACACCACAGCCGCAAAGATGCTCGTAGGGATAGGTGTTGTCCAGACGCTTGGCGTTGAGCACAGCCACAGCAGGCGGCAACTCTTCGTCGGGGACATGATGGTCACAGATGATGAAGTCGATGCCTTTTTCCTTGGCGTATGCCACCTCGTCGATTGCCTTGATGCCACAATCAAGCACGATGATAAGACCTACGCCCGTCTCCTGCGCATAGTCCACCCCCTTGCGCGAGACACCATAGCCGTCCTCGTTACGGTCAGGAATATAATAGTCGATATTGCTGTAGAACTGCTGCAGGAAACGATACACAAGAGCCACGGCAGTACACCCGTCCACATCGTAGTCGCCATAGACAAGGATGCGCTCCTTGCGTCCGAGGGCTTCGTTGAGACGCATCACAGCCTTCTGCATGTCTTGGAAGAGGAAGGGATCGTGAAGGTCAGGAAGCTGAGGGCGGAAGAACTTACGCGCTTCCTGCACACTGTCTATGCCGCGCCCTATCAAGACACGCGCAACCACAGGGCTGATTCTCAGCTCTTCTGCCATTTCCCTTGCAAGCACCAGCTCTGCTTCGGAAGGCGGAGTATAGCTCCACTCGTAGTTCATTTCTTGATAATAAGAAATTAAGAGAATAAGAGATTAAGAAAGATTTTTAGGAACCATTAACGTCCCCGCTCATCAGCCCTTTCTTATTTTCCCAATATCTTACTTTCTTATTTTATATATTCTGCAAAGTCTGTCAGGTGCATGTCTCCCTTGCGGAGGAATGTGTCGTGCATGGCGAAGGCGGCGGCAAGCTCGTGGTGTGTGTGGCCACCGCGCTTCTCCGCATACTTCAGGTAGTCTTGCAGCATGGGACGATAGTCGGGATGAGCCACCTTGATGAGTTCCTGTGCCTTCTGCATGTCGCTCTTGTGGCGAAGGTCGGCCACGCCATACTCTGTGATGACAGCATCGATGTAATGGTTCGTATGGTCGATGTGGCTGGCAAAGGGCACGATGCTGGAAATGGCACCGCCCTTTGTAGTGGAGCCGCAAGTGAAAATCGTGAGATATGCATTTGCAGCGAAGTCGGCTGAGCCGCCAATGCCGTTCATCATCTTTGTGCCGCAAATCTTTGTGCTGTTCACGTGGCCGTAGAGGTCGCACTCGATGGCTGTATTGAGCGCACAGACACCCAGGCGGGCGATGACTTCCGGGCAGTTGCTTATCTCGGAGGGACGCAGCACGAGCTTGTCCTTGAAGAAGTCGATGTTATCGTAGATATCAAGCAGGCACTCGTTGGTGACGGTCAAAGAGCAGGCAGAAGCCGAGAGCACACGACCTTGCTTCATCAAACCGACGGGAGCGTCCTGCAGCACCTCTGTGTAGATGTTGAAGTTAGGCACTTCGGGGCACTGACCGAGGGCACCAAGCACAGCGTTTGCACCGCTGCCCACGCCGCTCTGCAAGTTGAGGAACGACTTCGGGATGAGGCCCTTCTTGAGGTTGAGCAACAGGAAGTCTGCCACGTTCTGACCAATTTGGGTAGTAATGGGATCGGGGTCCTTGAAGCTACGGGCCTCGTCGGGCACGTTGCACTCCACAACGCCAACTATGCGGTCGGCATCCACCTCGACGTAAGGCTTGCCGATGCGGTCGCTGGCCTTGGTAATCATAATGGGTGTGCGGAAGGGATGGTCCTCTAACTCATACACGTCGTGAATACCCTTGCTGTTAGGGCTGTGGAATGCGTTAAGCTCCACGATGATGCCTTCCGTTGCGAGGCGGCAAACGGTGGGGCTGATGCCGCCGGCTGCTGTGAGATAGATATGTGCCTTGTTGCCCACTTTCTCGATGGCGCAGGCCTCAATGATGGCCCAGTTCACCTCGCCAAGATAGCCCTGGCGAATCTGCGTCGCCATGTTGGAGAGGTTCAAGTCGGAGTAGTTGAGGGTGTTCTGATTGACGTTCTTGCGGAAGTCGGGATTAGTAGTGTAAGGTGCACGGTAATCGATAGCCATTGCGTTAGAAAGGTCTCCGTCGCAACTCTGCCCCGTGCTGGCTCCAGTAAAGATACTGATTTTGAAAGGACGGCCGGCAGCATGTTCTGCGACGGCTTTCTTTGCAATCTCTGCGGGAGTACACTTGGCAACGCCTGCTGGTGTGAAACCACTCAGGCCGATGGTCTGTCCATTTTGGACAAGTGCTGCAGCTTCGGCAGCGGTCATTCTATTGAAGTCCATGATGTATTGTGTTAAATTTTGCGCACAAAGGTACAAAAAAATACGGAGAAATGTTCCCTTTGTGCGACTTTTTAACACACATCAATGTTGTTTTATGTCTGGAGAGGCTCCTTTTTGGAAGAATGCAAGATGGTTTTCGAGCATTGCATCGCACAAAGTCGGCACATTATGATGTGTATGGAAGTCGATGTAAGACATCACGGCACAGGATCATAACCGCTACCTCCCCAAGGATGACAGCGTAACAGACGTTTCAGGGCAAGCCAGGAGCCTTTCAAAGGACCATACTTCTGCAAAGCCTCGACTGCATATTGACTACACGTAGGAGTGAAGCGGCACGAGGGAGGTGTCAGCGGAGAGATGAACCTCTGATAGAAACGAATGGGCAGTATGAGTACCCAAGCCAATAATTCAGAGAATTGGTGCAGGAGGTGTGACGCTTTCATGGATGCGACATAGTATGTTATGCATCTTCTGGAAGACCTTTTCTGTGGGCAGCATCTCATTGGATGTCCAGAGGAAGGCAATATCAAGTCCGCCGTCGAGCGGCAGAAGCTTATCCTTCTGCAGGCGGTATGCCTCGCGCAATTGCCGCTTGATGCGGTTGCGCTTCACGGCACGTTTGAAATAACGCTTGGAGACGGACACCAAGATGCGGACACTCTCCAGACCGTTTGGCATGAAAACGGCACGGATGGGAAACACCGACACCGACTGGCGCCCGCCACCGAACAGTTCCTCCAAAGCCTTGCGGCTACAGAGGCGTTCTTCTTTTTCAAGGGTGTATGAAGCGACGTTAGCCATTCGCCTTGCGCAGATGGTCGTCTATGGCAGAAGAGATGCTGGGATATTGAGGCGTAGGTGCTTCAATGTCAAGACGCAAACCAGCATCACGGACAGCCTGGGCTGTGGTAGGGCCGAGCGTACCGATGACAGTATCGCCTTGCTTGAACTTGGGGAAGTTCTTCATAAGAGACTTCACTCCGCTGGGGCTAAAGAAGATGAGCATGTCATAGTCGAAAGTCTCGCCCTCTGTGAAGTCGTTGCTCACAGTGCGGTACATGACGGCGTCCGAATGCTTGATGTCCTTGCTGTCAAGCAAATCGGAGAAGGCTGGATTGTGAACGTCGCTCAGGGGGATGAAGTAACGCTCTGACTTGTGCTTTATCATTGTGGGCAACAAGTCGTCTATCTTTCCCGTTGTGCCGAAGAAGACCTTGCGCTTGCGGTACTGCACATACTTCTGTATATATTGTGCCACAGTCTCCGTGATGCAGAAATACTTCATGTCCTCCGGGATAGGGATGCGCATCTCCTTAGCGAGCATAAAGAAATTGTCGATGGAAAGGCGCGATGTGAACACAACGGCGGTATGTTCCAGAATAGATATCTTCTGTGCGCGGAACTCCTTCGGTGTTAAAGGCTCAACCTTAATAAAAGGGCGGAACACAATCTCCACATTATGACGCTTGGCGATATCATAATAGGGAGAGTTTGCAGAGGTTGGCTCTGGTTGGGATATGAGTATCTTCTTTATCATATTCTGTCGCAATTTTTTCCTAAATTTTTACCACCGAAAGCCACGCGAGATACGTCAGAACTTGCTGCAAAACAAGCAACGGCATGATTTCGAGTGTGCAAAAGTACACAATTAAATGCAAACTGCCATACAATTTAGGGAAAAATATCTGATATGTCTTGAAAAGCTGCATTATCTTGATGACTATAACGAGGAAAAGTGCCATAAAGGATATTTCACCGGGCGTAAACGACAAATATACGGCAGCCAGGGAAAGGATGAGAAATAACATGGCTTCCGCCACATAAAGGAAGGTATAGGCTCGCTGCCATGTAAAGATTTTTTCACGGCGAAAGAAAACCCAATTGACAAAGTTGTTCATCATTCTCTTCGCAAGAAAATAGCAAATCCAAAGCACAAAGAAGGCAAAGAAGACGACATAGGGCGTCTCGGCAAATGGATAGTAACTGACACCGTGCTGCGTATAAACAAAAGTTACCATTGCAGCGGTGAGCGAAAGGAGGCAAACGGCAAGGAGGCGCGTGGAGTAACGTAGAGGATCGTCCACTATAGGCTCGTCCATCTTTCCCGGTATGGGGAGGAACACGCCCCGCACCAGTTCGCGAAACTTCTTCCGCAGTCGCAGCACAAGGCTTGCGGCAAGCAACAGGCACAAGAACAGCAACAGGCCGCTCCACCCGTCATGGCGCAACTGGTAAGGAGCTTCTGTTGCGGCAAAGCCATAAGGGTGATAAGGTACTTCTGTGTGAAGCAGTGCAGTGTCCCTAAAGAAGCCACAGGTATCGTAAGGGGCTGTCATATCTTGGCAAAGCGACGGATGCTCGTGTCCCAAAGCGGTGTTTCAAGTGCCATCTTCAAGGCCTCTTCGGGTGTCTCTGCCACGCACCAGATGTCTGCATGAACAGGTCGCATGAAGTTCTGCGAGATGGCTTGGCTCATGGTGTGAAGCAGGGCATCGTAGTAGCCGTTTGTGTTGAGCAGGACGATGGGCTTGAGGTAAAGTCCGAGCTGTTTCCAGACGATGAGTTCCATGAGTTCGGCGAAGGTGCCGCAGCCGCCAGGAAGGAAAATGCCGGCATCGCTTATCTCAGCCATCTTAGCCTGCCTCTCGTGCATATCTGCAGTCTCTATAATTTCTGCCATTCCATCGTGACACCAGCCTTCCTTTATCATAAAAGTCGGGATGACACCGATGGTTCGGCCGCCTTTCTCGATACAGCCATTGGCACTCTCTGCCATAAGCCCCATGTTGCCGGCTCCGTTGACCAGTGTCACCCCCTGTCCGGCCATCAACTGGCCGAGGCGACGTGCGTCTTTGAAGTAGCAATCGTCTATCTGTGTGCTGCTGGCACAATAGACGGCAATCGTTGTGTCCTTCTTCATGTCCTGATTACTCTGAATGCTCTGAGTTCTCCAATTGTTCTGATTGCCTATAGGCCGAAGGCCTTCTTTACCTGTTCCACATAGTCGAGCTTCTCCCAGGTGAAGAGTTCGACGGTCACTTCCTTTGTCTCCTGATAGAGCGACTCGAAACGCTTTGTTACAATACGCGGTTCACGCCCCATGTGGCCGTAGGCTGCCGTCTCTTCGTAGATGGGGTTGCGCAGCTTGAGACGCTGTTCTATGGCATAGGGGGTGAGCGGGAAGATTGCCTTTATCTTCTCGGCTATCTCGCCGTCGGTCATATTGACATGGCTCTTGCCGTAGGTATCGACAAAGATGCTGACGGGTTCTGCCACACCGATAGCATAGCTGATCTGTACGAGCATTTCGTCTGCCACGCCTGCCGACACCATGTTCTTGGCGATGTGGCGGGCAGCATAAGCCGCCGAGCGGTCAACCTTCGAAGGGTCCTTGCCGCTGAATGCGCCACCGCCGTGTGCGCCCTTGCCGCCGTAGGTGTCAACGATGATCTTGCGCCCGGTGAGACCTGTGTCGCCGTGCGGTCCGCCGATGACGAACTTGCCTGTCGGGTTTACATAATATATAATGTGTTCATCGAAGAGTCTGCGGATGCGCTCCGAGCGGATGCCTTCGAGCATTCGGGGCACGAGGATTTCCTTGACATCGCGGGCGATACGCTGCTGCATGGCTTCGTCGGTGTCGAACTCGTCGTGCTGAGTGCTTACCACGATGGTGTCGATGCGCTGCGGCACACCTTCGTCGCTGTACTCGACTGTGACCTGACTTTTCGAGTCAGGTCTAAGGTAAGTCATCACCTTGCCTTCGCGACGGATGTCTGCAAGTGTCTGGAGCAGGCGGTGAGCCAGGTCGAGACTCAGCGGCATGTAGTTGTCGGTCTCGTTGGTGGCATAGCCGAACATCATGCCCTGGTCGCCGGCTCCCTGCGTCGCGCGGTCGGTGCGGTCAACGCCTCTGTTGATGTCGGCACTTTGCTCGTGGATGGCAGAGAGCACGCCACAACTGTTGCCCTCGAACATGTATTCACTCTTGGTGTAGCCGATGCGGTTGATGACTTCGCGGGCGATGCGCTGCAGGTCAACGTAAGCTTTTGTCTTGATTTCGCCAGCCAGGACAACCTGTCCTGTTGTCACGAGTGTTTCGCAAGCCACCTTCGAATCGGGATCGAAGGCAAGCAGTTTGTCAAGGACAGCATCGCTGATTTGATCGGCCACCTTGTCGGGATGGCCTTCGGAGACAGACTCCGATGTAAATAAATAACCCATAGTCTTTTTGTTTTAATGAAGAATTAAGAGTTAGGAATTAAGAATTGAATGCTTTGGAAGCTGCTATTGATGTTCATTCTTCTTTCTTAATTTCTCATTCTTAATTATTAATTAATACAATGTATGGGAAAGAGTTGGGTACAAATGCGTGAGGAAACATGAGGCTCTCCTCGTTTTAGCATTTTTTACTGTGGTTGCAAGCAGCCCAAATCTGTCCACATTTCTTGTTTGCGGCTGCAAAGGTAAGAAAATTAGTTGAAAGTTGAAAGTTGAAAGTTGAAAGTTTTTGCATAAAACGGGAAAAGTCGTAACTTTGCAACCGAAATGATGAACTGTGAATTAGAGATAATGGCGCCCGTGGGTTCGCACGAATGTCTGGCGGCTGCCATACGCGCCGGTGCGAACAGTGTTTACTTTGGCATTGAGAACCTGAACATGAGGGCACATTCTGCCAGCACGTTCTCCATCGATGACCTCCAGCGCATTGCCGAGGAGACACGACGCTTCGGCATCAAGAGCTACCTGACTGTCAACACCATCATCTACGGCGAAGACCTGGAGCTGATGCGCACCATCCTCGACGCTGCCAAAGCCGCTGGCATCACGGCCGTCATCGCAAGCGATGTGGCTGTCATGCTCTATTGCCGACAGATTGGACAGGAAGTACACCTGAGCACGCAACTCAACATCAGCAACATAGAGGCGCTGCGTTTCTACGCACAGTTCGCCGACGTAGTGGTGCTGGCTCGCGAACTGAACATGGAACAGGTGAAGGAAATATACCATTCCATCGAGAAAGAAGGCATCTGCGGTCCAAGCGGCAAGCCTATACGCATAGAGATGTTCTGCCATGGTGCACTCTGCATGGCAATTAGCGGCAAATGCTACTTGAGCCAAAGCAATTGGGGACGCTCGGCCAACCGAGGCGAGTGCATGCAGCTTTGCCGACGGCGCTATACGGTTCAAGACGTAGAGACCGGCACGGAGCTTGACATCGAGAACAAGTACATCATGTCGCCGAAGGACCTTAAAACCATCCGTTTCATCGACAAAATGATTGATTCAGGCGTGCGCGTGTTCAAGATAGAAGGTCGTGCGCGCGGGCCAGAGTATGTCGATACTGTCGTGCGTTGTTATCGGGAAGCCATTGACACCCTCACCAATCCGGAACAAGGCAAAGAGGTTTTTCTCACCAGACTCGACGAATGGGACGAGCGATTGTCAAAGGTCTTCAACCGAGGCTTCTGGGACGGCTACTACCTGGGCAAGACCATTGCGGAATGGAACGACTGCCACGGCTCGAAAGCAACCGAGCGCAAGGTCTATTGCGGTCGGACGGTGCGTTACTACTCTAAGTTGCAGGTGGCTGAGTTCAAGATAGAAGCCTGCGAACTGAACGTGGGCGACGAGATTCTTGTCACAGGCCCCACCACAGGTGCCCTGCGTGCCACCGTCAGCGAGATACGCTACGAGCTAATCCCCGTCCAGACGGCTCAGCAGGGCTGGCACATCAGCATTCCAATCCAGACCAAAGTGCGCCGAGGCGACAAGCTCTTTATCATCAAAAAAGAACAGGCCTGAAAACGCCCTGTAGGGCGTTGGCAATCTCCCTGTAGGGCGTTTGCAATCTCTCCGTGTGGCGTTGGCCAACGCCACACGCGGCGTTTGAACACCCCCTCCACAGCATTCGAAAAGCCGCCGCAAAACACCATTTGTTTCCGCACATGGCACTTGCACTCTCCTTGTAGGGTGTTTGTACGAATTGTACAAGCACTTGCACAACTTGTTTTCCCTTCTGCCTTTTTACTTTCCGCCGTACCTTTGCCTGCGAATTCAAAGACAAAGGACAGCCGGCTGTCTCATTTCCTAACACTATCAAAAACACAAAAGAAAATGAGACAAGACATTAAGAAAACCACATTGGCAGCTCTCACGGACGACTGCCGACTGCTCGTCATCAGCCACCTGCCGCTGGCATACGCAATGGCATGGCGAATGAAAGACTGCGGCATCAGCTTGGAAGACCTGCGGCAAGAAGGTTGCCTCGGCCTGTGCGAAGCCGCTTTGCGCTACGATGAAACCGCCGATTGCAGCTTCGCCGCGTATGCCAGCCATTGGTGTCGAAAGATGATACTCATGGCCATCCACCGCCACAGGACGACCGACAGAGAGCCGGAATCTCTACATCCAGAGGAAAAAGACGACGAGGATTTGCTTCGCATCGGACAACAACATCGCATCGACGATGCCCTCAGGTGTCTCACTCCCAAAGAGCAGCAAATCGTCAGACAATTCTACGGACTCGATGCCAAACGCTTCAGCCTCACAGAGATTGCAGCGTCTCTCGGCATCAGCAAAGCCAGAGCCTCAAACCTCCACACCCGTGCACTCAAGAAACTGGAAACTGCACTCATGGAACGCCCATTGGTCGATTACCTCACTCCTTGGCTCGAATGAGCCGGGAGCGGGGGGGCCGCCACAGGGCCGGAAGGAGAACAGCGTTTGGTTTTGTGGACGCATTGACCGTTTTTTTTGCCACAACTGCACAAAAAAAACTAATCCCAATTCTTTAATCCCTGATCTTTTTATATCTTTGCAAGCGAAACAATACAATATAGAGGTTATGACAGCACTACAACTGAATGCCGAACTCTATCGTGCTATGGGAGAAATCGCAGACGACGAGACCTTGATGGCACAGGTACTGAAGTATGTGAAACGCCTTGTCTCTAAGAAAAATAGCGACCCCACACTGATGACTAAAGAGGAGTTCTTCGCCCGAGTAGATGAGGCGAAGAAGGGGGCAACCTACAGAATGCAACCTAATGAGAATTTGACAACATTCTTAAGAAGAATTGGCAATGACTGATACAGAAGTCGTTGTGCTCGTCCTCACCGCCTACGGACACTACGACGACAAATAACCAATAAATTCTTCATCCTACATTCTTCATTCTTCATTTTTTTTTGTACCTTTGTCCCATCATTCCTATCTGTCGCGACAATGAACAAGAACGGGACGAAGAAACGACACCACCTGATGCGGCTCGTGGCAGGGTTGCCTCTTGGTATTCTGTATCTGCTGAGCGACATAGCCTTCCCTATCGTATATTATATAATAAGGTATAGGCGCAGGGTCGTCCGCGAGAACCTCCGCTGCTCCTTCCCCGAAAAAAGCGAAAAGGAAATCATCAGCATAGAGAAAAAGTTCTACCACAACCTCTGCGACGTCTTCGTCGAAGCTTTCAAGTGCCTGAACATCTCCGATGAAGAGATGCTTCGCCGCGTGGAAGTCTTGAATTGCGAACTGCCAGAGCGAATAGCCTCTGAGGGCAAGAATGTCTTCATGCTTCTGGGGCATTGTGGTTGCTGGGAATGGTATCAAGAAGTCAGCGTCCGCTACAAGAATCCCAAGAAAGGTGCAGAAATCTACAAGCACATCGAGAACTCCTATTTTTCCTCTCTCATGCATGAGATACGCAGCCGTTGGAACACAGAGCAGATAGAGATGAAGCAGACCGTCCGCACCCTGCTCAAATGGAATGCCGAAGGCGAACCCTTCCTCTGCGGCTTCATCCAGGACCAAAGGCCGGACACGAAAGGGAAGGACGGCGTGACATTTCTCAGCCAATACACCTGGTATGCCCCTGGCGCAGAAGAGATTGCCCATAAGATAGAAGCTGTTCCGGTCTATCTGGATGTGGAACGCACATCGCGCGGACACTACAGACTGACATTCAAGGAAATGCAGCCCACAGAAGCGGAAAAAGCCACCCCCTTCCCCCTCTCAAGATGTTTTTGGCGCCTGCTCGAACAGACCATACAACGACAGCCCGAACTCTGGCTATGGTCGCACAACAGATGGTACAAATGGGAACTGACGGAAAAGTGAAAAAGTTATGGTATCCGTCATCGTTCCCATATACAACGCAGAGCCGTACCTGCGTCGAGCATTAGACAGCATACTCAGCCAGACGCACAAGGACTGGGAAGCTATCCTTGTGGATGACGGCAGCACAGACAGCAGCGGCAACATCGCGGACGAGTACGCACAGAACGACAAAAGATTCAAAGTCATACACAAGCCCAACGGCGGACAATCAGACGCTCGCAACGTCGCCTTGCAACACACCTCAGGAGAATACCTTCTTTTCCTCGATTCCGACGACTTCCTGCATCCACAACTAATGGCATTATGCTTGGAAGCAACGCAAAGGGACAATTCCGACCTTGTTGCCTTTACCTACGACCGTCGTTATCGCACACTTGGACTCGTCAGGCACTTTCTTCATCTTGGTGACGCTACGCCACACTTTAAGTATTACAAGCAGCCGTCTCACGTTTTAACGGATAACATCTTCGACTACGCCACCGAATACTCCCATCCCAAAGACATCAACAAACGGTGGGCCATCAAGCACTGCCAAGCATGGCGCTGTATGTACAAGACGTATGCCGTGCAAGACATCAAGTTCATCACAGGCATCATCTACGAAGATTTCCCCTGGTGGAGCGAAGTGATGCTCCACATTCATCGCTGCACGATTCTCAACCTGCCACTATACTTCTACTACCCTAATCCGAAAAGCGACATCCTGTCCTCCAATCAAACACACAAGATAGAGAGCTTGAGGAAAGGCATCGAGGCAGCCAAACGCATCTATGACACCGCACCCGAAAACAAACGGCAGGCTTGGGAACGAAACTTCCTCACACCATTCGAAGAAAAGCTTAAAAAGAAATCGAAGGCAAATGGATGACATATTAGTATCGGTAATAATCCCCATCTACAACGTGGAGCGATACCTAAGGAGGGCACTCAACAGCCTCATTGCCCAGACACACGATCAATGGGAAGCCGTTCTTGTGGATGACGGCAGCCCTGACGACTGCGGCATCATAGCAGACGAGTATGCGCGGAAAGACAAGCGGTTCAAGGTGATTCACAAAGAGAATGGGGGCGTATCGGTGGCAAGAAACATCGGCACGCAGCAGGCCAGCGGGAAGTATCTGTTGTATCTCGATCCCGACGACTTCTTCCATCCGCAACTCATGGAACTGTGCCTCAAGGCCGCCGAAACGGAAGATGCCGACATGGTAACATTCACCTATCACCACTGCTATCGGACGATAAACAAAATTTGCCACTTCCTGCATCTACCCGACAGAAAGCCGTCATTTAAGCAATATCGTGACATCAGATACGTCACGACAGACAACATCTTCGATTACGCCACCGAATACTCCCATCCGAAGGACATTCCCAACAGGTGCTGGGCAGTGAAGCATTGCCAGCCGTGCTTTAGGATGTACCGAACGGACATCGTCAAGGACATACCTTTCATTGAGGGCATACGCTTCGAGGACTTCCCGTGGTGGAGCGAAGTGTTGCTCCGCGTCGGGCAATGCGTAATTCTGAACCTGCCGCTCTACTATTACTACCCCAACCCGAAGAGCTTCCTGCTATCCTCCGACGCACACCAACAGGCAGACCATTTAGAGCAAAGCATCGTCGCATCCAAGAAAATCTACGAGAATGCACAGCCCGATAAGAAGGCTCTCTGGGAAAAAAGATTCCTCGCTCCCTTCCAGCATTATCTGGACAAGAAGCGAGGAAAGAGGAATAACTAAGGAATAACATTATGAAGAAACTCAGCATCATCACCATAAACTACAACAATGCCAAAGGCTTGCGTGATACATACTGGAGCATTGCGAAGCAGACGTTTCGCGACTACGAGTGGTTTGTCGTGGACGGAGGTAGCAAAGATGGCAGCAAGGAGTTTGTCGTGGAGCACGAAGCGGACGTTGCGTGGTGGTGCTCGGAACAAGACGGCGGCATATACAATGCCATGAACAAAGGCATCTTGCACGCCAGCGGGGAATACTTGCTGTTTCTCAATTCGGGCGACACGTTGTTCGAACCGACAACTCTGGAAAAGGTGTTTGGAAAAGAGACACGTGATGCCGACGTACTTTATGGCGACAGGAGGGAGATACAGCCGTGGAGACTCAAAAAAATCTGCCGCTCGCCACAGAAGGTAAGCTACTATTATTTCGCCACCCGTCCGCTCTGCCATCAGACAGCCTTCATCCGAACTTCCCTGCTGAAGCAAAGTCCCTACGATGAAACGTATCGTATCTGTGCAGATTGGGCAAAATGGGTTGAATTGAGTCGTAACGGATACTCTTTTCTCTATGTTCCCATAACCGTTTGCAACTACCATCGCAACGGCATCAGTTATCATGCAAAAGCGCAATTGCAAGAGGAACACAAACGTCTTCTCTCTGAGTTTTATGAAAAGGAAGAGGCAGAAGTCATCCTCTCACTACTGGAGAAGATTGACATGAGGCTCAAAGTTATCCGTCGGCTGATATGGCTCGCGTCCGTCCTACTCATTGCCATCCTTGTGCTTCTTTGTTTTTAGCTTATAAGACTTTGCTGAACCTCTCTGGCAGCTTGACAACTATCTTCAACTCAAACATCGCTGGCTTGTTGAGAGCATAAAGCGGACGACACCACGTCTGACAAATGCGTGCAAGGCGAGTCCAGCGGTCAAAGTCGCGCGCTTTCTTTTCCGTAGCGTACCTGATGGTGCGACTGCGCTTATAGATATGCTTCTTCCATCCCTGCGCCACTCGGTCTGCATCGCCCAGCCGCTCTTCCAGTATCTTGCTGTCAGCATAGCCGAAGTGCATGAGGTAGAGGTCGGAAGCGATGTGGTAGTTGCTCCCCTTGACACGGTGGAATCCGCTCCCCCATCGGCAAGGCTGTGCGATGATGGACGCCTTGGTGTAGCGTGTGCCTATCTGTGCGTAGTGCCGCTGGCTGAGGAAAGTCTGCCCGAAGGAAAGGTCGTCTTCCTCGCCCAGCTTCTGCCCGAAGTCGAGTCCCAAAGGGGAAAGGCAGACGTCTATCTTTTGGCGCGAGAGGTATTCCCTCAGTCCGATGCCCAGCTTCGGGTCAACGACGATGTACTCATCGGCATCGACTCCGATGACCACCTCGTAGCCACGGGCGAAAAGCTCTGCAGCCCGCTCCGAGAGGAACCTGAGCCTTCCCTTCTCCGCAGCTGTCACGTGGTTCCCTATCTTAGGGTGCAACGAGACGTTGGTGCCTTGGCAGATATCCGCTACAGCCTGGTCCTCCCCGTCGTAGTATATATATAGGTTCTCCTTGCCCAGTTCGCGTCCGTAGTACTCCACCCACTTGCGCAGGAAGAAGTCGTCGTTGCGAACCATCGTAAGTGCTGCTATGCGTTTCATTATTCTATGTTCGATGCGCAAAGATACAAAAAAGATTAGAGATTAAAGATTAGAGATTGGAGTTTTTTCCCTTTTTAGACCGAATTGTCCTATAATTATGCATTATGCATTATGAATTATGGATTAAACGTCGTATCTTTGCAGTCTGAAACCATTCTATGGCATTATGGGACTGAGAACCTATTTCAGACAGAAGAGAAGGAAATGGCTGATGAAGATGCTGCCCGAGCTTGGCGGCCTGATTGAGCAGGGTGCGTACTACTTCAACGACACCAAGTGTACCCGATTGTCGCCGAAGTGCAAGATTTACCCGCCGTACCATCTGTACGACTGCGAGGTGGGCGACTACACATACATCTCGATGAATGCGAGGATTTCGATGGCGGAGATTGGCAAGTTCTGCTCCATCGGCCCCAATTTCGTATGCGGACATGGTATGCATCCCACCGACGGAGTGAGCACTTCGCCGATGTTCTACTCCACCATGAAGCAGAACGGGACGACACTCTCCCGTAAGGACAAGGTGACGGAGCGCGAGCGCATCCGCATCGGCAACGATGTGTTCATCGGCATGGGCGTGACGGTGCTGGACGGAGTGACGATAGGCGACGGAGCCATCATAGGGGCTGGAGCCGTGGTGTCGAAGGACATTCCGCCCTACGCCATCGCCGTGGGCTGCCCCATCCGCGTGGTCCGATACCGCTTCGACGAAGAGACCATCCGGCAATTCCTCGACGTGAAATGGTGGGACAAGGGCGATGATTGCCTCCACCTTGTTGAGAAACATTTCTTCAATCCGGCAGAGTTTCTGAAGGCCGCACAGGGTATGGGCTGACATGCCGCGTGGAGCATCGCACGATGCACAGTGGAGCGTAAGCCGATGCTCTGTGGAGTGTAAGCCAATGCTCCGTGGAGCGTGAAAGGGGCCTACTGCGGAAGCTCGGGACAACGGCCTGGGAGGCGGTGGGAATTAACCGTCTCCCTGTCTATTCGGAAAAGGAGGAAACCTATCAGTTTCAACAGATTGTGTGTGACAAAACGTAGCACCCCTCCCCGTTCCTGAATGCGGAGCAGGCAGAGGTGGTCGCGCGATGTCTCGTACTGGTCGAGCCGCTGCATGGCGGGTCTCAGCCAGTCGGGGATGATTTCGCGACGGATGCGCTGGCTTTCTTCCCAGCCCGACCTATGCCGACTGCTGGCTCCGCTCATGTCGTAGCAGCAGACGATGGCATCCACCCGCTGGAACGAAGCTCCGGCAAACAGCATCTCCATCCAGCGAGCATAATCGGCACAGACGCCGAAGCTTGGGTCGAAGCCTTTCGCCTGTAGGGCGGAGGTGCGCACGAACATGGCCTGGTGGCAGATGTTGTGGTAGTAGAAGATGGAGAAGTCCAAGGGGAAGGGCATGCGGCAATGCACCCTTCTGTCGGGATAGACTTTGTACCAGTCGCCATAGACAATGTCGGCCGTGAGCGGACGGGCAAAGACTTGGCTGAGCGTGTCGGCAGAGAGGTACGTGTCGCCCGAGTTCATGCACGAGACGTACTGCCCCGCTGCATGGCCGATGCCTTTGTTGATGGCATCGTAGATGCCTTTGTCCGGCTCGGAGCACCAGTAAGAGAAGAGTTCCCTGTTAGCCTCTATCAGGTCGCGGCTGCCGTCGGTGCTGCCGCCGTCGATGACGAGCCATTCGTAGTCGCTGAAGGTCTGCTCCCTGACCGACGCAATCGTGCGGGCCAGACCCTCACGGTTGTTGTAGTTGATGGTGATGATGGAGAGTCTCACCATAATTCTCCTTTCTTAATTCTTCTTTCTTAATTCTTAATTCCCATCAGTATCTTATCCCCTTCCAAAGCTTGAGCAGAGGGAACTTTATATTGTGGAAGCCTTTGCCGCGGTACAGGCGTTTCATGTCGCGAGGGTAGAGCTTGCGTCCCTGCCGGTAGAGTTGCCACAGGGCAAACTGCTCCCAAAGACTTTTCCCCTCCAGCGAGAGATGGCCGATGAAATCCTGCCCGACGTCGGAACAGACATTGCTGGCGCAGCAACTCTCCTGATTGTATATCATGGCAGGGCGTGTGGTCGTCCAGATACGGGCCGTACGCATGATGCCGAAGAGGCTTTCGGCATCCTCGTAGCGACGCAGGTCCTCGCGGAAAGGATGCTGGAGGAGCAGGCTGCGCAACATGACGCATGAGCCCGCCACAGGCATGAAGCGGCCCGTACACCAGGCGCGGAAATTGTTCCTGAGCACTCCCTCTCGGTACTTGTTGGAGTACGGCGTAAGCTCTTCGCCATGTCGCAGCTGATGCGTGCCGCAGAAGAAATGGCAGTCTGGGTGCTCGTGAATCAGCTTAGCAAAGTGCTCGAGAATGCCGGGCACCAGCTCGTCGTCGGCATCGAGTATCATCACCCAGCGTCCCCTGGCATTCCGTACCCCCATGTTGCGTGCAGAGGCAGAACCGCCATTCGGCTTCGTGAAGTATCGGATGCGCTCGGAGCGGACTTCCTTCGCACGTTCAAGGCTGCCATCGGTAGAGCCGTCGTTGACGACGAGTATCTCGTAGTCGGTGAACGTCTGAGCAAGGACAGACCGAAGCGTCCTGCTTATGTATGCTTCCTTATTATACAGGGGCACGACGATGGAAAGCAGCGGATTGCCGCATCCCGCTGTCGTGGCCAGGCCTTCAGCACCACGGAAGACGCTGCCGCAAGCCTCGATGTACTGCTTTCCCCAACGCCTGTCTGGCTCCAGATAGTTGCCTTCGCCCCATTCGTTCCATGCCTTGATGAAGACCAGACGCTCCTGCTCCGGCCTGTCGGCAACGTGCTCCGAAGCAATTTCGCAAAGGCGTGCCCACCCGGCAGGAGTGGAATCGACCAGCATATGGGCCACCACACCGCTCCGAGGCGAGTGGTCGAAGTCTGGATTGATGCAGGGAAGCACCTCGGGATGCTGCGAGAAGATGTCGCGCGTCCTGCTGACATAGTCGTCGTAGCGCACCGTATAGGGAATGCCGGAGGCAATGAGGCTGTCGCGCAACTGCCGCTCGCTCTTGCTGCACTGCCAGGCATCCACGCTGTCGAGCAGCGGGTCCAGGACGAGCGAGTCATAATGATGTCCCTTGTCGGACCATTTGAGGGAGACGGAACCGATGCAGAGCGCAAAGAAGTGGAAACCGTCGAGGCCATGCTCGCGGGCCAGAGCGTCCCACACCTCGTGCATGTGCTTGATGTCAATCTTCGAGGGGTCGAACACGCCGAAGATGAGCTTGCCGTTCACCTTCATGTAGCGTTTGTCCCGGAAAGCAGGCAGCATCGCATTGAAGTGGGCTACGATGTCCTCCTCGCCGGGATAGGTCTGCTCCACAAGCAGCTTGTCGGGAAGGTCGGGGTCCCACGTCTTGGAGTACCACGAATGGTTGGCCCAGCAAAGACAGAACGGGAAGTCGGGCTTCCCGCTGCGCACCACGTCGTCGAACACTTCATGCAGCAGCCGCTTGCCTCCACCGAACCAATAGTGCCAGTAGCAGAAGCCCTCGATGCCCGCTTCGCGTGCCAGTCCGGCCTGCTTCTCGCGAGTCTCCGGCACACGCAAGTCGTAGAAGCCCAAGTCGCGCGGAATGCGCGGCTGGTAGTGCCCGGGGAAAAGCGGGACTGCGCGAGCCACATTGGTCCACTCCGTGAACCCCGGCTCCCACCATTCGTCGTTCTCCGGCGTCGGGTAGAACTGCGGCAGATAGAATGCTATGGGGCGTACTTTGTTCATCATCTGTACACACACATCATATTATCTTCATTAGGTAGGAAAACTTGTCTAGTTTCCAAATCTTTCCCTAATCCCCACACGAAGAACAAACGCTCAAGAGCATGTGCAATAGTACCGTCCTGACCTATTGGTTCTTCAGGGAAATCATCGAATGTGAATGGAGACTCAAACAACTTTCTCAGATACTCTGTACGAGCCCAGAACATACTACCTTGAGGAAATTCTATTATTGGAAATTTCTCTTTAAGGTTTACATCTATATGACATCGGTCCAAAACATCCTGAGCGATTTCCAGATCAGACCCCCAACCTGAAGGGGGTTCTAACATTATTAGATAATCGGGAGGAGAAACCATGCCAACTTGACCGGAAAGCATATTAAAGATGCGTTCTATATCTTGTTCTGTACCTAGGAGATGATTATAAATAAATTCTGCCCAATGACTATGTGAAGCAGAATGCAAGCTTTTTTTTGAATGGAAATGACCGATAATGTCATAACCTAAGAGGTCTCTGCCGAATGTACAAATGAATGGGGCTATATCCCTTCCTTTATTTGGACATCCGCGAACAACAACCTTTCCTGCATTGTCTATTTTTGAAAGGTCACTCTTAACCTTACTATTGTCAATTCCTCTGTGTTCTGGGACTGAGACAAATAAATCAAACTGACAAGGAATATTAGAAAGATACTTGCTTATGAAGGGAAGCATATCCTCATAAAACAAGTGCAACTGAACAGCTACTTTCTGTTGCTTATACAATTGTGGATAGGGAGAGATGGTATCTAATTTAACACGTTTTAAACGGAGTAGGCGAACAACGCTTTGACTATCTGAAATAAATTTTCTTCTTATTTTTTTTATTTCTTCTAATGGATTTTCTAAAGCATTAAATGCGTCCCATATTTCTGCAGGAGAGCCACCCTGGATATTGTGATACATAGACAACACAGGATATGGGAATAGCGGTTTATACTGACTAATCAGGATTTCTGCCTTTTTCTTATCACTCTCAAGATTCTTCTCAACTTCAAATCCTTCAATATGAGGACAAATTGGAAGACCAAATATGGCTCTCGATGTCACGTTAATGCTACTATATCCATAACGTTTATCTGGCTCTAAATATGTTCCCTCAGCCCATTCATTCCACGCATTAATGAATAAAAAACGTTGGTTTTCTGAATGACGACACCGTGTGTCTTGAACCACGTAGCGCAGCCAACGATAATAGTCTACTAAGGAAAAACCCCATGTTGCCCAAAAGCCCGTTTCTCTTCGAGGTGAATTATCCCATCCTAAAGTAACACCGCGATAAATAGTGTGCTTAAATTGATCAACAGCAGCATGTTTACGCAAAACATTATTTACCATTTTACGATATCCAATCAAATTACCACTTCCCTTTTCTCCACCAACCCGAGTGATATCGTAGTGGTCGAATTCAGCACAACCAGAAGGAGGAAACTCTATCTCTGCGTCAGCACCATCGACCATTTCTGACTTATCTAAAGAAGCTACGCCACGTTGAATCCAAATAAGAATTTCACCGATACCTTCTTCGCGTGCCCACTCTCTCCATCTGCGAAAAGTTACAGAGGGATTAGGTAGAAGACTGGGACGGTATATTATAATTACCGGCTTATTGTCAACTCTAATATATCGGGGGTCATCCAGAAATTTCTTTATGTCTGCAATGTATTCAACAGAGTCATTTTCATAAGTCTGTCCAATTAAAATATCGCTTTCTTGTCCATCCCATTTTCGAGTCCAATTTTCATTAGCCCAACACAAACAATAATTTATATCAATTTCCGGATGATTTAATAACAATTCTATAGGCCTTTCCATTAGAACCTTACCGGCAAACCAATATCGGTAAAAGCAGAAACCATATATGCCATGCTGTTTTGCCAATTGAGCTTGTTTCTGTAGAACTTTCCAATCAAGAAGATTGTAGTAACCAAAATCCGGATGCGGCTCACGCGGTTGATAGTGTGACAAGAAACGCGGATATGATTTTTTTGTATTTGTCCATTCGGTAAAGCCCTTCCCCCACCATTCATCGTTTTCCTTGAATGAATGGAACTGTGGTAGATAAAATGCTATGGGTTTCACATCTGTACTAAGGCGCGAATAATCTTGATTATTTTCATACCAAGCATCGTATGAAATAAAAGCCATTGGCTCCTCCTGTAATTTTTTTTCTGACTCAACTGCTTTTATTTGGCCTTTATCCTTTCTATATTTTCCTAAAGAAAATATTCTGTTGATTCTATCTATCCGTTTTTCAACTTTTAAGGCTAAACGCACACTGCGATGATTTATTTTTTGCGAAAACGAAGCAATTTGATTCTGATAATATGCGTTTTGGGTCTGTAAATCTGCAATCAAAGTGTTTAGTTCTTGGTTCTGATTATTCAAATTGTCAATTTGATTATTTAAAGACTCTGCTTTTCGCTTCAGTTCACTAATTCGTGAACAATTAACCTTTTCATCATCTGTGTCTAACAACAGCTCGTACGAATCGTCCCTGATTATATCATACAGAGCAGGATTATGTTTCCTGATTTCATTCATCAGCACTTTTTGCGACTCTCTCAGGATGCCTCCGTGTTTGTTGATAAACACTTTCCGCTTAACCAAAGGCATACCAAGGGAGAGCAATGTGACTGGATACATACAGGGATTGTCTGATTCCTTCTGTTTGGAACCAACAACCGATTCGTATGAACAGAATGAAGCACATTTAAAACCCGATAACAAAAGATGCTCAGTAAACATCGTCTCGCACTTCTCTTCATATCCCAAGAAATCTTTCTGCTTCTCGAATGACGAGACAAAAGACCGGAACGAATCAGACGAAAAGACATTCCGCTTGAAGACCAAGAAATAAGATTGCAGATGATACTTTATCTGATAGGATTCTGTCATTCCCCAAAAGTCGCAATCCATCTTCTCCATCTTGAGAAAAACTTCTTGGAACGGATATATCGGCCCGTAGCAGGAATCGTTACAGAAGATGAGTTCATCTGCATCCTTCAGAAATCCGTTCTCTTCCGCCCATTCGTAACCTCGGCGATAAGAACCGAAGTCGTAGCAGGAATGCTTTTCGCACCGACTGTATGTCACTATGTCTTTTATCTTATCTTCTTCATCCGGTCTCACTTCGTTGTCCGCAACGAAAATGATTTCATTCACTTCCTTCTTCAACTCTTTTAGGAAATGAACAACATACGTGGCTATTATTCCATTCTTGTTGTATGATGCAAAAACGGCAATTCTCCTCATTATCTTTAAAGTCTTTTAGTTACAATTCTATTACCTTTATCCTGGTATATTAAAAGCACATACTTAATATCAACAAGAATGCCAAAACAATACTGAGCCACATGAGCAAACGAATGGCGCGAAGATGTTTTTTCCCTTTTGCAGAATATGCTGCCCTCTCTGCTGTTAGTTGATTCTGTAACTCCAACAATTGTTGCTGTTTCTGTTTTTGTTGATTCTCAAACTGCCTGTTTTTCTCAGCTTCCAAGCTCTTAAACTGCTGTTTTATTCCTGGTATTTCCCAATGTTCTTGATAACATTTTGCCAATGATGCTGGGTCTTTCTCAAAGAAAGCTAAAAGCGAACGCCCTGCCTCAATAGGTTCTCTATCCCATAAGCCTGAAATTGATTGTACCATGCCTTTATCGTTCTGCCTTAAGATCCACTGGTATGTCGTGGCATGGACATGCAATGGCTTTTCCAAGAAAGCAAGGCGTTTTATATAGTCAAAGTCTATCAACACTTGCATTCGTTCATCGTATCTTCCGACTTTTTCAGCCAATGACTTCGTGTGAAGTATTGTAGAGTGGTTTATTTTGTTGTGCAACCGAATATCACTCCATTCTATATCCTCGTCGTTTACAGGCCATTCTTCTATAATAGAATCATCTTTATAATTACGCACAACTGGTTGTACATTGGAATAGACAAATTCTGCTCCGTTTTTTTCTGCTGCATTATAAAGCAGTTCGTAATGATTAGGCATTACTCTATCATCGTCATCCAAATATCCTATATATTTACTTTCAACCAGATTCAAAGCGTAATTCAACTGTGCTGCCTTCCCTGCATGCTGTCGGTTATGGTATTCCATCCGTGAGTCCGAAAAGCCTGCCACTATGTCTTGTACATCGTCTCCCCCATCGTTTACGACAATGAGTTTCCAATTGGACAGAGTTTGCTCCTGCAAGTCTTTAAGCACAATGGGCAGATATTTTCGCCTGTTATATGTTGACATCAATATCGTGATGTCTGGTAGTTTCTTCTCCATTAGTTGCTAGCCTTCTTTATTAGTTTTAGAAAAGTCCTTTTGAAAAAGGATTTTTTCTGCGCTTTTTCAACTTGTTTGGGTATCGAATAGAGGGTCATGTTCTCTGTACAAAACACATCCTTCCCTGTTTGCTGTGCTATTTCGAGAGCCTGCCTCTTATCACTTTCGTAAAAAAGGGTTTCGGAACTCTTTTCATAGACTTTGGCTTTAAAGGATCCATGACAGCCTAAACGTACTCTTTCCTCCTTATTCGGCAAATCCAGCAAGGTTAGTTTGCCGTATTCATAACCAGAACGATGCAGCCATTCCTCTGTTTCCTTGCGATATTTTTCTAGTCGGGATGACACGAACTGAGATATATGATGGATTGTCTCTATTCTGTGGCGGACTGTGCGTATGAATACTTTGTACTTCTCCCCGTCGTCGTTTTCTTCTGAAGACGGGTCTCTACAAACAACGCCGTCTATATCGAAACAAGCCTGCGAATTCACTGAATGATTAAAAATGTTCCATTGGAAGACTCGGGGAAGCGGGCAGACTTCGAAAGCATAGTCAAGCTTATCTTCATTTCCTGGTGTAACATATACTGCTGCATACGACACTTTTCCTTTATAGGCTTGCATAACTTGCGACTCTTGCACCTGCTTATGCACTTTCTCCATTGCGCGTCCGGAGCAATAGGTATCGTCGAGAATAAGAATATGTTTAAACTGACTTATGCTATTATCCTCATTTTCATTCATCCTGTACATGCCGCTTGAAAAAACCTTTCCCAACAATAGCATGTCTAAAGAAGTTGCCCGCAAATTCATATATAAGGCAAGCATCATAGCAGGAATCATTCCAGACCGGGGAACGCCAACTATAAGGTCAACGTCTTCTGCTAAACGGGGAATTGCATTCCACACAGACAAACTAAGATCATGATAGGAGCGATAATTATACATGGGGTACTTTATTATTTTGGCACTGTACTGTTCTTTTTATATTTTCCTCCAGTTGCAGCATGTCGTAGAGGCGTTTGTGGTAGCCGTCTTTGGTGATAAGGTCATCGTGGAGGCCGCTTTCGACGATTTCGCCTTCGTGGGATATGTTTACAGTCTTATTTAATAATCTGAAATCGTAAACTTTTTATCTTTTAATGATTCTTTTTCTTTAAATCAATTGATTCCTTTCTGCAAATATGGCCTTAATGCTTCAGCCCATCGGTCGTAGCCTTGAGGGGTCAAATGTATGCCGTCGAGTGTTATGTCCGAGAACAATGTGCCGTCCGCATCAGCGTAAAGGCTATACAGGTCAATCAAGGGTATATCGTTCTGCTGTGTGTATTCCTTGATGAAACGATTCCTTTCAACAATCTTACTGTTTCTGGACGCTTTACCTGATGTACCATCACGTTGTGGCAGGATATTGAAGATATAAAGCTCGGAATTAGTCGAAGCTGCTTTTATTTCATTTACAAGCAGGTCATATTGGGCCTCAAAGTCTTGATCTGACATTCCTAATGAATTGGCTCCGCATAAAAGAAATACCTTTGAGGGCTTTAACGATGCTATTTGTTCAACACGTAAACGCATTCCTTCGACGTTGTCTCCTGGATACCCGGATGCCGCAATCTGGAGGTTAGGGAAGTAGTGGCGAAAGTCACACATCTCAATCTGTGAATGCCCAAAAAACATGGCATCGGGGTGAAAATCCATCTTCGCTATCATACTATTCCATCCTCGCAAAGCCCAATAATCGGGTCTTTCTTCTACATTTCCTTCTCTCTTCTCAGAGAAATGACATGTGGAAGGCGAAAGAAGAAATAGTAGGAGCAGAACGCAAAGAACGAGATTGGCTATTAACGAAACAACGAAAAATCCTCTCATCCTTTTGCATCCATTTCCTTTTGCTTGAGGGATGGATGCAGTATTGTCCTGTTGTTGCTTTTCCATGACGGGCTTATTTCTTTTTGACTTCTCTGCGGGAAACTTCTTACAGCTGCTGCATGTCGTAGAGGCGTTTGTAGTAGCCGCCCAGGGCGATGAGCTCGTCGTGCTGGCCGCTTTCCACGATTTCACCTTCGTAGAGGACGTGGATGATGTCGGCATGCTTGATAGTGGAGAGGCGGTGGGCGATGGCGATGGTGGTGCGCGACTTCATCAGGCGGTCGAGAGCCTCCTGCACGAGGTGCTCGCTCTCAGTGTCAAGGGCGGAGGTGGCTTCGTCGAGGATGAGGATGGGTGGGTTCTTGAGGATGGCGCGGGCGATGCTGACACGCTGCCTCTGACCGCCTGAAAGCCGTCCTCCCCTGTCGCCTATGAGGGTGTTGTACCCGTTTTCGGTCTCCATGATGAAGTCGTGGGCGTTGGCTATCTTTGCGGCCTCGATGACTTGCTCCATGGTGGCGTTCTCGACGCCGAAGGTGATGTTGTTGAAGAAGGTGTCGTTGAAAAGGATGGCTTCCTGGTTGACGTTGCCGATGAGGGCGCGCAGGTCGTGTATCCTGACATCGCGGATGTCCTTGCCGTCAATGAGTATCTGTCCGCCGCGCACGTCGTGGTAGCGGGGAATGAGGTCAACCAATGTTGATTTTCCCGAGCCTGACTGACCAACGAGGGCTATCGTCTTGCCCTTCGGAACTTGGAGGTTGATGTGCTTCAGGACGTCGCGACCTTCGTTGTAGTAGAAGGAAACATCACGAAGCTCCACCTGTTCGTCGAAGCTCTCCAGGGGCTTCGGCTCGTCCTTCTCCTTGATGGGGTTCTCGGCCTTGAGGATGTAGTCTATGCGGTCCATCGAGGCTAAGCCCATCGGTATCATGTAGGACTGACGTGTGAGGTCCTTGATGGGGTTTATGACGCTGTAGAGGATGACCATGTAGAATATGAATGTGGAGGCATCGATGAAGCCTTCGCCCTCCAGGATCAGCCAGCCGCCGAAGAGCAGCACTATGACGATGATGAGTGTGCCCATCGTCTCTGATACGGGGTGGGCAGCGTTTATTCTCATCATCATGCTTATCATGCCACGGCGGAACTCGTTGTTGATGTAGTTGAAGCGCTTTGCCATTTTCTCTTCGGCAATGAATGCCTTGACGATACGCAGTCCGCTAAGTGTCTCCTCTATTTGTGCCATTATCTCCGATAGTCCTGCCTGGACGCTTGCCGACTGGTTCTTGAGCCGCTTTGTTACTGTCCCCATCAGCCATGCTGCCGGCGGCGTTACAATGAGTACAAAGACTGTCAACTGCCAACTGACGGTAAAGAGCGTTACAAAACAGATGATGATGGCTATGGGCTGCTGGATAAGGGTTGAGATGGCTGAGGTGACGGAGTTCTCCACGATTTGTATGTCTGTGCTCATGCGCACGATGATGTCGCCCTTACGCTCAGCCGAGAAGAAGCTCAGGGGCAGCCGCATAATCTTGTTATACATATCCATTCGGATGTCGCGCACTACGCCTGTGCTCAGAGGCATCATGATGTTGGACGCTCCCCAGTAGCCGATACACTTCAGGCAGGTCATGAAGACGAGAATCCCGCCCATCATACAGAGCGTCAGGAACGCGCCGTGATTGGCAATTAGCTCTTGCACCCAGGCGTACGCGTTGTTGACGATGAGGTCCTTGTTCAGGCTGCTCCAGGTCCATTCCCTGTAGGTATAGACGTTCTGGTCTATCTTGAAGAGGATGTTCAGGATGGGGATGAGCACCACGAAGGAGAAGACGTTGAGCCATTGCGCCACGAAATTCAGCACGATAGACCAGACGATATACATCTTGTAGGGTCGGAAGTATCGCTTAACTATGTCGAGGAATTGCTTTACCATTCCATTTCTTGTTTCTTATTTCTTAACTCTTATTTCTTAATTTCATCCAGTTGGTCGTAGCTGGTTTGAAGTATGGATTTCGCACGGAGGATACGCTGTCCGTTGTCTGCGGGTTGCTCCACTATCGTCATATCGCCATCGAGATCATAGATGCTGGTACCTGTGTTGTCAGCAAAGAGCAAACCGGTAGGCCAGTTACAATAGACGAAGGGATATGTATAGGTCCGGCTCAAGACGTTGCGGCTCCAGGGGTATTCGTCATGCCGGATGCCCATTTGTGAGAGCAACGTGGCAGCTATGTCGCTCTGGTTCATCAGGATGTCCATCCTGCGAGGTTCGCGTATGGCCCCGCCCATCCAAAGCATCGGGGCACGGAAGAAGCCCGGATCGTCGTAGCTCTGCT
>CAMZAE010000017.1 GCA_947304115.1 uncultured Prevotellaceae bacterium | reverse complement strand
GCAGCCTCCTTCCAGGAGACCACCAAGGTGCTCAACGAAGCTGCCATCAACGGCAAGAGCGACTATCTGGAGGGCATGAAGGAGAACGTCATCTGCGGACACCTTATTCCTGCAGGTACAGGCCTTCGCGAGTTTGACAAGATTGTGGTCACAAGCCGTGAGGACTACGACCGCACCCTTGCCAGCCGCAAGACGCTGCTCGATTACTCCGACAGTATCTTCTAAATCATCTCTGTAAAGAGCATGTAGATAAAGACCGCAAGGCACACCCGCCTTGCGGTCTTTTTGTATCCATCCATAGGGAGATTTTGCCTGCCGCTGCAGGAAAATTTGTCATCTGCAGTAGGAGAAATATAACGCAGGCAGACACATTCTTTGTTTTGCGTCGTGAATTGTATAATTTACGACGTAAAATGTACAAGTTACGTCGTAAAATGAAGAAATTACGTCGTAAAATATAAAACTCAGACAGCCGTGTAAACATTCTCTTGGTGGAGAAAAGTAAAATCAAACCATAGGAAACAGCTTTGTTTATTCGCCACAATAACTTATATCTTAGCCTTTTTTTATGGAAAAAGCAGGTTATGTGATAAATAACTTAGGTGTTTTCTTCTTTATAAGGATAAAAAGATGTATTTTTGCAAAACAGAGTAAACGAAACGATAACAACTTATATATATTAACTAACACATTTTATAGCTATGAGAGTCATCATCGAACCTGATTATGAAAACCTGAGCCGCTGGGCTGCAGAGTATGTTGCTGCAAAAATTAACGCCGCACAACCCACTCCTGAGAAACCCTTCAAGCTTGGCTGCCCCACGGGTTCTTCTCCCCTGGGCCTCTACAAGAACCTGATCGGGTTGTACAAGGCTGGTAAGGTTTCCTTCCAGAATGTCATCACCTTCAATATGGACGAGTACGTCGGCCTGCCCGAGGAGCATCCCGAGAGCTACCACAGTTTCATGTGGACCAACTTCTTCTCGCATATCGACATCAAGAAGGAGAATGTGCACATTCTGAACGGTAATGCCAAGGACCTTGCTGCAGAGTGTGCCCAGTATGAGGCTGCTATCAAGGCCGCTGGCGGCATCGATCTTTTCATGGGTGGCATTGGTCCCGACGGACACATCGCCTTCAACGAGCCTTTCAGCTCCTTGCAGAGCCGCACCCGCGTGAAGAGCCTTACCACCGACACCATCATCGCCAACAGCCGCTTCTTCGAGGGTGATGTGAACAAGGTGCCCAAGACAGCTCTGACGGTCGGCGTTGGTACTGTGATGGATGCCAAGGAAGTGCTCATCGTCTGCAACGGCCACAACAAGGCCCGCGCCCTTCAGCACGCCGTAGAGTGCGCCGTCAGTCAGGAATGGACCATCAGTGCCCTGCAAATGCATCCGCACGCCATCATCGTTTGCGACGAGGCAGCCACCGACGAACTGAAGCATGGCACCTACAAGTATTTCAAGGACATAGAAAAGGACAATCTGTAATATGGAAACAACCTTTATAGGCATCATCACCGGCATCCTGGCCGGCTTCATTGCAAGCAAACTGCAAAGCGGCTCAGGAAGGGGACTGCTCATCAACCTTTTCTTGGGTGTCATCGGCAGTGTCATCGGCGGTTGGCTCTTCGCCCTGCTCGGCATTCAGGCTAACGGTTGGATAGGCACACTGGTATGCGCCGTTGTCGGAGCACTCATTGTCCTTTGGTTTGTATCGAAGATTAAGTGAACAAATGTTAAATTGCGGTCCTGCGACTAAAATTCTTCATTCTTCATTCTTTATTCTTCAGACTTTTTTCGTACCTTTGCACCGCAAATGAGGCAACCGCCTCTTTGCGGATGCTAACACGGTGACTATAGTTCAGTTGGTTAGAGCGTCAGATTGTGGTTCTGAATGTCGTGGGTTCGAGTCCCACTAGTCACCCCCTCCCAATCCCTGTAAGCAAATGTCTTACAGGGATTTTGCTTTAGGGTTGGAACAAAAAAAGCATCCCCTTTAGCCCGCTTTGGCTAAAGGGGATGCCTTGATTACTTGGCTATAATCTTCTTGCCTTTCTGCACTACGATGGTTTTGGGCAATTTGTTGTTTGCTATTCTTTGTCCTGCGAGGTTGAAAATCGTGGGGTTTTGCCCGTCAATGCTTTCTCCCACTTCTTCTCCAAAAGGGCGGCGTATAGTGCCTATGCCGGTTCCGTCTTCATAGTCAATCGTAACGGTGTCGCCCTCTTTTACACCTGGGACAGTATAGATGTCATTTCCATTGGCAACAGGAGCGACGTATTTGCCGTTTACGCGAACTGCGTAGTGCTCATCTGCCAATTGGGCATAGCGGATACGCAAGGGCTGTCCTGCATTGCTCGTGATGGCAATATGTGTTGCCTTGCTGTCCTGCCAGACCTCATCGACGATGAAGTTTCCTTGTGCCTTCAAACCCGTGACAGCACCTTCTGTCCATGCAGAGGGTAGGGCGGGAAGGATGGTGATGATGTCGTCGTAGGATTGTAGCAACATTTCGGCAATGCCGCTGGTACAGCCATAGTTGCCGTCGATTTGGAAAGGCGAGTGTGCATCGAAGAGGTTGTAGTAGCAGCCGCCATAGTTGCCCATCTCAATGACATAGCTCCCAGAGTGTCGCAGAGCCAGCGAGAGGTTCTTGCGGGCACGGTCGCCGTCGAGACAGCGGCTGTAGGTGTTTGTCTGCCAACCCATTGACCAGCCTGTCACGTCGCCGTTGCGGGCAATCTGTCCGTTATAGGCAGCTTGGAATAATTGCTGGCCTTCAGTGCTCTGGTCGAATGCGCTGACCTGCGAGAAGGGGTAGAGGCACATCAGGTGGGAGAGATGTCGATGCCCAGGATCAGAGAGTGCATTGTTCTTCCACTCCGAGATACAGAGTTTGCCGTTATACGTCTCTGTCCACAGCCCACGGTCGAAGTTGTCGTAGAGGTTTTGGATGGCTGCAATCTCTGTAGCGGTGAGGGGCGATTCGTCGTCAAGCTCGGCATGTCCCTTCATCACTTCGTCCAGCACCTCGTAGCTTGTCTGCTGGGCAAAGGCTGTGACATCGTTAGGTCCGTGCTCAGGACTCCATTCGTTGGTGATTTCGTAGAGGCCGTTGCTGTCCTTTGTAGAGAGCGACTTCGTGAAGAGGGCGCATTGGTACATGACGGGCAAGGCTCTCTTCAGGAACTCGCGGTCCATCGTGTACTTATAGTAGCGCCAGAGGTGTGTGCAGTACCAGGAGCCGCAGGTCTTGATTGTGCTGTTGCACCATTGAGATGTGCCGCCGAAGATGTTGTTCTCCACAGCGACCATCCAGCCGCTTGCCCCACTCTTGACTTTCTTTGCCAGTTGGTACCAAGGAGAATTGCTGTCCGGAGCACCGAGATCCAGAATGTAGTTCAGGAAGGGCAGGTGCATTTCGGAGAGGTTTGTGGGATCGGCAGGCCAATAGTTCATCTGCACGTTGATGTCGGCATGAATGTCGCAATGCCAGAAAGAGGTGTTGCTGCGGTCGTTCCAGATGCCTTGGAGGTTGGAAGGAGCATGGATGGTGGTATCGAGGTTTGCTCCGATGGTCATATAGCGGCCGTACTGGAAATAGAGTGCCTCGAGGAAAAGTCCGTCGCTGCTCGTCTTGTTCTGGTCGGCAGCGTTGTAGAACTTGATGAGGTCTTCGGTTGGCATTGTCGAGGAGCCGCCAAGCTGAAGGTTGACGCGGTTCATCAGGGCACTGTGCGCAGCCTTGTGGTCGGAAAGGAGCGTTGCGTAGCCCTTGTCGAGAGCCTCATTGATGCGGGAAGTAACGGTCGCAGCCAAGTCTGTGGCAGAAGCTCCGCTTACGCAGCCAGACTTGCTTGCATCGTAGTCGGTGGCAGCAGCCATAACGATGTCCGTCCAGGTGGCACCAGTCACATTGATGCCTTCCGACGTGACGTTCATCGTGCCGTCTGTCTTGACCTTGAAGCGCGTATTGTATCTGACGATCTGCAGTTTGCCGGAGAAGGTTGCAGAGGCTGTCCCGTCATTCTCTGACGTGTAGGTGACGCTGCTTGCGCTGATTTGCTCGTCTGGGGCATAGCTGATGTTGAGGGCTAAAGGTTCTGCACCTTCCGATTCATAGTGTGCCACAAAGACGCGGTCGGTGGCAGAGGTGAAGTAGCGGCGGTGGAAGTTCGTCTGTCCGTCTGCCGTCTGGAAGTTTACGCCTGCCACTCCGTCGATGATGTCGAGGAAGCGGTTATACCCTTCAATGGACTTGCCTTCGGAAGCGACGGCAGAGAAGGCGTTGCTCTTGTCCTTGACAAGAATAGAGCCGAAGTTCTGGAAGTAGCCTTGCCCAACGGAACTGCCGTTTGTGGCATAGCCGCTCCAAAGCGTCTTCTCGTTGAATTGTATTTCGTCTGTAAGCACACCACCGCGAATAGTAGCGCCAAGCTGACCGTTGCCCATCGGCAGGGCGTATTCCATCCACGTGTCGCTGACACCTGTCGCCGTGGCAGGCACATCGTACCATAGGGAGAAGTCGTGGATGTCTGTGGGCCGAGTGCCTTTCTGCCCGACACAGAACTCAGTAGGCAACACGTCTGCTTCGGCAACAAGGTAGAGGATGTTGTTTACATCTGCAGCCGCCCATAGCCCAATCTCCTTGCCGACTCCTGTACCGCCCCATTGGTTGAAGTAGCGGTTGTCCTGCGAAGCAGCGCCAAGCCAGGAAATCTCATAATTCTTTGCGTACGTCGTGTTGGTTGTCGCTTCGATGGTAAAGCCTTTTGTGTCTGCGGCCTGGCGTGTCTTGATGCGGCTGCCGTCGTAATAGACATAACGTCCAGAACCTTTATTGACGAGCTGGAAGTTGCCTTCGTTCCCGACGAGCTTCCACAACTGACTCCCCTCTCCATACTTGCGGCTTTGTGTCGTTAAGTTTTTGGAGGCTCCCATGTCCTGAAGCACAAGGCTGGATTTTGCAAAGGTGATGTAGTAGTATTTGTCCTCTTGCTCTTCTGTGGAGAAGAAGTCCGGGATGCCTTGAATGGTGAAGATGAAGCGCGAACCGTTGTCTGTACTGCCTAATGAATTGTTCCAGTAGGCAAGGTAATTGCCTCGCTTGTTCCAATACTTGTTGTCAGAGCCGTGGTCCTTTATCCAGAAACCATCGCCATTCTTTCCCATGTCGAACTTTGTGACACTCAAGGTGCTTGTTGATGCAACCACCTTGGCGCGTGCAGATGCCTCTGAACCGGACAGTCCAAGCACTCTGTCTCCACCTTCGGCTTTGTTATAGAAGGTGTAGCCGTCGGTGTCGTTGCCTATGAAGGTCCAAAGGCCCGTGTCGCTGGTGTCTTCGGTTGTGTTGCTCAGCAGCAGGTAGATACCGTCCACATAGCCGGACTTAGTGCTCAGGTAGCCGCCGTTGGCAACCTTAATTGTGTACCACCTGGCATTCGTCAAGTCCACAGCACTGGCCAACCCGACGAGCGAAAAAACAAAAAAGGATAAAAAGAATCGTTTCATGGTGAGTATTAGGTTATATGTTGTTATAATGTTTTCCTTTAACCTTCTCTAAGGAAGTCGAGCATCTCGAAGATTTCTTCTTTTGTCGCCTGCTGGTTGATGCGGATGTCGCCAATGCCTGCCAGTAAGGTGAAGTTAATGACGTCTGCCTCGTTCTTCTTGTCGTGTGTCATAAACTCGTAGAGGCGTCCATACTGCTTGCAGTCAATGGCAAAGTCGCCGTAGTTCTGCCTGATGAATTGCACAGTCTGTCTAAGCTTGTCCTTCGGGAAACCGCATTTCACGACGCTCAGATAGAGTTCGCAGACGAGGCCCCAAGCCACAGCGTAGCCGTGTAGGATGGTGCGTCCTTGCTCCAATGCGAGGCTTTCGATGGCATGACCGACGGTGTGCCCCAGATTGAGGGCTTTGCGCAGGCCTTTCTCCGTGGGGTCCGCTTCGACAATGCGTTCTTTGATAGCAACGCTCTTTGCCACCAATGCCCCGAGTTGGTCGTAGTTAAGGTCCTCAAGATTGAAGCAGAGCAATTCTGTCCAGTTCTCTTCGTTGTAGAGGAGGCCATGCTTGAGCATTTCTGCATAGCCTGAGAGCAGGTTCTTGTGGTCGAGCGAGCGCAGGAACTCACTGGAAAGGATGACTATGGCGGCACAGTTGAAGACACCAATCTCATTCTTCAATCCTCCGAAGTTGATGCCTGTCTTGCCTCCGACGCTTGCGTCAACTTGGCTGAGCAATGTCGTGGGTATGTTGATGAAAGCGATGCCGCGCTTGAAGGTGCTTGCGGCGAAGCCTCCTAAGTCCGTCACCATGCCGCCTCCCAGGTTTACAAGGAGTGAGTGGCGTGTGGCGCCGCCTGTCTGTAGAGCCTTCCATACATGGGAAAGCGAGTCGAGCGTCTTGTTCTCGTCGCTCTCGCCAATTGTTATCATCTGTGCTGTTTCAAAGCATGGCAGAGCACTGACAATAGGCCAGCAAAGGCGGAGCGTCGTCGTGTCGGTGAGCACGAAGAGCCGGTCATGCGGGCACCGCGCAATGGCATCTGCGATGTCCTGCTTCAAGTCCTGACTTATGATTAGTTCCTGCTTGTCCATGCGTGATACAAGAAACTCAACTTTTGACAAAGATACACATTATATGTTATATATAAAGAAGAAAAGGAGAGAAGAAACATTAAAAGATATAAAAATAGAAAAAAGTAATGCAAATGTTTGGCTGTTCGGTGAAAAAGCTGTACCTTTGCGCTCGCAATTCGGGAAAAGGAATCGCGGATGGCGGGATAGCTCAGCTGGTTAGAGCGTCGGATTCATAATCCGGAGGTCGTGGGATCGTGACCCACTCCCGCTACAAAAAGGTGGAGAGGATGTGATAAAAAGCACATCCTCTCCACCTTTTTTGCCCGACAAGCTTATAATTCGTTTTTTTTATATATCTTTGCAGCGTAAAAGATATTAGCAATAGTTATGTTTTCCGGTATTATTGAAAGTACGGCTCGTGTTGTAGCCATAGAGCACGAGCAAGACAATGTGCATCTGACGCTGACTTGCCCTTTCGTTGAGGAACTGAGCATAGACCAAAGCATCGCTCATAATGGCGTTTGCCTGACTGTCGTACGCCTCGAAGGTGACACCTATACCGTTACCGCTATGCGAGAGACATTGGAGCGCAGCAATCTCGGGCTTCTGAAGGTGGGCGACGAGGTGAACGTGGAGCGCTCGATGCTGATGAACGGGCGTCTGGACGGACACATCGTGCAGGGGCATGTTGACCAGACAGCAACCTGTATCGCCGTGGAGGACCAGCAAGGCAGCCATCAATATACCTTCAAGTACGTGAGCACGAAGGAGATGGTCAAGCATGGCTACTTTACCGTTGATAAGGGCAGCGTGACGGTCAACGGCGTGAGTCTCACCGTCTGCCGTCCCACTGCAGACACGTTTCAGGTCTGCATCATTCCCTACACCTTCGACAATACAAACTTCCATGCCATAAAGCCAGGCACAGTGGTCAACATAGAGTTCGACATCATAGGGAAGTACATTGCACGAATGCATGATTTGATGGCTCCCTCCTAACCTCCCAGAGGGGAGGCTTAATGAAGCACCAAGCCAAATTAAAGTAGCCAAAAAGATATATTATAATTATGAATACTCACCATCATTTTCCCCCCCTCGGGGGAGCCAGAGGGGGGCTGCTGCTTCTTTTGTTCTCTGCATGTCTTTATGTGCAGGCAGGCAAGCACATAGCCCTTTGGCCGAAAGGCAAAATGCCCGACACACAGCCGCAGCAGATAGCGGCAATGACTGCAGAGTCGAATGCCGAGGGCTTCAATCCCGACAAGTTCCGTGTGCCTTACTTGGAATGGATGGAGAAGCCTGCCACTTCCAATGGCGGCTGTATGATACTCATCTCCGGAGGGGGATACAATAGCACTTGTGACAATAACCTCATCAAGCAATGGACGCAATGCTTCACAGAGCTTGGCTTCCAATGCGTCAACTTTGTCTATCGCACGCCACGGCCAGAAGGTCTGCCCATCTACAAGACGGCTTGGGAGGACGGTCAAAGAGCCGTCCGTATGGTGCGCAGCGAGGCAAAGAAGCGCGGCTTCGATGCGGAAAAGATAGGAACCATTAGCATGTCGGCAGGTTCTCACTTGGCTCTGTTGTTGGCAACAAGTTCTCAGACACCAGCATACGCCCGTGTCGATGCTCTCGACGATGTGCCTTGCCATGTGAACTTTGCCATTGTCAATGCTCCTGCCTATGCGCTCAGCGACAGCGAAGGCGGCACGCCCAACGTGCGTCTTGGCTATGGGCCTGACGTCAAGCTCGACACCATCTTCCACTTCGACGAGAAGACTTGCCCGATGAGCTTGCATCATGGCGGCGCAGACATATACAGCCCCAATGCTTCAACCATGGTGTATCGTCAGCTTCGCAAGCGGAAGATACCAGCCGAACTGCACCTCTATCCTGACAAAGGACATGGGGCATTCGGTTTGGAGCGTGGCATAGAGTTCCTGCAGCAGATGGGTTTGCTTGGCCCGCTTGCTCCTGAAGAGGACATTATGAAGCGCTTCCCCGATGACAACGACCGCGACAAGTACGTCAAAGAGAACATTTGGCCAGAAGGCAAGATGCCATACGTGCAGGAGAACCAAGGCACGCCGTACATCGAATGGCACATCCCCGCCAACCTCAAGACGAAGGCCATACAGATTATATATTCTGGGGGCAGCTATAACGGCAACGGTCCTGGTAGCTTTGAGGTGGTTCCTGCCCGACGCTACCTCAACAGCCTTGGTATGGCGGTGGTGACGATGCGCTACCGCACGCCGCGTCCTGCAGCAGAGACGGGCTTGAAGAAGCACATCTCTGCTTGGCAAGACCTGCAACGCGCTATTCGTGTCGTGAAGAGCAAAGCTGCAGATTATGGTCTCGACGGCAATAATGTCGGCATCATGGGCAGCAGTGCCGGTGGGCATCTTACCTTGATGGGCGTGACTTCTTCCGTGCAGCAAGCCTATCTTCCCATCGATAACCTCGACAAGCAGCCTTGCAATGTGCAGTGGGGCATCGGCATCTATCCTGCCTACGCCCTGACCGATGGCGACGAGGAGTACAACACATCGAGCGGAACAGATGACAGCGCAGTGCTTGTTCCGGAATTGAACTTCGACCTCAAGACAGTGCCGATGCTCTTCGTTCACGGCGATGAGGATGTATGGGCAGCAATGAACTCTGTGAAGACATGGGAAAAGATGCGTGCGATGGGCATCCAGAGCGAACTGCATATTTTGGCAAAGCGCAATCATTGCTTCCAAAGGAACGCTTCCCCAGGCACAGGAAGCTATACCTATCTGGAAAGGATAAGCGAGTTCTTAAAACAGATGAAGAAGTTATAATGGCAAGCATTAGTATCATCGCGGCGGTGGCCGAGAACAATGCCATTGGGCTTAACGGCAAGCTCCTCTATTGGCTGCCTGCCGACCTGAAGCGCTTCAAGGCACTGACCACTGACCACACCATCATCATGGGGCGCAAGACCTTCGAGAGCCTGCCGAAGGGAGCGTTGCCCAACCGCAGGAATGTTGTTCTCTCTCGCAGCAAGCAAGACTTCCCAGGGGCAGAAACTTTTGCTTCCCTTGAAGAAGCCTTAGCCAGTTGCTCTGCGGAAGAAGATGTCTATATCATCGGCGGCGCAAGCGTCTATGCTGAGGCTTTGCCCCTTGCCGACCGCCTCTGCTTGACGGAGGTACACGACATGCCAAAGGAAGCCGATGCTTTCTTCCCCGACTTTAACAAAGAGGAGTGGCAAATTGCCTTCAAGGAGGAACATGAACCCGACGAAAGGCACCAGTACCCATTCACATTTATAGATTATATAAGGAAATGAAACAATACATAGACCTGCTACAACGCATCCTTGACGAAGGTGTCCGCAAGGAAGACCGCACCGGCACCGGCACCATCAGCATCTTTGGTCATCAGATGCGCTTCAACCTGAGCGAAGGCTTCCCCTTGCTCACCACCAAAAAGGTACACCTGAAGAGCATCATCTACGAACTGCTTTGGTTCCTGCAGGGCAACACAAATGCCAAGTGGCTGCAAGAGCGGGGCGTGCGCATCTGGAACGAATGGGCAGACCCCGAGACAGGCGACCTCGGACATATCTACGGCTACCAGTGGCGCTCTTGGCCTGACTACAATGGCGGCTTCATCGACCAGATACAGCAAGCCGTTGATACCATCAAGCGCGATCCCGACTGCCGCCGCATCATCGTCTCTGCTTGGAACGTGGCAGACCTCAAGAACATGAACCTGCCTCCCTGCCACGCCTTCTTCCAGTTCTATGTGGCTAACGGGAAACTCTCCCTGCAACTCTACCAAAGGAGTGCCGACACCTTCCTTGGCGTGCCTTTCAATATCGCTTCCTACGCCCTGCTTTGCATGATGATGGCGCAGGTCTGCGGTCTTGAGCCAGGTGACTTCATCCACACAACGGGCGACACACACATCTACCTCAACCACCTCGACCAAATACACTTGCAGCTTTCCCGCGAGCCGCGTCCCTTGCCGAGAATGCGTATCAATCCCGACGTGAAGGACATCTTCCAGTTCCAGTACGAAGACTTCACCCTCGAAGGCTACGACCCCTGGCCGGCCATAAAGGGCGCGGTTAGTGTCTGAATACGATAACTCCCCGAAAAGTCAAGGCAGGCTTTTCGGGGAGTTGTGTTTTAGTGAAGGCTAAACATCATGCTTTGTATGAACCGTGAACGGACAATCTTGTTCCCCTGCTTCGCCGGTATCCATTTGGGCATAGAGGTGACAAGGCGAACCATTTCATTGGCTAAGGCCGGATTGGGCGACCTGACAACTTTCACGTCTGTGATAGAGCCATCTTTATCTACAATAAATGAGACGGAAACGCGGCCTTCTATGCCCTGTTCAATACATGTTTGGGGATATTTGACATGCGAGTTCAGCCATTTCATACACTCTGCGTCGCCGCCAGGGAATTGCGCTTCGGTCTCTACTACGTCGAAGATGCGGTCATCGTTGTCATTCTCTGGGGCATCCGGCGTGCCGTTATTCATAGCAATGTCAGTCTTTACGGTGTCTGTCTTTTGGGGTTCATCGGCGTTTAGCCTGAATATGACAGGTAGAATGTATTTGGAGCGTACTGTTTTGTTCCCCTGACGTGCAGGCTTCCACTTTGGCATCAAGCCTACAATGCGTTCCGCCTCTTTTGTGAGATTGGGGTCTGGTGAACGGAGTGTCTTGATATCGCTGAGGGAACCGTCTTTTTCAACTGTAAACGAAACAAGGACTCTGGCCTGTATGCCTTGCTCTATGCAAATCGCAGGGTATTTGAGGTTCTCCTTAATGAACTTAAAACACGCAGCTTCACCGCCAGGGAATTGTGCCTTCTCCTCATCAATAGAATATATGAGGGCGTCGGCAGAATTGCTGGAATCTGTCTTCCCTTCCTGAGCAAGGGTGAACAAAGTTGCGGAGCAGAGCGTTAGAATGACAAATAATCTTTTCCTTTTCATGGCATATAGTACAATTAAAGTTCAATCAAAATGCGGGCGTTTATCATGCGGCCTGTCAAGTAGTTGGGCACGGCGTACTGGTGGTTCGAGATGTCGGTAATCCAATAGTAGCTGCTGACGTTGTCGAGGCCGAAGATGTTGAAGCAATCCAGGCCGAGCCAGATGTTGCGGAGCATTTTGGCGCGTTGTAGGTGCCTGTCCTCGTTGTCGATGAGGCGGTAGTTCATGCCAATGTCGAAGCGGCGGTAGGCTGGTGCACGGAAGGCATTGCGCTCAAGTCCTGTGTGGGGCGGCCCGAAGGGAAGGCCGTCGGCAAAAGTGGCCTTGAGGTTCATCTTCCAACGTGTCGTGCCGGGGAAGTAGTCGGTGAAGAAGAGATTGATGTTGTAGCGCTGGTCGGTGGGCTGCGGAATGGTCTGCCCGTTCAGTTTCATGCTGGCCTTCATCAGCCCGAAGCTTATCCAGGAGTCTGTGCCTGGCACGAACTCGCCATAGAGTTTGAAGTCGGCTCCCACGACGTGGCCTGTTGCGCAGTTGTTGCCGTAATAGACAATCTTCACGTTGTCCACGTTGTAGGGATTGAGTTTCCACTGTGCCTTGTAGTATGCCTCGGTGGTGAACTTGAAAGGCCGGCCTCCTATCTTGAACTTGTATTCCATGCCTGCCACGACTTGGAAGCTGCGTTGCGACTTGATGTCCTTGTTAAGCTGTACGGTGGTGTTGCCTGCCACGGTGACGGTATCGCGCAGTTCCTTGTAGAAGGGGCGCTGGTTGTATAGGCCCATTGCAAGGCGGAAGGTGAAGTTGTCGTTGCTTGCCGGCACGAAGCCGATGCTGGCTCTGGGGCTGACGAGCCACTCCTTGTTCCAACTCCAATAGCTGAGCCTCAGGCCATAGTTGAAGCTGAGAATGCCGAGGCTGCTCTCCTTGCGCCAAGTGTCTTGTGCATAGAGTTCAAGGTGGTTGGAGTTGATGCTGTTCTTGGCCCGCATATTATAGATGACCTGAAGTTCGGAGCCTGTGTGCGGCACACTGTAGCCGCTGCTGTCTCGATACTCCCATTCGCTTGAGTTCTCGCGCACCTTCTCGTGCTTCCAGCCGATGCCGGCTTGCATGGTGTGATTGCCTTTCTTCAGGTCGTAGCCGAGCCTCATGGCTTGTACGGAGCTATAGAGGAAGTTGCGGGCATGTTCCATGTAGGAGCCTACGCCAAGTTGCTCGTCGCCGTTTGTCTCGTTGAGCCAGTATTGTCCCTGTATGTCGTAGGTCTCCTTTTCGCGATTGCTGAAAGCCGATGCCGTGAGGCTGACAATGCCCGCTCCAGCTCGTCGTGCGGCACGGATGGTGCCGAAAAGCGTTTGGAACTGGTCCTCCTCCTTGCCGTCGAAATAGACCTTGAAGCTCTTCACGTCCTCCAGCGTGCCGAACTTCGTCTCGCGGTCTGTAGGCTTGAAGTTGTAGTTGTTGCGGTTGATATAGACAATGGCATCGAAGGTCCAGTCCTTTGAGGGTGCCCAGCGCAGGTATGCCTGATAGTCGAGGAAGTTTGGCTTGTACTCGCCTTTCGTCTCCAGGCTGCCGAGCATGTACTGGTTGGTCTTGTATCGGAGGCCGTTGCTGAAAGAGAACTTCTTTTTGCCATAGCCTACATAGACATTGGCACCGAGCAGACTGGCAGCCACAGATGCCTCAAGCCGCTCGGGGTGGGCGTAGGTGATGTCGAGCACACTGGACATCCTGTCGCCGTACTTTGCCTCGAAGCCGCCAGCCGAGAAGTTAATCTTCTCCACCATGTCGCTGTTGATGATGGAAAGCCCTTCCTGCTGCCCGCTGCTGATGAGCATCGGACGATAGACTTCAACGCCGTTGATATAGACGCAGTTCTCGTCGAAAGAGCCGCCTCGCACGTTGTATTGGCTGCTCAACTCGTTGTGGGTGCTGACGCCGGCTTGCGTGGCAACAAGTTCCTCGACGGCGTTGCCGCTGGTGCTTGGCATCCGTTTGAGGTCCTTCTTGTTGAGTTCCTGCATAGAACCCATCTGGGTGCGAGTGTCTGCCACCGTCACCTCGGCCATTTCCTTGCCGCTTTCGCGCATCACGATGTTGAGCGTGAGGTTGCCTTGAGGCTTCTTCAGAATGCGCTTCCTTGTCTCATAGCCTATCATGCTATAGACGACGACAACGCTGTCTGCCGTCTGGAACGAGAGCTTGTACTGCCCTTCAACAGATGCCGTTGTGCCGAAAGGCTGTCCCTCGATGCGTACCTGGCAAAACGAGACCGGATCCTGGCTTTCATCCACAACCCTTCCTTTCAGGTGCACCTTGGCCGTATCGGGCTGCTCCTCGTCCTGGGCGGTGATGTTCATAATGCCCAAAAACAAAGGCAAAACAATCAATATGAAGCGTATCATCATATATAATAACGTGTAATGAGCCGTTTTATTGTGTTGCCATCAAATCAAGTTTGCCAATACTCCATGCAGACAAATTGTCCGCCTGCCGGCGGGAAGTCCCACACTCCATGTGGAATTCTTTATTTTGCGACGTGAATTGTGTAATTTACGTCGTGAATTGTACAAACTACGACGTAAATTGTACAAATTACGACGTAAAATAGACTTTTCGGCGTGTTGGAGTTTCTTTCTCTCTGAAGGGAATCACTTTTCTTCCCTGTCAGGCTTTGTTTTCTTCATTTTATTTCGTAACTTTGCGTCGCAAATAGGAAAAAGGTTATGGAAAGTTTCAGTGAATTGATAAAGACGAGGCGCAGTATGCGTCAGTTTACCGAAGAGCTGCTGAGCGGCGACGAAGTAAGGCTTCTCCTGCGTGCAGGGCTGATGGCTCCGAGCAGTAAGGGCCTGCACAGCTATGAATTCGTCGTGGTGGAGGACAAAGAGGTGCTTGCTGCCCTAAGCCGGTGCAAGCAGGTCGGCTCCGACTTCCTGGCAGGTGCTCCGCTTGCCATTGTCGTGCTTGCCAACCCTGCTGTCAGCGATGTCTGGATAGAGGATGCCTCTGTTGCAGCCACGCATATCCTCCTGCAAGCCGAAGACCTCGGACTTGGAGCCTGTTGGATACAGGTTCGCGACAGACTCTCTGCCGACGGTCGTCCAACGGAAGAGATAGTGAAAACCTTGCTCGGCATCCCTGAAGGGCTGAGGGCCGTGTGCATCATTGCCGTAGGCCATAAGGGAATGGAACGCAAACCTCAGAACGAGGACCGCCTGAAATGGGAACAAGTGCATGTTGGGCAATATGATTAACTACGACTTGACAAAGATAAAGGCACTCGTCTTCGATGTTGATGGCGTACTCAGTGCTGAAACCATTCAGATGAGCGATGAAGGTGTGCTCATGCGTTCTTTGAACACAAAGGACGGTTATGCTTTGCGCCTTGCGGTAACAGAAGGGCTGCACGTCGCCATCATTACCGGAGCGCACGAAGACGCCATTCGCCGCCGCTATGAAGGGCTTGGCATACATGACATCTTTCTGGCAAGTTCTGTCAAGACAGACAGCCTTCAAAAACTGCTCCAGAAGTATGGTCTTTCGCGGGAAGAAGTGCTTTACATGGGTGATGATATTCCCGACTTTGGCATGATGAGGCAGGTCGGACTGCCTTGCTGCCCCCGAGACGCGGCTCCTGAGATTAGGGACATCTGCCTTTACGTTAGCCATCGCGCTGGCGGCTATGGTTGTGTCCGCGATGTCATAGAGCAGGTCTTGAAGGCACAGGGCAAATGGATGGCAAACGAAAAAGCCTTTAGTTGGTAAGATGAAAATAGTGCTCGCAAGTAATTCGCCCCGACGTAAGGAACTGCTCTCAGGGCTTGGCTTAGAATATGAGGTTCGCACACTTCAGGGCCTGGATGAGTCTTATCCCGAAGGGCTTACGATGGAGGAAACACCCCAGTACATCAGCCGTAAGAAGGCTGCTGCATATTCCTTGAATCCCGACGAACTGCTCATCACGGCAGACACCATCGTCTGGCTCGACGGGGAAGTCTTAGGCAAGCCTGCAGACGAGGCAGAGGCAAGGCAAATGCTCCGCAAGCTCTCCGGCAAGACACATCAGGTCATCACAGGGGTGACACTTTCTTGGAGTGACCAGCAGCGCTCTTTCGCCTCAACGTCTCATGTCACATTTGCCCAACTTTCCGATGCCGAGATAGACTACTATGTCACCCGTTACCATCCCCTGGACAAGGCCGGGGCTTACGGGATACAGGAGTGGATAGGCTATATTGGCGTTATGGCCATCGAGGGTTCCTACTTCAATGTGATGGGACTCCCCGTCCAGCGGCTCTATACAGAATTAAAGAAACTCAACATGTGTTAATTCATAATGAATAGACGTATAATTAAAAAAGCCTCCTTTTGGGGAGGATTGATGGCGGCCGTGTTCTTCGCCTCCTGTACAAAGAACGACTATACCTCTTATTGCCCCACTTGGTACGGCTTTACTTACGAGACCGGCAATTACCCCAACTATGTCCAAGGCGTCCTCCGCAATGTGGTTCTGCATCCAGGAGATTCCATCCATATCACGGCTCATCAGAAAGAGCGCGGACACCAGATACACAGCACGGATTATGTGTGGACAATCTGCTATGACGTGCTGGACACCAAGAACAACGATGATCCCAGCGATGACGAGAAGGTTCACATGACAAAGGAGTACAGGCAGCATACGAACTACGACGGCTATGTCAACGGTTCGGACGACCCTGTAGGGCATCTGCTCCTGCCTGACGACGCCCTGCCTACAGGGAGCACACCGGACACGATAAAGTTTGTGGCATACTATAAATACAGTGCCACAGGAATCCAAATAGACAATGGCAGCATCGTGGATAACACATCCTATAACGGACGCATCACTCCACAAAGCGGCGCAGTCGGTGGCGGAGCAGCAGGCTACTTCTATTTTAATGTCGAATAACAGGGTAGAAATACCCAAAAGAAGAAGAAAAACGAATAAAACAACATAATTTAACACGATTTAACAGGTAAGCCGCCGACAAATGTAAAAAAATGTATATCTTTGCACGAGATACATGCGTAAACTAATACATTCTGTTCATCTTATAAAACCACTTCATTCAATGAAACTAAAGACTTTACTTCCCCTGTCACTTGTCATGCTTGCGAGTATCAAGGTTTTCGCATACGATGCCGAGATAACAACTGACAATTACGTCATCAGTTACAACTTTGCAGGAGATATTGCAACTGTTGCCAAAGTTAGTGAAAAAGACCAAGGAGCTAACGAGAGTATGTCTGTGAATATCCCTGCAAATGTGACATTCGACGGCAAAACGTATTCTGTAACAAGCATTGGCGATAATGCTTTCGTGATGGGACATCTGTTGACTTCTGTCACAATACCGGGCAGTGTGACCAGTATTGGCAGCTATGCATTCAATGATTGCAGTGGCTTGACAACCCTTAACATTCCCAATAGCGTGACGAATATCAGCAGCTATGCATTCTATGCTTGTAGCGGTCTGACATCGGTAACAATCTCTAACAATGTGAAAAGCATTGAACCCGGTGTGTTCTCTGGCTGCTGGGCTTTGGCTTCTGTCGCTATTCCCAATGGGGTGACAACAATTGGCGATGAAGCCTTTTATGCTTGTCTTGCCTTGACATCCGTCTCTATCCCAAACACTGTGACAAGCATCGGCAACTTTGCTTTTAGAGGGTGCAGTAGCCTGCCCGATGTCTCAATACCGAATAGTGTGACATCCATTGGCACCAGTGCCTTTTCTGGCTGCCATGCCTTGGCTTCAATCACAATTCCAGGCAGTGTGACCAACATCGGCAACTCTGCGTTTGCGACTTGCAGTAATTTGGCTACGGTAACTCTTTCTTCAGGCGTGACGAACATTGGCAGTTCTGCCTTTTATGGCTGTACTGCTTTGACCGATGTCACAATCCCAGATGGCGTGACTTTCATTGAGAGCAGCACATTCCAGGGATGTATAAGTTTGCAAACTGTCACCATACCGAGCACTGTTACCGGAATTGAAGAACACGCTTTCTCGGGTTGTACGAGTTTGGACGGAGTCTTTATCCCCTCCAATGTCAAGAAGATTGGACATAATGCTTTTTACGGTTGCACAGGTTTGACCGCAGTGACCATCTCAGAAGGCGTGACATCTATTGGCAGCGGTGCTTTTGCAGGTTGTTACAGCCTGGGTTCGGTAACTATTCCGGAAAGTGTTACAAGCATGGACTATTCGGTCTTCTATGGTTGTTATAGTCTGTACAGCGTGTCTATTCCCAACAGCATGACGAATATCGGCAAAAACGCTTTCTCTTATTGCTATAGTTTGTCTTCGGTGACGATTCCAGCAAACGTAGTAAGTATTGAAGATAATGCTTTCTATGATTGTGAATACCTTTCCGATGTTACCCTGCCCGAGGGATTGACGAGCATTGGCTATAGAGCTTTTGCTCTGTGCTATAGCTTGACTTCCATTACGATTCCAGAAAGTGTAACCTCTATCGGCAGTGCTGCTTTCTATGAATGCATAGGATTGACATCTGTCACTATGCCGGAAGGCTTGACTGATATCGGTGAACTTGTCTTCTATGGCTGTACGGGTTTGGAAGAGGTGGAATTACCAAAGAGCATGGCCAGCTTGGGCAAAAACAGCTTTGAGGGATGTTCTGGCCTGAAGGTAATCCATTGTAATGCTGAAAAAACGCCATGGGTGTCTAATTCCACTTTCAGCAATATAGATGTGAGTGCAGTAACGTTGATAGTTCCGGAGAATGCTGTTGAGAAGTATAGAAGTCACGATGTATGGGGCAAGTTCAACATAGAGGCCGCAGGAAATCCGACCGCTGTCAATTCTCTCAAGTCAGGCGTGGGTGTTGTCAAGAGTGTTTATAGCACCAATGGATACCAACAGCCCAAGCTGCAAAAGGGAATCAACGTCATTCGTATGGGCGACGGCACCACGAAGAAGGTCATTGTGAAGTAATAGCGTAAGCCAAGATAAAAGACATGGGGCGTTGTGTTAAGAAACACAACGCCCCATGTTGTATAATGATGGCTATGGTTCAAGACACCTCAAGCACGAGGCCGTCGTAGGCGTAGTGGAAGCCTTGGGGAAGCCGTTCCTCTTCGACAGCATGAAGTCCAACCTGATGGCACATGTGGATGAAGTAGGTTGGGATATTGCCAAGGCTTTGGCTGAAGGCGATGGCGTGTTCTACGGTTTGGTGTGTCTTGTGCGGCGTATGGCGCAAAGCACCGATGATGAGCAGCTTTATCCCTTTGAGCAAGGGCAGTGAAGACGGGAACAATTCTGTCATGTCTGTGAGATAGGCAACGTCGCCGATGCGGTATCCGAGGATTGGCAGTTTGCCGTGCATGACACGAAGTGCTGTTACCTCAAGTGAACCGAATTGAAGTTTTTCGCCTTCTTTCAATTCCTGCAAATGCAATTGCGGGACACCAGGATATGTGTTTTGAACAAGACAATAGGGTAGGCGTTGCCGTAAGTGCGTGCAGGCGTAGTCGTCGGCATAGATGGGAAGATTGCGGTCAAAGGTAAAAGGCCGGAGGTCGTCGATGCCGCCAACATGGTCGTAATGCTCATGAGTGATGAGGACAGCATCAAGCGGCTTTGACATCTTGATGCGCAACATCTGTTCGCGGAAGTCAGGGCCACAGTCAATCAGGAGCCGTGTGTCGCCTTCCTCGATGAGGGCTGATGCCCGCAAACGACGGTCACGAGGATCGTTACTGGTGCAAACTTCGCATTGGCAACCTATCTGTGGTACGCCGATGCTTGTGCCTGTTCCGAGGAATGTTATCTTCATATAAAGTTGACTTCCGGTGAGAGTTCGATGCCGAAGCGCTCGTTGACATCCTTTGTGATTGCCTCGCAGAGCCGTTGTATGTCTTTGCCTGTTGCTCCGCCTTTGTTGACAAGTACCAAAGCTTGGCGGTCGTGAACAGCAGCAGGGCCGAGGCTTCTGCCTTTCCACCCTGCCTGTTCAATCAGCCATCCTGCTGCCAGCTTGACCTTACCTTCTTCGGCCGGGTAATTTGGCATCGCAGGATATTGTGTGAGTAGCTGCTCTGCCTTCTCCTTTGATACGATGGGATTCTTGAAAAAGCTGCCGGCATTGCCCTGTTCTTTGGGATCAGGGAGCTTGGCTTTACGAATATCGATGATGATTTGCCGCAATTGTTCTGCTGTAAGTGTATCTTCTGTCAGTCCTGCTTGTTCGACGGCTTTAGTAAGTCCGCCATATTGAAGGTTTGGCTTGAAATGCTTGCTGAGGCGGAACGTGACGCGGGTAATGGCATATTTTCCCCATAGTTCTTCCTTGAAGATGCTTTGTCTGTAGCCGTACTTGCACTCGTCTTTCTTCCAAGTGCGCGCTATGCCGTCCTTCAGGGAGATGCCACGGACTTCTTCAATAACATTGCAAGCTTCAACCCCATAAGCCCCAATGTTCTGCACAGCTGCAGCACCTATTTGACCAGGAATGAGCGAAAGGTTTTCCAAGCCATACCAACCATGCCCAATGGCTTGGGCGATGAAGTCGTCGCACACTTCGCCTGCCCCCACCTCTACTCGCACTTCACTTTCTGTCTCGTCTGTCAGGTGAACTCCCTTAATTCCAGACTTCAGCACAATACCATTGTAGTCGTTAAGGAAGAGAAGGTTGCTGCCGCAACCTATGTGCAAAACCGGCAATCCTTCGTATTGGCGGCGGATGTATGCCAATGCCTGGCGCAGAGCCTCCTCCGAGTCGTAGGTGATGAGTTCGCGGCATTGCGCTTCAATGCCGAATGTGTTTTCAATTTTCATATTTTGTCAGATGCCAGTTCCCCTTGTCTTTTGTGAAGGTAAAGACTTCCTGCAATCCGTTTGACAGGCCGCTTTTCCTCAACACGATGCGATGACCGCTGTAGTCTTGCCCTTTGCGTATGTTCGAGATGATGCCGCTGGGAACTTCTGGGCAGAAGGTCTGCCATTGGTCGGCATCGATGATGCCGTCTATGCTTTCCTCTTCGTCATCGGGGTCTTGCAGAACGATATGGAGCGGATTGGCGATGGCTTGCGACTGAAAGAGGCTGTCGTTACAGAAACGGGCATAGAACTCCAAGAAGTCATTAAGGTCGTCATCGGCAAATGTCGCCTCGCGAACAGCATTTAGCAGCCAGCGTCCTTGTTCTCTTTGGAAGAGGAAATTGCGGATGGTGCCATCGTTGAGGTTGATGCGTTGCAGGCTTACGATAGAGTCCTCTTCCATCTCTTCGTCATCTTCTGCCAGCATCTGTGCCGTATTGCCGTAGAGTGTCGTGAAGTATTCGCCAGAGAGGAAGCCGAACTCAAATCCAGGATCGAACTCCTCCAGCATTTCTGCAGGGCGTTCTGTCTGTTCCAGACGCAAAGGCTTTGCCGTGCGCTCTTGGCGCAGGGTGTGGCTGTGGAGATAGGCAAAAAGGAAATCGTTGAAGACACCGTCCAGATGGGAATAGTTTTCTTCTTTAAGGTTGAATTCTTCTTCCGTTTCTTCCTGAAGGGGAATGCTGTCCAAACTCTCCTCTTCCTCTAAGGAGGGAAATGAGGAAGAAGTGGAGCCTTTATCTCCGCACGAAAGCATTGTAACAACAATCACAATAAGCCCAATAGCTTTGTACTTAATGCTCATTCCGCATACTAATGACTGAAAATCGTGCAAAGGTACAAAGAAATTAAGAATTAAGAGTTAAGAATTAAGAATTATTTCGTACTTTTGCACGCGAAAACAGAATGAAGCGCTATTTATGATACAGAAGATAGAACAGTTGATGCAGGAAATAGCAGACCTCCACGCAAAGAATGCCCAGGAGGCAGAAGCCCTGCGCATCAAATACTTGAGCAAGAAAGGCGAAATCTCGCAGTTGATGAACGATTTCCGAAGCGTGCCTGCGGAATTGAAAAAAGAAGTGGGCATGAAAATCAACGAACTGAAGAACTTCGCTCAGGATAAGATAAATGCCCTGAAGGATTGTGCAGGAGGAAGCGGTTCTGCCGGTTCAACTTCTATTGACCTCACCCGCACGCCTTATCCCATTGCTTTGGGTTCTCGCCATCCGCTCACGATTGTCAAGAACGAAATCGTTGACATTTTCAGTCGTCTTGGCTTTACTTTGGCAGACGGCCCAGAGGTGGAGGACGACTGGCACGTCTATAGCAGCATGAATTTTGCCGACGACCATCCGGCTCGCGACATGCAGGACACCTTCTTCGTAGAGGCTCATCCCGATATCATTCTTCGGTCGCACACCAGTAGCGTGCAGGCCCGGGTGATGGAAAGCACTCAGCCTCCTATTCGTGTCATCTGTCCGGGACGTGTCTATCGCAACGAAGCCATCTCTGCTCGTGCTCATTGCTTCTTCCATCAGGTAGAAGGTCTTTATATTGACAAGAACGTCAGCTTCACCGACCTTAAGCAAGTGCTTTTGCTCTTTGCCCAGGAAATGTTCGGCGCAGACACGAAGATACGCCTTCGCCCAAGCTATTTCCCCTTCACAGAGCCAAGTGCCGAGATGGACATCAGTTGTCATCTCTGCGGCGGCAAGGGCTGTTCTTTCTGTAAGCACACAGGTTGGGTGGAGATACTTGGCTGCGGTATGGTTGATCCTGCAGTGCTTGATGCCAACGGTATTGACAGCAAGGTTTATACGGGCTATGCCTTCGGCATGGGCATAGAGCGCATCACGAACCTGAAGTATCAGGTAAAGGATTTGCGCATGTTCAGCGAGAACGATGTCCGTTTCCTCGACGAATTCGTCAGCGCAAGATGATGAAATAAGAAGGACGGTTGCTTTAATTCGTTCTTCTTGTACACTGAATTTTATAATCGCAGCTTGTGTTCGTTAAAACGCAAGCTGCGATTATAGGAACGTAGGTTGCGTCTTAACAATTGCAACCTGCGTTTTAAGTTCTTAACAGCAGGAAAAGGGTTATTGTATGTGTGTCGTTACTGAATGGGAATCTTTGCGATACGTTTCTCGTGACGTCCGCCTTCAAAAGCAGTAGAGAAGTATTCGTCCATGATGGCATCGGCTTCTTCATTCGTGATGAAGCGGCCGGGCATGACGAGCACGTTGGCGTCGTTATGTTGGCGGGCGAGATGTGCAATCTCCGGTATCCAACAAAGTGCCGCGCGAATGCCTTGGTGCTTATTGAGTGTCATGTTGATGCCTTCTCCGCTGCCGCAGATGGCAATGCCCTTTTCGCATTCCCCCGCTTCTATGCCCCGTGCAAGAGCATGTCCGAAGTCGGGATAGTCGCAACTCTCCTCACTATAGGTGCCGTAGTCATTATATTCCAAGCCCTTAGCTGTGAGATATTCCTTTACATGCTGCTTGAGTGCAAAGCCAGCGTGGTCACTTGCTATTCCAATCATAAAATCTTCTTTGCTTGTTTGTACACATTCTCGGCGGTGAATCCGAATTTCTCGTCAAGCACTTTGTAGGGTGCCGAATAGCCAAAGCTGCCAAGGCCCCAGACGAAACTGTCTGGATGAGCGCCAACGAGGAAGCCTTGTAGATTGATGGGAAGTCCTGCAGTCAAACCAAAGACCTTGCACCCAATGGGGAACAATTCGCGTTGGTATTCGATAGGCTGCTCACGGAAGAGTCCTTCGCTGGGAGCACTTACTACGCGCACCTTGTAGCCGTCGCCCCTGAGAAGACGTGCGCCAGCAATGAGTGTGCTGACCTCAGAACCATTGCCCACTAAGATGATGTCGGGCTGCTCGTCGCTCTCTGCGGCAATATATGCACCGCGGTTTATGCCATTGTAGTTTGTCCCTTCTGGCAGGTCCTCTATTGTCTGACGGCTTAGGATGAGGGCTGTGGGCGACAGGGCGTTCTCCATCGCCAGCTTCCAGCAATAGGTTGTAGCCTTCCCGTCGGCTGGTCGCAGGACGAGCATTGAGTTTCTGCCGCTGTGGTTCTTCATCTTTTCCATCAAGCGGATTTGTGCCTCCTGCTCTACTGGCTCGTGTGTAGGACCATCTTCTCCAACACGGAAAGCATCGTGACTCCATACGAACTTGATGGGCACTTGCATCAGGGCTGCCATTCGGATGGCTGGCTTCATATAGTCGGAGAAGACGAAGAACGTGCCGCAAGCTGCGATGACACCGCCGTGGAGCATCATGCCGATGCAGCAGCAGGCCATCGTCAGTTCTGCAACGCCAGCCTGAAGGAACCCTCCGCCGAAGTTGTCGCGAGAGATGACCGTAGCACCTCCCCTAATAAAACCGTCTGTCTTGTCGGAGTTGCAAAGGTCGGCACTGCTGACAATCATGTTGGGAACTTGTTTTGCGAGTAGCGAGAGGCAAACGCTTGAGGCATTACGTGTGGCATCGTTGGGCTTTTGCTGGATGCTCTCCCAATCTATGTTCGGAAGTTTGCCTGCGAACCAGTCCTTGAGTTGGGCTGCCTTCTCGGTATTTTGTGCAGCCCAAGCCTTTTCTTCTGCGTATCTGTTCGCAGCGATTGTCTCCAGTTCCTTGAGCCGGGCCTCATAGAGATTTGCCACTTCAGTGAAGATGACAAATGGCTCGTCTGGGTTGCCGCCAAGATAGGTGATGGTATTGCGATAGGCATCGCCGCCGAGCGGCGCACCATGTGTCTTGCAACTGCGTTCGTAACTGCTTCCATCGGCTTGCAGGGCACCCTTGCCCATAATGCAGTGACCGATGATGAGTGTCGGCTTGCCTGTTATGGTTTTGGCTCTGTCGAGTGCCTGACGTATCTGGGACACGTCGTTCCCGTCTATCTCAATCACCTCCCAACCGAAGGCGCGATACCTCATGGCAGTGTCCTCGCAGGTTACGAGGGATGTCTCTGTGGAGAGTTGTATGTCGTTGGCATCATAGAACATAACGAGGTTGTCAAGGCCAAGATTCCCGGCAATGCGCGCCGCTCCCAGACTGATTTCCTCCTGAATGCCGCCATCGCTGATGTAGGTGTATATCGTCTCCTTCTTGAACGTTGGGTTGCCTGTCTTTGCATAGAGGAACTTCGCGGCGATAGCAGCACCTACGGCATAGGTGTGTCCTTGCCCAAGCGGGCCAGAACTGTTCTCGATGCCTCGCTCATAACACACCTCTGGGTGCCCTGGAGTAGGGGAACCCCATTGGCGCAGTTGTTGCAGTTCTTCGAGTGTGAACTTGCCGATGAGCGTCAATTCGGCATAGAGCATCGGCGACATATGCCCAGGATCAAGGAAGAAGCGGTCGCGGCCTTCCCATGTCGGGTTCTTCGGATCGAACTGGAGATATTCACTATAAAGGACATTGATGAAGTCGGCACCGCCCATGGCACCGCCAGGATGCCCACTTTTTGCTTTCTCTACCATCGCTGCCGAAAGAATACGAATGTTGTCGGCAGCATGGTTCATAAGAGATATGCTATTCATAAGACACTATGGTTACATTAAATTATCCTTTCCGATACAAAGGTATGATTTATTATTGTAAATGACAACCTTCTGCCTGCCTTTATTTGCTTAGAGCCGTAATTATTTACTGTCTGCGTTGTATGTGCCGCCAATCCATTCGGTAAAAGCCTCTTCTTGTTGGAGTTTGTGCCAACCAATGAGGCTTCCATTTTCGTCCGTTTCTACTACGACAGGCCCATGTTTCAAGGTCCCGTCGGACAGGCGGATGTCGTGATATGCACGTTTCATCTGTTGCGGCGACGGTTTGTGCGCTCAGGAATGCCACGTTCCGGATGGATGGGGTTCGGGTTCTCTTTCGTGACGTGTATCGTGCGCTTTCTTGGCTGGCTTTCGCGCATTTGCAAGGGAGAGAGACGCTCGCCTTTCTGCTTGGGAAGTGTGTCGGCTGTAAGTGTGTCGATGGCAAGGATGTCGTTGTCAACCTTTGCTTTAGCAGTTTCAACTATCTTGTGCATCCTTATAAGCTGTATCTCGCTTATCAGCAGAGGCTTGGGTTGGTCGGCACCTTTGACAGGAGGCAAGTAGATGAAGCCAGAAATGGTGCGGAGATTCAGGCTGTCGAGCGCTTTGACGGGATTGTGGCGCATCTCGTTCTTGGGCTTGTTGCGCAGCCAATCGATGACAGTTGCAACGGTGTCTTTGTCGTAGTAGAAGTTGAGGACGGCAATGGCTTCGTTGTTCATGCTGCGCGCGACGAACTGAGTCTTGAATCGCCAGATAAAGCTATCGCCTTGGCGAAAGGTGGAGTCTGCCTTTATTAGGAAGGAATAGACGCATTGCACAGGATTGGCCAAAACACAGGCAAAGTCCTTCCCTATCCATATGTTGGCAGTGTCGCCTTCGTTGGTAAGGGAGGCGAAGCGGTCCCGATTGGCTGCTTCTGCCTCCAGTCCCATACGCTGGGCTTGTGCCTGTACTCTGGTCAATACATTATTATATATAAGGGAGAAATCCTCAGCCCGTCCGCTCCAATAAACCATCGATGAGTCAAACTCTTCTTCGGTGATGCGGTGCTTGCGGAAGACTGTTTGGATGTATTTATAGCGATTGATTTCAATGTCCTCCCCCTGTGCCTCTGCCATTCCCTGTGCAAGATGATAATCGACTAAAATGTCTGTCATCTTGTCTTCATCAAGTATGCCGCTTGGTAAAGACGGGGAGCAAGAGCACAACAGGGACAGAAAGTAGAGAAGAGGGATTAGGGCTGCCTTTCTCATTTGAACATTTTCTGATTGAAGAAGACGATGAGGGCAATGACACCACAAGAAATGCAGGCATCAGCAAGGTTGAAAATGGGGCTAAAGAAAATAAAGTGCCCACCTCCGACAAACGGCATTCCTTGTGGCCAATCCCATTCTACAAGGGGGAAATAGAACATGTCAACGACTCGCCCAAGCATCATTTGCCCGTAGCCTGTGCCCCAAGGAACCAGTTCGGCTACCATGGGAGCAGGCGGATTGTTGAATATCATTCCGTAAAACAGACAGTCGAAAATGTTGCCTGCAGCACCAGCCGTTATCATTGTCAGGCAAACAAGATAACCCCAGCCGATGCCCTGCTTGATGTTCCGATAAATGTAGCATACAAGTAAGGCAACAGCAGCAATACGGAACGAAGTGAGGAACCATTTGTCGAACACTTCCATGCCGAATGCCATACCGTCGTTCTCTGTGAAGAGAATTTGGAACCAATCCGTCACGCGAATGCTCTGATGCAGGTACATACTCGTCTTGACCGTTACCTTAATGGCCTGGTCAATGAAGATGATACCAACAGCAAGAACTGCGGAAGCTATAGCCTGCTTGAGCTGCCTTTTCACCTTTTCCCCTTTTTACCTTTTCTTGTCTCTTGCTTGCTTGGCTTCGATGGAGAGCGTGGCGTGAGGCACGGCACGAAGGCGTTCCTTGGGAATAAGCTTGCCTGTTTCACGACAGATGCCGTAGGTCTTGTTCTGGATGCGTACAAGTGCGGCTTGTAAACCAGTGATGAACTTCTGGGCACGCTGTAGTTCATTCATAAGCGATTCCTTAGAGAGTGTCTCGGAACCCTCTTCAAGAGTGTGGTAGGTGGAGTGTGTCTCTTCGTCATCCACACCGTCCCCATTGATTTTCTTCATTAACACCTCATAGTCACTTTTTGCCACTTCAAGCTTTTCGTTGATGAGCTGGCGGAACTCCTCGAGTTCTTCGTCGGAGTACCTTACTTTGTTTTCTTCCATATCTTTGTGCTTTTATATTTTGCTAACGGATAATTCAGAACCAAGGCTGATGTTTTCAGCCAATACCTGCGAGGCAATATAGCTGCTGAACTTCGCGAGGCACGTTCTGTTGTCATCGTTTTCAGGCAGAATAACATTGATGCGGTCGGTGATGTCGAAGCCGCTGTCCTTGCGTAGTGTCTGTATGCTACGGATAAGCTCGCGGGCGATGCCTTCCAGTCTCAGGTCCTCGGTGATGGTCAAGTCGAGAGCAACGGTCAGTGTGCCTTCGTTGGCAACGCTCCACCCTAGAATGTCTTGGCTGAAGATTTCGATATCCTCAAGGTCAACAGTTACCTGTTCGCCAGTGTTGAGTGTGAGGGGCAGATGCTCCTTTTGCTCTAGTTCTGCAATCTGTTCCTGACTCATGGCAAGCACGGCTTCGTTGACGCTCTTCATCAGTTTCCCGAACTTCTTGCCCATCGTGCGGAAGTTACATTTCACTTGTTTGACAAGCATTCCCTGAGCCTCCACAAACTCCAGTTCCTTGACGTTCACTTCGTCGAGGATGAGTTGCTGCATGGCGTGGATGCGTTGTTGCTGTTCTGCGCTTGTGGCAGGGATGGCGATGCGCTGAAGCGGTTGTTTCACGACAATCTGCTCTTTCTTGCGGAGCGAGAGTATCATGCTCGTAACCTGTTGGGCGAGAGCCATGCGTTGCTCCTGTTCCTGGTCTATCTTTGCATCGTCGGCCACAGGGAACTTAGCCAGATGAACGCTCTTTGTCTCGCCCTTGCCTGTTGCCTCGCAGAGGTCGCGCCAAAGGCGGTCGGCATAGTAGGGGGCGATGGGAGCCATCAGGCGTGCCACCGTTTCAAGGCAAGTATAAAGCGTCTGGTAGGCACTCAGTTTGTCAAGGCTCATGGCAGAACCCCAGAAGCGTTTCTTCGAGAGGCGCACGAACCAATTGCTGACGTTATCGACCACAAATGTCTGGATGAGACGCCCTGCCCTTGTCGGCTCGTAATCGCTGTAGCATTGCTCCACTTCACGGATAAGGCTGTTCAGGCAAGAGAGTATCCAGCGGTCCATTTCCGGCCTGTCGTTCATGGGAACGTCTGGCTCCTTATAGCACCAACCGTCCACGTTGGCATACATCGTCAGGAAGGAATACGTCTGGAAAAGCTTGCCAAAGAATGTGCGGCTCACTTCCTGCACGCCTTCCTCGTCGAACTTCAGGTTATCCCAAGGCGCGCTGTTCGTTATCATGTACCAGCGCACAGCATCGCTGCCGTACTTCTCAATGGCGCTAAAAGGATCAACGGCATTGCCAAGACGTTTCGACATCTTCATTCCGTTCTTGTCAAGGACAAGACCGTTGCTGATGACGGCCTTGTAGGAAACGCTGTCGAAGACCATCGTAGCGATGGCGTGCAGGGTATAGAACCAGCCGCGTGTTTGGTCAACACCTTCTGCAATAAAGTCTGCAGGGAAGGCAATGCCTTTGTCGAGCAGTTCCTTGTTCTCGAAAGGATAGTGTATCTGAGCGTACGGCATAGCACCAGAATCGAACCAAACATCGATGAGGTCGAGTTCGCGCTTCAAGACAGCACCGCTCTTGCCCACGAGCCAAATCTGGTCAACGTATGGACGGTGAAGGTCGATGCGGTCATAATTCTCCTGACTCATGTCGCCAGGCACGAAGCCCTTCTCCTTGAGGGGATTGCTGGGCATAATGCCAACGGCAACGGCTTTCTCTATCTCATTGTAAAGTTCCTCAACAGAGCCGATGCAAATCTCTTCGCGAGTGTCCTTGTTGCGCCAGATGGGTAATGGCGTACCCCAGTAACGGGAACGCGAAAGGTTCCAGTCGTTGAGGTTTTCGAGCCACTTGCCGAAGCGACCTGTGCCAGTGCTTTCAGGTTTCCAAAGTATGGTCTTGTTGAGTTCCATCATGCGTTCCTTGGCGGCCGAAGAACGGATGAACCAAGAGTCGAGAGGATAGTAGAGGACAGGCTTGTCTGTGCGCCAGCAATGCGGATAGTTGTGGACATGCTTCTCTATCTTGAAGGCTGTGCCTGCCTGCTTCATCTCCATGCAGAGGACGATGTTCAGGTCTTCTGTCTTGGCCAAAGCCTTCTCGTCAAGCCCTGCATACTTCGGATCGTAGGCATTCTTGACGAAGTCACCGCTGTGCTGCCAATAGCTTTCATTCACGCAAGTCTGCACGAAGTCGGCGTCCATGTCGTCCTTCACAAAGTACTTGCCGGTGAAATCGACCATAGGACGTGTGTCGCCAGCCTTGTCGATGACAAAGAGACTTGGGATGCCTGCATCCTTAGCCACCTTTGCATCGTCGGCACCAAAGGTGGGGGCAATATGTACAATGCCTGTACCATCCTCAGTGGTAACATAGTCGCCAGGAATAACACGAAAGGCTTCGGCACTCTTATCAACAGCTTTGCCGTCCACTAGGTCGCAAGGCTTCACCCAAGGGAAGAGTTGCTCGTACTTCATGCCGACGAGAGCCTCCCCCTTACCCCTCCAAAGGAGGGGAGCATCCTCTGGGAAATATACATCCTTTCGTGCCTCAGCAAGGATGTAGATGGCTTCCTCACCTGTATAAGGATTATTGCCCTTGACGGCAACATAATCAATCTTAGGTCCTACGCAAAGGGCTGTGTTGGAAGGCAACGTCCAGGGTGTTGTCGTCCAAGCCAAGAAATAAACAGGAAGAGCCTCCCCCGTTCCCTCCAAGGGAGGGGTGAATGGCAATGTGACTCCCTCTCCTTTGGAGAGGGTTGGGGTGAGGCTCCTGAACTGCGCCGTAACCGTCGTGTCCTTCACATCTCTGTAGCAGCCGGGCTGGTTGAGTTCGTGGCTCGAAAGGCCTGTGCCTGCTGCAGGAGAGTAAGGCTGTATCGTGTAGCCCTTATAGAGAAGACCCTTTTGGTAAAGCTGCTTGAGGAGCCACCAGAGGGTTTCGATATACTTGTTGTCGTAGGTGATGTAGGGGTGTTCCATGTCCACCCAATAGCCCATCTTGTGGCTGAGGTCGGTCCACTCGCTGGTGTACATCATCACGTTCTCACGGCACTTCAGGTTATACTCCTCGATGCTGATGGTCTTGCCGATGTCCTCCTTCGTGATGCCAAGTTCCTTCTCTACGCCAAGCTCAACAGGAAGTCCGTGAGTATCCCATCCTGCCTTGCGCTTCACTTGGTAGCCCTTCATGGTCTTGAAGCGGCAGAAGGTGTCCTTGATGCTGCGAGCCAGAACATGATGGATGCCAGGGTGACCGTTGGCCGATGGAGGCCCTTCATAGAAGATGAAAGATGGACAGCCCTCTCTTTCGGACATGCTCAGGTGGAACACGTCTTCATCGTCCCACTGCTGCAGCACTTCCTTATTTACGTCGCTCAGGTTGAGCTTGTTGCGTTCTGTGAATTTCTTATCCATATTATATTAATACGTTCTTTTATTGTTTGGGCGTGCAAAGGTACGACATTTAATTCAAATATCAAAATTAAATAATTCAAAAAAGGAAAAGCCGTCCAAGAGAAGACTCGGACGGCAGATATTTCCCTCTCTAAAAGAGAGGAGTAAGGGGATGATGCTTTTAGAGATAGAAGTTGAAGCCGATGCCGAAGGTGTGGTTTTTGCGGTCGTAGTGGTCAATCTTACTTGGCATTTTGGGGTCTGCGACTTTGCGGCTGTTGTAGAAAGTGCACATATAGCCGAGGTCAATGTTGAAGTACTTGGAGGGATGGATGCGTACACCGCCGCCGAACATGTAGTTCGAGAGATTGAACGAAAGGTCGTTCATAAACTCATCGCTCAAGCCATAGCGGGTGATTTCCCAAGAGCCGGAGATTGTGATGAGTTTGCAGATGTCGTACTCAGCACCGAGGAGGAACTCGTGGGTGTTGTGCTTGATGTACTTCTGCTTATTATTTAGGTCTTCAGCACTATTGTATTTTTTAGAATCCTTGTCAAAGAACTGGTGATAGGCAGCATCGATGCGAACCTTCTCGATGGGAGAATACTGAACGCCAAGAGCCAAGAGTGCGGGCACGTCCTCGCGAACCTTTTTGCCATCTTCAAATTGGCCGATAATGGGTGCTGCCAAAGCCTTAACTTCGTCAGAAATATTCATTTCGCTTTTGTTTTTCAGGTTCATTTTTGTGCGGAATTCATATTTTGCAGCCACGTTCCAATGTTTATTGATTTCCCAATCAATGCCTATGATGGGACATACGCCGAAGCCCGTCTGGTCACAGTTCAGTTCAATGCCATAGTTGTTGAGGGCGGCAGAACCTTCTATGTTTGCTGGGGGAATGCTGTAGTTAATTGATGGATTGACCGCTCCATTGTAGTTGCAGGTGGCATAAACACCACGCAATCCAACATAAGCAGAAAGATTATCAAGGATTTTGTAAGTACCTCCAAGCTGAAGGCCAAAGTAGTAAGAGCGTCCTCTCAAAAAGCTATTAATAGTATAGCTGTCATATTGTCCTGTGGCCGCCAAAGCTGCGGCTGCAGTAGGAGTCATCCCTTTCGCCATTAGACCTTGTGTCAGGAGTAATGGCAATACTCCGGGTACTTTTTGCTCTAAAACACCTGCATAAGCTGCTTCAAAAGATCCGAGTCCTTCGTCGAACTCGCACTTGCCACCACCGCCAGTGACGGCGAAGTGTGCAGAGAGGCTCCACTTGTCGCGGTTGTAGGAGACGGTGAAGGATGGAACCAATGGAGCTATGGCCTTACCCTCGAAACGGTGAGTGTCATTAGGATTATTGGCATTTTTGGCAAAGAGAGGATAATAGGTGTCGATGTTACGTTCCTGAAAAGCTGTCTGGGTGTTGAGGCTCAGGTGCCAGCCGGGGGAAAGGAATGCGCCGCCTGCGGGGTTGGCGTAGATACTTGTCAGGGTGATTTGGCCTTCTTGGGCAAAGTTGCGGACGAAGGCTGCGTTTTGGTTGGTGTTGGTCAGGAGGCCACCGGCAAAGGTGCTGCTTGCAGCAACAAATGCCATCAAACTAAGAATTGTTTTCTTCATTTTTAACTAAAATTGGTTAAAACCGGCGGCAAAGGTAACACAATTCTTCCTTTTGTGCAAGTTTTTTGTCAACAAATGCACACAAAAGGGGCGATTTGTGCAATAATTAACAGCCTGCAAGGGCATAGATAGTTTTCTGTCCCTTGATTTTGAGTCCTCGGATGCGGATGAGCAGGTTGTTGGCGATGGCTCGTTCAACGGCCACATACGACCAGTGGGGCAGCACGTCAATCCTGCCTATCTGACTGCTCTCCAGTCCGCCTTGTTTTGTGAGGAAGCCCACGATGTCTCCCCTGCTGATTTTGTCCTTCTTTCCTTTACCTATATATAATGTAATCCAGAGGGGCGTCGCGGGAGGGGGTACATGAGTCGGAAGAGTGAACCAAGCATCCTCTCTTTTGGAGGTAGTTGGGGTGATGCTGATGTAGTCGGGCAGATGCTCTTCGGGGCCGAGGATGAAGTATGCGGTGCCCTGCATGTCCCAACGGGCGGTTCGTCCGTTGCGGTGTGTGCAGGCTTCTTCGCTCGATGGCAGATGATAATGTATGATGTTATCTACAGCGGTTATGTCGAGTCCGCGGGAAGCGAGGTCTGTGCTGACGAGAACGTTAGCAGAAGAGTTCATAAAGCGATAGAGCGCACGTTCTCTGTCCCTTTGCTCCATACCTCCGTGATAGATGTCGGCCATGATGCCTTGTTTCTCCAAGTATTGCCCCACGCGCTCCACACTCTCCCGATAGCCCACGAATACGAGGCTTTTCTGTGTGCCAAGCGAGCAAAGAAGGCGATACAATGTCTGTAACTTGTCCTTTTCCGGCGACTTGACGAGGCGGAGGCTGATGCGGTCGTCGCTTGCCTCTTTGTCGAGGAAGTCGAGGCGGGTGTAGTCTTGTGTGCCTACGAAGGCAGGGATGTCGTCGGTGTCGGTGGCAGAGAGGAGGATGCGTTGCTGCAGATGGGGCAGGAGGCTGATGATGCCTTGCATCTGTTGACGAAAGCCCAACTCAAGCGACTTGTCGAACTCATCGACGACGAGCGTCTGCACATTGTCAGGAAGCAGATTGCCCTTTTGCAGGTGGTCGAGCAGTCGTCCTGGCGTCGCAGCCACAAGATGAGGGCGAAGGCCTCGCATCTGCTGGTGTTCCTCCATGGCCGGCCTGCCTCCATAACAGGCGGCAACTCTTAATTCAGAGCATATCCTGCGGGCTACATCGGCAGTCTGTAAGGCGAGTTCTCGCGAAGGAACTATGACGAGTGCCTGTAACGTGTCGTTTCTGGCATCGAGCTTTTGGAGCAGTGGCAACAGGTATGCCAATGTCTTGCCAGAACCTGTGGGGCTGAGCAGCACTACGGAAGCACCTTTGCGAACCGTCCTCAACATGTCTTGCTGCATGGCATTGAGGGCGGAAATGCCGAGGCGGGAGAGGTCGTAATTCATCTCAGAAAGTAATCCACAAGGAAATAGATGCCGAGGGCGCAGAACCAGCCGAGCAGCACTTTGAGGGTGATATGCTTGAAGTACCACCAGATGGTCACGTCCTCTGCCTTCATTAGTGCATAGCCTGCCGTATTGCCAATGGGGAGCAGGCAGCCGCCCACAATGCCGCTCAAGGTGATGAGGTGCCAGTACTGGCCGTTCTCGACGAAGCTCTTCAGGTATTCCGACATCCCGATGGCATTCTCGTCCAATACGGGATATATGGAGATGCCGCTGATGACGAGTGCCACATTGTCCATCACCGAGCTGACAAGTCCAAGGACGAGCGACAGGATGTAGATGTTGTGGATGTACTGGTCGCACCAATAGGCCACGTGCTTCATTGCGCCTACCTCGATGAGGATGTCAACGCAAAGGCCTATGCCGAGGAAGAACATTATCATTTGCATCACTTCGTACTGCAGGCTGCGGTTCGTGTGGTTTGCAAGGGGCTGGTCGGAGGTGATGCGCTTGCGGTTGATGATTTCGTTAACCACCCAAAGCACGCCGAGGACGCAAAGTGCTCCAAGGAACGGCGGCAGGTTGGTGAGCCAGTAGAACGTCGGGACGAACCAAAGACCGAACATGCCAAGAATGAATATCAGTAATTGTTGCCATAGCCTTATATCTTCGTCGCCGCCTCTGTACATCATCACATTGCTGCGCTTCAAGTCGAGATGGGCAGGAAGTTTCCTGCCGATGAGGTAAGTGGGTATGATTGTGGCAAAGAGAGCCGGCAGCACAAGAGCAGAGGTGTAGTTCGTCGGTGTCACAGCTCCGCGTGTCCAGACGAGCAACGATGTGACATCGCCTATGACGGTGAAACAGCCACCGCAGTTTGTGGCAATCACGATGATGGCTCCCAACAGCATTCGTTGCCTGTGATTGACAACCAAACGGTTCAGCACCATCAGCATCACCACAGCCGAAGTCAGGTTGTCGAGGTTGGCGCTTAGCCCGAAGCTGCACAGGGCAAGCATCCACACCGTCACCCATGTGCTCCGCGAGCGGCAGAGCTTAATGATGAAATCGAAGCAGCCGTTGTTTGCCAACACATCCACAATCGCCATAGTCGTCAGCAGATACATCGCGATACTGGTCAGTTGGGCGATGTGGCTTGCAAAGACTTCCTGCCGTATGAACTCGTTGACGGCGCGGATGCTATAGTCCTGACTGCCGAGGAATTCCTGGAAACCTGCATCGTGAAGCTTTTCAATGTAATAGGGGCCGACACAAACGTACAATACCCATCCCCATACGCCACAGAAGAGCGCTACGGTGGCTTTGTTGATGCGAGTGATGTGCTCGGTGCAGATAAGCAGATATCCGAGTAGCATCAAAGTGACAATAGCAATGGTCATATTCGTAATTTAAGAATGAAGAATTAAGAGGGAGGAGTTGAAATCCTGCTCTTAAGTCCTCGTTTGACGGACAAAAGTAGTTAAAAAACATCAAAACCACAAACAATTCATTGCTATTTCTTATGAAATTACTAATTTTGTGGAGTAATGAAGAAAATAGTAAGTCTAATTTTGCTCCTTTCCGCACTTTCGGCAAAGGCTCAAAGAGTTGAAATCTCTGTTGGTGAGGCTTGGGCAGAGATACCTGCCCAGCAGACTCAAAGCGAACTGAAGCCAGGCTGGAAGATTGTGGATTATCAAATGAAAAGCCGTCTGACGCGCTATCTTTCCGGCGGTCATGCTTCGCAGTTGGCAGAGACTTCCCGTCCTGTCTTCCGTATTACTCCGAGGGATGAGGAGGTGCTTGTTGACTATGCCGTTGTCCGTTTCAAGGGCTACAAAACTTACAGAAAATTGCCTAAGCCGCAGCTTAAGGACAATGCTTATGTGCGGCTGGAGCCGGCTTCCTTCGATTTGAGGGCGGAAGGCGATGCGTTCATCTGCCAGCCCCTTCAGCCGCTTCTGCCTGGCGAGTACATACTAATTAATCTCTCGCAAAGTCCCATCGGCGAACTTGGCGACCTGCTCGTCTATCCGTTTTGTGTGATGAAGGAATAGACAGACTAAAGTAAGAGGTCGGTTATTTCGCGAGATTGCCCAGAATGCTGCGGGTAAGTTCTCGTGTGGCGGTGCGTGTGGCTGTGCTTACGGCATTCTTTGTCACTTTTTTGCCGAGGGAGTCTTTCGAGCGTCTTTTCGTTCCGGTAACGGTATTTGCCACGTATGTCCCAAGAGCGGCAGTGACGCTCGTGATGACAGCAGAGAGAATTTTCGAGAAGAAACCTTTCTTCTTGGATTTGGCCTTTGTCTCTTTCTCTTTGCTAACCTCTT
>CAMZAE010000016.1 GCA_947304115.1 uncultured Prevotellaceae bacterium | reverse complement strand
AACTTCACGAACTTCATGGCGCGCAACTTCGATATCGAGATACAAGCCGATGCCGGACTGACGATGATGATTATCAAAGGCTTCCTGGCCTACGACGAGGTACATGCCTATGCACAGAAGCTTTATGCCGACGACCACATGCGCACCCGTCTCGAAGGCATAAGGACATTGCTCATATCGAGCGACAACCTCAAGATGATAGGCAAGGAGTTCAGCTTCGACGACTACACGGAGTTCTACGACCAGCACTTTGCTCCGCTCGATGTGCCCGAAGACTTGCAGATAGACAATCCGACAGACATGGAGATTCTCGACCCCGACGAGATTGACGCGGAAGGGGGCAAGGAGCAAGAAGGCAAGGAACAAGAGACAACAGACGACGATGACGACTTCCCCTTCGGGTTCTGAATTCTTCATTCTTCACTCTTCATTCTTAATGATATGACGACATACAAACTGCTTTGGGTTGACGATGAGATAGAGCTGCTGAAAGCCCACATCCTTTTCCTCGAAAAGAAAGGCTATGAAGTAGAGACCGTGACAAACGGCTATGACGCCCTTGACCGTTGTGCAGAGGAAACATTCGACCTCATCCTGCTCGACGAGAACATGCCAGGGCTTAGCGGCCTTGAGACGCTGACACGTGTCAAGGAATTGCTGCCTGCCACGCCCGTCGTGATGGTCACGAAGAGCGAGGAGGAGCACATTATGGAGCAAGCCATCGGAGCCAAAATAGCAGACTACCTCATCAAGCCCGTCAACCCTACGCAAATCCTGCTGACACTCAAGAAGAATATCCAGCAGAAGGAAATCGTGACGGAACATACGCAGTCGGGCTATCAGCAGGACTTCTCACGCCTCGGAATGCAAATCAACGATGCCTCCACCATCGAGGAATGGAAGGAAGTCTATAAGAAGCTGACGTATTGGGAACTGCAGTTGAGCGAGGCAGAGAGCGGAATGCAGGAGCTGCTCAAGATGCAGCGGCGAGAAGCCAATGCAGAGTTCGCCAAGTTCATACGCAAGAACTATATGCGGTGGATGGAAAACCGCGCACAAGAAGCGCGCCTTGGTGCTAAAGCATCCGAGAATTCAGATGAGCGGCCCGTGATGAGTCCCGACATCTTCAAGCGTTCCATCTTCCCTCTGCTTGACAAAGGCGAGAAGGTCTTCCTCATTGTCATCGACAACTTCCGCTTCGACCAGTGGCGCGTGCTCCTCAACGAGATAGCCGATGCCTTTTCCGTTGAGGAGAACCTCTACCTGAGCATCCTCCCCACGGCGACGCAATACGCCCGCAACGCCATCTTCAGCGGCCTCATGCCCAACAAAATCGCCCAGATGTTCCCGAGCCTCTGGGTGGACGAGGACAGCGAGGAAGGCAAGAACCTCAACGAGGAGCCGCTGGTCAGGACACAGTTCGAGCGCTATCGTCGCAAGAACACCTTCTCGTATCACAAAATCAATCATTCCAATGCCGTCGAGAAGTTCGTGCAGCAGATACCACAACTGCAGAAGAACGACCTGAATGTCGTGGTCATCAACTTCATAGACATGCTCAGCCACGCCCGCACAGAAAGCCTCATGGTGAGGGAGCTTGCCAGCAACGAGGCCGCCTACCGAAGCATCACGCAAAGCTGGCTGCGGCACTCCGCCGTGAGCGAACTCTTCAGGACTTTGGCGTCTCAGGACTGTACCGTGGTGCTTACCACAGACCACGGCAGCATCCGTTGCTACAACCCCATCAAAGTCATAGGCGACCGCAACACGAACACCAACCTTCGCTACAAGCTCGGCAAGAACCTGTCCTACAATCCCAAGGAGGTCTTCGAGATAAAGGAGCCTGTCCGTGCCGGCCTGCCAAGCCCCAACCTCAGCACGTCATACATCTTCGCCACGCAGGACGACTTCTTTGCCTACCCAAACAACTATAACTACTACGTCCAATACTACAAGGACACCTTCCAGCACGGCGGCATCAGCATGGAAGAGATGCTCATCCCGCTCGTCACGCTGAGAGGAAAGAAGAGATAAGAAGCCTCACTCCTAACCCCTCTCCAAGGAGAGGGGAACTTAAACTTATGGAAAGGGAAGAAATAAAATGACTACAATCAAGATTGATAACATAGACAGCCTTGCGGCTGCGGCACAGCAGTTTGTCGAGGCAATGGGCGACAGGAAGGTCTTTGCCTTCTACGGCAAGATGGGCGCAGGCAAGACAACGTTCATCAAGGCTATTTGTGAAGCCCTTGGCGTGGAGGATGTCGTAACATCGCCCACCTTTGCCATCGTCAATGAATATAAAGCCTCCCTCCTCGGGGGGAGGTTTGGAGGGGGGCTTGAGGCCATCTATCACTTCGACTTCTACCGCATCAAGAATCTGCGCGAGGCCTACGACATCGGTTGCGAGGAATACTTCTACAGCGGCTGCCCCTGCTTCATTGAATGGCCGGAGATGATAGAAGAACTACTTCCCGAGAACACCGTCAACGTAAGCATTGAAGTCCAGGCAGACGGCTCGCGCATTGTCACATTGAGCTAACCAGAAGCACACATCGCCGTCGCCGCAGGGGTGGACTCCTTATATCACATCTTCAATTATAACAACAAAACAAGTAAAAACAAACAAAAAATAGAGGAAACACAACATTTTCCCTTAAAAAGGTTTTGTTGTATTCCTCTTTTTTCATAATTTTGTACCGACCAAGCCAGCCTTTCAAGGCAGGGCGGGCCAAAAAACTTAATGGAATCCTGAGGACCTTCCCCTGGCCTTTCCCTTTCTCCGCGCATTAAAAGCGCGCCTTGCTGCTAAAGCATCCGAGAAGGGAGGGAGTTAGAGGAGGTTTGAGGGGAAAAGGCGTTTACGGACGTTATCATTCTGTGTTCTCTAACTTCGCAACTTAGAATCACTTCACAGAAGATAATGCAACGGAACGCCTGCGTGGGTGGATTATATTTCAACCCGTACTATACTATATATTATATAATGTATAGGAAAGGGGAGTATATATAATCGCTTGGCGTGGGCAGGCTGCGTTGCTTATCCTTGAAGTGGGGCAATGCGAAGGCCTGAGAACAGGGATGGGCAGAAGTAGAAACACCCATGCCTTTTTTGTTTCCAGCCTTAATATCATTATTCACGCCGAATTTGGGAGCAGGAGGCAAAAAAACTTTTATCAACATGAAGAAACTATTTCTTTCGTTAATCGCTGCCATAGCCTTCGGAGCAGGCGCTATGGCACAAGAAAGCCGTGTTGCCACCCTTCAACATGGCACCAACCTTCGGGCGTATTATGGCCCAAACGCTTTGGTCGAGGCACACAATGGCGCCGTTGACGGTGATGTCATCACATTGTCTGCTGACGAGTTCAACAAATGCGACATCACCAAAGCCATCACAATCAGGGGGGCTGGGATAAACAAGACCGTCATAAATTGCGGTGATAATTCCATTACTTTTACAATACCTCACGGAAGTGCATATTCTCTGAAATTAGAAGGGTTGAGCGTGAATATAAGTGAGATTTATAGTGTTAAATTTAATGGCACAGACGGTACGGAAATGGTTGTTATCTCTAAATGTCAGTTTGGTGGATATAGCATTGCATTTACCAAATGCAATGCTGTCGTTGTGCAGTCTTTCTTAGGCGGGCGTAACGGAGCAGAGGCTGGTGCCAATTCTAATGTAACCTGTGTAAATAGCATACTAAAGGGTATGATTTATAGTGGGACAGGGAAGTTTGATGTGCAGAACTGCGTGATTATTCAAAGCCCGAATGTTAAATACTCGTCCATCAAAAACAGCATCATTTACGCTGTCACCTCTCTGGGCGACACAAATACGACCAGTAATTGCCTTGTTAAGGAAGGCAGCAGCGGCTTTGCTGATTCATGGTATGTAAAGACAACTTATGAGCCTGGCCCTTGGGACGAAGACCCCGCCCCCGTCTTGTGGGGAGAACTTTTCTCGGGAACATACCGACTGACCGAGGATGCTGCTGCAACCTATCTCGGCACCGACGGTACCCAGGTCGGCATCTATGGCGGCATGTATCCCTACGACACCACGCCCGACTACCCCTTGGTGAATAGGCTCGACGTAATCGGCTCTCACAATGACGGCAAGCTGAATGTAAAGATTAACGTAGAATAACAGCCTTATGCATAGATTTATAGGATTCATTGTGCTTCTTGCCCTGATAAGCTCGGCAAGGGGGCAGACAGACTATAGCTATCGCTATTGGTACGACAGCGACCTTTCTACCCTACAGGAAGGGACGGCCAGCGGCGAGACGACTATAGAGATTGACATCGGTATGTTGGAGAAAGGCACAGTTCATATCATTCACCTGCAAGGTAAGGACGCCAGGGACACATGGGGCTGCGTCCGTACACAGTATTTCTTCATCAAGGAGGAAAGCAGCACCGAAAGCATGACGGCACGCTATTGGTACGACAACGACGATACGACCGTAACGACGACATCCACGGTACACGGCTTCATCGAACTCGACATTGCAGGGTTGGACGCAGGCATGCACGCCCTTCACTACCAAACGTTCAGCAGCGAAGGCAAGGCTTCTCCCACTCGTACACAGTACTTCTTCATCAAGAATGAGAGCGACACCCAAAGTGCCACTGCCCGCTACTGGTTCGACAACAACGAGAAGACTAAAAAGACGACGCCTACGGTAAACGGTACCATCGACCTCGATGCCGAAGAGTTGGCCGTCGGCTTGCACACGGTACATTACCAGACGTTCAACGCCAAAGGCGAGGTCTCGCCCGTCCTCACACAATACTTCTATAAGAAGGACGAGCCACAGCTCTCCTCGTTGACGTGCCGCCTGTGGATAGACGACGAAGAGGACAAGGCAATGGCCTTTGGCCTTTTGGACGATATCGTGATTGAGGCTGTCGAACTCGCCGCAGGCACACACGACCTGCACGTCGTGGTGCTGAATGCCAATGGGGAGCAGATAGCAGAGGGAATGACGACCTTTGAGGTGGATGCACAGAGAACCGTCACCATCACCCTTAAAGCCCCTGTCGCCACCTTCTCCTGCGAGAAAGGTCTGGATTTCTTCGGAGTCACTGGCTTCCGTGCCTATACTGCGACAGGCTTCCACAGGTACACGGGTGACGTGCTGATGTGCCATGTGGAAGAAGCTCCGGCAGGCGAAGGTCTGTTGCTGGTAGGCGAACCAGGGACATACGAGGTGCTTGTGCGTAAGTCATACAACTACTATTCCAACCTGCTCGTTGGTACGCCAGAGGCTACCGTAATAGCACAGACAGCCGACGGCTACGACAACTATATGCTTTCGTTCCGCGACGGCGAGGCAGGCTTCTTCCTTGCCGAGGATGGCAGCACCGTTTCTGCAGGCAAGGCATATCTGCGCATTCCAAGCAACGAAGTGGCCGGCGCACGCAGGCTGCGGATGGTGTTTGACGACAACCCAGATGCCATAGACTCTCCCTTCGGAGAGATGGAAGAGGGGACTATCTACAACCTTTCCGGTCAGCGCCTGATGAGGCCGCAGAAGGGCATCAACATCAAGAATGGCAAGAAGGTCCTCGTCAAATAACGACAAACTTTAGCAACCTTTATTAACAAACGACAACGCATTCCACATGAATGCGTTGTCGTTTGCTTTTGCTCCCTATCCTTATTCTTTGATGTCTTTCAGCATCTGCCTTGTCTGTTCGATGAGGGCAAAGACAGCTTCTTTCGTTTCGGCGCGGAGCATGGCGATGCGGGTTTCGCGATAGTTGGGAATGCCTTTGAAGAGAGGTGTCGCCGCGAGGTGTCGGCGGACATGTAGGATGCCGCACAATTCGGGACTTTTGCCATACTTGGCGTTGAGGGGGTTCTGTGCTGCGCGGTCAATGCTGATGAGCACTTGCTGCTTGAGGATGTCAATCTTCTCGTCAAGCGAGAGGGGCTGTTCCGGATGTGCTGTCTCGTGGAATATCCAGGGGCGGCCGAAGGTGGCTCTGCCTATCATCACGGCATCCACACCGTAGCGGTCGAATGCCTGCCGAGCCTGTTCCGCAGAGGCAATGTCGCCGTTGCCAATGATGGGGATGTGCATTCGGGGATTGGCCTTGACTTGCCCGATGTACGTCCAATCGGCCTCTCCAGTGTACATCTGGGCACGGGTGCGGCCGTGGATGGTCAGGGCCTGTATGCCGCAATCCTGTAATCTCTCTGCCAAATCAACGATGAAAGGTGTGCCGTCGGGCAGGAGGAGGTGCTTTTCGTCCCATGCCAAACGTGTCTTGACGGTGACGGGCGTATCGGGGACAGCCTCCACGACGGCCTTTGTGATGGCAATGATGCCAGGCACGTTCTGCAACATGCCGGCTCCTGCTCCTTTGCCGGCAACCTTCTTGACGGGGCAGCCAAAGTTGATGTCAAGCACATCCGGGTGTGCCTGCTCTACGACGATGCGGGCAGCCTCGCGCATGGCATCGACCTCCTTGCCATAAATCTGTATGGCAACAGGCCTTTCCTCCGGACAAATCTGTAGTTTGAGCAGACTCTTGTTGACGAGGCGGACGAGAGCATCACTTGATACGAACTCGGAATAGACCATAGCTGCGCCCATCTGTCGGCAAAGCAGACGAAAGCCAATGTCGGTGACATCTTCCATAGGTGCCAGCAGGACAGGGCGGCTGCCAAGGTCAATCGTTCCGATGGTCATCTTTAACTTCCCTATGACTCACTTTTCACTTTATAGGCCAGCGCATACATCTTCATCTGCTTGAGCATTGCCCCCAGGCCGTTGCTGCGGGTAGGGGAGAGGTGTTCGCGGAGACCGATGCAGTCGATGAAGTAGAGGTCAGCGTCAAGTATCTCTTGGGGTGTGTGGCCTGATAGGACACGCACGAGCAAGGCTACGATACCTTTTACAATAAGCGCATCGCTTTCGGCGCGAAAAAGCACCATTCCATCGGTGAAATCGGCCTGAAGCCATACGCGGCTCTGGCAGCCGTCGATGAGGTTCTGCTCCGTCTTGTATTGTTCTTCAAGCGGTTCCTGTTCGCTGCCCATGTCGATAAGCATCTGGTAGCGGTCCATCCAATCGTCGAAGTCGCTGAACTCGGCGATGATTTCGTCTTGTATCTCGTTAATACTCATTATAGATTAGCTGGGTTAAGGTTTGCCCGACGGCATCGAGGACGTTGGTGTCGATGTTGTGGGGCGTGTCGTTAATGGTGTGCCACGTTGGGCCGAAGCTGCTGGGGCCTTCGCGATAGTAGGGAATGATGTCGATGCAGGGCACGCCGGCATTGTTGACGTTGATGTGGTCGTCGGTGATGTAGCCGCCGTCGGTGAGCGGGAAGAACTGGCGGTAGCCAAGTTGTCCTGCGAGTTGCCAGACGCGGCTGACGATGGGCTGTGCCACTTGCAGACTGATTCTTTCGCGTGAGAAAGTGGCACCGTAGCCTCCCACCATGTCGAGCAGGATGCCGTAGCGTGCTTTGTAGCCGTCGGCTTGGGCACGTTCTGCCCAAAGCTTTGAGCCGAGACACCATGTGTCGGACGCATCGGAACGGTCTTCCACCCATTCGGGTGTGCCCATGTCTTCGGCGTCGAAGCATATCATGTCAATGCCTACTTTGACAGGCATGTCTTTCAGCAGACGACAGATTTCGAGCATGACGGCAACGCCGCTGGCACCGTCGTTGGCTGCAAGGACGGGCGTGTGGTGGTTGGCTTCGTTTTCGTCGTTGTCAGCCCACGGGCGTGAGTCCCAGTGGGCGCACAAGAGGATGCGGTCCGGGTTGTTTGGGTTGATGCGGGCAATGATGTTGCGGGCAGACACGTAGGTGCCGTCCCAAATGATTACATCTCCCGTTTGCTCTTCTACCGAAGCGCCAAATTCCCTGAAGCGTTCCATGAGGAAGTCGCCGCAAAGACGCGAGGCTTCGCTGCCTGTCACTCGCGGCCCGAACTGGCACTGTTCGTTGATGTAGAGCATGGCGCTGTCTGAGGAGAAGCGCGGACAGGGCGACAGGGCGATAGTGTCTGCCTGAAGACGGTTGCCTTTTGTCTGCCCATCGCAGGAAGCGAGCAGGAGAGCCGTTGCAGCAAGAAGCCAGAAGAATGGTTTGGGGTTCATCTTTTTTCGTTATTACGTTATATCGTTATGACGAAAGCCCTTTCCGGCACAGGCCGATTGCCCGAAGGAAGTTCCCTCCCATGATGAGGCGGATGTCTTGCTCAGAGAATTGCCTGCGCAGGAGGTGGCGTGTGAAGTTGATGATTTCGGAGGCATCTGCCAAGCCTGGCACTCCGCCGTCGCCATCGAAGTCCGTGCCGAGTCCGACATGCTCTACGCCCATTATCTTTGCTGCATGGCAGAGATGTTCTATGGCATCGATGACGGTGGCCTGGCCGTCGGTGCGAAGGAAACCTTGGTACACCGTTGTCTGTGCCACACCGCCAGCCTTTGCCAGTGCCCTCATCTGGTCGTCGGTGAGATTGCGCGGGTGGTCGCAAAGGGCGCGGGCAGAGCTGTGGCTGCATACGACAGGCACCTTACTGAGTTCGAGTGCGTCGTAGAAGCTCTTCTCTGAGGCGTGGCTCATGTCCACAAGGATGCCCAGGCGGTTCATCTCCTGCACGACCTCCCTGCCGAAGGCACTCAGACCGCCGTGCTCCGCGTTGCCGCGAGCCGAGTCGCAGATGTCGTTGTCGCCATTGTGACAGAGTGTCATATAGACGATGCCGCGCTTCTTGAATTGTTCGAGCAGACCGATGTTCTTGCCGATGGCATAGCCGTTCTCTATGCCGCGCAGGATGGCTTTCTTGCCCTGTGCCTTGAGCCGGAGGATGTCTTCTGCCGTTTCAGCGAAACCGACGCGGTCGTTGTTGGCCTGCACGATTTCATCCATCTGTGTGAGCAGGCGGTTGGCCTTTTCCGTGGCGGCCTTGTATGCATCCTCGGTGCGAGGGCCTTGTGGCAGGTAGGCCACCATGACGGAAGCGTCGAGGCGTCCTTCCTTCATCTTTGGGAGGTTGACAAGGACCTTGTCGGAGCGTGTGCCGAACAATGCGATGTTCTCCCTGCTGTTGTCCGTGAAGAACATCGGTGTGTCGCAGTGGCTGTCTAATATAATAGATGTGTTGTGGATGTGCTTTGCCTGCGAGAAGGTGCGCGCCTCGCTTACGAGCCAGCGGAAGACGGCCATGTGGCTTTCGTCGCCGGCCGGGATGAAGCATTCGGGATGCCACTGCACGCCGAGCAAAGCCTTGTGCTCACTGCTTTCTACGGCCTCGATGATGCCGTCGGGACTTGTTGCTGCAATTTTCAGATGAGGCCCCGTCTTGCTTACCGCCTGATGGTGGAAGGAATTGACAGGCAATGTCTGCTTGTTGCCGTAGATGCTGAGGAGCACGCTGCCCTCCTTGATGGCGACAGTGTGGGAGGCATAGTGCCGGGGCATGTCCTGGGAATGCTTAAGTAAGGGGCAAGGGGCAAGGGGCAGGGAGCAAGAGGAAACATCTTGCTCCTTATTGTCTGAACAAACCTCTTGCTCCATGTCTCCTGCTCCTTGCCCCTTATGTTGGGCATAGATGTCCTGATACACCTTCCCCCCCAGGGCCACAGCCATCACCTGTATGCCGCGGCAGATGCCCAGCATGGGTATTTGCCGGTGGAAGGCTTCGAGAGCCAGGAAGAGTTCCTGTTCGTCGCGTTTGGGGCAAACGCTGTGGAGTTCCGGCAAAGGCTCTTCGCCCATGAGCAGCGGATTGATGTCGCCTCCGCCGGAGAAGAGGATGCCGTCGAGGTCATTGAGCAGGGTGGCGAGTGCCTCCTTGTCTTTGTGGGGAGGGATGACGACAGGCGTGCCTCCGGCCTTGAGGACCGAGAGGTAATAGCCTTCCGCCAACTCGCAGCCCTTGTCGCCGAAGTTGCCGGTGATGCCTATGAGTGGATGTTGTCGTGTCATGATTCTTCGAGGGATGTTGGTTTCGTCTCGGCATGTTGTGCGCCGATGGGCACTTCCTTCTTGATGCTTTGCTTCAGAGAGATGAGCGTTTCGGTCGAGACAACGCCGTTAATCTCCTGCATACGGTCGTTGAGCAGCGTCATCAGGTGCGCATTGTCTTTTGCATAGAGTTTGACAAGCATCGTGTAGGGACCGGTCGTGAAGTGGCACTCCACAATCTCCGGTATCTTCTCGAACTCCTCCACTACCTTCTTGTAGAGAGAACCTCTTTCGAGTGTGATGCCCACATAGGTGCATGTGTTATAACCCAGACATGCAGGATCGACATGGAATCCTGAGCCGACGATGACACCGGCATCCACAAGGTGTTGCACGCGCTGATGTACGGCTGCGCGGCTCACGCCACAGACTTCTGCCACATCCTTGAAGGGTATGCGGGCATTGCAGGAAATCATCTCAAGAATTTTTTTGTCAAGTTCATCTACCTTTACCATAATATAATTGTATAAGTTGTTAAATTGATAGCAAAAATAGCAATAATTTTTCATATTGCAATGAGAAAAGGAAAGAAAATGCAAAAACTGAGAGATAACTGTTACAATTTGCAAATATCTTTTGTCCGAAATAGAGAGAATTGTCGTACGGCCAGTGGCGTTTTGTCTCTCTGGCGTATGAGTTCTTCGTTTTGCGTCGTGAATTGTACATTTTACGTCGTAATTTCTTCATTTTACGTCGTAAATTGTACAAATTACGTCGTAAAATAAAGAATTCCTTGTTCGGCGGACAATTTCTCCCTCTGCCGGAGGGAAGATGTCAGGCAGCTATTCCCTGATATTCCTGGGGTGGTGTTCAAGGATTTCCTGTCGGAGATGGCTCTTGTCTATGTGCATGTAGATTTCGGTCGTGCCGATGTCTTCGTGTCCGAGCATGGCTTGGATGGCCCGAAGATTGGCTCCGCCCTCCAGCAACTGCGTGGCGAAACTGTGGCGGAAGGTGTGGGGGCTGATGTCCTTTTTTATCCCTGCTTTCTCGGCATACGCCTTGATATAGACGAAAAGCGATATGCGGCTGAGGTGTTTGCCTCGTCGAAGCGAGACAAAGACATAATCTTCTTCGCCAGGCTTGACCGTGAAGTCTTGCCGCACAGCAAACCAATTTCTCAGCTTTTGTATGGCATTTTCTCCGATGGGCACGAGTCTTTCCTTCCTTCCTTTGCCGTGAACACGGATGTAGCCCTCTTCCAGATAGAGTTCGCTGATTTTCAGGCCAATCAGTTCGCTGATGCGCAGACCGCAACTGAACAGGACTTCGATGATGGCGAGGTCGCGTATGCCTTCAGGTTTGCTGAGGTCTATGGCCGCTTCTATCGCGTCAATCTCCGGCAGGCTCAGAACCTCTGGCAGGTGCTTGCCTATCTTCGGACTTTCGAGAAGCTCCGTAGGATCGGTCTCAACCTCTTTCTCGATGGTCAGGAAGCGGTAGAACGAGCGCACGCCGCTCAAGATGCGTGCCACCGAGCGCGGCCCGATGCCGAGGTCCTGCAAAGTCTTTGCGAACTGGTCCAGTTGGCTGAGCGTCACCTTGCGGAAGTCGATGCCCTCGTCGCTATAATAGTTGAGCAGTTTCTGCAAGTCTTTGAGATAGGCATCGAGAGTGTTTGGGGTGTAGGAGCGTTCCAACCGCAAGTATTGGAAATACCGGCGAAGGATGGCATTGCCTACGACGTTGGTGTTGGTCAAATCACAGTGCATAATTCTCAGTTAAGAGTTAAGAATTAAGAGTTAAGAGTTAAGAAATTTGCAATTAAGGGAAAAATTCTTTAATCTTTAATCTTTAATCTTTAATCTTTTTTCTATCTTTGTAGCAGAAACTAACGCTAAACGACTACAAAAATACAACATTATTATGAGAATTCAAATTATAAACGGTCCAAATCTGAACCTGTTGGGCATTCGCGAGCCGGAGATTTACGGCGTGCGTGCATGGGAAGACTATCTCAAGGAACTGCGGGCACGTTTCCCGAAGGTGCGTATCGACTACTTCCAGAGCAACTTGGAGGGCGAAATCATCAACAAAATCCATGAGGTTGGCTTTGACCGCGACGGCATCGTGCTCAATGCCGGAGCATACACACACACCAGCATCGCCATCCTCGATGCCCTCAGAAGTGTGAGCACCCCCACCGTCGAGGTGCATATCAGCAATGTCTATCAGCGCGAAGACTTCCGTCGCAATTCCATCATCAGCCCGGGTTGCGTAGGCTTCATCGGCGGCTTCGGACTGGACAGCTACCGCCTTGCCATCGAAGCTCTGATAGACAACACGGCTCGCGGCAAAGCTGAATGACGCTTGACGAGTATATTCTCGGACACATTGACGCAGAGGGCGATTATCTTCACGCCGTCTGGCGCGACACGCAGTTGCGCCTCTCCTACGGCCAGATGGCAAGCGGCCATCTGCAGGGGCGGCTGCTGAAGATGCTCATCGAAATGGCAAAGCCGCTGAAAGTGCTTGAACTGGGCACTTTCAGCGGCTATGCTACTTTATGTATGGCAGAGGGACTTACCGACGGGGCCGAACTGCATACCTTCGAGATATTCGACGAGAATGAAGACTTCCTGCGCAAATGGCTTGAGGGAAGTCCTTTCTGCAACAAGATTCATCTGCACATCGGCGATGCGCTTCAGCTTGTTCCGCAGATGACGGAGCGGTGGGACTTTGCCTACATCGATGCCGACAAGCGGGAATATGTGGCGTACTACGAAATGCTCCTGCCCTTAATGCGTCCGGGAGGCTACATCGTGGCAGACAACACATTGTGGTATGGTCGTGTCCTGGAAGAAGCAAAGAAGAGTGACGCACAGACGCATGGCATACAGGCCTTCAACGACCTCGTCGCGGCAGACCGTCGCGTGGAGAAAGTCATCCTGCCGCTCCGCGACGGCTTGACCATCATCCGCGTAAAGCCCTAAGCCTTATTTGACAATCTTCACCTCTGGTTGCCTTTCCTTTCGGACAGGAGGTGCCCCATAGAGAACCTGTATTGGCTCAATAGGTGTGGGCTTCTCAATGATTGTTGGAGGCGGCGGTCCGTAAAGTTTCAACGTGTCGTCTTCTGGCGGCACATTCTTTGACGTCTTGCATGAACCAAAGCCCAGCAAGGTGATGAGCGAACCCAGTAGCAGGTTCCAAAAGGAATAGATTTTCTTTGACATCTGGCATATTTACTATTTGACGATTTACGATTGACTATTTACTATTTTTCATTCTTTCTATGTGGCATAGCAGCAGCCGTCCTTCATCGTCCCGGAGGTGAAGTCCGCCTCCCTCGCAGTAGCGCCAATACTTGCAGTCCTTGCAGTCGTCGCGTTTCATCCAGTCGTGATTGCGATGGAGTTGGAAGCGATGCTCCCAGACATCCATGAAGTCGTCCTCGTAGATGTTGCCCTGCTTGTAGTTATGGCGGATGCTGGTGCAGGCACTGATGCTGCCGTCCACGAGCACCGAGGCCACTGTCACGCCTGCTGTGCAACGGAACATCCAGTCGCGCACGTCGCCTTCGTATGGCCCAAGGAAACCTTCGCAGCCGTAGGAGGCGTGTATCTGGCCCTCCTTACGTGTCTGTCGGATGAAGTCAAGGAGTCCTCGCATCTGTTCGCCCGTCAGTTGCAGGTCCTTGTCCTGGGCGCCACGGCCCACAGGAAAGATGGTTGCCAACCGCCAGTCGGTCACGCCTTTGTTGATAAGGAAGTCGCGGAGTTGCGGCAGGGTGTCGTAGTTGTGCTGGTGTACGCAGGTCATCACGTCGTAAGCCAATGTGCGGTCTGCCACAATCATGTCGATGGCCTGGCTTGCCATGCGGAAACAGTCGGGGTGTCGGCGCAGCCATGTGTGCTGCTCTTCGAGACCGTCGAGGCTGACCGTTATGGAGCAGAGGCCGGCTTCCCTCAACCGCTTGAACAGTTCGGGCGTGAGATAGAGGCCATTCGTCACCATTCCCCACGGAAAGCCTCTGTCGCTAATGCCTTGGGCGCACTCCACCACATCCTCGCGGACCAGCGGCTCTCCGCCTCCGAGGATGATGAAGACTTCGTTAGGGGTTTGTTTTTGGGCTATGTTGTCGAGCACATGGAAGAAGTCCTCGCGGGGCATGTCGGGCACAGTGCTGGCCTGTCGGCAATCGCTGCCACAATGCCGACAATGGATGTTGCAGCGCACCGTGCTTTCCCAGAACACCTGCCTGAGCCGGTGCTCGTGTCTGAGACTCTTGTTTAGCAGACGGGCAGCCTCAAGAGCTGCCTTTCTGCGGAGACCTAACTTTTCGATGTCGTTTTTCATGCCTTGATGAAGACAAAGTTATGAAATAAATGAGAACAATTATCGATTTGTTAAGTTTTTTTGAGAAAAAAGAAGAGCAACATCCCATCGGATGTTGCTCTTGACGTTGTGTTCCTGAAAAGTTCTCTTTCCTTTGAGAGAGAGGGCAGAGGCTTTTAGCAGACTTCAATTGCCTTTGAAAGCTTCTTCACTTCCTTCTCTTTCTTCGGCATGGTGACGGTCAGGATGCCGTCCTCAACCTTAGCGGAAATTTTCTCGCGCTCCACATCGTCGGGCAGCGTGTAGCTCTGTTCGTAGTTGCTGTACGAGAACTCGCGCCTCAGATAGTGGTGGCCCTTGTCCTCATGCTTGTGTTCCACCTTGTTCTCAATGGCGATGGCCAGATTGCCGTCCTCGTTGATGTTGACGCGGCAGTACTCCTTCTTGATGCCAGGAGCCGCAAGTTCCATCGTGTAGGCGTTCTCGCTCTCTTTCACGTTGACTGCCGGTGCCGTGCTGTTGGCGCGAGGCATGAAGTCTGTGTTCAGAAAATCATCAAATACTGTTGGGAACCAACTGTTCTTAAACATTACTGGTAACATAATCAATACCTCCTGTTTTTTGTTTTAATGGTTATTGTTTAATGTTTATTGTCTCTCTCTTTGTGCCTTTGCTTTCGCTCCGGCTTTCACTAACATAAGAGACAACAAGCGTGCCACTGTGCCAAATGGCTAATAAGTGGACAAAGATGGACAGAAAGTCAGGTCATATTGACAATGCTTTCCTGCCAAAGAAGAAGCGGGAGATGCCAATGATGTCCATCAGCCAGGCTATTAAAAGGCAGCCCGATACGCAGAAGATGAGCGAGACAAGCAGGAAGAGAAGTCCTGTCTTGTCGAACTGCAAGAAGGGGACAAGTTGCTTGCAGAGGAAGGTAAAGATTGGGGAGAAGATGTAGAGTGGTAGGCTGTTGCGGCCGAGAAAGACAGCCCCCCTCCAAACCTCCCCCCGAGGAGGGAGGCTTCCCATGCGCCGCTTTTTCCCCTCATCGGGGGAGGGGGCTGCGTAAAGCAGGGAGGAGATAGCTGTGTATGCTATCAAAACACCTCCGATGCTTGCCTGGTTCGGATTGTCAGAAAAGCTGACAAGCAGGACAAAGGCAAGCAGGGAGAAATGGCTTGGGCGGAAAAATGTGAGGAACCCTATGCCGCTCTGACGTATGGCAGCACCAGCAAGGAAATAAAGAGCGGAAGAAAATGATAGGATGCCAAAGGCGCGAGCCAGGATGTAACAAGCGATGCCTATCAGGAGGAAACGTGTTGTTGGCCCTCTTTGTACATTATTATATATATAATAGTAAAGACCTCCGCATAGAATCAAGGTGTGCAGGTACCAATAAGGACCAAGGGGATGCAGGCAGAGGCGGTCGAGAAAGACCATCGGGGTGAGGCGGTCGATATGTTCGCCTATGGGGAGCAGGGATGCCATGACGATGTACCCGCTCTCCATAACGATATAAGGAACAGCTATCCACAGGAGCGTCCGCAAGAAATCCTTCGGTGCTTTGCTCACATTCATAAGGTAGCCCGAGATGAGCAGAAAGCCGGGCATGTGGAAGGAATACACCACCTGCTTGGCGAAAGGATGCAGTTGCTCAAACCAAACCAAATGAAAGCTGATGACAAGCAGAATGAGAACACCCTTCAGGTAGTCAAGTTCCTTGATTCTCATCATGCCTCCCTACTTTTTCTTCATTAGCCCTTCGATGGCTTTCCTTATTGAAGGCGTAAGGGTGGGAACACCATGTGAGGTGGCGTAGGCTTCCAGGTCGTCGAGCTTCATTTCCGACACATAAGTCTTCTTCAGGACGTTCTTCTTTGCCTTGAACTCTTTCTCGTCTATATAGGCGTGCTCTGTGGCGTAAGTCTCGATGATGAACTTCATGCGCCCCTTGCCGCCGTTCCATTCCCAATGGTCCGAGGACATCACAAGGTCAGCAACTGTCGAGTTCCCTTCCTCGTTGAGACTGAAGATTTCGTTGAATTCGTAGTCGTATCCCCTCTTTTCGCGGGCCTGGAGCAGTCGGTTTTGTCCGAGCCTTTTGTTGCGATACATCTGCATTTTGCCCGCTTCGAGTGCCATGTGAACCTCGTTCCCCTCTGTTTCAATAAAGCCCACAGTGCCTTCAGGATTGCTGACTCTCTTCCTTCCCTTGCCTTCGTCGGACAGCGTTAAGAAGTAAGAGTCGCGTGACTTTCCGCCCTTTAATATGTCGATTGCCCCGCTTTTGTGTATCCTGTCGGCCTTGAACTCCTGCGCCCTTGCGCCCCATGTGATGGCGATACCCTTGCCGTGGGCGAACTCGCCGTAGCTTTCCATGTAGCTCCCAGACTTGACTTTCTTCTTTTCCATGTTGTAGGCATTGGGCATTATGCCTGCAAGGTAGTAGCGTAGCGAGTCGTTGGCGAAAGCGTAAACTCTGTAGAAAGTCTCGACATAAATGAGCGGCTTGGGCTTTACCACGACTTCGGCAAGGCTGTAGTCAAGGTCCTCCATTGTGACGCGGCCGTCCTTCAGGGAAGTCACGTCCACCAATTGGGGCTTGTAGGCAACATGTGTGAGGACAATCTTCGTCGTTCCCTTTACGTCGGCAATCGTGCCGTTCAGGTCTGTCGTGCCAATCATGTTGCCGTCCTCATTCAACAGCGTCACGAGGTGAATGCCGTTGCCGTCGGTATCAACTACTTCAATCTTCTGCGATTGTACGTCTACCACAAAGGTCAGGAGAGTTGCCAGTAACAGAAATTTCTTCATGCCTTCCTATATTATAATATGAGATACTTCTTTTTTCCACAGAGGTAGATGCCGGGAGTTGTGGGTTTGTCCTGAAGCTTGCGTCCGTCCAGAGTGTACCAGTTGCTTCCCTCTCCCTCTTCTGGGGCAAATGCAGGGGTGAGGCTTGTAGAGTTGCCTGTCTGCTGGAAGACACGAACCCAATCGAATCGTGTCTCGTAGGTGAAGGAGGTGTCTGCTGCCTTTGCCCAAGAACCGTTGCCAACGCTTTGGTTTAGGATGAGGTAGAAGTCGTGAAGGAACGGCCACTGTCCGTTCTCTATATCAGAAGCGTTCTGCGACTTTGCGTATGATCCTACGGGTTTGCCGTCAACGTAAAAGGCGATAAGGTCCTCTGTCCAGTTTGCTGCGAAGACGTGCCAGTCGTTTTGTGTCACGGTCTCGCTGAAGCTGCTCTTCGGATTGCTCTTTTTGCCGAGCGTATAAGTCCAATGCGAGTGAAGGGTGTGGTAGGCGGTGTTCTGTGCGTCGATGGTCTCGAAGATGTCTATCTCTCCGCCTTTTGGCCATCCGTCGGCAGGCGGCTGTGGCATCATCCAAAAGGCTGGGAAGTTTCCTTTGTGCGGCGTTGTCTTTAGGCGGGCCTCCACCCAGCCGTAGGTGAAGAAGAAGCGGTCGCGTGTCTCCACAGAACCCGTGAGCATCGCAACGGGGTCGGATGCTTGGTCGGGGTTGGGGATGGCGCGGCAGACAAGATGTCCATCCTGCAGGAACACGACATCTTCTGAATTGCTGATAAACCTGTTCCAGGTGCTGCTCTTGCGTACAGATCGCTGCCATTTTGTTTCGTCAGGCTGTGAACCGTCCTCGCCGTTGAATTCATCATTGAACACCATTGCGCAACAGCCTTCTGGGAGTTCTCCTTGGGGAAGGATTTGCAGGTTGATGTCGAGCACAGCACCGCCGTTTTTGATGATGCTTTCTGCTTCATCTACCCTGCCGGCAGGATCAAAGTTATCCCAATCAATCTTTATGCGCATCATGTAAAGCCCTGGCGCCATTGCTTCGGGCAAAACAAAGGAAGGCGGGTGTACCCAGGAGCGGCCTGTATTCTCGCCATAACTGTTATAGACACCGTCAGACAAGGTAAGGGCTGAAAAGCTTACCAGTTCGTTGTCCTCTGTCAAGGCACCTTGAACTCCAGGAGTCTGTACATCGAAAGCACCGTTGTTGTCCTTGTCTATGTATATGTAGCTGTTCATCCATTTGCCCGTATATGTCAGTGAAGGCGAAACGAGGTCTCCTGCATGGGCATAGAAAATCTGGTCGGTGAGGTCGTGATACATCTTCGTCGGTGTTTTCACTTGGAGGATGTTGCCATTGAGCACGATGCCGTTCAGCACACGGTCGGTTCGGGTACGGTTTGCATTGCGGTCAAAGGCAATGGGGTAGCTTTCCTGGGCAGACGACAAGAGCGGCAACAGCAATGCAATCAGCAAAGCAAGGACGCCTTTGTGCAGGGAAGTGTCCATATCTTTATGTCAAAGGTGGCGGGGTGAGGGCAATGACTTTGAGGATGGCAGGAATCTGTTCTATGGGCTGCCATGCTGCCATTCCTGGCATCCATGCCAGTGTGTCCTTGTTGACTTGCCTTTCCATGATGAGACGTGTAAGCTCTGCCTCATTGAGCGGTCCCGTCTGTTTCCCGTCGATGGCGACGTAGAAGATGGCAGGAGGCGTTGGCTGTGGCATGGATTGTATGGAGCCAGGGATATACATGCTTTGCATGTTCTGGTTCATAGACTTGACCATTTGCTGGGCAATGGCTGCGCTCATGCCAAACTCGACGAGCCTGTCTATGGAGAAAAAGTTTTGGTCGTTCATAGTTAAGGGTGTTTAAGGAGTTAAAGAAGTTAAGGAAGTTAAAGGAGGAGTCTCCTTTAACTTCCTGATTTGTTTATGGCATCGGTGGCGGTGTGCTGCCTGGCATTGGCGGTGGTGTCGGGCCGGCTCCTGGCATCGGCGGTGCAAAGAGCGAAGCCAGTTCTGCCACGCTTCCTGCTTGTTCCCAACCTGCCATGCCTTGTTTCCATACGAAGGATTGAGGGGTGAGTTGTCCGTTTTGGACGAGTTGCGTGAGTTGCGGCATGGTGAAGGGGCCGATTTGCTGTCCGTTCACGCCTACGTAGTATTGTACGGTCGGGATGGGTGGCGGTGTGTTCATGGAGTTCTGCATGGTCTGTCCCATATTGTTCATCATGCCAGCCATCTGCTGTCCGAAAGCTCCTCCCATCATCATGCCGGCCATCATTCCAGCGGGGTTCATGCCGCCACCGCCTTCTCCTCCGCCTCCGCCCATGGCGCCGAGGCTTTGTGCACCAGCCTTGAGGACTTCGGCTTGCTGTTCCACGCTGAAGGCTCCCATGAAGTTGCTTTCCGTCTGGAGGCGCTGTGCACGTTGTGCCTCTTCGCGTTGCATACGCATGGTCTCCTCCATGTTCTCGGCATTGATGCGCTGCGTGTCCTTCATGTTCTGGATGTTTACATCCGTCTGGGCTTGCATGGTTCTGGCCGTTGCACCTGCCGTGAGCTGGCGCAACTCGTCGTAGTAGGGGCTTTCCTTGTCAATCTCGATGGCAGAGATGTCAAGGGCCTTGAGGTTGACGCCGAAATCGCCTTCGATGCGAGGCCGCACTTTGTCTGCCACGCGGTCGTTGACCTCCATGATCTGCCTCTCAATCTGTACGAGCGGCAGGCCTATTTCCTGCGGCAGGTTCATAACGACAGCCTTCACGTTGCGGCGCACTGCGTCCTGGATTTGTTTCACGAACTGCTCCTTGTCGAAGTTCACCAGTCGGTTCAGCTTGATGAAGTTCTTGTAGTCGGTGATGTTGAACGTCATTGTGCCTCGCACGGCAACGGGCACCCCGTGGTCGGGCAGCCTGGGGTCGAAGGCATCGAAGTATGGTACGGCAAAGCGTATCTGATTGTTCTGTTGCAGGTTTATGAAATAGACTTCAGCCTGGAATGGCGAGTCGCCACCGAAGGCTGCCCCGACGATGTTGGTCAATACAGGGAAGTTGGCCGTCTTGATGGTCTGGTCAAAGGGGCCTACGATGAAGTCCTGCATTGTGCCGTCCTTTTGCGGATACACAAAGACGGCCACTTCGCCATCCTTCACGCGGAGGCTGCTGCCCCAGCGAATGCTGTTCTCACGGCTTGTGGAGTTGGCTTCCTGCTGTTTCGGACGCCATTTCCATACCAGATAGTCTTGTTCGTCGCAGCGGATGACGTTCATCAAGCCGCCACCGCTGCCTCTTCCAAAGAGTCCCATATGAGTTAAGAGTTAAAAGTTAAGAATTAGTCGTCATCGTAATCATAGTCGTAGTCATCGTCATCATCATCGTCGTCATAGTAGTCATCATCATCGTCATCGTCGTCATCATCCAAATCGTCGGCAGAGATTTCCCGTTTTGAGAAGTCAAGCGAAATGGGATGCCCATAATGCTTCGTGATAGCGGCAGCGTTGGCAGAGTAGAACTCCATAATCTGTTGTATGTAGTTGTTTGTCTGCTGTTCGAAAGCTTTCCTCTTGGCTTTCTCGTGTTCTGCATACTTGTCTTCGACCACCCAGACAAGGTCCTTGACATCGAAGGTCTTCTGCTCGAAGTTTTCGACGGTGATGGGTTCTGCCTTTATCTTGTCGAGTTTCTTTACGAGAGTCACATACTGCTTGTCAGCCTTTTCGTCCTTGTCGGCTTCTAACGCGATACCGATGAATCCCATGACAAGGAAGATGACGAACCCGATGAGACAGCCTTTCTGACAGCCTTTGTTGGCCATGAGGCTGCTGCCTCCGCCACCGCTGTTTTTCGCAGCCTCAATCTTGGCCTTGGCCTCCATCTTCTTCAGTTCGTCGTCTGTCTTCTGCTTTTCGGCTTCGAGACGTTTGTACTCGTCAATTTCCTGCTTGACTTCGTCGATGAGCATCTTCACCTTTGGGTTGTCCCCATAGAGTGTCATGGCACGGCGGCGGTGTTCGTCCAGGGCGGCGATGACCATCGGTGCAGCGGTCGTCCCGCTCTTTAATTGTGCAAGGCCGCGGTTCATCTGCTCGATGAGGAAGTCCAGCTCGTGGTTATGTGCGTTGTTGTCCACAACGGTCCCGCACGAGGGGCAGATGCCGGTCAGGGCAGGCAGTATCTCTCCGCAGGCCGGACACTTGTTGACCTTCGGTGCCTTTGCCTGTTTCTGGATTTTTATCTTTTGCAGTTCGGCATCCAGAAGGAGGTTGGCCTCGTCTGCATCAATGCCTTCCAGCATGGCTCTTTTCAGGATGACGGTTCGTTCTTCGGGTGTCAAAACACCGTCAACAAGCGATGCTTCAATCAGTTGTTTCAGAGATTCGGATAACATAAGATATATGGTTTTATAGGTTTGTTTTGCTGCAAATGTAAGAAAATAATCTGAGACATAAGCTATACAGACGAAGAAAAGTGTGTTTGTCCTTCCGAAAAATCATTTTCCGTACAGGGAGAAACCTCACGCCACAAAAGAAATTCTTCGTTTTGCGTCGTAAATTCTACATTTTACGACGCAAATTGTACAATTTACGACGTAAAACGTACAAATTACGTCGTAAAATAAAGAATTCGGCAATGCGGAAATGAAAAGGCTGCCTTGTGGAATGAATTTCTCTTCTGCCGGAAGGGGAGAACTCTTTTTTCAGTGAATCCCCCTTTCGTTCAGTGCCTTAACATAGCGACGCGCGTTTCTGTAGTGTTCCGGAAGGGTTGAAGCGAAGTTGTGGGTGCCGGAGAAGTCCTCTTTGGCGCACATATATAAATAGGTGTGCTCTGCATGGTCGAGGACGGCATCAAGTCCTGCAATGCTGGGGATGCGAATGGGGCCAGGCGGCAAGCCTTCGTTGCGGTAGGTGTTGTAGGGGCTTTCCACCTTGAGATGCTTGCCTAAAATGCGACGCAGCGAGAAGTCTCCGACGGCGAACTTCACCGTCGGATCGGCCTGCAAGGGCATTCCCCGTCGCAGCCGGTTGAGGTACAGGCCTGCAATCATCGGTTTCTCTGCATTGTTGGCTGTCTCTTCGTCCACAATACTTGCAAGGGTTGCGACCTGTTCGTGCGTCAAGCCGCAAGCCTGCGCCTTGGCTTTCCTTTCGGCCGTCCAGAAACGGTTGTTCTCGCGCTCCATCCTCTCCATGAACTTGTCCAAGGAGATGTCCCAATAGACCTCGTAAGTGTTGGGAATGAAAAGGGCAGGAATGGTGGCCGTCGTGTAGCCGTGAAGGGCACAGTAGGTGCTGTCTGTCAGAGCGGAGGCTATCTCTGTGGAGTCCATCATCAGGTTTCTGGAAAGCACAGCAGCGAGTCGGTCCATCGTCCGCGATGTCGGAATGACAAGGTTCGTCGGTTCTTGCGAACCATTGCGAAGCTGGCGATACAGGTGCAGGCATGTCGTTTCGGGATGTACACGGTAGCGGCCTGTACGAAGATGATAGCTGAGCACTACGTCGTACACGTCCCACCTCCAGCCTAATCCGGACTTCGCCCGGACGCTGTCTGCTGTGTCGTCACGGTCAACATATATCAGCCGTTCACCCTCCCCCTCTTGGGATGGCACTTTTGCTGTCATCAGAGAGTGTGCAGTATAGGCACAGGCGGCGCAGAGTGTGATGATGATGCCAATGATAGGCCAAAGGAATGTTCTTTTCATATTCCCCGAGATGATTTGCGTACAAAAGTACGTAAAAACACGCGAAAAGCAAAATTTTTCACTTTTCACTTTTCACTTTTCACTTTTTGTCGTATCTTTGCACCCGCTAATCTCGAAAGAGTAGTTGCCACTATGGCTCAGTTGGTAGAGCAACGCATTCGTAATGCGTGGGTCCGGGGTTCGAGTCCCCGTAGTGGCTCAGAAAGGAAGGAAAAACGAAAAGCCCAGCGTAATGCTGGGCTTTGCATTTCAGGATGGGCTTGTTCCGGCTCTGCCGCTTGAGCGAAGCGAAAAACCACGACCTTGGTCTGTTGGTGAAAGCCCAAAAGAAAAGTCCGAGTTGCCTCGGACTTTGCGCTTCAGGATGGGCTTGAACCAACGACCCCATGATTAACAGTCATGTGCTCTAACCAACTGAGCTACTGAAGCAGTGTTTTTGAGTTTTTTCTCTCAATTGCGATGCAAAGGTACAACAAAAAATGAAAAGTGCAAAAAGAAAAGTCAAAAAAAATCGTTTGTGTGCTTTTTTTCCACTCTTTCCCCCTTTCTTTAATCCTTAATCCTTAATCTTTAATCATTATTTCTTACCTTTGCAGAAAAAAACAAGATAAATGGATAAAATCATAGGAATAGGCAATGCCTTGGTTGACGTCTTGGTGCGCTTGCCGGATGATGCAATTCTGGAGCAGATGCAGTTGCCAAAAGGAAGCATGACGTTGGTTGATGAAGCACGGCAAAAGGAACTGCGAGCCTGCATGGAGGGCTTGCCTATGGAACAAGCCACAGGGGGAAGCGCAGGCAATACGATACTTGCCTTGGCCCGCTTGGGCGGCAAGGCAGGATTTGTGGGAAAGGTCGGCCGTGATGCCCTCGGCAAGTTCTATGCCGACAACTGCAAGGCGGTGGGTATCGATGCCCGCCTCTTGGAGTGCAACCTTCCTACAGGGGTTGCCAACACCTTTATCTCTCCCGATGGGGAACGCACCTTCGGCACCTGTCTCGGTGCGGCAGCCACCTTGCAGGCAAGCGACATCAAGCCGGAACTCTTCGAGGGCGTCTCGATGGCCCACATCGAGGGCTACCTCGTGCAGAACCACGAACTGATGGAGGCCATTTGCCAGACGGCAATGGAGATGAGCGTGCAGCTCAGTCTCGACCTCGCCAGCTACAATATTGTGGCCGCAGACCTTCCTTTCTTCCGCCACCTGGTGCAGGACTATATAGACATCGTCTTTGCCAACGAAGAAGAAGCCGCTGCCTTCACGGGCAGGAAGGAACCTCTTGAGGCATTGCGCGAGATTGCGTCCCTGAAGTGCTTGGCTGTGGTGAAACTCGGCGGGAAAGGCGCAAGCGCAAGGCTTGGAGACGAGGAAGTGATGGTGCCGTCAACAGGAATGCCTATCGTTGACACGACGGCAGCAGGCGACTTCTTTGCCGGCGGTTTCCTCTATGCCTTGAACGAAGGAGCATCCCTGAAAGAGTGCCTCAGTTGCGGAGCTTTGTTGGCAGGACACATCATAGGAGTGGTGGGAACAAGGCTGCCTGAAGAAGAATGGATTGTAATAAGGAAAAGAGTAAGAAAGGAAGTTATAACCCAATGAAACGTCTGATATATATAATAATGTGTATGCTGCCCATCTGTGTGGCAGCCCAAAAGAAGGAGAACGCCAACTCCGCCATCAGTCGCAACCTGGAGCTTTTCAACGACATCTACAAGCAGCTCGACCTCTTCTATGTCGATTCGCTCAATGCCGACACGGTGATAGGGTGGGGCATACGCTCCATGTTGCAGCAGGTGGATCCCTTTACCGACTATTACCCCGACGATGACGAGGACCTTCGCCAAATGGCTACGGGCAAATACGCAGGCATAGGGAGCATTATCCGTTACCACAAAAAAGAACAAAGGGCTGTCATCAGCGAGCCTTACGAAGGTACGCCGAGCCAGTTGGCAGGCATCAAGGCAGGCGACATCATACTCTCCATCGACGGAAAAGATGTGAAGGGAATGCTTACGCCGAAGGTGAGCGGTATGCTCAGGGGCGAAGCAGGCACGACATTCGAGCTAAAGGTGCGTCGTGGGCAAGAGGAAAAGTCGTTCCTCATCACACGCCAACTGATACAGCTTCCGCAAGTGCCTTACGCCGGGATGCTCAGCGACGGGCAGACAGGCTACATCTATCTGACAGGCTTTACCGAAGGGGCGTGCCGCGAAGTGCGCAGCGCTCTCGAAGATGTGCGCCGGCAAGGTGCCACACGTCTTGTCTTTGACCTTCGGGGCAATCCTGGCGGAGCGGTCAACGAGGCTGTCGATATTGCCAACCTCTTCCTGCCAAAAGGCAAGAAGGTGGTCTATACGAAGGGCAAGATGACACGCACCAACCGCGAATACTATACGGCGACAGAGCCTGTGGACACCCTCATGCCAATCATCGTCCTTGTTGACGGCGGTTCTGCTTCAGCCTCGGAAATCGTGGCGGGAGCCTTGCAGGATTTCGACCGTGCCGTCATCATGGGGATGAGGACCTACGGCAAGGGCTTGGTGCAGATGATGCGTGAGGTGCCATATCATGGTACGCTTAAACTCACAACCAGCCGCTACTACATTCCCAGCGGACGTTGCATCCAAGCCTATGACTACCGGCATCTCAATGCCGACGGCTCTGCGGGCGTCGTACCCGACAGCCTGACAAGGCTCTTCCACACAGCAGGAGGCCGCGAGGTTCGCGACGGAGGGGGCATCAAGCCAGACATTGAGGTGAAGCCCGACAGCCTGCCGACAATGATTAACGAGTTGATTAGCAGCGACGAGTTCTTCGACTATGCCACGCATTTCTGCCGCAATCATCCCACCATACCGCCTGTAGGCGAGTTTCGTCTGAGCGACGAAGACTATGCCGCCTTTACAGACAGTATCGGAGCCAGCGGCTTCGAGGCCGGCAAGCCAGCCAAAGAGTTGCTGAAGGTGCTCAGGGATGTCATCAAGCGCGAAGGCTATCAGGAGACAACGCAGGCAGAACTGGATGCCTTGGAAGCCAAGCTGACTTACGATGTCCGCGCAGACCTGTTGCGCTTCCGTAAGGAAGTGGAACCTTATCTGTGCGACGAGATAGTGCATCGCTACTACTTCCAGAAGGGAGGCGTGCAGCAGCAACTCATAGGCGACCCTTGCATAGAACGCGCCTTGCAGGTGCTTGATGGTGACGAATACAACAGGATACTCGGTAAATGAGGGTTAGACGGCATATAGCAGCACTGATGACCTTGGTCTGCTTTTGCCTCGGTGCTTGGTCACAGGAGGCAGCAGTGGCCGACAGCCTTGTCAGCGACAGCATCGTCCGTGTGCTTGCCATCGGCAACAGCTTCTCGCAGGATGCCGTTGAGCAGTACCTGTATGAATTGGCAGAGGAGGCAGGCGTGAAGATGATTATCGGCAACGCCTATCGTGGCGGACAGGGCTTCCAGTCGCATTGGATTGACGTTACCGAGGCAAACAACACCTTCGAGTATCGCAAAGTGCAGGACGGCATACGCACCAACAGACCTCATTCCGCGCTTTCGGACATCATTACCGACGAGCCGTGGAACTTCATAACCTTTCAGCAGGTGAGCCAGGAGTCGGGCCTCACTACGACCTTCGAGCCTTATCTGACCAACCTCATCGGGTATTCGCAGAGCCTTCAGACAAATCCCGATGCCGTTTATGGCTATCACCAGACGTGGGCTTATTCCCACGACAGCACGCACAGCGGCTTTGCCAACTACGGCAACCGACAGGAAGTGATGTACGACAGCATCTGCCAGGCAGTGAAGTTCGCAATGGCACAGCATCCGGAACTGAGTTTTGTAGTGCCGAGCGGAACGGCCATCCAGAATGCGCGCACCTCCTGGCTCGGCGACAACATGAACCGCGACGGCTATCATCTTGACCTGAAGATGGGGCGTTACACGGCTGCCTGCGCTTGGCTTGAGACCATTACGGGCATCTCGCCGGTTGGCCTAAGCTACCACCCTGACGGCATTGACTATCTGGCAGCCCACACCTGCCAAGTGGCAGCCCACGAAGCAGTCATGCGCCCCTATGAACATACTGTTCTTGACCAAGAGGGCTTTCCCGCCGTCAACAACATGGTGCCGACAGGATTGGTGAAACTCAATTTTGGTGCCAGCCATACGCCGGACCCTGCCTGGAACGACATCACGCCAGCCCAGCGGACATACACCACCATCATTGACAACAACATGAACCCTACGGGCATCGTTGTTTCCCTTACTGGCGATTTCGTGGGTGCAAACATGAACGGGGCGGCTTATACCACCACCAATATGCTCATGCCTGCCGAAGTCTCGCAGTCTGCCCTTTGGGGCTATGCTGAAGGCAAGTTCGGAAAGAAGAACGCGCGTCAGAGTGCCACCCTTCGTCTGAGCCACCTCAATCCCGACCTGACGTATGAGTTTACCTTCTTCTCCTCTCGCATGGATTGCCAAGATTTCCGTCAGACAAGTATAACCGTTCAAGGTGAAGGCACACAGACAACGGCTGTCCAGTCGGCTAACAACGCGACTCAGGCTGTCGGGATAAAGGACATCCGCCCTACTGCCGACGGCATGGTGACAATAACTGTGACGCCAGGCTTGTTCAATAACAGCCCCAACCGCTTCTACTATCTCAATGCAATAATCATCAATGCACAGAAATAATCAATAATCATTATAACATGGCACAGCAACAGAAACAAATCCAGATTCAGTTTCGCCTGATGGATGTCAGGCAACTGCAGTTCGTCAACCTTGCCAACGAATGGCCCGAAGGTGAGATGCAGATAAATAACCAGTTGCAGTTCAATTGCGAGACGGACAAGCGCATCGTGCGCTGCAACGCCAACTTCGAGTACAAGAAGAACGACATCACGCAGCTTATCCTTGGCGTGCAGACGGTCTTTGAGTTTACCCGCGACAGTTGGAGTTCGCTCTATCAACTCGAAGGCGACCAGTGGATTCTGCCCGCAGGCTTGGTGCAGCACATGGCAGACATCACCATCGGCAGCGCTCGCGGCATTATGGCTGTTCGCAGCGAAGAGGCAGGCATCCCCAAGCAGATACTGCCGCTTGTCAACCCTGGCCAGATGCTTCGCAACAACATTGCCTTCAAGCGTGTGCCCCAGCAAAACCCATCAGGGACGATTCCTCTGGACGGAACTTTGGGCAACGCATAAGTGTTGCAAGCGCGGAGTCCTTTTTAGAATTCGATGTACGGCTTGAGACGATCAATGTCGGTAGGCTTGAAGCTTTCAAGCCGCTCAAGTTCCTCAATGGCGTGTAGCTCGCCTTTGTTGCGGCGGTACTCGAAGATAGCCTTTGCCTGATAGAAGTTGAGGTAAGGGTGCTTCATCAACTGCTGGACAGAGAGTTTGTTGACGTTTGTCTTCTGAATAGGTATTGGCAAGCAACTCATGTATTTGAGCACCGTGTCGGGCATCTCAATGGCTTCCATTGCCTGCTCGATAGCCACGAAGCCGCCCAACAGGTTCCGATAGGCGACGATGCGGGCTGCCCGCTTCGAGCCAATAGCTGGTATCTGCTTCAGCAAGGTGGTGTCGGCAGTGTTGATGTCAATGGTTTGGCCATACGCTATTTTAGTCTGCCGAGGAAATGACTCCTGTTGCGTTACCTCCTTTTCTTCACGTGGCTCATATACCACCGGAGCCTCCTGCTGTGCGGGCTTCCTCCGGGCGGGTTCTACATAACGGAACTGTGGGGCAATCCGGACGAAAGGCTTTAGCCTGTCCCATTGCTCGACGGTCAGGTTGGGCACGCGCATGAAGTCCTCTGGCGTGTGGTAGCGTCCAAGCTTTGCGCGGTAGCGATAGATGCTTCTGACCTGCCAAGGGGAAAGCCCTAAGCGAAGCAAAGTGGTGGAGTCCGCTGTATTTGGATCAAAGGGGAATGTCTCGACTTCCCGTTCCTTTTCTGCATATGTGAACTGCAGAACCGGTGCTCTATACCACTCACGTCTTTCTCTTGTTACCTCTTTTGTTTTCTTCGGGCTTTGCCACGACCAGACGGTATAGCCGACGATGCCTATGAGCAGCACCCATTCGAGCACAAGCAAGGCACGGCGCTGTGACTCTGTGAGTGTGGGCAGGCGTTTCATGCAAGAAGTTCCTGGACAAAGACTGCCGCAATTGCAAACGGAGCCACATAGCGGATGATGAAGTAGTAGAGACGGAACAGACGGAAGCGCAGTTTGCCTCCATTTGTCAGTTCGTTCTCCACAAGCTTGCGGTCAAGATACCATCCGGTGAAGAGACAGATGATGATGCCGCCGATGGGGAGGATAATCTTCGAGGCCGTGAAGTCGAACAGTTCGAAGATGTTCAGGCCAAAGAGTGTCAAGCCGCTCCATGCGCCGAAAGAGAGCGAGCAAGCCACCCCAAGCACCATACAACTGATGGAAACTGCGGCAGCAGCAGTCTTGCGCGACAGATGGAAAGCTTCCAGAATATATGCCGTGACGCTCTCGTGCAGGGAAATCGCACTGGTCAGTGCCGCAAGTAGCAGCAGCAGGTAGAAAAAGCCGGAGAAGATGTAACCCAACGCTGGCATATGATGGAAAGCGATGTTGAAGACGTTGGGCAATGTAATGAAGACCAGACCTGGGCCTGCATCTACGCTGACACTCTCCACGCTGAACACAGCGGGGAAGATGATGAAGCCGCTCAGGATGGCGACAAACGTGTCGATGACGCTCACGCCCACAGCCGTCTTCGGCAACTTGGTGTCGGCTCTGAAGTACGAGGCATAGGTGCAGAGGCAGCCCATCGCAAGACTGAGCGAGAAGAAGGCTTGTCCGACGGCACTAAGGATGACGCTTGCCGTAAGCTTTGAGAAGTCTGGCTTGAGCAGGAAGCGCAGGCCCTCGGAAGAGCCGGGCATACTGAACGAGCAAACCACCAAAATACCAATGATGAGGAGCAGCATAGGCATCATCATCTTGGATGACTTTTCGATGCCCGACTGCACGCCCTTGGCAATGATGAAGTGCGTCAGCCCCATAAAGGCTGCACCCGTCAAAACGGGTAGCCAAGGGTGGCTTACAAAGTTGTTGAAGACAAGGCTGTAGTCCTTGTCTGCTTGCATTTCTCCTGCAACAGATGCCACGAAGTAGAAAAGCGTCCATCCGCTAATGACAATGTAGTATGAAAGGATGAGGAAGGCGACGAACACGCCTGCCACGCCCTCGATGCGCCACCATTTCCCTGGTGCCAGCTTGGCAAAGGCAGAGATGGTGTTGGCGTGAGTGTGTCTGCCTATGAGGAACTCGCTCATCATCACAGGGATGCCGATTATTGCAATGCAAAGAAGATAGACAACGATGAATGCTGCGCCGCCGTTGTTGCCGACCTCCGTCGGGAAGCGCCATACGTTGCCAAGCCCTACGGCCGAGCCTGCCGAAGCCAGCACTGCGCCTATCTTGCTGCCAAAGTTATGCCTGGTTTCCATATATTATAATATAAAAAGAGGAAAGAGTTCGTTAAGGAAAATGACGAGGATGCCTGCCGGTGCAACCCAGCGAACAAGGAACAGCAGCGGACGCATCGTGCGGACAGAGATGCTGCCGTGGTTTGTCAGTTGCTGTTCTACGAGCTTGCGGTCAAGATACCAACCCACGAAGAGCGCCGTCAAAAGGCCGCCCAAAGGCATCAGGAACTTCGTTACCGTGAAGTCGAAAAGGTCGAAAAAGCTGCGACCGCAGACCGTGACCTCTTGCCAGGGGCCAAAGGACAGAGAGCAGAAGCTGCCAAGCACCATACAGATGAAGGTCACGACGGCTGCCGCTTTGCGTCGGCTCGTGCCGAAGTGCTCGGAGATGAACGCGGTGCAAATCTCGTGCATGCTGATGCTGCTCGTCAAGGCCGCCAGCAGAAGAAGCACATAGAACAGCAGGGCAAAGACGTAGCCCACAACAGGCATCTCGCCGAAGGTCAGGAGAAAGACGTTGGGCAGTGTGATGAACACCAGCCCCGGACCTGCATCGGGAGCAATGCCGATGCTGAACACCGTGGGGAAGATGATGAAACCGCTCAGCACAGCCACTACCGTGTCGATGATGCAGACGTTTATTGCCGACTTCACAAGCCTTGTCTCTTTGCTGAAGTATGACGAGTAGGTCACGAGGCAGCCAAGCCCGACGCTCAGGGAGAAGAAGGCCTGTCCCATAGCGCCCAGCACGACCTCTGGCGTCACCTCGTCTAATTCGGGACGCAAGAGGAAGCGGATGCCCTCGGCAGCTCCTGGCATCGTCATCGAGAAGCCTACCAAGAACACGATGATGGCAAGCAGCATCGGCATCATCAGTTTGGAGTAGCGTTCTATGCCGTGTTGTATGCCGCGGGCCACGACGAGGTGCGTCAGCAGCAAAAAGACAACAAGATAAAGGATAGGCTGCCAGGGTTCGGAGACAAAGGCCGTGAATGCCTGGCTGAAGTCTGTGCCTCCCTGTCCCTGGAGTTGTCCCAATGCGGATTGGATGGTGTAGTGCAACGTCCATCCTGCCACAACAGAGTAGAACGAGAGCACAAGGAATCCGCCCAGGACGCCCATGATGCCGGCTGCTATCCAAGGCTTGCCGGGCGCGAGTTTCTGAAAGGCTCCGACGGCATTGCTGCGTGCAGAGCGTCCGATGATGAATTCGCTGAGCATGACAGGCATGGCAATCAGGAAGGTGAAGCCCAGATAGATGAGGATGAAGGCCGCTCCGCCGCCTCGTCCCACCTCTGTCGGGAAGCGCCAGATGTTGCCCAAACCCACAGCAGCGCCTGCCGAAGCCAAGATGACGCCCAACTGACTACCGAAGCTTCCTCTTGCAGTGTTTCCTGTGTCCATTTGATGACGTTTTCCTTTATTTGGCTGCAAAGATATATAAAAATTCTTAATTCTTAATTCTTAATTCTTAAATTACCCGTATCTTTGCAGCAAAATAAAAGAAAGGAGTTCCTATATGCCTCTTCTGTACCTGCGTCGTTATCCCCTTGCCATTCTTGTGGCAGTTGCCATTGTGATGCTTTCCCTGCTGCCCATACCAGACATAAAATTGGCAGAGGATGTGCCTTTGGCCGACAAATGGACGCACATGGTGATGTACGGTGTGCTGACGCTTGCCATTTGGATCGACTATAAGCGCTCGCATCAGCGCCGCAATGCGTGGCGGCTTATTGTCTTTGCTTTCCTTGCACCCATTGCGATGGGCGGTGTGCTGGAGCTGATGCAAACGCACCTCACCACATGTCGCAGTGGTGAGGTGCTTGACTTCGTTGCCAACACAATCGGAGTCGTGTTAGGCTCCGTTGTGGGAAGTCTGATTAGAGTTCCTTTATCTACCAGTCAATGTTCCAGTCGCCGTCATCGTCGGCAGCTTGTTCTTTGACATATTCCTCGCTGCCGCTTTCGTTTGACAACTGAATGCTTGTCACAGTCAGAAGGCCGTCAACCATCTCAGCTACTTCCACCGACAGGGTGGGTGTGATATATATCTTTTTCATCTCCTTCTATCTCCTTAATTAAAATAAAACCTTTTTCCCGTTGGCTTTTGCCGAGCCTTGCTTCACGATGTTAATGCCCTTCTGCATCTTCTGGATGCGCTGGCCTGCGAGGTTATAAATAGTAGTCTCTGATTCTTCATCCTTCATTCTGAATTCTTCATTTATAGAAGTTTCATCGTCGCCGAAGATGATATCGAAAGCCTTCACGCCTGCGCTTGCCGGTGTCTCGATGTGGCTGCGGAAGCCAGTCACGTTAGTGCCGTCGAACAGCTTGAAGGCAGGGCCGCTCTGCAATGTATAGACGTTAGCAGAGATGCTTGCTCGTGTCACTGTTGCCACGCTGCCCACGAGGTCGCTCTCATAGTCAGCCTCATTGCTGTCAATGGTGAAGTTGTAAGTGCCGGCCTCTGCTTCAATGAGTACGCCTGTACCTGCCTTCACTGCCTCCACTTCGTCGAAGTGGATGTAGGTGTCGTTCAGCGTAGCGGCGTATGCCTTCACGTCTGTTGGAACAGTTAAGTCAACAGGGCTGTAGAAGGTAGCCAGGCCAAGGTTGCTGACGGTGACGGGCAGTTCTGTGACTTCCTCGACAGTCCAAGCATAGCGTTCATTATTATTTAAGGACGAGCCACGGTCGAGCGTGTTGTCGCTATCCTTGTCGTAGCTGTAGTAGCCATTCGTCTTGACGGTATATTTGCCTTCGTGATAGGTGCTGGCCTCAATAGCTGCCGTGTAGCTGGTGCCTACGGCAGCCAAGTCCTTAGTAGAGCCATCAAGGTATCGGCCCGTGGAGTAGGACACGAGACCTTCTGTGCCGTAGTACCAGATGGTCGTAGCGTCGGTGGCCGTCGTGGTTGTAACAGGACTTGTGCCTGTCATGTAAGCATTCGAGGCAGAACCCTTGATGCGGTAGAAGTGGCCGGGACGCGGTGTCTTCACGCCCTCTGCCTCTGCCTGTGCCTTGTCGAAGAAGTACTGACCTTTGGTGATGTCCTTGATGTTCTGGTTCTGCTGATAGACCATGCAGTAGCCTGTCGGATGCTGCGTCTCGTTCGTGGTGCTTTCCTCATAGAAGATGTCGAATGTGCCATTGCCATTGTTGAGGATAGAAGAGTATGCACCCCAGTTGTGTGTCACGTTCATGCCTTGCGTCCAGCTGGCACCGCCCTGTGTAGAGAAGTCACCAGTGGTGAAGCCTTCTGCCTTGGGCAGGGCAATAAAGTAGTACTGAATCTCGCGACGCTGCGGACTGCTGGTCATGGGAGAGGTCTCGATGACGACAGTGTTCTTCTCGCCGTAGGCATCGTAAGCCTCAACTACTTCCACATCGCCGTGGCAGGTGGTAGTGACAGCATTGTTCCACTGGTTTGTTGGTCCCCACTCGCCGGTAGCTGTCGTGAAGTCGGTGTAGTTGAAGACGTTCACATAGCGTGAGGTGTTGCCCTTGCCCACGAGCAGGACTGCACCGTCGGGAAGCTCAACGACGTGAGCCTCGTCACCGTTGTTGGCAACCTGATTTCCGAGCACTTTCCAAGTGTCACCGAAGTCGTCGGAGTAGATGACCAGGTTACCGGTGTTCACGTTGAGGGCGTTGTAGATACGGTTGTACTGAGCGCCGTCTGCCTTTCGGACAGACTGTGTAATCTTACCGCTGGAGAAGAATGCACGGATGACTCCGCTGCTGCCGTCGGCTGCGCGGACGCCGGCATCCTCACAAGCCTGCATCAGGGCGGGCATGATGTATTCATAGTTGCTCCATGTCACACCGCCGTCCGTCGAACGCCAGCTGACGCAACCCTGCTGCCTCTGCGACACGTCGGAATTATAGACGGAAGAGGTCCATGCGCTGTTACCGCCGCAGCAAACCATCAAGACGTCGTTGCCGGAGTTGCCAGGCGTGTTGTCTGCCACAGCAGCGGGGTCGCCGAAGCTCCATTCGATGACATTCGCTGTGTTCACACCCCAGTTGCCTTGTGCCACACGGATGGCAGGACTCCATGTCTCGCCACCGTCGTCGCTGTAGCGGCGCTCGATGCTGGTGGGACCGATGCCCACGTCGGTGTTGCCGGGACGATAGTCGGCAAAGGCAATGATGCGACCGCTTTGCGTGCGGATGAGGGCAGGCAGACGATAAGCGTCAGCCATGTCGTCGCTGTAGTCGAACCAAAGGTTCAGGCCGTTGCCTGTCGAAGCAGTGTAGTTCGCCACGAGAGTAGCACCGTCGGCCACTGCGGCAAGTTCGCCTGCCTCAATGCTTGTGCCGTAGTCCGTGCCGTCGATTGTGAAGCCCGTGAACTCGTAGCCACGATAGCTGGTGGCAATGGCGGTGAAGGTCATGTCAAGGTATTGCAAACCTGTTATTGTAGCGGTTTCAGCATAGAGGAACTTCTTATAAGTGGAACCGTCGTTCAGTACCATAGTAATCTTGCCAGCGCGTGTGTTCTCTGCCTCTGTGGTGCCGGTCACGTTGACGGCAAGGTTGATGGTCTTGGTGTTGAGCAAGACCTCAATGGTAGCAAGGACATCTGTAGCATCGAAGTCGTCAACAGCAATGATGGCGCAGGAATTGCCCTCGTCGGTAGTAGTCCAAGTGTCGAAGATGGCTCCGGTAGTTTTGCCAGAGGTTGCATTCATCGTCTTGCCACCACCTTGGAACTTGAACAAGCCGTTTCCGACACTGGCCATTGTAATAGCTACAGGAATATCGCCCAAGGCGGCATCGTTGCAAGAGACGAACTTGCTGTCTGCAATGCTCCAGAGATAGTAGTTGCTATCGTAAAGAATAATGGCGAAGTTGTTTATGCTGTAGCTGCTGTTCTTGACCGTGTTGGCCAAGCTGCCATCAACCGTCGTGTAAGTGCCGCGCGGACACTTAATCGTGTAAGCCTTGCTGTTGCTCAACTCACCGAGAGCCTCCACAAGGCCTTCCTTCTTATTAATATTAACCTTGATGGTTACATCTGCATCGGCAATGGTGCCTTCGGTCGAAATGTCGTAAGCAATGGCATTATAGCCACTGGTGAAGTTGGCAGGGATGTTGATGTCGCTATTGGGCAGGGCGGTCTCGGTTACGGAAAGTCCTGTAGCCACTCCATTGACATATTGTGCGTAAGTTACATCGATGGTGACAGAGGGAACTTCAACGGTCGTTTCATACACATACCATACATTATTGCCGCTAGTGCCGCTCACTGTGCCGCTGCCCCAGAAAGCAAGACCATTGCCTTCGCCGTTGTTGTCAACGATGCTGCCGGTGGTGCTGTTCAGATTCCAGCCAAAGTAGCTGCCGCTGCCGCCGTTGCTGTTATAGAAGGCATATGTGCCTGCACTGCCCTTGGAAGCAGTGGTCTTTAAGGTCGCGTCAATCCAATTGCCGTTGGCGAACTGCATGTTGTACAGTCCTTCGCCTGCATCGAAGAAGCGAACAAGATAGACTGCATTGCTCTTCGCATTGGTCTCGTTGAGGGAGGTTGCGGTTACGGTTGCAGCTGCACGCTTCAGCAGGTTACCTGTACCTGCATCGTACATAGGAGACTCGCCATTACGCACCTGTGTCACGATGTACCACTTGGTGTTGTCTGCCACATCGGTAACAGTGTTGATGCTCGATACTTTTTCCCCGACAGTGAGGAATGCATCGTCGGGAATGCTGGGCTTCCACTGGGCAAACTCAGGGTCGTCCTCAAGTGTGATGGTGAACGAAGAGATGGCTATGCCGTTGTTGGGTGTGCTCTGCTGAAATGAAGTGCTGGCAACAGAAAGCCCCGATACGGTGAGTGTCGTTGTTCCGCTTGTGGCAAACGAAACGGCCGAACCTCCCGCAGCAGGTGTCAGCGTTTGCGCTCCAGTCTGAGCCGTGCCTGTGATGGTGTAGCCGGTAATCAGATAACCAGACTGTGCCGTGAGGGTGTAGGTGCATCCGCTGGCACCAGAATAGATGTAGCCGGTAGAAACTGCGATGTTGTTTGCACCCACAGAGAGCGTCACTTGAGGGTCTGTCGCAGTGGATACCCATTTGCTTGCCCAATTGCCGTTAGCATTTGTTGCAGTGTACGAGCCTGTGCTGTTGCTGTAAGTCACGGTGTAGTCCTCTGCCCATGCACCAATAGTACAGAACAGGGCAGTGAGGAATAGGATTAGTTTTTGTCTCATGTTGATTAGGTTATAGTTATATTTGCTCGTGCAAAGGTAGGAGATTTTTGCGAATGTCGCAAATAATCGGTCTGCTATTTCAGTCTCTGGCCGGTGGTATTATACTGCCGGCCATCTTTGTGTATCACGACACAACTGTCTTTCAGGAACTTTCCGTTCACGCGGTCTTTTTCTGCGTCCGCAGCCACAATGCCGGATATCGCCGTAGGGCCGTCGTATCTGCTGTCATCCTGGAACACTATCGAACAGTTTGCATCCGACGCGGTGTAGAAGCCTATGTTGCGCCCTGTGCCCGTACCGCCCCAGGAATTTATGCCCTTCGACGTGTCCGATGTCAGCGTAATCACATACTCTTGGCTATTGTTCGGGTGCGCAGCCAGTCTGAATGTCGTTGATGTGCTGCGCCCCAGGCTGCTGTAAAGCAGTGTCGTGACATCTCCCTTTGTCGATGTGGCGCTTTTTGTGCCAATAAAAGTGTCGTCGGCACAGTAGATGTAGAAGTTGTCTGTGCTTTCGCCTATCAGGGCAAAAAACTGAGTGTCCTCCAGCTTCTCATTCTCCACCGTCAGCAGGTTCATCTTTCCGTTCGCCTGCATGAAAGTCTTGCCATTCGTGAACTTTATCTTGTACCACTTGGGGCTATCCGCCGTGCTCACCTCCGGCGTGACCGTCACCTTGCTGTCCTTGCGCGGGGTATAGCCGGGCATCCAGTGGTTGGAATACACATAGTTGTTCGCCTCCAGCCATCCCACATGCTCCATCAGGCGCGCACGGAAGTTCTGCCAGTCCTTCCTGTCCTGCTTCGACCACCCCGATTCGGCAATGCAAATCAGCCTTGGCAGAGCCAGATACTCCAGATATTCAGGCGTACCCACATGCTCGGTCCAGAAAGTCCCTTGTACACCCATCACCAATGTCTCCTCCTCAGCCGTCAGGCCACTCGGCATCGGCACCAGACTATAGCATCCTTCCACACTGTCATCACCGTCGCCCGCACCTGTAGGCTCACCATAGTCGGTACACTGGCGACGGTTTATATAATAGCTCTGGTTGCCGCGGTTATACTCCGTGACCACCGCGCCAAGGCCCAGTTTTACAGCCTTGCGCACACCAGCCTCGCAAGGTGTCCAGCACATAATCACAGCTCCCGTTTCCTGCATGATGTTCAGGTCTGCACCACTCGCAGTCACACTTTCGTTCCAACAGAACAGTTTCTTGCCCTTGGTCTCCACAAAGTCGCTCATCTGTTTTATGAACCTTGTCTGTAGTTGCCTGTAGTTCGTGAACCCCTCTGCTGCATACAAAGCCTGGCACTGGGCATTGTTCTGCCACTGTGTGACAGGGCACTCGTCGCCGCCGATATGAATGTAAGGGTAGGGGAATATCTCGCACAATTCCCCCAGGATGTTCTTCGCAAACTCTACCGACGCCTCGTTAGCCACGTTCAGCACGTTGCTGCTGATGCCGCCGCTTGTCCACACCGTGGGCGGATTGTTCGGCGTACAACTGTACTCTGGGTATGCAGCCAGTGCAGCCACAAAATGGCCTGGCATGTCCACCTCCGGCAGAATGTCTATATGCCGCTCCGCAGCATACGCCACGACATCCCTCATTTCCTCCTGCGTATAGAAATACGGACCGTAGGGCTGGCCCGTGAATCCGCCCGTACCCGTCCAGTATGTCCAGCCGTTTTCTATGACCTTCGTTATGGGAGTCTCGTAGCTGTTGCTGCGCTGCGCGCCAACCGTGGTCAGCTTGGGATACCGCTTGATTTCTGCACGCCAGCCCTGGTCGTCTGTCAGATGCCAGTGGAACACATTCATCTTGTAACGTGCCATGACGTCAAGCATCCGCTTGACCTCCTCTACGGTAAAGAAATGACGGCTTACGTCCAGCATAAAGCCTCGGTACTGGAATCTCGGCTTGTCCTCGATGCGCAGCAGCGGCAAGGCATTTCCGAACTGTTCGCACAACAGGTCCAGTGACAACAGGGCATAATACCTGCCCCTCTCCGTCGCAGACCTCACGGTAATGCCATCGGCAGCAATATCCAGCACATAGGCCTCTTCGCCCAGCGTCGCGTCCGTTTCATACCTGACATCTTCCTTCTTCCAGTCCGACAGCACACCCTCGCCGTTCACCCCCACCGTTGCAGGCACGGGAATGATGTTCGTGTTGAAAGTCGTCTGCTGTTCAACCTTGTAGATATAGAAAGTGGACCAGTTGCCATTGCCCGTCGCATACCTCACCGTCTTGTAACTGCTTGTGTTCGTGTTCAGGTAGTATTTGCTGCCCGATGTGAATGTCAGCCAATAGGAACGTGTCTCGTCGGCATTCGCTGCAGTATTGGCAACTTTGGACGTAATCTTCTCCGGTGTGAACACCTTGGCATCCTCCTCTGTCGGTGTCCGAGCCAGCGTACTCCCTGTTCCGCCAAAGAACTCACCGCTCTTCACATTCTTCAACTTGATGCCGCTACCCGACTTGACAACCTCGAACACCGTACCACCGTCACTCTGGAAGGTGGCACTGTTCTCCCCGTCGCTCAGGTAGAACTGCCTTGACGTCGTGTTCACATATAATGCAATCTTCAGCCCGCCTGCCAGCAGTTCATCCCTCGTGATTGTCTCGTCGCTTACGGTGTAAACCATCGTCTGCTGCGCTGCCCCCGCAAGGCCCAGTATGCAGAACATCGTCAAAAATAATCCCTTCTTCATAATAAAATACTATAGATGTGACAACAGTTCATTGGTACACCAAGGACTTGCCGCTTAGAAAAGTGCGGCAACCCTTCTGATTCTGTTTACTACGTCAAGCAGTGAAGAATCCTTACGAGCCGTTTGCATAGTGTATTTGGTTTGCAAGTACATCAGTGAATCTGCGGGCACATCCAGTGCTGCTTCGAACATCAAGGCTGTTCTGGCTGTCAGAGGGCGATGCGCATTCAGTATCTCGTTAACCACCGAGTAAGTCAAGCCCACACTTTCTGCCAATTGTCGTTGACTGATGCCACGTTCCTCTATCTCATCCTTCAGCACTTCGCCTGGATGAGTAGGATAAGCCCCATAACCCAAGTTTCCCATATATACGTCCTCCTGTTTATTTATTTGTAGTGATTAGACAATTCCTCAATGTTGCAAATGGTTATGCCGTCTTTCTCTGAAGAGCGGAACTCTATCCTGTATTGGTTGTTTACGCGGACAGACTCCAAGCCTTTTTTGTCACCGGATAATTTTTCATAGTGCAAAGACCTATAACGGAACAAGTCAACAGCTTTTTCTACAGAATCCAAGATGTTCACTACTCGGACATATCTCTTAATGACATCAGGCTGAAAGCGATGATGCTTGTCGCTTGCTATACCATCATAGAATAGCTCCCGCAGATAGTCCTTTTCGAACTTAATGTCCATCACTTATGATATATTTCTGTTGCAAAGGTATGTTTATTTCTTGATATTCGCAAATCCTGCGAACATTTTGTTGCCAGAGGCTATAGAAGTTGTCATAAAAAACACCCAGAGGCAGGTGAGCGTGTCACCTGCCTCTGAGTGTTCTTATCCCCTCCTCCTCGGGGGAGGGCCGGGGAGGGGGCTTTTTACCATTCCTCGTCCCAGACGGACTTGCCGCCGGTATTGGTTCTTTCTTCCTTGGTAAACGTCATGTTTTCTGGATCGAATTCTTCTTCGGTCTTATCCAGGCTGGTAGCAACCAATCGCATGGGATTGATTGTGACAACCAGTGCTTGCGGCCTTACATATATATTCTTTTTCATCTTCTTAATTTATTATTCTGTAGATAGAGGGAGTTAGAGGGAGATATGCGGCTTTGCCGCGTAGATAGAGGAATCTTCATTTATCTCCTTTTATCTTCTTCTATCTCCTTCTATCTCCTTCTATCTTCTTTTATCTTCTTCTATCTCCTTCTATCTCCTTAATTAAAATAACACCTTTTTCCCGTTCACGATGTTGATACCCTTCTGCATCTTCTGGATGCGCTGGCCTGCGAGGTTGTAAATTGCTCCCTCGCCTTCGGAGAGGGCTGGGGTGAGGCTGATGCCTGTTGGATCGTCGTCGTCATCGAAGGAGAGAACCAAAGCCTTTACGCCGCTACCCAAAGCAGGCAGATAAGCTTTGTTGGCAGGTACCACGTAGCCACTTGAGCCAATTGCATAGAACTTTGCTATCTCGTCGGTGGAGTTGTAGGCAAGCATATAGTTACCTGCTGCTACAGTTGTTGAACCGTCACCAGCCACAAGGCTATTTTCGGTTGTCAGGTTTGCATCATTAGCTCCGCTGATAGGACGAATACTGATGGTTGCACCCTTCTGGGCTTTCAAAACAACACCTGTTCCTGCAGGAACATAATTGTTAGAAGCTTGTTCAACATGAGCGGTCGATGAAGTCTGCGTAGTGACATAATAGACATTAGCATTTACGATTTGGCAATCATAGGGATTTGCGAATGTCTGATATACATCTGCATCAGCAGCAACAGCAGTTGGCTCAATTGCGGTTACCGTTTCAATAACAGGAGCTATGTACCAAGAGGAAGCAGTATTCAAGCCTCCGTCCCAACGTGTTATTGTACCGCTTACACCAGCACCAGAAGAGTGTCCTCCTGTGTGCATGATACCTGTACCATCACTGATGTTCAGCTGTGCAACACCTAAATCAATGAAAGTAAATGTTGCTGCATCATCACTGGCATTATTAGTTCCTTGGCAATCTTTCAGATATTTTCCGGCACTCGGATTGTAAATATTCCAATTGCCTGCGGTCTTACGAAGCTGGAATATGAAAGCCTCGTCTGAGGAATCATATGTTTTCCACTTGAATATAGCGGCATCTGTATCGTAATACAAGGCCTTCTTCACGCTTTGCTTTTCTTCGTATCCAGGATAAGCGCTGATGATACGGTACTTAGCATTTTCCACGGGCTGTACTTTGGAAGCTTTAATATGGGAAGCCAAAGTATAATAACCACTTACAGTCGGAGCTTCATATACATCCACCACTTCATTGTAAAGATCACCTCCATAGGTTGCGGCATCCCAACTCAAACCATCTACATATCCAACCATACCATAGAATAAGGGTACATAGCTATTCGTGATTTCTTCCAATATTGCATCTTCTACGGGCTCGAATGTAAACTCTGAACCCTTGTCGGAATTACCCCATGATGCAACTTGATAAGACTGCACATTAGGTCTAGCCGTAGCCCCGGAGAAGACAAAAGTAGGCGCACCCGTGGTACCCGCTTCATTGTACCATGTGCTGTGATCAATAGTGAACAGCGAAGCAGATTCATTTCCAGCCAAATCACTCATAAATGCACCTGTTCCACTGGTAAACGTCATCACCTTCGTGACGCCAGCACGCTTGTTATACAAGCGATAGCCATCGGCGTTGTCACCCGTGATACACCACAGGAATCCATCATTAATCGACTTCGTCTGTGTGTTTGCAGGAATCTTATTTGAATAGTTGAAACTTTCAGGTATATTAAGATACAAATGAGAAGTAGAATGAATGTTCAAAAAAAACCAATGTGTGTTTGCAGCGAATTCTATAGCCGATGGAGCATCAGATACGGTGAACGGGCACTTGTAAACCCACTCTATCACATCACCATCAGCAATGGTTTTAGTTCCGACACTACTGCTGGTTCCGTTCACCTTGATATCCTTCAGCTGGAGGATAGGTGTATAGTAACCTTCATTGTAAGCAATACCTAACGTGCTACCAGTGGCAACATCGCGCTCTTCGTCTGAAGCAGTCAGATTAGCGTCAGTATCACCATTCACCTTGCGGAAAGTGTAGGAGATAGAATTGTCAAGTGCTGCAAGAGCTTCTGTGGGATCAAACGTAATGTTAGGAATCTCTTCAATAATCCAACCGTTACCACTATTACTAGCACCATCTGTAGTTGTCCATCCGTTAATTGTCAACGAGCCATTGCCAGAATTATATACTCTGGTACGGCCACTCTTTACATCTTTCAGCCAGAAACGATTTTCAATGTCAGAATATGTGGAAATCTGTACTTCGTGTGTCGTATAGGGCTCCAGGAAATTATGGCCATTGGCCGATGACCCATAATCTGCAGTATTGAAATCCACATATGGTGAAGTCTTCAAGAACTTCTTGGCACCTACATTATACAGATATTTCTTGCTATCCTTCTCTACAAAGGCCCATTGATTCAAGGGCTCTTCTACATCCAATGTGCTTGCATTTGCCGTAGTTGTGCCTGATGCTGAAGTGGCATCGGCAGATGCTGCATAGATAGCTGTACGGTCAGTACGCAGGCGATAAACCTTGGTGCTTGAAATTGAAGCAGCATCAGTAACCTGAATAGGACTGAGAATGTAGTGTACTGTGATGGTCTTTGCACTTGCATCTACTGTAATATCACCAGTTGTGCAGTTCTCGACATCTGTTGCAGTAAAATCACTTGCTGCCGGAGCCGAAGCGAAAACATAGAAACCACCCTTAGCCTGTGCGGCTGTACCAGTATAAGCAGGAGTGTAAGTAACACCACCACCATTAATATTTGTAACTACCGTATATACATCAACACTTGTAACTTCTTCAAACTTATAGTCTGTTGAACCGCCATCTGCAAATCCAGGACCACTATTCCGATTCCAACCATTAGTACCGCCTGAAGCATTTTTATGAACGTAAAGATAACGTCCGCCGCCAGTAGTTTCATGCGAATACAAGCTCAAACATGTTGCAGTGTTAGTGGAAGAAGCGAAGTGTAAATCAAAAGTGTAGGGTGTTGAGCTCACTCCGTACCATCCAAGGTATTTGCCATCACCCATCGCACTTTCAAAGGTATAAACACCGCCGCTCTTATGGCATACCCAATATCCTTGGTTGGTGGCAATCACATCTCCTGTGTTGATAACCTCGCTAACAGTAGAGCTATTGATGATTTGATATAAATTAGTAGAATACTGGTAGTTAGAAATCTTATATACCTTTCCTTCTTCTACACAGAGACCGCTGGTAATTGCTATTGTCCAACGAGAACCGGCATTGTCTGCTCCATGGGCCCAGAATTTGCAATCACCACCAGCGCCACCGTACATATTCAATGACTTAGTAGTATTTCCAGACAGACAAATACCATATCCAGGTGTTGCATGTTCTGCATAGGTTTCTTCCAAGGTCCATGTGCTTGCGCTTGCAGGATCTACCCATGATACAGCTGTTCCATTATTAGAGTTTGCTGCATATAAAGCCTTGGTGGAGCCATTGCTGTAGCTGTAAATCTTAAAGCTTGACTTTGTACCCACGAAAGCGACTTGCTGCCAAGCACCATAGTTCGTCGAACCTTTTTGACGTGTTCCCATAGTGGAACTTGTGGCAAACATCACATAGCCGCTGTTGCTTGCATTGGTAAGGCTAAGCCATACAGCGTGCTCATAGTCTGTTGAAAAATAGTCATCGGGGACTGCTGCCCATGCCCCCATCGTTGTGAAGAGGGCAAGAATGAATAAAGTTAGTTTTTGTTTCATGTTTTGAATAAAAAAGTTATTGATTATTTTGTTTGGTT
>CAMZAE010000015.1 GCA_947304115.1 uncultured Prevotellaceae bacterium | reverse complement strand
CCGTGAAATGGCTTCAAGCGGTCTCATCCCCGGCGTGAAGAAAGCTAGCTGGTAAATTCTATTTTTAATATTGTCGGGAGAGTCCCGATCAATTAAATTCTAAAATTATATGACAGATCCAATTGCAGACTATTTGACAAGATTGCGTAATGCAATTCAGGCCAAACACAGAGTTGTAGAAGTGCCTGCGTCAAATCTTAAGAAAGAGATCACAAAGATTCTCTTCGAGAAGGGCTACATCCTGAACTACAAGTTCGTGGAAGATGGTCCTCAGGGTACAATCAAGATTGCCTTGAAGTATGATGCCGTCAACAAGGTGAATGCTATCAAGAAGCTAATCAGAATATCCACACCCGGTATGCGTAAGTACACCGGTTACAAGGATATGCCGAGAGTTATTAACGGATTGGGTATTGCTATCCTTTCCACATCCAAGGGCGTAATGACGAACAAAGAAGCTGCCGATCTTAAGATTGGTGGTGAGGTTCTTTGCTATGTTTATTAATTGAAGGAGGAATACATTATGTCAAGAATAGGTAAATTGCCCATAAGCATTCCTGCCGGAGTGACGGTTAATGTCGGCGATGACAACAAAGTTACTGTGAAAGGTCCCAAGGGAGAAATGTCCCAGGTTGTTGATCCTTCCATTAAGGTCAACATTGCTGATGGAGTGGTAACTTTCGAAATTGTTGAAGGAAACGACACTGTTGAGACAAAGCAAAAGCAGGCTTTCCATGGCCTTTATCGCTCTCTCATAAACAACATGGTTGTCGGTGTTTCTGAGGGTTACAAAAAGCAGCTTGAGCTGGTAGGTGTAGGCTATCGTGTTTCCAATCAGGGCAACCTGCTTGAGTTCGCGCTCGGCTACACACATCCCATCCTCATTCAGCTTCCTTCTGAAATCAAGGTTGAGACAAAGTCTGAGAGAAACCAGAATCCCCAGATTATCCTGGAGTCTTGCGACAAGCAACTTTTAGGTCAAGTATGTGCTAAAATTCGTTCTTTCCGTAAGCCAGAGCCTTACAAGGGCAAGGGTATCCTGTTTGTTGGTGAACAGATTCGCAGAAAGTCCGGTAAGTCGGCAGGTGCCAAGTAATATCTAAAACTGTAAGATTATGACAACAAAATTAGAAAGACGAATAAAGATTAAGTACAGAGTTCGCAATAAGATTTCTGGTACTGCAGAGCGTCCCCGTATGTCTGTCTTCAGAAGCAACAAGCAGATATATGTTCAGATAATTAATGATATGAATGGAACCACTTTGGTCAGTGCTTCTTCTCTTGGCATGGAAACATGTCCTAAGAAGGAACAAGCAGCCAAGGTCGGCGAAATGGCTGCCAAGAAAGCTCTTGAAGCTGGTATCACTTCAGTTGTTTTCGACCGCAATGGTTATCTCTATCATGGCAGAGTGAAGGAAGTTGCTGATGCAGCACGTAACGGTGGACTTAAATTCTAATGAACTATGGCAAATAAAGTAAAGATAAACAGCGAGATGGAGTTGAAGGACAGGCTTGTGGCCATTAATCGCGTAACTAAGGTTACAAAGGGTGGTCGCACGTTCACTTTCGCCGCTATTGTTGTTGTTGGTAACGAGAATGGTATCATTGGTTGGGGCCTTGGCAAAGCAGGTGAAGTCACCGCAGCTATTGCCAAAGGTGTAGAGTCTGCCAAGAAGAATCTGGTACAGGTTCCTGTCTATAATGGCACAGTGCCTCACGAGGCATCTGCCAAATTTGGAGGTGCCAATGTGCTCATCATGCCTGCCTCTACAGGTACAGGTGTTGTGGCCGGTGGTGCTATGCGTGCTGTCCTTGACAGTGTTGGCATAAAGGACTGTCTGGCAAAGTCCAAAGGTTCTTCCAACCCCCACAACTTGGTGAAGGCAACCATAGCCGCACTCTCCGAGATGCGCGATGCAAAGACAGTCGCTGCCAACCGTGGTATCAGTGTAGAAAAAGTATTTAGAGGATAAGGAGGTAAAGTATGGCAACTATCAAAGTACAGCAAGTAAGAAGCCGCATCCATGCTCCTCGCACTCAGAAGGCCACTTTGGACACACTGGGTTTGAGGAAGCTGAACCAGATTGTCGAGATAGAAGACAATGCCTCTACTCGTGGCTTGATTAATGCAGTTCATCATCTGGTCAAGGTGGTAGGCTGATAGTATTATGAACAATTAATGTCGATTAATTATGAAATTAAATAATTTGAAACCTGCTGCCGGTTCAACTCATAGTCGCAGAAGGATTGGCCGTGGCCCAGGCTCTGGCTTGGGTGGTACTTCTACTCGTGGACACAAGGGAGCCAAAGCACGTTCCGGTTACAAGAGAAAGATTGGATTCGAGGGCGGTCAGATGCCTCTTCAGCGTCGTTTGCCTAAGTTCGGCTTCAAGAATATCAACCGTGTAGAGTATCAGGTGGTAAATCTCTCTTCAATTCAAAAGCTCGCAGAGAATAAGAAGTTGGAGAAGATATCAATTGAGGACATGGTTGTTGCAGGATTGGTTTCCGCTAAGGGCCTGGTTAAGGTTTTGGGTAACGGCACTTTGACAGCAAAGGTAGAAGTCGTTGCCAATGCCTTCTCAAAGAAAGCGGAAGAAGCTATCCAGAACGCAGGTGGTACTGCAACTAAACTTTAATTCTGATGAAGAAGTTTATTGAAACATTGAAGAACATCTGGCATGTTGAGGATTTGCGAACCAAACTCCTCATCACGTTAGCGTTTGCTGCGATGTATCGTTTTGGCTCGTTCATTGTTCTTCCTGGCATCAATCCGGAAGCATTGACGGCTTTGAGGGAGCAGACCAACACGGGACTTATGTCTTTGTTGAATATGTTCTCAGGCGGCGCATTCTCCAATGCATCTATCTTCGCATTGGGAATCATGCCATACATTTCGGCATCTATCGTTATCCAGCTTTTCGCTTTCGTTGTGCCTTATTTCCAGAAGATGCAGCGTGAGGGCGAAAGCGGACGTCGCAAGATGAACCAGTACACACGTTACCTAACCATGTTGATTCTGCTTGTTCAGGCTCCGTCATATCTGATAAATCTGAAGATGCAGGCTCAGGGTGCGCTCAATCCTGCAATAGACTGGACATTGTTTATTTTCGCAAGTACGATTATTCTCGCAGCGGGTAGCATGTTCATATTGTGGATTGGCGAGCGCATCACAGACAAGGGTATCGGCAATGGCGTGTCACTTATCATTATGCTGGGTATCATCGCCCGTCTGCCCCAGGCTTTTGGACAGGAGGTTGTCTCCCGCCTAAACAACCTGTCTGGTGGTGGTTTGGTGATGTTCATATTGGAACTTCTGCTCCTCTTCTTGGTTATCCTCGCAGCTATCATGTTGGTTCAAGGAACTCGCAGGGTGCCTGTACAGTATGCTAAGAGAATGGTAGCAGGCCAGCAGGTAGGAGGTGTTCGTCAGTACATCCCTCTCAAGGTATTTGCTGCTAACGTTATGCCCATTATCTTTGCCCAGGCCATCATGTTCATACCCATCACTTTGCTCGGTCTTGTAGCAAATGGTCAGGCAGCTTCGCCTGTGCTTATGGCATTGTCAGACCACACAAGCTGGGCATATAATCTTGTCTTTGCTCTGCTGATTATTGCCTTCACATATTTCTATACTGCCATTACTCTTAATCCAGTGCAGATGGCAGAGGACATGAAGCGCAACAATGGTTTTATTCCAGGCATCCGTCCTGGAAAAGAAACTGCAGAGTTTATCGACAGGATAATGGATCGAATAACCTTGCCTGGTTCTCTCTTCCTTGCTGCAATTGCTTGTATGCCAGCCTTTGCAGGATTGCTCAATGTGAAGCCTGAGTTCGCTCAGTTCTTTGGCGGCACATCTCTGCTCATCCTGGTTGGTGTGGTACTCGATACGCTTCAGCAGATAGAGAGTCACCTGCTAATGAGGCACTATGACGGCTTGCTGAGTTCAGGCCGTATTCATGGCCGCTCAGGTATATCTTCACGTTAAGGAATAGTCACCAGCGGATGATTTTTCTTAAGACCGAAGACGAGATAGAATTAATGCGAGCTGCCAACCAGCTTGTTGCCAAGACCTTGGCTGAAGTGGGGAAACATGTCAAGTCAGGTGTTACGACAAAGGAGTTGGATAGGGTAGCGGAAGAATTCATACGCGACAACGGAGGGGTGCCGACCTTCAAGGATTTCCCCAATCCCTGTGGAGGCACACCATTCCCTGCGTCGATTTGCACCTCAGTCAATGATGTTGTGGTGCATGGTGTCCCCAATGACACACCGTTAGTGGACGGAGATATTGTGTCAGTGGACTGCGGAGTGCTCTTGGATGGCTTCAATGGAGATTCTTGCTACACGTTCTGTGTGGGTGAGGTTTCGGAGGACGTCGCCAAGTTGCTCGATGTTACAAAGAAAGCCCTCTATGAGGGTATTGCCTGTGCCCAGCAGGGCAAGCGCATCGGTGATATCAGTTCTGCAGTGCAGACACTTTGCGAGTCTCATGGCTACGGAGTCGTCCGCGAGTTCGTAGGTCATGGCATAGGTCGCAAGATGCATGAAGACCCTCAGGTCCCCAATTATGGGCGAAAGGGAAACGGCCCGATGATAAAGAGCGGTTTGTGCATCGCGATAGAGCCAATGATAACGATGGGCAGTCCGAAAGTCTATATGATGGAGGACAACTGGACTATCAAGACTCGCGACGGAAAACCTTCAGCCCACTTCGAGCACACAATAGCGGTTCACAAGGGCAAATTAGAGATTCTGTCTTCCTTCGAAGATATAGAAAAGGCAAAATAAACGAATATGGCAAAACAGGCAGTTATAGAACAAGACGGTGTAATTGTGGAATCGCTTTCCAATGCGATGTTCCGTGTTGAGTTGGAGATAGGTCAGAAGATAATCTGCAACATCTCTGGAAAGATGAGAATGCATTACATCAAAATACTTCCAGGCGACAAGGTTAAGGTGGAGATGAGTCCGTATGACCTGACCAAAGGACGTATTGTATTCAGATATAAATAAAAACAACAATATGAAAACAAGAGCTTCTTTGAAAAAACGTACCCCAGACTGCAAAATTGTACGCCGCAAGGGTCGTTTGTATGTTATTAACAAGAAAAACCCTAAGTTTAAGATGCGTCAGGGGTAGTCATTATTGCAAACAAGAAAAGTATAGTATATGGCAATTAGAATTGTTGGTGTAGATTTGCCTCAGAACAAACGAGGCGAAATCGCTTTGACCTATATATTTGGTATAGGTCGCAGTAGCTCCGCCAAGATCCTGGAAAAGGCTGGCGTTGATAAGGACAAGAAGGTTTCAGACTGGACTGATGACGAGGCAGGTAAGATTCGTGAGATTATCGGTGCTGAGTATAAAGTTGAGGGTGACCTCCGCTCTGAGATTACGATGAACATCAAGCGCCTGATGGATATCGGTTGCTACCGTGGAGTTCGTCATCGTAACGGTCTTCCGGTTCGTGGTCAGAGCACGAAGAATAATGCCCGCACACGTAAGGGTAAGAAGAAGACAGTTGCAAACAAGAAAAAGGCTACTAAATAATAATTGAGATATGGCAAAGAAAACAGTTGCTACAAAGAAGAGAGTGGTGAAGGTTGACGCAATGGGGCAGCTTCACGTACACAGCTCGTTCAACAATATCATTGTCTCTTTGGCTAACAGTGAAGGTCAGGTGATTTCTTGGTCTTCTGCCGGAAAGATGGGTTTCCGTGGCTCTAAGAAGAACACTCCCTATGCAGCTCAGATGGCTGCTCAGGATTGTGCGAAGACAGCATACGACCTTGGCCTGCGCAAGGTGAAGGCATACGTTAAAGGTCCCGGTAACGGCCGTGAGTCAGCAATCCGCACCGTTCATGGTGCAGGCATTGAGGTGGTTGAAATCGTTGATGTCACTCCGCTTCCTCACAATGGTTGTCGTCCTCCCAAGCGTCGTAGAGTTTAATAACAGACGTTATATCGTAATAACGTTATATTGTAATAACGAAAACATTTTATAAAATATATTATGGCAAGATATACAGGACCAAAGTCGAGGATAGACCGTCGTTTTGGCGAGGCCATCCTGGGTAATCCAAAAGTACAGGCTAAGCGTAACTTCCCTCCTGGTCAGCATGGCAACAATCGTCGTCGTAAGACTTCCGAGTATGGCATCATGCTTGCTGAGAAGCAAAAGGCAAAGTACACATACGGTGTGCTGGAGAAGCAGTTCCGCAACATGTTTGAGAAAGCTGCTCGTACCAGTGGCATTACCGGTGAGATTCTCCTTCAGAACTTGGAGAGCCGCCTTGACAACATCGTTTATCGTCTGGGCATTGCTCCCACCCGTCGTGCTGCTCGTCAGCTTGTCAACCACAAGCACATTGCAGTGGATGGTCAGGTAGTAGGTATCCCTTCTTATAGCGTTAAACCCGGTCAGGTGGTCAGTGTTCGTGAGCGTAGCAAGAGCCTTGAGGTCATCCAGAACGCTCTGGCAGGCTTTAACCACTCCAAGTATCCTTGGATTGAATGGGATGAGAGCCAGAAGGCTGGCAAGTATCTTCACAAGCCCGACCGTGCAGACATCCCCGAGACCATTAAGGAACAATTGATTGTTGAGTTGTACTCTAAATAAACTATAAGAATGGCGATATTAGCATTTCAAAAACCCGATAAGGTAATAATGTTGGAGGCGGACGATAAGTTCGGGAAGTTCGAGTTCCGCCCCTTGGAAGGTGGTTTCGGTACTACGATTGGTAATGCTTTGCGCCGCATCCTTCTCTCTTCACTTGATGGCTTTGCTATCAATACCGTGTCTATTTCCGGTGTTGAGCATGAGTTTGCCACCGTGCCTGGAGTAAAGGAAGATGTTACCAACATTATATTGAACCTGAAGCAGGTAAGATTCAAACAAGTTGTAGAAGATTTCGAGACGGAGAAGGTTACTGTTACGGTCGAGAACGCCACAGAGCTTAAGGCCGGTGACTTCAACAAGTATTTGGTTGGATTCGAAGTGCTGAACCCTGAGTTGGTTATTTGCCATCTGGATGCTAAAGCCTCCCTTCGCATGGAAATAAGCATCAACAAGGGTAGAGGCTATGTTCCAGCCGACGAGAACCGTCCCTTCTGCACCGATGTGAATGTAATCCCCATCGATTCAATCTACACACCAATCAGGAATGTCAAGTACGCAGTAGAGAACTTCCGCGTAGAGCAGAAGACCGACTACGAGAAGCTTGTGCTTGAGATTACCACTGATGGTTCCATTCACCCGAAGGAAGCGCTCAAGGAAGCAGCCCGCATCCTCATTCATCACTTCATGCTCTTCTCCGACGAGAAGATAACGCTTGAGAACAGCGAGGTGGATGTGAACGAGGAATTCGACGAGGAAGTTCTCCACATGCGCCAACTCCTGAAGACCAAGCTGGTGGATATGGACTTGTCTGTACGTGCCCTGAATTGTCTGAAGGCTGCCGATGTTGACACCCTTGGCGACTTGGTACAGTACAACAAGACCGACCTGCTTAAGTTCAGGAACTTCGGCAAGAAATCGCTCACGGAGCTTGATGATTTGCTCGAGAGTCTGAATCTGTCGTTTGGAACCGATATTTCTAAGTATAAATTAGATAAAGAATAAAAAGTCATGAGACATAATAAGAAATTCAATCATTTGGGCCGTACTGCATCCCACAGGGCAGCTATGTTGAGCAACATGGCCATCTCCCTGATCATGCACAAAAGAATCACTACGACCCTCGCCAAGGCAAAGGCCTTGAAGAAGTATGTAGAGCCTCTCATCACCAAGTCTAAGGAGGACACTACCAATTCTCGCCGCGTTGTGTTCAGCTACTTGCAGGACAAGCACGCCATCACGGAACTCTTTACGGTCATCTCTCAGAAGGTTGCCGACCGTCCGGGCGGTTACACCCGCATCATTAAGACAGGTTTCCGTGCCAGCGATGCCGCTCCCATGTGCTTCATCGAACTCGTTGACTTCGACGAGAACATGGCCAAGACAGCAAAGAAGGCAAAGCGCACCCGTCGTTCTTCAAAGAAGACAACTGCTCCCGAAGCAGAAGTGGCAGAAGCACCAGCAGCGGAGACAACTCCTGTTGAAGAAGCCAAAGCCGAATAAAAGTCTGAAGTTAGAAATAAAGAGGCCGTTCCATCCCTCACGGATGGAACGGCCTCTTTGATTTTTGTTATTAATTCCTCTGGTAAGAGGCTTCTTACCATTCGTTGTCCCAGATGGACTTGCTCGAGAATTCCTTTACGCCCATGTCGCTGCCGTCGCCGGTGCCGCCATCGCCAATGATCTGAGAGCCGCCTTCTTCGCTTGCATTGAGCATTACATTCCTTCTGGAATCAAGTGCAACGGTCAGAGCCGCTGGTGTGAGATATGTCTTTTTCATCTTATGAATATGTTATAATGTAGATAGAGGGAGTTAGAGGAAGATATGCGGCTTCGCCGCGTAGATAGAGGACGAATGTTGGGGATGCTTGATATCAATGTCCTTTGGTATTGTCTTTTATCTTCTTTTATCTTCATCTATCTCCTTCTATCTCCTTCTTTCTCCTTCTTTCTTCTTAATTAAAATAAAATCTTTTTCCCATTGACGATGTTGATGCCCTTGACATACGTCGACCTTTGGTTCTGTGCCTTGTTCAGGCGCTGGCCGGCGAGATTGTATATAGCAGCCTCTGATTCATCATTCTTCATTCTTAATTCTTCATTTATAGAAGTTGCACCGTCGCCAGTGCCGTTCACATAGGCCAGTTCGCGCACGTCCCATCCGCTGGGGATGTCATAGTCGAAGGGTAGGCAAAGGCCTATCCACTGACCGGCAGGGATGTCGCGGGTGATGCTTATGCTCTTGGCTGTCACGTTGGCAGGAACATCATATTTGGTGTCATTCTCACTGAGGTTCAGTTGAGGAATGGTGATGTTGCCGCTTCCGTCAATGTTATAATACAGATAGTCGCTGCTGAGCCACTGGCCTCGTCCTACAGTCAATGTACCGAAGGGAGAAGGACAATCATCTGTGCCTAATGCCTGATGCCAACCGATGTCGCTTTGGTCGCCGTTCAGCAGGTAGCAAAGCTCGCCGCTGGCAAGTCTTGTATCTGTAGGAGCCACCATATAACTATTAGTGGGTGAGGGAGCAGGATTAGCCCATCCGAGATTGTACTTAGATGTGGATTCTGCTATGGCTACGATACAGTTTGAGATGTTCATTCCGACGCTTAACCAGCCTACCAAGCCAGTCCATCGTGCAGTGTTTACAATGTTGGTGGTTACGGTGTGTCCCTGACCATCGAAAGTACCTGTGTAGTGCTTACCTGTTTCGTTACGGCCAATGAATCCTGTCGTGTATGCCGTATAGTCAATGTCGGCAGTGAGTACGGCATCGGCACCAGGCTCGGTGCCATTGTTCACTCGGTCGGCGAAGGCCTTCAAGTCTGCCGCCGAACCAATCTGATAAACATCCGCCCAAGCAGATGTGCAGACAACGCTCAACAGAGCGGTCATGCATAGATTTCATAGTTTGTTTCTTTTCATAGTTTGTTTTATGTAAATTTACTTTATATACAATGTTTTTGTACACATGCGCGCCATGCGCACATTAGGCGATGCAAAGGCATAAAATATAAGTAATGTTAACATTGCCCCCCCGTCAAGAAATGTTAACGACCGTGTTTTTGTACCTTTCACAAAGAAAAATGCCATGCTGCGCATTGGCTTTTGGGGGAAAATGTATATCTTTGTGGAGGAAAAAGGGAAAAAGGCCATTGATTATATCAATGCAATAAAAAATCTCTTAGAGAAATAGCCTTTTGTAAAGGTTTTTCGCAAAAGGAAGCTCTCTGGGGGCTTCTTTTTTGTGTTGTGGCACTTGGGAAGGGAAAGGCCGAGAAAATGGCTTAAAACGAATGGACGTTGATAATCAGGCGGTTGCGAGGGCGAAAATTGAGGCGGAATGGGGGAAATGGAGCGGGATGGCATGGTATGTCATCAAATGGGACAATTTTTTGAGGAAAAAACGAAGGGGGGAGGCGGGCATTTCGACGTGGGGGGATTGCAAACGCCGCACGGGGAGATTGCATACGCCGCGTGGGGCGTTGAAAATGATGGCATGGGGCATTGCTGAAAGCCGTGCTTTTTGGCAGGATTTTTGTAAGGGTTTTTCCAGTGATTTCGCTTGGAGGAGATGCGAAAATCTGCATCATGTCGCATGGCATCAGTGGGAATAAAATAAAGAATTTCTGCTGACGGTTTGGGCGTTTCGCTTTTTTTGCGTAATTTTGTGCTCAAGAACAAACAAAAAGATAACGGGCAATACGATGAAAAGTAAATTTCTCCTTTTGGGCTTTATGCTTGCGGTTGCAGCGCAGGCGGCTAATGAATCCGAGAATTATGCAGACTATGTTAATCCCGTCATTGGCACGGGCGATCATGGGCATGTCTTTGTGGGAGCCAGCGTGCCTTTTGGCATGGTGAATGCCGGTCCCACGCAGCTTGAGACAGGCTGGGACTGGTGTTCTGGCTACCATGAGTCGGGCAAGAAGATTATCGGCTTCGGACAGATGCACCTGAGCGGCACCGGTTGCGGCGACTTGGGCGACATTGGCCTGATGCCAGCCTATGGCGACTTGGAACTCACCCGCGAGGGCCTTGCCAGCGAGTACCGTCACGAGACAGAGGTCGTGGCTCCAGGTTATTACCGCGTCCTGCTCGACCGTTTCGGTATTATGGCAGAGATGACGGCCACCGAGCGCACCGCCCTTTACCGTTTCTTCTTTCCGAAGGGCAGCAACAACGCCCGCATCATCATCGACCTTGAGAATACCATCGGCGACAAGGCCCTTGACACACGTGCCGTGCCGGTTGACGACCATACGGTGATGGGCTACCGTCGCAGCCGCGGCTGGGCAAAGGACCAGATTGTCTATTTCTGCATGAGGTTCAGCAAGCCGATTCATAATTGGACGATAATGGATGTCAATGCCAAATATGGCGAGGCCACTTTCGAGGTGAACCCGGGCGACGACGTGATGGTCAAGGTGGCCCTCTCGCCGACGAGCGAGGCCAATGCTCTCATCAATATGAACGTGGAGCAGCCGGGCGGCTTTGACTTCGACGGCGTTTCCGATGCGGCCAAAGAAGCCTGGAACAAGCAACTCTCCCGCATAAAGGCAACCTTCCGCACCGAGCGCGAGCGCACCATCTTCTACACGGCCATGTATCACTACATGGTGGCGCCCCAGTTGTGGTGCGATGTGACAGGCGACTACATGGGAGCCGACTTGAAGGTCCATCATGGCGCCGACTACAAGACGCTCACCACGTGGAGCCTTTGGGACACCTATCGTGCCGCCCATCCCTTGGCAACCATCATCATGCCAGACCGTATGCGCGACTATGCCAAGACGATGCTTGCCATCTATCGCGAATGGGGCGAGCTACCTGTCTGGCATCTGGTGAGCAACGACACCTACTGCATGGTGGGCGAGCCGGCAGTGCCTGTCCTTGCCGACATCATCCTGAAGGGCGAGGCCGGCGACATCGACATCGACGAAGCTTACGAGGCTGTCTGTGCCAGCATGCTTCCTACGGAATATGCAAAGACGAACCGTGTGCCCTTGCGCGGCAAGGACTATCTGGCAGAGCTTGGCTATCTGCCCTACGACGGTCGCGAGAGCGAGGTCATCGGCAAGAGCATGGAGTACTACATCGCAGCCTGGGCTGCCGCACAACTTGCAGGCCGTCTCGGTCACAAGGAGGACAGCATCCGTTTCTACGACCTGAGCATGAACTACAAGCGGCTCTACGACCGCCGCGTCAACGTGATGCGCGCCCTCGACACGAAGGGCGAGTTCCGTCCCCTGCCCGAGAACTTCAACCCCAACCAGCAGACGCGCGACTACACCGAGGGCAACCCCTGGCAATACACCTTCCTCGTTCCCCACGATGTGAAAGGCCTGGCAGAAGTGATGGGCGGCGACAAGGCACTCGACCAGCGCCTTGACGACCTCTTGTCGGCCAGCAGCGACCTGGGCACCGGTGCGGCTCCTGACATCTCCGGCCTCATCGGTCAGTATGCTCACGGCAACGAACCCAGCCACCACATCCTCTATATGTATAACTATGTGGGCCAGCCCCGCAAGGCACAGAAGCGCATCCGCCAGGTGATGGACGAACTCTACACTGACCAGCCCGCCGGTCTCTGTGGCAACGAGGACGTAGGCCAGATGTCCGCCTGGTACATCCTTTCGGCTCTCGGCTTCTATCAGGTGGAGCCTTGCGGCGGTGTCTATCAGCTTGGCTCACCCATCGTGGAGGAAGCCGTCATCCCCGTCCGCGACGGCAAGACCTTCACCATCCGTACGCACGGCGGCAGCGACAAGGCTATTTACGTCAAGAAGTATGTGCTGAATGGCAAGACCATCAAGGGCACTACCATCACCCATGAGCAAATCATGGCAGGCGGCACATTGGATGTCTATATGACGCAATAGAGGCCCCCTCCCAGCCTTCCCAGGAGGAGGAGACCATCGCAACAACGATACAAAGGTATAACGAAAACAAAATAAAGATGAAAAAGCTTATCATTTCCCTTCTGTTGGCTGTGCCTGCAAGTGCTGTGGCAGCCCCTTACATTCCCGAACCTGCCAAGAAGCAGCAGGTGGCAGTACAAAGCACTATCAAGGACCTGCGTCCTGCACCAGAGAAGCGTCTCTTCCGCAGCGATGCCGTCGAGAAGCAAATCCTCGACCTCAGACAGAAACTTACAGCCATCGATCCCAAGCTCTATTGGATGTTCGTCAATTGCTTCCCCAACACACTCGACACGACTGTATGGTACAGCAACGAAAGCGGCGATGACGACACCTTCGTCATCACCGGCGACATCGAAGCCATGTGGCTGCGCGACAGTGCCGCACAAGTTTGGCCTTACCTGCGCTATGTGAATAAAGACGAGCCACTGCGCCACCTCATTCGCGGCGTTATCCGTCGCCAACTGGCCTGCATCCTCATCGATCCCTATGCCAATGCCTTCAACATCAAAGCCATAGAAAACGGCCATTGGATGTCGGACAATACCAAGATGAAGAAGGAGTTGCACGAGCGCAAGTACGAGATTGACTCGCTGTGCTATCCCTTGCGCCTTGCCTACGCCTATTGGCAGGTGACGGGCGACACCAGCATCTTCGACGAAAAGTGGATTCAAGCCATCCGCGAGATACTGCGCGTCTTCCAGGACCAGCAGAACTGGAACGGCCCCATCACCAACTACCGCTTCACCCGCAAGACAGAGGCTCAGCACGACACCCGTTCCAACAGAGGTTACGGTCATCCCGGCAAGCCCTGCGGACTGATCGCCAGTGCCTTCCGCCCCAGCGACGACAGCACCATCTTCCCCTACCTGGTGCCCAGCAACTTCTTCGCTGTAAGCGTGCTGCGCAAGGCTGCCATCATCCTGAACGACGTGAACAAGGAGTACGGACTGGCAAGTGACTGTCGCCGCATGGCAAGCCAGGTGGAAGAGGCTCTGGAGAAGTACGCCGTTGTGGAACATCCCAAGTATGGCAAAATTTATGCCTTCGAGGTCGATGGCTACGGTTCTGCCCTTTTGATGGACGACAGCAACGCACCCAGCTTGCTCTGTCTGCCCTACCTGACCGACGTCTCCATAGACGATCCCGTCTATCAGAACACACGTCGCTTCGTGTGGAGCGAGGACAATCCTTACTTCTTCAAAGGCAAGGCCGGCGAAGGCATCGGCGGCCCTCACTGCGGTCTGAACAAGCCTTGGCCCATGTCGCTTGTGATGAAGGCCTTCACCACCAACGACCGCGCCGAGAAGGAATGGTGCGTGCAGCAAATTCTCAAGACCGACGGCGACACAGGCTTCATGCACGAGTCCTTCAACAAGGACAATGCCAAGGACTTTACGCGCAGTTGGTTTGCATGGGCGAACACATTGTTTGGCGAACTCATCGTAGATATGTATGCAGAATAAGAGAAGAATGATTTTGCAAGGAGTCCTCACAATAGGACTCCTTGTTTTTATGGCAGCCTGCACTGGCAGCCAGCGTCAGGAAGAACAGGACGCTCTGGACTTCCTTTATGCCGGTATGCCGTTGCCCGACAGTGTGGATTACTCCCGCGAGTTCTGGGAGGCCAATGTGAAGATGGCTTTGAAAGCCCGACACGAGATGCCTTGGGGCGGAAAAGTGCCAGGGAGAGAGTGGCGGCACTTCGTGTTGCCCTTGCGCGTCAACAACGAAGAAATCGACTCCTTCCGCATCGTCTATTATGACGAGTTGAAGGAAAGAGTCAAGGGTAAGACAATGTACGGCGCAGTGCTTGAGGTGAACCACTGGTGCCATGAGCATGTCTCTTACCAGCCCAGCGACATCCGCACCTCTTCGCCAATGAACACCATTCGTTCCGCCGTCGGGCGTTGCGGAGAGGAGAGCACCCTGACCGTCTCCGCCCTTCGCACCATCGGCATCCCTGCCAGACAGGTCTATACGCCCCGTTGGGCACACACCGACGACAATCACGCCTGGGTGGAAGCCTGGGTGGATGGCAGGTGGTACTTCTTAGGTGCTTGCGAGCCAGAGCCAATGCTGAACCTTGGATGGTTCAACGAGCCTGCTTCGAGAGGGATGCTTATGCACACAAATGTCTTTGGCGACTATAACGGACCTGAAGAGGTGGTGCGCAAGACGGCATGTTTTACGGAGATAAATGTCACGAAGAACTATGCCGACGTAGCCACCATTATAGTGACGGTGCTTGATGCCGACAGCCTGCCCGTTGAGGGCGCAACGGTTGATTACCGTCTTTATAACTATGCCGAACTGTATCCCATTGTCTCCAAGCAGAGCGACATGAAGGGAAAGTCCTCGCTGACCTGCGGCAAAGGCGACCTCATCGTGTGGGCAAGCAAGGACGGACGCTTTGGTTTCAATAAAGTAAGTGTTGGAAAGGATGCGCTGGTGACTGTTGTCATTGACAAGGACAGTACCTATACAGCTTCTTTTGATTTCGATGTCATGCCACCCAAGGGCAAGTACAACATCCCGGAAATAAGTCCAGAGTCAAAGAAAGAGAACCGCCAGCGTCTTGCCCAGGAGGATAGCATCCGGGGTGCCTATATGAAACAAGCTTTCTATGCGGACGGTGAACCCGATAGTCCCGAAGTTCTGGCACGGGCAAACTGGCGGACCATCGTCGCCTATAAGAACAGTGCAGCAGCGAAGTCATGTAAGGGCGATGTGCTTTCCACACTTTCAAACAAAGATTTCCGCGATGTCACGATGGACGTGCTGCTGGATGCGGCAGAACATACCCCCTACCTCGACAGCCCGCTTTGGCAGAAGTATGTGCTTTGTCCGCGTGTGATTGATGAACGGCTCACGCCTTGCCGGGGGACGCTACAGGAATACTTCTCCGGCATGTCGGCAGAAGAACTTGCACAGTGGGTGGCGGATAGCATCACGATAGACAATACCCGTGGCCCCCGACATCTCTACATGAGTCCGCTTGGCGTGTTGCGGCATCGGACGTGCGACAGCCACAGTCGCAACATTTTCTTCGTGGCAGCGGCTCGCAGCATAGGCATACCTGCCAGAATTGACGAGGTGACGGGGAAGGTGCAGATGGTGCAAGAAGCAAGGTGCAAGGAGCAAGAGGGTAGAGGTGAATTACATGATGAGGCACAATGGATAGAGGTTTTCTCCAACTCCTTGTCCCTTGCTCCTTGCACCTCAAAACAGACTTTGCGCCTTACCTATACCGACCAGAAGGTTAAGGAGGATCCGTCCTACCATTCGCACTTTGCATTGTCTCGTATTAGTAATGGCCGTCCGCAAGTTCTGGAGTTCCCGGAGGGCACGACTTGGAAGAACACTTTTGCAGACGGCGTACAAGTTGATGCCGGGCAGTATATGCTCCTCAGCGGCACTCGTTTGGCGAATGGCGGTGTGATGATGCACATAGAAGTGGCCCCCCTCTTCCTCCCCCGAGAGGGAGCATCCACGAAAGTCTCCCCTCGGGGAGATTTAGAGGGGGCCGTCCTTCCCCTTCATTTGCGTGCTGATGAAGAACATCTGCATGTCATCGGCGACTTTAATTGCGAACTTGGCTTTACCAATGTCAAGGGTGTTCACAAGCCCATCCTTGAGACAACAGGACGCGGCTTCTATATGATAGCCCTCATACGCAGCGGTCACGAGCCAAGCACTCATCTCCTGCACGACATGGAAGCTGCAAACATCCACTTCTCGCAGTGGTCACAGTGTTACCTGATGCTTTTCCCAAGCCAGGAAGACTATGATAACTTCGACCGCAAGGAGTTCGATGACCTGCCCGGCAACGTTCTCTTCGGTGTTGCAGATCAAGAAACCGTTGATGCCATGCACATCGAAGAACTTACGCATGGCAACAAGGATTTGCCGATTATCATGCTTTGTGACACCTTCAACCGTGTCTATTGGTTCCATCAGGGCTATGGGATTGGCTTAGCCGACACGATGATGGATGTGCTGAGGAAGGTTATTCTTGGGGAATAGGCTTTTGGATTAGGGCCTTTTCCTTAATTCCTTTAAGAAGATGATGGCAGCGAAGGCGAGGATGAGAGGTGTGCTGATGGCGAGGTGCTGCCACACAGGCCATTCCTTCGGGACAAGTGTCATCGCCCAATAGAAGGCGGCGGCAATGACGGTATAGGCAGCCATCGACCGAAGAGGGTAGGGGATGGGGTTGAGTCTCTGCCCTACGAAATAGCTCAGAAGCATCGCTGTACCGTAGCCTGCTACACCGCCCCAGGCACAAGCCATGTAGCTGTAGTGCGGAATGCCCCAAATGTTGACAGCAAAGAGCACGAGGCATCCTGCCAAAGAGAACAGGGCGCCGTAGATGGTTTTGTCAATCAACTTATACCAGAAGGACAGGTTGAAGTAGATGCCCATCATAATCTCTGCCACCATCACGATAGGGATGACGCGCAATCCTTCCCAGTAATCGGAGCCAATCATGTAGCGGAGCAGGGGCAGATAGCCCATCACTCCGAGGAAGGCCAGCAGGGTGAAGATGACGAAATACTTCATGCCGAGGGCATAGTACTCGTTCTTGTCGGCATCCTTCGACTTGGCAAAGACGATAGGTTCGTAGGCGTAGCGGAAGGCTTGGGTTATCATCGCCATAATCATTGCTATCTTGACGCAGCTCCCATAAACGCCCAGCTCGACGTTTGCCTGTGCCTCGTCGGGATAAACTTTCGGGAAAAGTATCTTGTCGGCAACTTGATTCAGAATTCCCATTACGCCCAGCACGAGTATCGGCCACGAGTAGGAGAGCATCCTTCGAAGCAGCATGCCGTCTAAGTTCCAGTGTATCTTGAACAGGTCGGGGATGAAGAAGAAGGTGACGAAGCCTGTGCAAAGCAGGTTTATGAAGAAGACATAGAAGACAGATGTCTTGCCGAGGAGGACGAAATAAATCAGGTTGAGCGCGATGTTGAGGAAGATGAATAGCATCTTCAGCGAGGCGAATCGAATGGGGCGATGCTGGAAGCGCAGGAAACTGAAGGGCAAAGCCTGCAAAGCATCCAAGGCAACCACGCTGGCCATCATCAGCAAGTATTCGGGATGTGCTGCATAACCCAGGTAACTTGCTATGGGTGTGATGAAGCCGAAGATGAGCAAGAGGAAGAAAACCGTGAGGCTTCCTATCATGGCAAAGCCTGTAGAGAAGACGGTATCGGGCTTTTCGTGTTCGTCGTTGGCGAAGCGGAAGAGCGTCGTCTCCATGCCGAAAGTCAGAATCACGAACATCAAGGCGGTGTAGGCATACATGTTCGTGTTCACGCCATAGTCGCCGGAAGCCTTGGGCATATAGTGCGTGTAGAGCGGTACAAGCAGATAGTTGAGAAATCGGCCCACGATGCTCGACAGCCCGTAGATGGCAGTGTCTTTGGCCAGTATAGAGAGTTTGGAGTTGACTTTTGTCGAGCTTTGCTTCATAACTTTAGGTTTATAGTTTTCGCAAAGTTACGCTTTTTAATTCATAATTCATAACACATAATTCATAATTTATAAGAGTGGCAGCAAATTCTTCTGTCTCATTCATCTTTCTTCGTTTTTTCTTTGTATCTTTGCATCCAAAGAATACAGATTGCACGTTATGAAATATGTAAGTTGGAACGTCAATGGCCTGCGGGCTGTCGTAGGGAAGAACTTCAAGGATGTGTTTGCCCGGCTTGATGCTGATTTCTTTTGCCTCCAGGAAACGAAGATGCAGGCCGGTCAACTTGACCTGAGCTTCCCTGGATATACTTCCTATTGGAACTATGCCGAGAAGAAGGGCTATTCGGGCACCGCGGTCTTTACTCGTCAGACACCTGTCGCTGTGACTTACGGAATGGGCATGGAGGAGCACGACCGCGAGGGCCGCGTCATCACGCTTGAGATGGAGGACCATTATCTGGTGTGCGTCTATACGCCCAACAGCCAGGACGGGCTTCGCAGACTCGGTTACAGGATGCAGTGGGAGGATGCCTTCCGCAATTACCTTCTTGCGCTCGATGAGAAGAAACCCGTAGTCGTCTGTGGCGACATGAACGTGGCGCACAAGGAGATAGACCTGAAGAATCCCGCCACGAACCACCAGAACGCTGGCTTCACAGACGAGGAAAGGGAGAAAATGACCACGTTGCTCGGCAGCGGATTCGTCGATACCTTCCGCCATTTTAATCCTGATGCCACAGGCCGCTACAGTTGGTGGAGTTATCGCTTCCGTGCCAGAGAGAAGAATGTGGGCTGGCGCATAGACTACTTCCTCGTGTCAAGTCGTCTCGCTTCTCGCCTGAAGTCGGCCGACATTTGTGATGACATCTTGGGCAGTGACCATTGCCCCATATTGCTGGAACTCGATTGATGATGTAATATGATGTGGAGCAAACCATTGGGAATGACAGAAGGCAGCCTTGTCTGTGCCGCTTTGGTGGCAGCAGGCTTGGTGCTGCAATTTCTTGTCGGTCCTGTCCAATGGGACAGTATGGCTTGCCCCATCAATCTCCTTGTGCTGTTCTTCCTGTTGTTTGGCATTGTCGTTATGCACCTGTGTCGGAGCAAAGTCCGTCTCTTTCGTTGGATGGCGACGTTGCAGGCAGGCGTCCCTGCTATGGTGACGTGTGCCATGATGACAGTTCTGATGGGCGTCACACGCCAAGTGCCTTCAGGACAAACGCCTGTTGATATCTTCGGCATCACAGCCATGCTTTCCTTCTGGCCCTTTGTCCTGACTTACCTGTGGCTCGTGTTGCTGGTTGGAATGGTGTGTATGACGAGGCTTCGTCTCCTGTGGCGCAACATTCCATTCCTGCTGAACCATTTGGGCCTCTTCATCGCTCTTGTGGCAGGAACGCTGGGGAATGCCGATATGCAACGCTTGCGCATGATGGTTCAGGAAGGCAAGACAGAATGGCGTGCCGTTGATGCCCGCCACAAGGTGCATGAACTGCCTATTGCCATAGAACTGCACGACTTCACAATCGAAGAACAGCCTAAGCTGAGCTTCGTGTCTGATGTGACGGTCTATACCAAGGGCGGCATCGTGGTTCGCGACACAATCCGTGTCAACAAGCCTATGGAAGTGAAGGGCTGGAAGATATACCAATACAGTTACGACGAGGCGAAGGGCAGCATGAGCGACATAAGCATCTTCGAACTGGTAAGAGATCCTTGGCTGCCATACGTCTATCTTGGCATCTTTATGATGCTGGCAGGAGCAGGGACGGGGTTGATAGGGAAAGGTGAAAAAGAGAAAAGGATAAATGGTAAGTTGGAGTGAGTTAAGCGTTTTTGCTCTGCCTGCGTTGGCGTTATGGGCGGTAGCAGCCGTGCTTTCGCTTTTGGGAAAACGGCAGAGGATGGTTTGTGCCCTGGCCATTTGCGGTTTGCTGGTCTTTGGCACTTACATTGCGCTGATGTGGCTCTCGCTGGAGCGCCCGCCCCTGCGCACAATGGGCGAGACGCGGCTTTGGTATTCCTTCTTCCTGCCTCTCGTCGGTCTGCTTACCTACAGCCGCTGGCACTATCGTTGGGTACTTTCGTTCAGCACGCTGCTCAGTGCCGTCTTCATCTGCATAAACATCCTGAAGTCAGAGATACATGACAAGGCGTTGATGCCGGCCCTGCAAAGTCCGTGGTTCGCACCACATGTTATCATATATATGTTTGCATATGCCACAACAGGTACTGCCATGCTTCTCGCTCTTTGGCAACTTCTTCGTGGACAAGACCAAATGAATGCCATTGACAACCTGACGCGCGTAGGCCTCTCCTTCCTCACAATCGGTATGCTCTTCGGCGCATTGTGGGCAAAGGAAGCATGGGGCACCTACTGGTCATGGGACCCGAAGGAGACGTGGGCAGCGGCCACCTGGCTTTGCTATCTCGTCTATGTCCATTGGCGCAGGTGCTGCCCTCTGGCACTTCGGCCTGCATTGCTCTGGCAGATAGTCTGCTTCCTTTGCTTGCAGATGTGCTGGTGGGGCATCAACTATCTGCCGTCGGCACAAGGGGTAAGCGTACATACATATGGTGGGTAGGATTAGGGATTAGAGATTAAGGATTAAAGATTAGGGATTAAGAATGAAATAAGATATGAACAGGAAGTTTCTAACTTTAATGGCAGTCGTCTTTGCAACGGCTGCCTTGGCACAAGAAGGACAGTCTGCCCCCGATTATGGCGACTTCACCATTGATGCACAGGTGCGTGCACGTGGCGAATATCGCGGCATTCTGAATGCCGGTGACAATGGCTCCAATCTGTTTGTCAACGACCGTGTGCGCCTTTCATTCGGTTGGGAGCGTAAGAATCTCAGCATGAAGGTTGCTGCGCAGCATACAGGTCTCTGGCAGGACAATGGGCAAAAAAGCACTATGGGTAACATCGCTCTCCATGAGGCATGGGCTAAAATAATGTTTGGGAAAGGCTTCTTTGCACAGGCTGGCCGTCAGGAGCTTTCCTATGACGACGAGCGCCTGCTTGGCGCGCATGATTGGGCAGCATCGGGACGTGCACACGATGCGCTTCGCCTTGGCTGGGAGAACACGCAGCACAAGGTTCACGCCATCGTCAGTTTCAATCAGACCATGGATGCCTGGGACGAAATGGTAAGCCCGAGCAGCAGTTCTTCTGGCTTGAAACCCTATAAGAACATGCAAGCGCTTTGGTATCACTTCGGCAGGGACGAAGCTCCCTTCCAAATCAGCGCGCTTTTCCTGAATCAGGGTGTCAGCGATGCAAGTGGCAATGGCGTCAACTACATGCAGACGTTTGGCACTTATGCCTCATTCGAAAAGAAAAGACTCTCTGCCAACGCATCTTTCTATTACCAGTTAGGGCGTGACCGAACAGGCACAGATGTGAGTGCATTCCTGTTGAGCGGCAACATCGGCTGGCAGTTCTCTTCGAAGTGGAAGGCCATGATAGGCGACGACTATCTCAGCGGCAGTAAATGGGCAGGTGGAAGTACCCAAACATTTAATACTCTCTATGGTTCATACCATGAGTTCTTTGGTACGATGGACTGTTTCGGCTATGGCTCCATTCCTCGTTACGGCCTTAATGACCTCAATGCTTGTGCACAGTTCAAGGCTAACTCAAAGCTTGACATGAGTCTGTCTTGCCATTGGTTTGTTACGACAAGTCCCATTAAGGACTATCTCAAGGATTATCGTGATCCTAACAACCATATTCTTTATCCTGCCAAACTCTTGACCGCAGAGGAAGTGGAACATTGGTGGCCGCTCAATGGAGGTAATCATCGCTTCTCGCAAAACCTTGGCACCGAATTGGATTTACAGGTCAATGCCCGTCCTTGGAAGAATGTTTCCATTCAGGCGGGCTACAGTATGATGTGCGGCACAGAGACGATGCAACTAATCAAGGGTACAGACACCAGCGGTTTGCAACACTTTGGCTGGGTGAGCTTCAATCTTAATCCCACGATATTCTCTACAAGCCATCGCAACAGGAAAACTTTATAAATACATTATATAATAATAAATATGAAAGGAATTGTTTTGGCAGGCGGTTCAGGAACCCGTCTCTATCCCATCACGAAAGGTATCAGCAAACAGCTCATGCCTATCTACGACAAACCAATGATTTACTATCCTATCAGCGTGCTTATGCAGGCGGGTATTCGTGACATCCTCATCATCTCCACGCCCTTCGACCTGCCAGGCTTCAAGCGTCTGCTTGGCGACGGCAGCGACTATGGCGTGCGTTTCACGTATGCCGAGCAGCCTTCGCCCGACGGCTTGGCACAGGCTTTTACTATTGGTGCTGACTTTATCGGCGATGATTGTGCCTGCCTTGTGCTGGGCGACAACATCTTCCAGGGCAACGGCTTCAGTGCGATGCTGAAAGAGGCGGTTCGCACGGCAGAGGAAGATAAGAAAGCGACAGTCTTTGGCTATTGGGTGAATGATCCAGAACGCTACGGTGTGGCAGAGTTCGACAAGCAGGGCAACTGCCTCTCCATCGAGGAGAAACCGGCCAATCCAAAGAGCAACTATGCCGTTGTCGGCCTCTATTTCTATCCTAACAAGGTGGTTGATGTGGCAAGGAACATCAAGCCCAGCGCACGCGGCGAGTATGAGATAACAACAGTCAATCAATGCTTCCTCGCTGATGGCGAGCTGAAAGTGCAGACGCTTGGACGCGGCTTTGCATGGCTCGACACAGGCACCTTCGATTCGCTTTCCGAAGCTTCCACCTACATCGAGGTGCTTGAGAAACGTCAAGGCCTCAAAGTGGGTTGTCTGGAGGGCATCGCCTATCGCAAAGGCTGGATTGACGAGGAACGTATGCGCCAGTTGGCACAGCCGATGCTCAAGAACCAGTACGGGCAGTACCTGCTCAAAGTCATTGACGACGTGAAGCGTTACGGTATTTCTGGAGAAGAAATCTAAGGAAACAAATCTAAAGAAACAGCCTCGCCATCGGAATGTCCTTCCTGTGGCGAGGCTGTTTCTTTGGAATTGAAGTTATGTTCACTAATTCTTGATTTTAGCACTAACATTGGCATTAGCAGATTTTGTATATGTGCCGTCAACTTTAATGCCATAAGAGCCTGCTCCCTTGTTTGTTATTATAACGGTGCCTGCGTTGATGGTCAGATTGCCTTTTACCTTGATGCCCATGCAGCGTGAATCTTCTTCTGTCTCTTCATCTTCATAGATGGCACCAGATGCTGTAATTGTTATGACGGTAGGATTGTCGTTCTGATTGATAAGCATGTTGCCTGCAACCTGAATGCCTCTGCTGCCATTGCCGGTGGCATTGATGGTGAAGATGCCTCCGCTGACAGTCATGTCTTTCGGGGCTTTGATGCCTTTCGCGCAGATGGCGCTGGCAGTGATGTTGAGCTTGCCACCACGGATAAACATCTGTCCGTTGTTCTCCTTGGAGGGGTCGGGCGTTTGTCCATCTTCGAGCGTCTTTATCTCTACCTGTATTCCGTCGGCACCTTGTCCGCTGATTATGACCGTGCCGCCGTTCATTAGGAAGTACTGGCCGACGTGCATGGCATCGGACACCGCCTTGTTGACGGTGATTTTGCCTGTGCTTTTCTTCAATTGCATGTATTCTTTAGTGGCGATGCCGTGCTTTGTGTTGCCTGTTACAGTGAGGTTGCCGCTGCCCGATACCTCAAGGTGTCCCTTGCAGTAGAGGGCGGCCTTCTGTTCCCCTCCTGTAGCATCGGCAAGGACATTCTCTGTGCCCTCGTTGAGAATGAGGTCAACGCGCTTGCCGCATTGGATGTCAATGGCTGCGCCACGATTGCTCGTCAGGTTGAGGCCGTTCAGGTAGAACTTGCACTTGAGCGGACCGTCGTAGGTCAGCGAACCCTGTGTGCTCTGGCCTTGCAGGACGAACTCCAGCTCATTCTTTGTGTTGGTGCTGACAATGGATACATGTGCACCGTCGGTTGATGCTGTGACGCCTCGCGCATGTCCGAGGTCAACAATAGCAGTGTCTTCGTTGTATGTGACGGTGATGGTGTGTACGACGGTGATGCTGTCTATCTGGGCACATTCGTATGTCGAGTCGGCAACGGTAAAAGACGTAGCTCCTTCGGAAAACAACAGTTCCGATGTCGTGAAGCGTTTGCTGTCGCCTTGCTTCCATACGCGAATCTGTTCCTGTGCCTGCACCATCATGGCAGCACAGCATAAGAGCAAGCCTGTGAGATATAGCTTTTTCATGGTGTGTTATTTCCTAACCTTTATGGTCTTGTCATTCATGCGAACAATGTAAACGCCGGCAGGAAGGTTGTTGAGGTTCACGTTGGCACCTTCCTTGACATTGGCAATGTTGAGCAGTGTGCCGCTTGTGTTATAGATGCGCAGCAGGCCGTCGCCCTTAACGGCAAGCTTGCCGCTTTTGTATGTAAGGTCTTCTGCCTGTTCGGGCAGCCCCTCAATAGCGGTGTCTATATCTCTGGTATTGAAGCTTATCTTATCCATTATGGAAATGGGATAGGAGTATTTGCCATTGGCTGTTGTCACCACGACATAATTGTTCTCGAAGGATATTTTCTGTACAACAGGCAGGGAGATGTCGTCTTCCGAGTCATTATAGCTTATGGTGAGGTATTTGTAATCGTCTGCCATAAGGTTGGTGCAGACCATGAGCAGCAAGGCTGCTATAATATGCTTTGTCTTCATATGGTATTTGAATTATAACATGTTGAATTGTCTAAAAACTGTATTTATATCCAATGTTGATGGCGTGCATTCTGTCGTGCAGGCGTACGACTTCTCGCGTAATACCGGCTCCTTCGGTTTCATTTTCTTCTATGTCGTACATATTGAAGGTAAGTATGTAGGCCAATGAAATTTCGTTGTGCTTGCGGAACTTGTATGTGAGTCCTGCGGCGGTGCGTATTTTCTGCAGGAGCATGTGGTCGCCTCTGCTGACGCTGTTGTGGAATTCTGCCGAGATGAAGGGCGAGAAGGGGCAACGCTTCTTGTCATATTCCAGCTTCAGGCGGGAGCGCAACACCTGGTCGGTGGAGGCAGGATAGTATTTGGTCTCTGGCACATTGGTCGTGGTCGTTTCTTCCCATGTGCTCACCTCCGTGTCATATACAAACATTAAGTTCCCATTTTCATCGAACATTAAGTTCCCGTCTTCGTCGAGGGCAAACACGGGGAAGCCGTCTTCGTCATATTTGAGGCTCGACGTGTAGTCGTAATGTGTCAAATGGTTTTCTCGATATTTGAGCTTTTCAACAGTTCTTGCTTTGCAGTATGTCAACTGATAGCGCTCGCGAAGGGATATCTTGAGCCATTTCCACAGTTTGATGCTGCCTGTCGCTTCTACACTGAAGCGATGGCGTGGGTACCAGTATTTCGGGGTGTAGTTATAGCCAATAGACCATTCGTCGGATCCCACTTCGCCTTCTGTCTTCTCTTTGTACTTCTCTGGTTTTAGGGAATAGAGGAAGTTGTAGCCGATGCCCAGCTTGAGGTATTTGTTCAGTTTGTAGCTTGTGCTGAGGCCTGCGGAGAAGCGTGCTTTGTCTTGTGCACGATACTCCAGGTCCAGCCCTACACCCCAATTCTTGGTAAGGGCCTTCTCTATGCCAATCTCGTCCCATGTGCCCACCTCGTCGCTACATTCTTGTGATGAGACGGGGAGCAAGGAGCCGGTGGCGAGGAGAAGAAGTGTTAGTATGGATTGGCGCAATGACATGTCAGATACGAGGCATTTTTGTCATTTCTTCTATGCTACTGCCACGGTCGGCAAGCTCATCGTAGTAGATGCGGATGAGGCAGGCGTCTTTGAGGAAGTCAACAAGTCCTACCTCCACGCGCTGTATCTTCAAGCCGGTGCGCTTCTCAAGGTCTGCTATCAGTTCCTTGCGCTTGTCTGGTGCGATGAGGGCGACATTGTCGTACTTGATGTACTTGCTGCAACTGGAGCTGACCAGCCTGCTGCTTTCGAATATCCACGCCATGCCGACGAAGATAATGTTGACGAAGACAATCGTCACCAGTCCGAAACCGTCCCAATAGTCGGCCTTGGGGTGATACTCGGCACGGCTAAGTGCATTGACGACGCTTACGGCGATGAGCATGAAGAGGTACGTCATCTCGCGGATGGGCACGGCTTCTGTACGAAAGCGCATGATGCCGAAGATGGCAAAGAGTCCCATCGCTGCTCCGAGGTTCATGCCGTCACCTTCCATCAGGCTTACCAACAGGAAGATGCTGCAAGACATGAGGATAAAGATGAACATGTAGTCACGACGGCGGCTGCGAGGATAATAGAACCGGCGTGCGATGATTGTCACCACCGCCAGATTGATGACGAAGCGCATCACCAGCGAAATGAAATGTTGGGCGTCGAAGAGTGTCAGGCCTATTAAGTTACCCAACTGATAGTTAATGTCGTTAAGTGTTCCCATATTGTCTGCTTTATATATTTTTAGGTCAGTATAGCCTTGTGTGTGCCAGCTTGCTGATGTTGATCAGCTTTTCCCTGAAAAGGTTTTGCTTGAGTTCCTTGTTTGTCATAACGGAACCGATGCAGTATTTGCTGAAGCCGCTGGGCTTGATGCGCAACTCTCGCAGGATGTCGAGGACGGGGCTGAAGACGTTGCCGTCGCGCTTTAGCTCGATGATGACTGCCGGACCGACGTTGGCATCCCGTCCTGTCTCGAAGTTGTGGAACTGCACGTCGTAGTCGATGGTCAGGCGTTCCGTCTTGCCGTAGTTAACGAGCGTGATGCGGTGGAATTGGTTGCGCACCGTGGGATGGATGTCTGCCAACCCCAGGTGCACTTTCTCCCTGAGGAACTCCTCGTTGCCGTTCTCGCCGGTTATCTGTTGGCTGGGCACAGCGACACGCTTCTTCTTCGTCCGTCCGTGGTTATTCTTGGTCTTGACCTCCAGAAAGGTGTCGTTGCTGTCCATGTATGTCCTGACGCGCACCTTCTGCCTCGGTGCGTGCCCGTTGTGGTGCTCCATGTAGAACTTATGGGTGTCGGTGTCCCAGTAGGTCGTCATGTAGTTGGCTATCATGGCGTCATTGTGGAATTGGGCGAAATATTTGCCTTGTGCCAGTCCCAATAGCCGTGCAAGGTTTTCCTTGTTTGTGACGAACTTGGTGTCGGTACGGTTCATCAGGCGAATCTCCTTCATGTCCTCCAGCGTTATAGGCTGCAGATTGGCCAGCAATTCGTCGATGCGGGTGTCTATTTTCATTCCATTTTCATAAAATGTGCAACAAATATAGGCTTTTTTCTGCAAATAATGGTTCCATTCGTTATGTTTTTAACAAATAATCACTACTTTTGCTTATCAAATAAACATTTTAACAATCAATAATCCATTAAACAGACAGAAGAATATGATTGATGTTAAGGAAACGCTCGGCAATGCCGAGGAGAAAATGGAAGAGGCTGTGATGTACCTTGAGGAGACGTTGGCACATATCCGTGCAGGCAAGGCCAATGTGAAGATTCTGGACGGCATCCGTGTGGACAGTTATGGCAGTTTGGTGCCCCTCAATCAGGTGGCGGCTGTTCTCGCCCCCGATCCGCGTACCATTACCATCAAGCCTTGGGACAAGAACATGTTCCGCCCCATCGAGAAAGCCATCATGGACAGCAACGTGGGCATTACGCCTGAGAACAACGGCGAGATTATCCGTCTGGGCATTCCGCCTTTGACGGAAGAGCGCCGCAAGCAGCTTGCCAAGCAGTGTGGCAAGGAGGGTGAGCAGGCCAAGATGAGCATCCGCAACACACGCCGCGAGATTATCGAGAAGCTCAAGAAGAGTGTCAAGGACGGCCTTTCCGAAGACCTTGAGAAAGATGCCGAAGCAGACATGCAGAAGATGCACGACAAGTACATCAAGAAGGTCGATGAACTCCTCGCCGCCAAGGAGAAGGAAATTATGACAGTGTGATTGGCACAATCATTAGGACAATGGGCAGTTGGTACACCGTCAGGACAGACGAGGGCCAACTGTTCGATTGCAAGGTAAAGGGTTCCTTCCGTCTCAAGGGCATTCGCAGCACGAATCCTGTGGCAGTGGGCGATGTCGTGACCATTACGCCTGGCATTGACGGGCAGACGGCTTTGATAGAGGGCATTGAAGACCGGCGCAACTATGTCATCCGCAAGGCCTCCAATCTCTCGAAGCAGAGTCATATTATCGCTGCCAATGTGGATCTGGCAGCCCTGATAGTCACCATTGCACATCCCGAAACGAGTACGACTTTCATCGACCGCTTCCTGGCAAGTGCAGAGGCTTATCGTATCCCTGTCTTGATTGTTTTCAACAAGACAGACCTCTATGGCGAGGAAGAGATGAAGCGGCTTGAGGGTGTGATGACGTTATATCGTAATGTCGGATATGCGTGTCTGGCTTGTTCCGCAGAGACAGGCAGCGGCATCGACGAACTGGAGGCCGAGCTTCGGGGCAAGACAACGCTTCTCAGCGGCAACAGTGGGGTGGGGAAGAGCACTTTGCTCAACCTGCTTGTCCCCGATGCCGATGCCAAGACTGCAGAAATCAGTGTGGCTCACGATTCCGGTATGCACACCACGACTTTCTCCGCAATGTACTTCCTGCCTTTTGGCGGTGCACTCATCGACACGCCGGGCATCAAGGGCTTTGGCACGTTTGACATGGAGCGCGAGGAAGTGTCGCATTATTTCCGCGAGATATTCAAGACTTCTGCCCTGTGCCGCTTCGGGAACTGCACCCATACACACGAGCCCGGGTGCGCCGTCTTGCAGGCAGTGGCCGAAGGCAGCATAGCCGAGAGTCGCTACATGAGCTATTTATCGATGCTTGATGACAAGAAAGAGAGCAAATACAGGTGAGAAATGTTTTATCACATTGCAAATTCTTCATTTTGCGACGTAAAACGTACAAATTACGTCGAGAATTGTGCAATTTACGACGTGAATTGTACAATTTACGACGTAAAATAAAGAATCAGACCTGTTGAGACGGGTTTCCCATCTGTCCGAAACGGATTTATTCACCAGAGGAAAAGAGTTTATGAGTCAGACGCTTAATATAATAAAGGTTGGGGGCGGAGTGGTGGAGGATGCCGCTTCGCTGGCACGCCTCCTTGAACAGTTTGCCGCGATGCCAGAGCGCAAAGTGCTTGTGCATGGTGGCGGACGTTTGGCAACATCGGTGGCCGCGAGTCTTGGCATAGAGAGCCGAATGGTTGGCGGGCGGCGTATTACCGACGAAAAGATGCTGCAGGTCGTGACGATGGTCTATGGCGGACTGCTCAACAAGAACATTGTTGCCGGCCTTCAGGCAAAGGGCTTGAAGGCGATTGGCTTGACGGGAGCTGACGGCGATGTTATCCGCAGTCACAAACGTCCTCCTATAGCACTCCCCAAAAGGGGGAACGGGGAGGGGGCTTTGGACGACGGCACAGAGCAGACGGTAGATTTCGGCTTTGTGGGCGATGTAGATAAGGTCAATGCCCAATTTCTCTCGGAACTCATTGAAGGCGGTCTTGTGCCGGTTTTTGCTCCGCTTACGCATGACGGCAACGGGCACATCCTAAACACCAACGCCGACACCATCGCTTCGTCCGTTGCCTGCGCCCTTGCCGGGCATTACGACGTGACGCTGACTTTCTGTTTCGAGAAGGCGGGGGTGCTTCGTGATGCGGATGATGAGAGCAGTGTCATTCCCCTTGTCAATGAGGAACAATTCCAACGCCTCATGGCCGAAGGCGTCATTTCTGGCGGTATGATACCGAAGATGGAGAATGCTTTCGATGCACTTCATCGGGGCGTCCGACAAGTCATTATCACCCACTCCGACAACATCGACGGCTCGCGGGGAACGAGCATAAAATAGGGCGGGATTTATTCCCGCCCTATTTCGTTTGTCATTGATGTTATTTCTTGATTATCTTCTTGCCGCCTACTATGTTGATGCCCTTTTGCAGATGGACGATGCGTTGGCCGGCGAGGTTGAAGATAGCGTTTCCTGTCCCCAGTTTGCTTTTCTCGATGTCCGTAATGCCGTCTTCCATGTCGCTGAACATCAATTCCAGTGCGTCTTTTTCTTTATTGCCCAACTTGAGGTATGCCTTGTTCGGCTCAATCACCTCACCGGTAAAGGCATAAAATCCAGGTGTGTCGTTAATGCCCTGTAAGGTGAGCACATTGGCAGGGCTGGCCGGAACAAAGAGGCCGCGAAGAGCCGTGGCAATGGAAGGATGTGTGGTAAAGCCCGTGCCGTATGTAAGGGTGGCTGTTTCGCTGTCGCTCTGCAAAACGACGGGAACGCCTGCAGGAATGGTGTTGTCGGTCAAAGTGAGGAATGTATAATCTTCTTCATTGATGGCTTTGAGGGCTGGGGCAAGGGCTTCCCCTCCTTCGATGGCACCGTCGATGACAGGCAAGTAGATTTGGTCTTCTTCAGGCTCATCTTCTTCTCCCTTTTCAAGGATATAGACCTTGGCTCCGTTGACTGTTACATCGTATGGCAGGCAGAGAGTGGTGTAGTAGCTGTCGCCGATGGGTGACAGTGGTATAGAAGCTGTAGGCACTGCCTCGGCAATGATTTGTGAGCCGCGGTCGGTCTTTGCATTTGCATGTGCCCAAATCTGCAGATACCCGTTGGGGCCTCCATGTGTGTTGATGTAATAGTTGTCGTGACCGTCGAGGCTAAGTGAGAACCCGTCGTTGTCTTCATGCGCTATCCAACGGTAATCCCCTTCGCGAAGGACAACATTTGGGATGCCTGTCGTACCATATGCGGAGGTTGCTGTGCCGTTGGCTGTCAGCGAGTAGTCTTCGCCCCAAAGCTTGTTGATAATCTTGAAACCTTCTATGGGGTTGCCCGTGAATGCCCACTGATAGGCATCGCTGGCACGGACAAGGTCTGTTGCGTAGAGTTCTGTCTCGGGGTATTCTCCTACGGACACCTCGTCGTAGGCATGGGGATGATAGGGTTCACGGTTTTCCCATCCGAAGTAACGCCCTAAGCGTCCTGCCTTGAGGTTGTACCATCTCCTGGTGGAACTGGTGGTAGCATAAGAGGTGAAGGGACCGTTCCACTGTACGGTAACAATGATAGAAGATTGCGTAACCGTTGTAGGATTGTAAGTGTAGGTACAGAAATCGTTGGTGTACTCTGCGGGGAGTGCTGATTTGCTGCCTCTCTCGCAAACGGCTGTGACTTCCTTTACGATTTGGCCTTTGTACCTCAGTTTGAATGTGACATTGATGTTGGATGGCGGTGCCTCTATGTTCCAGACGTAGTTCTTGCTGTTGGAGTATTCTGCCACAGGGCCATTCGTGCCGCTGTTGACTGTCCAATAGGCTTTGCAAGCTGATTCCCAATTGCCTGTTCCGTTGGCATTCGTGGCGCGGATGGCATACTTCCCTGCGCTGTTCTTGAAGAAGACCTGTGCCTCCCAATCCGTGCGTTTGCTGCTTGCATTGGTTTTGATGTAGCCAGAGTTATAGGTGACGCTGCCGTTGGTTTGTGTGGGGTTGGTGAAGTATGCTTCCAGCAGGTTGAAGCCGTAGGTGTAGGTCGCACCCTCTACGCGCGAGAAAGTGAAAAGGCCTCCGCTCATTTCGTCGCTGGTGAGATGGCCGTCTGTCGTCAGAAAATACTTGGTGCCGTTATATTGCGTAGTAATACAATACTTGTTGCCAGGAGTGATGTCGCCCAGAGCACGGAAGTATTCGGTGTTGGGGCCGGTCTTTGAGTTGTTGTTGATGAGTGCATTGGTCAGTGCCTGTCCCTTCACCTGATAGCTACCGGAAGCATCCTCTGCGGCATAGTCCATCAGCACGATGCCGGCTGAACCAGAGTTGTTGTTGAGATAGTTAATAACAACGGGGTTTTGCGTGGCGGCATTGTCGCGATAGCCGTCGCTGGTGGGGTAAGTGTGGCCAAATGTTTCACCAGTTAAGGTATAACCTGATGTCTGGTTGATAACCCAAAGGCCAGGGTTTGTGTTCTCTGAGGTGGAGAACTGGAGCAAACGCTGTATGCTGGCAGTCTTCGTGGCAGAAGCTCCGCTGGCAGAAACATTGTAGTAGTCCTGCACGTAGAGCGGACCTTGTGTGCCGACACCTGAAATCCGGCCGCCTTGCTGGCTGTTGAAGTCAGCGTTGAATCCCCAGCCTGTGATATAGCCGCCTACAGGGTTCGTGTCGTAGTTGTCGCGGCTGAGGATGATGAGCTTGCCGCGTACATCACCCAGCTTGGCTTCTGGCGTGTAGTTAACAGCGTGGCTTTTGGTGGGATTGCTGTTCAGCAAGTTCTTCATTTTCTCGCCCCAAGTGTTCTTGTCGCCACTACTGCCACCTGTGCCGTAGGCATCTGTCTCATGTCGGATGATGACAATGCAGGTCTCAGTCGGATGGCTGTCCAAAAGTCCGCAAAGCGTGGAGAGGGCATTGTCCATATAGAGATTTGTCGAGACGATGCCGTGATAGATGCGAAGGCTTGAGCCGTCAACAGCAGGACGGAGGTCAAAGGCGCGGATGCCGCTGTTCCATTGCTCTGTCAGTGTCTTTTCCTGTGTGGTGGCGTAAGTGCTTCCGCTCACTAAGACAAAGATGTTATTCACGCCATGCCCTGTTCCTGCGTCGTGGGAACCAGGAATGGATAGTTGGCTAACGAAAGTGTTGTCAGGGATGTTCGCCATCCATGCTGCGTTATCTGCCTGTCCTTTGAGAATGCCTATCCCTTGCAGCAAACAGACAACAAAGAATACTCTAAGTGTCATGTTGTTCATGTGCTTTTTGGTTAGCGTTATTGCATATAAGTCATCACAAAGTTAGACATTATTATTATACAACACTCCATCTTGCCTGTTAAATAGTGTTAAATGGTGCGGCTTTTACCGCAGCATGGCTTCTGCCAGCATTGCAAGCTGCGCTTCGTCGTCGGCTTTCATGCGAGAACGGATGGTGACAAGAGGCTCTACTATCTGGCAGTCCTTCATCGCCTCTATCATCTCTCGCATGACACGCCCGGCAGAGGGTGCCCAACTGCCGTTCTCGACGATGCCAAAGCGACGCTTCTGGTAGTTCTTGATTTGCAGATGGTGCAGGAAATCGTGCATGACAGGGAAGACGCCGCCGTCGTAGCTTGCTGCGCAGACAACGATATTGGGATAGCGGAAGGCATCCTCAATGACTTCTGCCATGTCGTCGCGGCTGAGGTCGCTCACGACAACCTTTGGAGCACCTTTCTCTCGGAGCAATTCACCAAGACGTTCTGCTGCCTTTGCTGTGCCGCCATGAATGCTGGCGTAGGCAACAAGCACGCCTTCGCTCTCTGGTTCGTAACGGCTCCAGATGTCGTAGAGGCGGAAAGCCTCTTTCATGGCATCGCCTGTAAGCATAGGACCGTGAAGCGGACAGATGGCCTGTATGTCGAAGGCAGCAGCCTTCTTCAGCACATTCTGCACCTGCACGCCATACTTGCCGCAAATGTTGAAATAGTAGCGGCGAGCCTCGCAAGCCCAGTCATTATCCTTGCCCCCTGCCCCCTGCTCCTGAGAGACTGCTCCGAACTTGCCGAAGCCGTCGGCAGCAAAGAGCACCTTCTCCTTGTCGTCGTAGCTCATAATGACTTCAGGCCAATGCACCATCGGCGCTGCGATGAAGTGAAGCGTATGGGTGCCCAGGGAGAGTGTGTCGCCCTCCTTGACAGTAATGACGCGGCCGTCGAAGTTGAAGCCGTCGAAGAAGTTGGGGAGCATCTTCAAAGCCTGTGCGCTGCAGACGAGTTTGCTATCGGGAAAAGCCGAGAGCACATCGGCAATGAGCGAAGCGTGGTCGGGTTCCATGTGATGAGCGACGAGGTAGTCAGGCTTCCGGCCGGCGAGGGCTTCCTTTAGGTTCGTCTTCCACTCTTCACCCTTGCGGCGGTCTGCAGTGTCCATAATAGCTATCTTCTCATCCTCTATAAGATAAGAGTTATAGCTCATGCCTTCTGGCACAATGTATTGGCTCTCGAAAAGGTCAATGTCGAAGTCGTCAACGCCAATGTACTTAATGTTATTCATAATTCTTAATTCTTCTTTCTTAATTCTTAATTACTCTAGATATGTGTAGCCATACAAGCCGGCGCGGTAGTTGCTGATGAACTCCTTGCCTTCGGTGGGGGTTATCTTGCCGTCCTTGATGGCCTTGCTTACCCATATCTCGAGGCGGCGCACAAGCTTCTTGGGATCGTACTGGACGTATTCGAGCACATCGGCTACGGTTTCGCCATCAATAAACTGGTCGATGGTATAGGTGTCCTTATCGACGCTGATGTGTACGGCATTGGTGTCGCCAAAGAGGTTGTGCATGTTGCCAAGTATCTCTTGATAGGCGCCTACGAGGAACACTCCGATATAATAATGTTCGCCCTGGCGGACGGGATGCAGGGGGATGTAGTTTGTCTGCTGCCCGCCGTTGACGTAGGCCGATATCTTGCCGTCGCTGTCGCAGGTGATGTCCTGCAGGGTGGCGCTTCTCGTAGGCTGTTCTTCCAGTCGTGCAATGGGCATGATGGGGAAGAGCTGGTCGATGCCCCACGAGTCGGGCATACTCTGGAAGAGCGAGAAGTTGCAGAAGTACTTGTCGGCCATCTGCTTGTCGAGGTTGCGCAACTCGTCGGGCACATGCTTCTGATGGTGTGCAAGCTCTGCCACTTCGTGACTAATGGCCCAATAGAGGGACTCAATCTGTGCGCGTGTCTTGAGGTCGATGATGCCGTGACGGAAGAGGTCGAGCGCCTCCTCACGAATGTCCTCGGCATCGTGCCAGTCCTCGAGCAGGGAGCGCGAGGAAAGCTTGTCCCAAATCTCTGTCAGGTCATGTACAAGCTTGTGGTCGTCAGGGCCAGGCTCGAAGTCCTCCGGCATCTGGGGAGCCGAAACGCTCTCCAAGACATCGATAATGAGTACGCTATGGTGTGCGGTCAAAGAGCGTCCGCCTTCTGTAATGAGATTGGGATGTGGGATGTTGTTCTTGTTGGCAGCCTCGACAAAGGTATAGACGCAGTCGTTGACGTACTCCTGGATGCTGTAGTTGACGCTGCTCTCGCTGTTGCTGCTTCGTGTGCCGTCGTAATCGACACCCAAGCCGCCGCCGCAATCCACAAACTTGATGTTGAAGCCCATGGAATGAAGCTGTACATAGTATTGTGCCGCTTCTCGAAGGGCGGTGCTGATGCGGCGTATCTTGTTGATTTGGCTGCCGATGTGGAAGTGGATGAGGCGCAGGCAGTCGCGAAGCCCAAGCTCGTCGAGCTTTTGCAGGGCCATCAGCAGTTCAGAGGAGTTAAGTCCGAACTTAGAGGCATCGCCGCCGCTTTCGCTCCATTTGCCGCTGCCGTTGCTTGCCAACTTGATGCGGATGCCGAGGTTCGGGCGTACGCCCAGTTTCTTCGCCGTTTCAGCAATGACAGTCAGTTCGGGAAGCTTTTCGATGACGAGAAAGACACGCTTGCCCATCTTCTGTGCCAAGAGAGCCATTTCGATGAAGTTCTGGTCCTTGTGTCCGTTGCAGATGATGAGGCTGTCGCTGTCCATATTGGTAGCGAGGACGGCATGAAGTTCGGGTTTTGAACCAGCTTCCAGGCCGAGGTTGTAGCGTTTGCCGTGGCTGATGATTTCTTCCACGACGGGGCGCATCTGATTGACCTTAATGGGGAAGATTATAAAGTGCTCGCCCTTGTATTCGTACTCCTTCGTTGCTTTGCGGAAGCACTCGTCTGTCTTCTCGATGCGGTTGTCGAGGATGTCGGGGAAGCGCAACAGGACAGGAGCCGTTACATGGCGAGTGGCCAGATGGTCAACGACCTCCTTGAGGTCAACCTGCACGCTGTTCTTCTTGGGCGTGACATAGACGTGTCCCTTTTCGTTGATGCCAAAGTAATTGACTCCCCAGCCCTTGATGTTGTAAAGCTCTTCGGAGTCCTCAATACGCCACTTCTTCATTTACGATTTGACGATTTACTATTTACAATTTATTTCCCCCTAAGGGGATAGGGGGCCTTACAGTCCCAGCTCCTTTCGGATGAGCTGGACGCTGGTCTGCAGTTTGTCGTAGTTGTCGAGCAGTGTTACGTCGATGACATGTTCTGCTTTGAGGTAGTAGGGTTCGCGTTGTTGGAGCGATGTGCGGATGAAGTTGAGCAGTTCCTCATCGTTTTTCCCTCGCAGGAGGGGGCGCTCCACCTTTCTCATCTTGAGGTGCTGAGCCAGCACTTCGGGTGTTGCTTTCAGATAGACGCTTTCGCCCACACTGCGTATGTAGTCCATATTATCAAAGAAGCAAGGTGTACCGCCTCCGCAACTGAGGACGATGTCCTCGAACTCCGCCGCTTCGTGGAGCATGTTGTGCTCCAGTTCGCGGAAGCCGTCCTCGCCACGTTCTGCAAAGAGTTGTGCCACAGTGCGGTGGTAGCGCATCTCTATATACCAGTCGAGGTCGTAGAAAGTCCGGCCAAGTGCAAGGGCAAGCTGTCTGCCGACAGTCGTCTTGCCAGAACCCATATAGCCAACGAGGATGATGCTTTTCATTTTCGTGTGAAGCGACGTTTGGCGGCGGGCTTTTCGCTCTGTCCGTTCACTATCTCCATGCACTCTTCGTAGGTCAGTTCTTTTGCGCGCTCGTGCAACGATTTGGGCAGGCGGTAGTTGTTGCCTTTGTAGGTGAGGTACGGGCCATAGCGTCCGTTCAGCACTTCCAATTCGGCATCTTCTTCAAAGGTCTTGAGATGTCGTTCTGCCTCTTCCTGATGTTTGTGGTGCATCATAATGACGGCCTGCTCGAAGGTTATTTCCATCGGGTCCGTGTCTTTGGGAATGGAGACGTATGAGCCTTTGTGAGCGACGTAGGGACCGTATTTGCCTGCTCCGATAGTGATTGGCTCGCCTTCGTATGTGCCGAGCTTGCGAGGCAGTTGGAAGAGTTCAAGGGCTTCCTCCAAAGTGATTGTCTCAAGTTTCTGGCCGGCATTGAGTTGCGCAAAGCGAGGCTTCTGACCGTTTTCGCTGTTGCCCATCTGCACGACAGGACCGAAGCGGCCTATCTTTACTGTGACGGGGAAGCCCGTTGCAGGGTCGTTGCCCAACAGACGCTCACCGACTTTGTGCTCGGTGTGGGTGTTGACAGACTTTTCGACCAACGGCTCGAAGTCTTTGTAGAAGTTCTTCACGACACCTTCCCATGCCATCTTGCCTTCGGCTATTTCGTCAAACTCCTTTTCGATGTTTGCCGTGAAGTTGTAGTCCATGATTTCCGGGAAGTTTTCTTTGAGGAAGTCGTTCACGACGATGCCTGTATCAGTGGGCAGTAATTTGCCGCGCTCAAGGCCGACGGTGGCGGTATGGGATTCTTGGGTAATCTTGTCGTCTTTGAGTTTGATGATTTGGTAGGTGCGTTCTTCGCCTGGCTTGTCGCCTTTCTCTACGTATTCGCGTTGCTGAATGGTCGTAATGGTTGTGGCATATGTGCTGGGACGCCCTATGCCGAGTTCCTCAAGTTTGCGCACAAGGCTGGCTTCGTTGTAGCGGACGGGACGTTGTGAGAAGCGTTGCGTAGCAACAATCTGTTCGCGGCTGAGGCTCTCGCCAATGGTCATAGCGGGCAGGGTGCCGAGGTTGTCATTGTCGCTGTCGCCGTCAAAAGCCCCTTCCCCGCTTCCCCTTTGGGGGAGTGTCTCTTCGTTATAGACGCGGAGGAAGCCATCGAACTTCACAACCTCGCCTTCGGCAAGGAAGGTCTCCTCCTTGTTGTCGATGCCGATAGTCACCATTGTGTGCTCCAACTCAGCGTCTGCCATCTGGCTGGCGATGGTACGCTTCCAGATGAGGTCGTAGAGGCGGCGCTCCTGCTGGGTGCCTTCAATCTGCTGCTGGTCCATATAGGTGGGACGGATGGCTTCGTGCGCCTCCTGAGCACCTTTCGAGTTGGTGTGGTATTGGCGTGTCTTGACGTATTCCGTGCCCATCTGCCCTGCGATGACTTTCTTGCTTGCCCCCAGGCAGAGGTTGCTGAGGTTGACGCTGTCGGTACGCATGTAGGTGATGAGACCGTTTTCGTAGAGATGCTGGGCTATCATCATTGTTTGAGCCACGGTGAAGCCAAGCTTATGGGCAGCCTCTTGTTGCAGCGTGCTGGTGGTGAAGGGAGGGGCAGGGGTGCGCTTGATGGGTTTCGTCTGGATGTCCTGTACGGTGAAGCGGCTGCCCTTCAGGCTTTCCAAGAAAGCTTTTGCCTCCTCGATAGTCGGGAAGCGGCGGCTAAGCACAGCCTTGACCTCACTGCTGTCGGTGTTGTGAAAGAGGGCAGTGATGCGGTAGTTATCTTCGCATTTGAAATCCTGTATCTCGCGTTCACGCTCCACAATGAGGCGGACAGCGACACTCTGTACGCGACCTGCCGAAAGGCTTGGCTTCACTTTGCGCCAGAGCACGGGGCTAAGCTTGAAGCCGACGATGCGGTCAAGCACGCGGCGGGCCTGTTGCGCGTTGACCAGATTGAGGTCAATCTGTCTTGGGTGCTCGATAGCATCCAGGATGGCAGGCTTCGTAATTTCGTGGAAGACGATGCGTCGGGTGTTCTCTGGCTTGAGGCCGAGCACTTCGTAGAGGTGCCAACTGATGGCCTCTCCTTCACGGTCTTCATCGGAAGCAAGCCACACCATCTTTGCCTGTTCCGCCTGTCCTTTCAATTGGGCCACTACCTTTTGCTTGTCGGCAGGCACTTCATATTGCGGAGCAAAAGTCTTTTCGTCAACGCTGAACGATTTCTTCTTCAGGTCGCGAATATGTCCGTAGCTCGAAAGAACCTTATATTTGCTGCCAAGGAACTTCTCTATCGTCTTAGCCTTTGCGGGACTCTCTACGATAACCAGATTTTCATTCATTGTTTGGTCGTTTAGTTGTTTGGCTGCAAAGGTAAGGCTTTTTTTCAAACAGCACATTATATATATATGGAAAATTCACCTTCCTCTATGTTTTTTTGTTTTTTTATTGTTTCATTATCTCATTTTTATATACGCAATATGCGGACGCACGCGAGAGGATTAAAAAAATAAGACAGGTGGCAGTCATGTGACTGCCACCTGTCTTGGAGTTGGACTACCTGGGTTCGAACCAAGACTAAGAGAACCAAAACCTCTTGTGCTACCATTACACCATAGCCCAATCCGAAAGCAAACCTTTTCGTTTGCGGTCGCAAAGGTACGACAAAAAATGAAAAGTGAAAAGTGAAAAGTGAAAAATTATTTGCTTTCCTTCACTTTTTTATTTCTTTTTACTTCGCAATGAGCAGGAAGTACTTCTTCTTGCCTTGCTGTACGAGCAAGTATTTCTCGTCGATGAGGTCGGCTACCGTTACCATCTGGTCGAAGCTGGCAAGCTTTTCCTTGTTAAGGCTGACGCCGCCGCCCTGCGTGAGCTTGCGCATCTCGCCCTTACTAGGGAAACATTGGGTATGCTCGGCAAAAAGGTCAACGGCTTTTGTGCCTTCGCCCTTTAACAAGTCCTTGCTGATTTCGAACTGCGGCACGCCGCTGAAGACATCGAGAAGTGTCTGTTCGTCAAGTTTCACGAGGCTCTCCTTTGTGGCTTTGCCGAAGAGGATATTGCTGGCTTCGAGTGCCAGTTCATAGTCTTCCTTACTGTGTACCATGATGGTTAGTTCTTCGGCCAGACGCTTCTGAAGGAGGCGACGGCCAGGGTCCTGGCGATGCTCCTCGATGAGGGCGTCAATGGTGGGCTTGTCGAGCGAGGTGAATATCTTGATGTAACGCTCTGCGTCCTCGTCGGCCACGTTGAGCCAGAACTGGTAAAAGGCGTAGGGGCTTGTGCGGTTGCGGTCGAGCCAGATGTTGCCCTTCTCCGTCTTGCCAAATTTCTTGCCGTCGGCCTTCGTGATGAGAGGACAGGTGAGGGCAAAGGCCTCGTTCTCCACGCCCAGCTTGCGACGGATAAGCTCCGTGCCGGTCGTGATGTTGCCCCACTGGTCGCTGCCGCCCATCTGCAGCTTGCAGTTCTTCGTCTGGTAGAGGTGCAGGAAGTCATAACCTTGCAAGAGCTGGTAGGTGAACTCGGTGAACGACATGCCGTCCTGTGCTTCGCCATTGAGGCGGCGCTTCACGCTGTCCTTCGCCATCATGTAGTTCACGGTGATGCATTTGCCGATTTCGCGGGCAAAGTCAAGGAAGGTGAAGTCCTTCATCCAATCGTAATTGTTGACCAGTTCAGCCTTGTTGGGCGCGTCGCTCTCAAAGTCGAGGAAATGAGCCAATTGTTTCTGTATGCAGGCCACGTTATGACGCAACGTTTCTTCGTTCAGCAGGTTGCGCTCCTGGCTCTTGCCGCTTGGATCACCTATCATGCCTGTTGCCCCGCCAACGAGAGCGATGGGCTTGTGGCCGCAACGCTGCAGGTGACGCAGCATCATCACGCCGCAAAGGTGGCCGATGTGCAGACTGTCTGCCGTAGGATCAATGCCAACATAGGCAGAGACCTGTTCCTTCATAAGTAGTTCCTCTGTTCCAGGCATCATCTGATGAATCATGCCCCTCCATTTCAGTTCTTCTACGAAATTAAACACCATGTCATTTATTGTTTGACGATTTACTATTTATAATTTTCAGGGCACAAAGGTACGAAATATAATCGAAAGTTATCAATTGAAAGTTGAAAGTTTTTATTAATTATCATTTTCCCGAGCATTCCAAATCGAGCTTACGTACTTAAGTCTTAACTTATGCCATGAACAAAATACCCAAATAATGAAATTTGAGGAATGAGTGTAGTAAATCGTAAATTACAGATAAGAGAGGTATAGGTAATTCGTTTGGGCAGGATATTCGGCAGCGAGGGTGTCAATTTGATTGACGATAGGCTCGATGCCAAGTTCTTTACGCCACTTGCGAACAGTCAGTCCTGCCTGCTCCATGTTCATGTCGGCTCCGAGGCCAAGGGCACGGGCAATCTGGAAATCCGAGAAGCCATAGACCTTTGCTTCTCGCAGTAAGTCGAAGAACTCAGGCTCTTCTAGAAGTTCCAAAAGCTCCGAATAATCCGAGTATTCCGAATACTCCGAAATATAAGAGAGTTCCTTCAACCTCTCGTTGATATCCACGATGTGTTTTAGCTTCTGCAGGAACCAGTTGTCTATCTTTGTGAACTGATGAATCTGCTTCACGCTGTACCCCATCATCATTGCCTTTGCGATGATGAAGATGCGTGTGTCTGTGGCATGTTGCAACGCCTCGGGAACATTGGTTACATGCTGGGCTTTGTTATCCACGAAACCGTGCATCCCTTGACCAATCATTCGCAAGCCTTTCTGCATGGCTTCTTCGAAGGTACGGCCTATTGCCATCACTTCGCCTACGCTCTTCATGCTGGAACCTAACTCATGGTTCACGCCGTGGAACTTCGAGAGGTCCCAACGTGGAATCTTGCAAACGACATAGTCAAGAGCAGGTTCGAAGAAAGCACTCGTGGTCTTTGTGACAGAGTTCTTCAACTCAAAGAGACCATAACCGAGACCAAGCTTTGCGGCAACAAAAGCAAGCGGATAACCTGTTGCCTTGCTTGCAAGGGCAGAAGAACGGCTCAATCTGGCATTAACCTCGATGACGCGATAATCTTCCGAATTGGGGTCGAGAGCATACTGCACGTTACATTCGCCCACAATCCCGATGTGACGAATTATCTTGATGGCAAGGGCGCGAAGTTTATGATACTCGCTATTGCTGAGCGTCTGACTTGGAGCGACGACTATTGACTCGCCCGTATGGATGCCAAGCGGGTCGAAGTTCTCCATGTTGCAGACCGTGATGCAATTGTCGAAGCGGTCACGGACAACCTCGTATTCTATCTCCTTCCAGCCTCTCAACGACTTCTCTACAAGGACTTGCGACGAGAAAGAGAAGGCTTCTTCGGCTTGGGCAAGCAGTTCTTCGTCATTATCGCAAAAGCCTGAACCCAAGCCGCCAAGGGCGTATGCAGCTCTTAATATTACGGGGAAGCCCAAATCGTGGGCCGCTTTTTGTACTTCTTCTATTGTATTGCAGGCCTCGCTCTTGATGGTCTTCACATCGATTTCATCAAGCTTCTTCACAAAGAGTTCGCGGTCTTCTGTGTCGATGATAGCTTGAATGGGAGTGCCGAGCACCTTCACGCCATATTTCTCGAAGACACCTTTTTGGTAAAGCTCAACGCCGCAGTTCAGGGCAGTCTGTCCACCGAAGCTCAGCAGAATGCCATCTGGCCTTTCTTTCTCGATGACGCGCTCCACGAACTCAGGCGTGACAGGCTGGAAATAAACTGTATCCGCCACATCCTTCGAGGTCTGAACAGTAGCAATATTTGGATTGATGAGAACAGTCTTTACACCTTCTTCCTTCAAGGCTTTGAGTGCCTGAGCACCGCTATAATCGAACTCGCCAGCCTGCCCAATCTTCAGGGCGCCACTGCCCAAAAGCAGAACTCTCTTTATAGGTGCAAGGGGCGAGGTGCAAGGGGCAAGAGTATTGTTTTGACTTATCAAACTTCCTGCTCCTTGCTCCTTGCTCCCTGCTCCTAACAATGAAACAAACTCATCAAACATCCATTCCGTATCTGTCGGCCCTGAGCAGGCTTCGGGATGGAACTGAGCCGAGAACCAAGGGTTTGTCTTGTGCCGAATGCCCTCATTCGAGTCGTCGTTCATATTCACGAAAAGCGGCTCCCAATCAGAAGGCAGAGTCGAAGCATCTACTGCATAACCATGATTCTGCGAAGTAATGAAGCATTTGTTCTTCCCCACTTGCCTTACTGGTTGATTATGGCTGCGATGCCCATACTTCAACTTATATGTCTTGCCTCCTGCCGCTCTTGCAAGCAATTGGTTCCCAAGACAAATTCCCATCAATGGACGAACATTTTTATTATTCAGGAAAGTGCGAATATGCTCCACCGTCTTGCCGCATTGCTTTGGATCTCCAGGTCCATTGGCAAGGAAAAGTCCATCGAAGTCCAACTGATTGAAGTCGTAATTCCAAGGAACTCTGATGACTTCCACTCCTCTTCGAAGCAAGCATCGAATGATATTGGCCTTCACACCACAATCTACAAGCACAACCTTTTTGCCTGCGCCTTCGTTGTAGCGAATGACTTCCTTGCAACTTACCTTCTCCACCCAATTGATGGAACCATAGTCTTCGTTTGTTGCGATGTCATTGCAACCTTCGATTGCAATACGCCCCATCATCACTCCATGTTCCCTGAGAACTTGCGTCAAGCGACGTGTATTGATGCCTGTAATGCCAGGAATCTTCTCGCGTTTCAGCCACTCCGCCAACGATTCCTTCGCATTCCAATGGCAGTATTCCTCGCTATAATCCGCTACAATGATGGCCTTCGGATGAATCTGACCGCTTTCCATAAAACGAGGTAGCGGTTCGCCTCCTGTATCGGGCACACCATAATTGCCTATCAGCGGATAAGTGAATGTCAGTATTTGTCCTGCATAGCTTGGGTCAGTCAAGCTCTCGGGATAGCCGGTCATCGCCGTATTGAAGACCACTTCGCCCTCGACCTCTGCCTCGTAGCCGAAACTCTTGCCGCAGAAGACCGTCCCATCACTCAATATCAATCGTGCGTCCTTCATCAATTGCCAATTATGAATTATGAATTAGGTTTAGTATGCCTGTTCATGTACGCCTTTGACGGCTCGTCCGCTTGGGTCGTTCATGTTCTTGAAGGCAGCATCCCATTCGAGGGCGATGGCTGTGGAGCAAGCCACACTTGCCTCTTGGTTGACGCTTCTTGCCGCAGACTCGCTGGGGAAATGCTCTGCGAAGATGCTGCGGTAGTAGTATTCCTCCTTGTTGAGTGGCGGATTGATAGGGAAGCGTTCTGCTGCATGAGCCATCTGCTCGTCGGTCACGGCTTCGGAGGTAATCTTCTTCAACGTGTCAATCCACGAATAGCCCACACCATCGCTGAACTGCTCCTTCTGCCGCCAAACAATCGCTTCGGGCAACATATCGGCAAAGGCTTCGCGCACAATCTTCTTTTCGATAATGAAATTCTCCTCACCCTTGGGGGAGGTTGGGAGGGGGCCACACATCTTTGCCTCGGGATTTGTCCGCATCGCCACATCGAGGAACTCTTTGTCGAGGAACGGCACACGTCCCTCAACGCCCCAAGCCGAGAGGCTCTTGTTGGCGCGAAGGCAATCGTAGTAGTGAAGCTTCGAGAGCTTGCGGACGGTCTCTTCGTGGAAAGCCTTTGCGTTTGGCGCTTTGTGGAAGTAGAGATAACCGCCGAATATTTCGTCTGCGCCTTCGCCTGAGAGCACCATCTTGATGCCCATCGACTTGATGACGCGGGCCAAGAGGTACATCGGCG
>CAMZAE010000014.1 GCA_947304115.1 uncultured Prevotellaceae bacterium | reverse complement strand
GAGAGAAGAGAGACGCCGTTCATTTTAGCTTTCGCACCGATATGTCAACCTTATTTAGGTGGCTATAGTGGCGGGGTTCCACCTCTTCCCATTCCGAACAGAGAAGTTAAGCCCGCCCGCGCCGATGGTACTGCACACCCGTGGGAGAGTAGGTAGCCGCCGTCTTTTAGAGAGAAGCCCTTCGAGAGAAATCTCGGAGGGCTTCTTTTGTTTATGTATTTTTCTCCAACTCGGTTTACGAGTCGTTTATCTGTTGGGGGGAATAAAGTCAAACGATGCGTCCCAATCCTTCCAGACGGGTTCGCGGCCAAGCTGTTTGAGGCGTTGCTCTATTTCCTTTGCAGTCCGCTCGTCAGAGACGGTGAACTGCTCAAGGGCTTGCGGATAGGTATAGTAACCGCCAGGATTGACCTTTGACTCGGCAGACATCGTCGTCACGCCAAGCGTACACATATTGTCGCGGATGTAGGCTGGCTCGCGGGTGGAGTAGGAAATATCGACATCGTGGTCGAAGATGCGCATGGCGAAGGTGGCTTGTGCCAGGTGGCGGTCGGACATGATGCAGTTCGGCTGGAAGCCCTCGTTCTGCGCAGGACGCATTCGCGGGAAGTTGATGCTGTATTTCGTGCGCCAGTAGTGCTTCTGCAGGTAGCGAAGGTGGTGCGCCATCATCGTGACATCCGTCCGCCATTCCTTCTCCAAGCCGATGAGCACGCCCATTCCGATGCTGTGAACGCCTGCCTGCCCCATGCGGTCGAACCCGTCGCACCGCCACTCGAAGCGCGACTTCATGCCTCGCGGATGATAGGTTTGATAGTTGTCCTTGTGATAGGTCTCTTGGAAACAGATGACGCCGTTAAGCCCGTGTTCGGTCAGCTCCTTGTATTCTTCTGCCTTCAGCGGCATTACCTCTATCTTGATGTTCGAGAAGTAACGCTTTGCTATGTCAATGGCACTCGCGAGGTACGGCACGCCTGCCTTTGCAGGATGCTCACCCGTGACAAGCAGGATGTTCTCGAAGGGAGCAAGCTGCTTGATGGCGCGGTACTCATTCTCTATCTGCTCCATCGTCAGGATGGTTCTTGCCATCGGGTTCTCCCTATGGAAGCCGCAATAGACGCACGAGTTCGTGCAGGCGTTGGTGATGTAGAGCGGGATGAACATTGACATGGTGCGTCCGAAACGTTCCTCTGTGTAATGACGTGAGAGGCGCGCCATCGTCTCAAGGAATGGCTCGGCAGCAGGAGAGATGAGTGCCATGAAGTCGTTGACATCCAAGCGGCTCTTCCCAAGGGCGCGACGCACATCTGCCTCCGTCATCGAGGCAATCCGCTCCGTCGTCTCTTCCCAACTTATATTCTTTAGCTCGTCACTGAACATGATTCGTTTCCTAACGGACTGCAAAGGTACGACAAAAAATAAAAAGTGAAAAATGTTCCGCACGAAAAAGTGTGCCTTAATGCTATAGCATTCATGTAAAATAGTCAGCTTGTAAGCTATAAAGCATACATTTTGTACATAATTGCTAAATTCTTTGTCTTATTACTTGTTTGTTTAAAAACAAAACTCTATTTTTGTTGTGTCTTTCCGTATGCTGAAAGCCTTTGGGGTAATCAGATATGGTGGGACACATACATACTAAAGGCGTTTTCTGGACGCTTTGGTTTTGACGCTTTGAGAACTTCGCAACTTCCAATTGTCCGTCAAGAACAAAGCAACGGGAACGCCCCTTTGAGATGTAGAAGTAAAGTCTGTCTATAGTGACAATTCATACTATATACATCGGCGTGGGGCTTTCAGCGTTGCTCGGTTTGGACGGACAGGGTAATGCGAAGACCTTCAAAGCGTGGAACCGGGCACAGAACTGGCTCCACGTTTTTATTTGTGTGTTATCTCCAAATACGAATCAAATCTCTGCTTATGGGGTCAAGCAGAATTTAAGTAGATATTCATGAAAAAGTTTTTACTTTTTATCTTGTTTACTTCTTTTGCCATGATGACGATGGCACAAATAAGTACAGTTTCATTTCATGATGGTTACTGGGGAAAATGGAAGAGTCATACGACTAGATTCATATATTCCCCCCCATCTTATTATTATTCGTTGTTTGGTAATTATTCTGGGTTCATTATTTACAGTAAGTATGATCATCCTTCAGAATATATATTTAAATTCCAGGCAGATAATTACACAAATCCAGATAAAAAAATTATTAAGGAACATCTTAAAAACAACTCGTGGTATGAGTATTCTGGGACAGTAGAATACTATGTCACAGAAGAATATCCAACCATTGAAGCGGTTTTGAGAAAATATGAATTCCCCTATTTTAATTACAAATCGGGCTACGAAGGTAATCCATGTGTGAAAAGGACTGCGAGAGCAACGATAAAGATTGCACCATATAAAAAACATCCTCAATGCTATAATATTTATTTTGACAACGTGGCAGTAGGAATAGATATGGAAGATTCTTATTTTAATCAATAAATTATATGAAAAAAAGTAATAATACCATCTCGCGAAGGAATCTTTTCAAGAGAGTCGCAGGAATGATATTACCTATGCTTGGAGCCGTGGTAGCATCAAATGTACCTGTTTTATCAAAAGCGTCAGAACCAATGCCTCAATACTGTCGAGGGAATTGTACAGGGCTTTGTACATCATGCACAAATGGATGCAAGGGAGAATGCAAAGGATGTCAAGGCAGTTGCGAGAATGGATGTAAAACAACCTGTGGAAGTAGTTGTGGTCAAGGTTGTCAAGGCCGTTGTGATGCAATGTGCCAAAGCGATTGTGTTACAGGCTGTAAGGTCACATGTGATAGTATCTGCGGTAACGCTTGCATAACAGGATGCAGTGGTGGATGTAGTTCAACATGTACTGGCGGATGCGGTGGAAGTTGTTCTGGCAACTGTCGTGGCGAGTGTTATGGAACATGCTCTGGCCGCTGTGGTTACGGCTGCGCAGGCGGTTGCTCTGGCGGAGCTATTTTTATAACATATTAAAACCCATGCAACTAAGGGATAGTCGTCAGCCATGGAAAGATGGAATGGCGAAGAATATAACATTCATCGTCACAAAGGATTGTCAGCTTGCTTGTAAGTATTGCTATCTCGTTGGTAAAAACTCTAAGGAGCAAATGTCTTTCGAGATAGCAAAGCAAGCTATTGACTACATCCTCAGTCATGAAGAAGATTTCAAAGAAGAGAGTGTGGTATGGGATTTCATTGGTGGAGAACCTTTCTTGGAGATTGACCTCATTGATAAGATTTGTGACTATTTGAAAATAGAAATGTTTAGAAGAGACCACCATTGGTTTGATTCCTATCGCTTTTCATTTTCGACAAATGGGATAAATTATCACACAGACAAGGTTCAACAATTCATAGAGAAAAATAAAGAGCACTTGAGCATAGGAATCACTATTGATGGTACACGAGAGAAACACGACTTGAATCGCATCTATAAGAAGAATGAAGATGGAAAAGAACGAGGCTCTTATGATGATGTGGTAAGAAACATTCCCATGTGGCTTAAGCAATTTCCGCATGTAGGTACAAAAGTTACTATCAGTTCCGAAGACATCCCATACATCAAAGAGAGTGTCCTTCACCTATTTTCACTTGGAATACATGAAGTAAACATAAACTGCGTTTTTGAAGATGTCTGGAAAAATGGTGACGATAAACTGTTTGAGAATCAACTACTTGAGTTGGCAGATGCAATAATAGATAACGAATTGTACAAGGAAAATGTTTGCTCTTTTTATTCTGAATTGATAGGCAAGCCTCTCGACCCCAAGAGAGATAATCAGAATTGGTGTGGCGCAGGCATGATGCTCTCCGTTGATGCAGCAGGTAATTTTTATCCTTGTACTCGTTTTGCTAGCTATTCATTACGCAATAAGAAGCCTATTATCATAGGCAATGTCTATCGTGGAATAGATAAGAACCTTTTGCGTCCTTTTCTAACACTTGACCGCATAACGCAATCGCCACAAAAATGTTTAGATTGTGAAGTCGCGAGTGGATGTGCGTGGTGTCAAGGCGAAAACTATGATGCTGCGAAAACAAACACTATATATGAACGTTCAACCGCCATTTGCTTAATGCACAAAGCACGTGTTAGAGCCAATAACTACTATTGGAACAAACTCTATCGCAAACTGGAATTGGAAGGAGAGCGTGAAGAGTTTGAAAAGAACAAGAAAGAAGTAAAACAAGAAATCTGTTAGAAAGATGCTGCAATACATTATTATTTTATTGGATGACACAGCCACTTCGTTCTGTCACTATAGCATACCACATCACAGGGCTTCAAAACTGATAGACCTTGATGATTTGAAGAACGGAATACGTTTTGCTATGATAGAGAATTTGATGATACAATTTGTCTATCCAAATTATGAACTTCCTACACGACACATAGAAGCAATTAACTCGATAGACCACATCGATATAAAACCATATATAGGAGAAAGAGAAGATAATTCGGATGTGATTGTTTTCAATAAGATACCATCGAATTTATTAAAAGACAAATATCCAACAACCATATTCCGCCTCACGCCACAGGAGTTTTTCGATTTTCCCTATTATCTAGCGAAAGAAACTTTTAAGAAAGTTGAAAGGTTGAATATTGTTATAAAAGATATTGACCCAATACAAGCATGGGACTTAAACCGCTACAATGACAAACTAAAGGAGATGTCTGATTGGATTGAACAAGAATACTGTAATGGGAATACACCTCAATGGAACATCTTGACTGACAGAATGTTTTTGTCAAAGATGAATAACTGTGGAGCGGGTGACACAACAATTACATTAGCTCCCAATGGTAAATTCTATATATGTCCCGCATTTTACTATGAGAACATGGATGATTCTATTGGAAATGTCAATGCAGGACTGGATATAAAGAATCAATACCTCTACAAATTGGAATACGCCCCAATATGCCGCCATTGTGATGCATACCAATGCAAGCGGTGTTTATGGCTGAATCGCAGAATGACATTAGAAGTGAACACACCAAGCCATGAGCAATGCGTAGCTGCTCATCTTGAGCGCAACACATCAAGGTCACTTTTAATAAACATACGCAAACATGGCAATTTTATACCAGAAGTTGATAATATTAAGGAAATAGATTATTTAGACCCTTTTATTAATAGAGAAAAATGGCAACAAGAAAACTTGTAGGTCAGGTGACACCTGAAGAGCGCAATGAAATTCAGATGCTTTTTGAACGTCGCAATGGTTTGAATGAGTTGGCAAAAATACTCACTAGTGATAATGCAGAACTATACGAGAAGTTAGTAAAAGACATGGGTGAGACAAGCACAAAATTCCAGAATTGGTGGAACCGAATGTCTCAAAAATATCTGTGGGAGGGTACTGAGAACGGCAACTGGGAAATAAACTTTGACACTTGCGAAATATTTCTTACATAATATTATAACGGACTTATTATTTGCTTCAGTTCAATAATCCTAATTCGAACGATTTCACCAAAAGCATGAAGAAAACTGTGAAATTTAGCTTCACTCTTATATTCATAAGTGTTGTTACATTGGCTTGTTCATCTAATAATAATGGGCAAGAACAAGATTTCTCTTCTAATGACCAAATATGGGTAGAGTGTGAGGATTGTGAAGGCAGAGGAATAATAACTCAAACCTGCAATTATTGTGATGGTTATGGTTACACAAAATCCGTTTGTAAGACATGTGAAGGGAATAAAACTGTCGTATGCCCTGTTTGCAATGGTAGTAAATGGGTTCTAGGCACATGTCCTTTTTGTTCTGGGAAGCGTGGACAAAAATGTTTAATATGTAAAGAAACGGGTAAGGCAAGGTGTGTACTTTGTTTAGGTTCTGGGAATCATCTAGGAGGAACATGTCCTATTTGCTACGGAAGCGGCTATCCACGTTGTTCAAAATGCGAAGGAGAAGGGTTTGATAGATGCGACGTTTGTAAGGGAACAGGACGTTCTGACGTACTTTGTGGCAAATGTAGAGGAAACATTTATGTTGAATGTGAGAACTGTGATGGTAGCGGAGTAGCTAAGAATAATTGTAGTCCTTGTTCTTCAACAGGATATATTGAAAAACAATGTCGTACCTGTGGCGGAAGAGGACAAATTGAAAGATAGTTCCCCCACACACCCAACCACCCATTTCGTACAAAATAAGCTGTGAGTGGTTGGGCTTTTCAATTTAAAACCGTAACTTTGCGGAAACTATAGCACAAGTTGAAGATGATTGCATGGCGGCTCAATATAGGTTAGATTGTCTTAACCCTGCTGGCATTGGCTTTGATGACACTTCTGGTCATTCCTTGATAGGATGCCATGTGACAGGAAGAAGCTTCGATGAATGTTTCTTTGGGGCATGCTGTGGCTCACTCTATGTTCTGGGATTAGCCCTTGGATTCACATACAAAGAGATATGCGTAATCGTAAACATCTATTTGGAAGCAGCTCTATGTGTCTTATCGGCATTGTGGGTGACATGGACTTCCATTCATTGCTTCCGTTCATCTAAGACATGGGGAAGGATGCTACTCATGTTAGCAGGAATTGCATACGGGGCTATATACCTTATCGGCTTCTTATGGTTGTGCAATCATTATGCTATGCCTATGAATGATGCCTTTGACCTCTGCTATAGAGAATTAATCCAATTAGCTAAAGAATACAATACGACATATAACAATTTGAACTATTTGATTTTCATTCTGTTTCCCCTTGTTGGCATATTGGGTAAGTCAGTTTAGGAGTGTTCTATTATTGGTTGAGTCCAAGCTTAGAGCAAGGCTGAAAGGCATATTCCTTAAGCTCAGTTATCGTAGGGGTTGAGCCGCAGAGAGGGCAAGAGTTGTCTTGCTGGAAGTCGAAACGGTTCCATTCCATTGTTATGGCACCGAAAGTAAGCAGCGTGTTCGTGAGAAGCTTGTCAATACCTGCCAAGTACTTCAAACATTCCGTAGCTTGCATGGTTCCGAGTATTCCGGCAATGCTGCCCAAGACGCCGACCGTTGCGCAGGTTTCCACATCCTTGAAAGCTGGAGGTTCTGGGAATAGACATCGATAGCATGCGGAGCCAGGAATGTGTGTCATAAGCTGACCGCTATAGCGATTGATGCCTCCCATAGTGAAGGCTTTGCCAAGCATGACGCAGGCATCGTTGACAAGATACTTCGTGGCGAAGTTATCGCTTCCGTCGATGATGAAGTCGTAGTCTCCGATAAGTTCCTTTGCATTCTCTTCGCTTAGGAAAAAGGGATACTTCACTACTTTGACGTCAGGATTGAGGCTCTGGATGCTTTCTGCTGCGGAATCGACCTTTGGCCGTCCGATGTCGGGCGTGCTGTGAAGCACCTGCCTCTGCAAGTTGGCAAGGCTCACGCTGTCGCCATCCACAAGGCCAAGCGTGCCTATTCCTGCTGCAGCCAGATAGAGGGCGACAGGACTTCCAAGCCCGCCTACGCCGACAAGCAGGACGCGCGACTTCAAGAGCCGCTCCTGTCCCTCCCTGCCGATGCCTTCAAGTATGAGGTGACGATTATAGCGCAGCTTTTGCTCCTGTGTCAGCTCTGTCATTTCTTTATTCTCCTAAGGTCGTGTGAGAGTTTTGCAGCACAGAAGTTCGGGCCGCACATCGTGCAATACTCGCTGTCGGTATGGCCTGCTTCTTCGAAGTACTGGAGTGAAAGTTCGGGGTCGAGCGAGAGGTGGAACTGGTCGCGCCAGCGGAAGTCGAAGCGTGCCTTGGAGAGTGCATTGTCGCGAACCATTGCTCCGGGATGCCCCTTTGCGAGGTCGGCAGCATGAGCCGCAATCTTGTAGGTGACTACGCCCGTGCGTACATCCTCTTTATTAGGAAGGGCAAGGTGTTCCTTGGGCGTGACATAGCAAAGCATCGCCGTACCCAGCCAAGCAATCTGTGCTGCTCCGATGGCACTCGTGATGTGGTCGTAGCCGGGCGCAATGTCTGTCACGACAGGGCCGAGCGTATAGAACGGCGCTTCGTGGCACTTCTCAAGCTGGCGTTCCATATTCTCGCGAATCTTGTGCAGAGGCACATGACCAGGTCCTTCGATGAAAGCTTGCACGTTCTTGTCCCAAGCACGGGTGACGAGTTCGCCCATCGTGTCGAGTTCTGCGAACTGTGCTGCATCGTTGGCATCGGCAATGCAGCCGGGACGGAGGCCGTCGCCAAGCGAGAGAGCAGTGTCGTATTTCGCCACGATGTCGCAAATGTCGTCGAAGTGTTCGTAAAGGAACGACTCCTTGTCGTGCACGAGACACCACTTGCTCATAATCGAGCCGCCTCGCGAAACGATGCCGCAGAGACGATTGTCCGCCAGATGAACGTTGTGGCGGCGGATGCCGGCATGAATTGTGAAATAGTCAACGCCCTGTTCGCACTGCTCGATGAGCGTGTCCCGATAGACTTCCCACGAAAGGTTTTCTGCACGTCCGTCCACCTTCTCCAAAGCCTGATAGATAGGCACAGTGCCGACGGGCACAGGGCAATTGCGTATAATCCATTCGCGTGTCTCGTGGATGTTGTTGCCCGTCGAGAGGTCCATCAGCGTGTCACCTCCCCATTTACACGACCAGACAGCTTTCTCCACCTCTTCCTCAATGCTCGAAGTCGTGGCGGAGTTTCCGATGTTTGTGTTAATCTTCACGAGGAAGTTACGGCCGATAATCATCGGTTCACTTTCGGGGTGATTGATGTTGGCAGGCAGCACGGCACGGCCTCTGGCAATCTCGTCGCGGACGAACTCTGGCGTGATGTGTGTCTTGATGCCCAGTTCCTCACAATTCATGTTTTCGCGAATGGCAACATACTCCATTTCTGGCGTGATGATGCCAGCCTTCGCATAGGCCATCTGCGTGATGCATTTGTCGTTCTTGCGCTTCTCTATCCACGACTGGCGCATCTTTGGCAGACCTTTCTTCAGGTCAACCGTGTAGATTGTGTCGGAGTAGGGACCGCTCGTGTCGTAGATGAATATAGGTACATTCGGCTCTGTATGCGGTATGCCGTGCTCGTCCTTCGTGACGGTAGGCGTGAGGTTGACCTTCGTCATCCCCACCTTGACGTCGGGGAAAAGTTTGCCCTGCATGTAGGCCTTCTCGCGCTTGGCGTATGCTTTGTTGTCGTTTGGCATTAGATAGATGTTTAGGTAAACCGAGTACAAAGGTACGAAGAAAATAATAAATAAGGATGAGGAATTAAGAATTATTTTGTACTTTTGCAACATGAAAGTGAATGGACATGACGAGCGCAGTATTGACTCTTTATGAACTGAACAATTTGGTACGCGAGGTCATCGAGGAGAATTTCGATGAGGAGTATTGGGTGACGGGTGAGTTGAGCGATGTCAGTACGCCTGCATTCGGTGGCCACTTCTATGGCGAACTCGTTCAAAAGGATGAAGGGAGCGACCGGATTTTAGCAAGGACACGCATCACCTGTTGGGCAAGAACTTATAGTCTGCTGCGGCTTCGCTTCCAGAAGGAGGCAGGCGAGACACTTCGTAAGGGCTTGCAGGTGAAGCTTCTTGTCAAGGTCAACTTCCACGAGCAATATGGCTATTCGCTCAATGTACTCGACATAGATTCAACATTTACATTAGGCGACCTTGTAAAGAGGCGAAGAGAAATCCTTTTACAATTGGAGAAGGATGGCATTCTGCATGACAATCAAGAGCTTTCTTTGCCTCGATTGTTAAGAAGAATTGCTGTCATCAGCAGTGCAACGGCAGCAGGTTATGGTGACTTCTGTAATCAATTGGAGCAAAACGAATACGGGTTCCACTTTGATGTTCAACTCTTTCCTGCAGTCATGCAGGGCGAACATGTGCCAGAAAGCATCATTGCTGCCCTCGAAGCAATAATTACTCCCTCCTCGGGGGGAGATAGAGGGGGGCTTCCCTTTGACCTTGTTGTCATCATTCGGGGAGGTGGGGCAAGCAGCGACCTAAGTGACTTCGACAGCTACGAATTGGCGGCCTGTATTACACAATATCCGTTGCCTGTGATGACAGGCATTGGGCATGAACGCGATGAGACGGTGCTCGACTTGGTGGCGCATACGAGAGTCAAGACGCCGACTGCCGCCGCTGCTTTCATCATCGATCATCAAGCACAAGAAGCCGCTTTGCTCGACAATCTTTACCTCCGCATTACTCGTTCAGCAGAAGAGCGCATCCAGCATGAAAAGCAATGTTTGGAACATCTGCGAACCGTCCTTCCCTTACTCTTCACGAACTTCATTCAAGGAAAGCAGAATGGGCTTCCACTCCTTCGGCAAAGGCTTTTGACGGTATATTCTCAACGGATTGAACGTGAGCAATATAAGTTACAATTGATAAAGCAACGGATGGATTCTCTTGATCCGAGGCTTCTTTTGAAGCGCGGTTACACAATCACAACCTGCGGCGGCAAGATTGTCCGTAGTATAGAAGGGCTTGCGGAAGGCGAAGTCCTGACCACACAAACAGAACAAGGAGAGATATATTCAAAGATAGTGTTATGCAAAAAGAGTTGACCTACGAGCAAGCTATGCAGCGACTGGAAGCGATGGCTCAGCAAATGGAGAGTGGCGAAATAGGTATAGACGAAATGGCAGAACGGCTTCGTGAAGCACAGAAGCTGATGAAGTTTTGTCACGAAAAGCTTTACGAAGCAGAAAAAAACTGTAAATCCTTGCTGAATGTCGAGGAAAAGGCGTAAATTTGCAGCGCAAAAGATAATGTGTTATGAACGAAATCGATTGGAGTAACCTCTCGTTTGGTTACATGAAGACAGACTACAATGTGCGCTGCTACTATCGCAACGGCGCATGGGGAGAGATAGAAGTTTGTAGCGAGGAGACCATTCCCATCCACATGGCTGCCACTTGTCTGCACTACGGACAAGAAGCCTTTGAAGGACTGAAAGCCTACCGTTGTCCAGACGGAAAGGTGCGTGTGTTCCGCTCTGATGAGAACGCAGCCCGTCTGCAAAGCACTTGCCGTGGTATCCTGATGCCCGAACTCTCTACGGAGCAGTTCAACGAAATGGTGGACAAGGTGGTTCGCCTCAACGAGCGTTTCATCCCGCCATACGAGAGCGGAGCTACGCTTTACATCCGTCCCCTGCTCATTGGCACAAGCGCTCAAGTCGGCGTACATCCTGCCAGCGAGTACCTTTTCCTCATCTTTGTCACGCCCGTTGGCCCGTACTTCAAGGGTGGCTTTGCAACGAATCCTTACGTCATTATTCGTGAGTATGACCGTTCTGCGCCTCTCGGTACAGGTATCTACAAGGTGGGCGGCAACTATGCTGCCAGCCTCCGTGCCAACAAGATGGCGCACGACCTTGGCTACAGCTGTGAATTCTATCTTGACGCGAAGGAGAAGAAGTATATGGACGAGTGCGGCGCAGCGAACTTCTTCGGCATAAAGAACAATACATACGTTACGCCGAAGAGTTCCAGCATCCTGCCAAGCATCACCAACAAGAGTTTGATGCAATTAGCCATGGACCTTGGCATGAAGGTTGAGCGCCGTCAGATTCCAGAGGAAGAGCTTGCCACCTTCGAGGAGGCAGGTGCCTGTGGCACGGCTGCCGTCATCAGTCCTATTGAGCGCATTGATGACCTCGACACGAAGCAAAGCTTCATCATTTCAAAGGACGGCCAGCCAGGTCCCGTCTGCCGCAAGCTCTATGAAAAACTGCGTAACATTCAATATGGCATTGAGCCAGACGTACACGGCTGGACGCGCGTAGTAATTGAGTAATATTATAGTATATATACAGAACAGGGATACATCATTGTGTGTATCCCTGTTCTGCGTATTAGAGGTCGTGATGCAAGAAACGGAACTGTGCCATTTCCTCGTACTTAGTGCCGGGCTTGCCGTAGTTGGCAAAGGGATAAATGCTGATGCCGCCACGAGGAACGAAAAAGCCTGTCACCTCAATGTACTTGGGTTGCATGAGGCGGATGAGGTCTTTCATAATGACGTTGACACAATCTTCATGGAAACTTCCGTGATTACGGAAACTGAAGAGATAAAGCTTTAAGCTTTTGCTCTCCACCATTCGCTTGTCCGGGAGATAACAGATGCGTATCTCGGCGAAGTCCGGCTGTCCTGTGATGGGGCATAGTGCTGTGAATTCCGGGCAGTTGAAGCGTACCCAGTAATCGTTCTCGGGGTGTTTGTTCTCAAAAGCCTCCAAGACTTCCGGTGCATAGTCCTGTGGGTATTCAGTTTTCTTTCCTAAGGCGTTAAGGCCTTCTTCTGTTCTGTTTGACATGGGTGTCCTATTTTAATTCAAGATATTTCTTCAATCCTTCGTTGCGCAGTTTACATGAGGGGCAATGTCCGCAACCGTCACCCACGATGCCATTATAGCAAGTCAGGGTGCGATATCTGATAGTGTCGAGCACGCCCAATTCGTCTGCCAATGCCCAAGTCTGTTGCTTGTCAAGCCACATCAGCGGTGTGTGCAACCTGAACTGCTCGTCCATGGCAAGATTGAGCGTTGTGTTCAGGCTCTTGATGAAGCCGTCGCGACAATCAGGATAGCCGCTGAAGTCAGCTTGGCCTACGCCGGTGATAATGTCGTAAATGCCGTGGTTGCGTGCGTAGATGGCGGCAACGGAGAGGAAAAAGAGGTTGCGCCCAGGGACAAAAGTTGTGGGGTAGGGAGAGCCTTCCTGTTTCTCTTCCTCAATGTCAAGAGCTTTGTTTGTCAGGCTGCATGAAGGACTGAGTTGAGAGATAAAGCTGATGTCCATGCTCTCCCAAGGAACACCAGCTTCTTCTGCCAGCTTTTTGGCGATTTCAACTTCGGCGACGTGTCTTTGTCCATAACGGAATGTTAAGGCACGTACTTGTCTGAAGTGTTTTAGTGCCCAGTAGAGGCAGGTTGTGCTGTCTTGCCCGCCTGAAAGTACAACGAGTGCGCTACTACTCATAATATATTGCAACGCCCAGAAGCGTTGCCTCCTTTTGGTTAATGTGTAATTGGTTCGGCTGAGTTTCTTTGTGCGGTGAGGCCTTTTTCGTGATCTTCGAGTTGAACGGAGAGTCGTGCAAGTTGCATCATCGTATCGTTTCTTTGTTTTGTGAGGGCTTGCTGTTTTGTGGCTATGCTCTCTTGAATGTCTTGGATATTTTGCGTTGAGGTCTGGCATTGCCCGTCTTCCGTTTCGAGTGCAATGAGGCGGCTGTTCAGGTCTTCCACCTTAGCCTGGCAGAGCAGTATGTCGGTGTTTATTTGCTTAAGGCTGCTGCGTATTTTGCTCCAGTCCTTGCCGTCAGCAAACACTTTGTCGAGTTCGCTTTGCTGGACAGGTGGGTGTTGCTGGTTGAAGGCATGCATCCAAAGGTCGAGTTTCTCGTTCAATATGCTCATCTCTCCTTCCAGCCTTTCTATATGTCCTATGTAGTAGTCATGGCGGCCTTGCGTGATGTCGGCATCGTGGCGAATAAAGTCCATTTGGCTCCGCTCGGCTTCGAACTGTTCGTAAGCAGTCCTTGTGTTCTGTAAATGCTTTTGGTAGAGGCTTTTTGTGTCGCGTTCAGGAATAAGTTGCTGATATGTATTGTTGTTCTTGGCTTTGCGTTCCTCTATGTCTTCAATCTTCTTTGTTATGTGGGAAGAAGATTGAACGAGTGATTGCAGAAGCGACACCATCCCTTCTTGCTTTGCATTTTCGGTATTAAGACTTGCTTGATTCGTGGCAATCTCCTTTTCTATAGCGGACCAGTCGGCAATGAGCTGCTGAATCTGTTCGTGGAGTTGTTCGGGAGCCTTTTGCCAAAGAGTGTACCAGTCTTTTATTGTAAGGATGGACTGCATATTCTCGTAGATGTTTATGAATTGCTTGTTGGTCTCTTCAAAACGTATGTCTATCTGTTCCATTTCACGTGTGAGCACTTGACAGCCGGTGTTAAGTTCGCTCAGACGCACGTTGATTTCGCTTTTCTTCTGACCGAGTGTCTGCAATTGTTCACCCAAATTTGCGATGCGGCTTTGGTGGAAAGTGAATGTTTCCAATTCCTTTTCCGCTTTTTCTGCGTCGCGGCTGACGTTTTCGATGAATTGGCAAAGCAGGGTTGTCCTGGCATCGGGGTTGGTGCTTTCCGAGCATTCTGCAAAGGTCGGATCGAGTTCGGCATAGAGTTCCCACTCCTGGACGTCCTCCTTCTGACGGATTCTGATGTTATTGAGTGCTTCCTCTGCTGCTTTTAGCTGCCCTTGAGCCGTAGCCAGTTGTGTTTTCATCTCTGAAAGCTGCTGCTGCTTGGCGTTGGATTCGGATGCCAACATCTCATAGTCGGTCTTCATCTGGCCTATGAGCTTGCTTTGGTCGAGAATGGTGTCGCTATGGTAAGGATGATGTGTTGCGCCGCAGACGGAGCAGGATACACCTTCGCGCAAGTCTGCCCGAAGTTGGACGATATCCTGGCCTTTGCTCAGCAAATAGGTATATTCCTTTTCTTTGCATAGTCGCTGTGCCTTGCCTGTTTCTGCTTCGAGTTGAGTGACGCTGTCCTCAAGATGCTGTATGTCCAGCCGAAGTGCAGTCACCTCTCTGCTCTTCTCTTCGATGTTCTCGTATCCGGTGCTGATGCGTTTCCACAGGGAGAGGGCGGAGAGCAGCATCTGTCGGCGGCCTTTCAGTTGCAGGGCGCGTTCCTGAAGTATGAGTCCGTCCAGTCCTTGTATGTAGGAACGGTGCATGTTCAGTTCCGCTTCAGTTGTTTCTTCCTGTGAGACGATGTCTTGGAATTGCGCAAATGCCTTTCCCAGCAATTCGTTTTCCTCGTTTTGCCGCTTGATGGCTTGCTGCCGTTTCTGCTGGAGAGCCATGCGATTTTTGTAGGTCTCCTCCATGGTGCTTAATTGCAGGAGTACAGCTTCGCCATGATGTATCATGTTCTCGTGTATCTCCATGCTTTGGCGTTTGGCGAGCAACTGCTCAATTTTGTCATGCATCGACTCGTTGCTCTTCTTTTTTTCAGCAATAACAGATGACAGAGCGTCCATTTCCTCCTTTATCTTATTATTGTAATCAAGCAGGAAAGCCTTTTCTGAATCGAGAACTTCGTTGTTGCCCACCAACTGATACGCTGTGCAGAGGTGGTCGAAAGCGTCAAGCAGGTTGCCAAAGGCATTTTCGTAGGCATCGCTTGCTTGCTTCAGGCGCTTCTCCTGTTCTGTTTTTTTCTGGCGGTCCTGTTCTGCTTCCCGTTCCAAAAGGCTTAAGCCGCGCTTGTCAGTGCCAATCTGCTCTCGCACCACCATGATTTTCTGATAGATGCCATGAATACCTTCAAAGAGGTCATATCTTTCCAGCATGGATGCCTCATTTGCCATAACAGCCTTTTGCTTGCCGAGTTCAAAGAGATGTTTCTTCTCCCGTCCAAGAGCCATGCTGGTCTCGTTGTAGCGTCGCAGCCATAGTAACTGAGTCTGCAATTTGGACAGACTGTCTTCCAGTCCTTGCAACTTCGTTTCTGCCAGTCGCTTTGCATCCTTTGCACGTCCGAGCTGTGTGTCGTTCAGGATGCGGCTGTCGCGTTTGGGGTGGGAACTTTTGGCAATGTCCTCCACAATGAATTTTATTCCGTTTTCGTCTGAAACGGGCAGAGCTTCTTGCTCTATGCCTGATGTCCCGAGCAGAGGTGCGTCTTCGCTTCCACCTGATGAAGACGGTTGAACGGATGTCTTATTGTTTTTCCTGAAAAATATCATCTTTGATTTCCATTAGCGGATGCAAAGATAGGGAAAAATCGCGAATTACATGCCAGACGGGGTAAAGAAAATAGTTTTGTCATACAGAAAAGTCCTTTCCGGCACAAGAAGAAATCTCTTGCCGCAAATGGAGTTCTTCGTTTTACGTCGCAATTTGTATATTTTACGTCGTAAATTGTACATTTCTCGTCGTAAATTGTAGAAATTACGACGTAAAATGAAGAATTGTCCTGGCGGGATGGAATTTCTTTCTATGGCATCTTGGTTTTCTCTCTTGCATCCGAAAGTAATAGTACGTTTAAGGAATGTAAAAAACAAATTGGTGCGATTTAAGAACCGTTAATTAAAAAGGGAAAAGGTGAAAAGGTGAAAAGGGATGAACCATAGTCCGCGGTTTCTTTGTATTTTTGCATCGTCAATCAATCGACAAGACAACAGGAAACAATCATTTGACGGACAAATAATAAAATTATAATGTTATGAAACAGACAACTAAGAATTGGATTGGTGCCGCCCTTCTTGTTTTGGGCAGCAGTGCAATGACAGGTGCTGTGGTGAGAAGCACAGTATCAAGTAACCAACCTCTCATGCAGGAGCCTGTGGCAGCGATGCCTGCTCCGGTGTCGGCTCCTTCGGGGCTGGTGGACTTGACTTCGGCCGCCGAGAGTGCAGTGGGTTCTGTGGTGTATATAAAGGTGACGCAGACGGGCAAGACGCAGCGTGTGCAGATACAGGATCCGTTTAGCGACTTCTTTGGCTTTGGCGACATTTTCGGTTTTGGCGGCAGGGGCCAGCAACCCCAGCAGCGCGAGTACAAGCAGCCCGACCGTCATGCTGCAGGCAGCGGCGTGATTATCTCTGCCGACGGTTACATAGTGACGAACAATCATGTTGTTGGCGAGGCCGACGAGATAGAGGTGAAGCTCAATGACAACCGCGAGTTCAAGGGACGCATCATCGGTTGTGACGCAACCACCGACTTGGCGCTTATCAAAATTGACGCCAAGGACCTGCCTGCCATCAAAATCGGTAACAGCGACGACCTCAAGCTCGGCCAGTGGGTGCTGGCAGTGGGCAATCCCTTCAACCTGACAAGCACGGTGACGGCGGGCATTGTGAGTGCTAAGGCACGTTCACTTGGGGCAAACGGCATAGAGAGCTTCATCCAGACGGATGCCGCCATCAACAGCGGCAATTCGGGTGGTGCCCTCGTCAACGATAAAGGCGAACTGGTGGGCATCAATGCGATGCTCTACAGTCAGACGGGCAGCTACAGCGGCTATGGCTTCGCTATTCCCACCAGCATTATGAACAAGGTCGTGGCCGACCTAAAGGTCTATGGCACTGTACAGAGGGCTGTCCTTGGCGTTCAAGGGAGCGATGTGTCGAATTGGATAGACAGTGAAAAGGCGAAGGGCAACGAACCAAATCTGGATGTCGTGGAGGGTGTGTATATCAACCAAGTGACAGATGCCAGCGCTGCAGAAGAGGCAGGACTGGAAAAAGGCGATGTCATCACAGAGTTCGATGGCAAGAAAGTCACCAAGATGTCCGAGTTGCAGGAAGCCATCGCCCAGCATCGCCCCGGCGACAAGGTCGGTCTTACCTACAAGCGCGGCAAGAAGGAACACAAGATAAACGTGACGCTGCGCAACACGCAGGGTACGACGAAGGTGATGGAGGAGGTTGACCTTGACCAGATGGGCGTTTCCCTCAAGCCTCTCAGCGAAGAGGAACAGAAGTCGCTCGGCATCAACTACGGTCTCGTCATCAATGCCATCCGTAATGGCAAGATGAAGACGGCTGGCGCCTCTAAGGGCACGATTATCCTGCAGGTCAACGACCAGAAGATGCAAACGGTAGAGGATTGGGAAGAATCTGTCAAGAATGCCAACCAAAGCACGGACCGCACCCTCTGGATAAAGGCTGTCACGCCAAGCGGTCGCAAGGTAAGCTATGTGATAGAACTGGATGAGTGAAAAGCCCAATAATTGCAGATTAAAGAATATAAATCCCCGAATCCTTTGTCGATTCGGGGATTTATTCGTAAATTTGCGCCCAATTACGATTAACACAGATGAGCGAAGGCTTGATACGCAAGCAGTTAGTTAAGAGAAAAACCTGATGAAATTATTAAAAACAATATGTCTGATGCTGCTCTGCATGGTTGCGGCGGAGCATGTTGAAGCAAAGACGCTTCGTGTCAAGCAGAAGCCGCGATACATGGTCGGCGTAGCAATCTCTCATGTTGATTCCGTGGTGTTCATCACAGATATGCACCTCGTGGACAGCGTCACAATAGAGAAAAAGACGAAGTTCCTGGCTGACAGGCAACTCTATTCTTCCCAGTTGCAGCGGTATTTGGAGGCAGTGTACAAGGGCGGCCCTTACGTACCATGTGTCTATTTCAGCCCCAAAAGGAAGAAGATGGAGCGACGTTACCTGTCCCTTTACAAGCGTTATGTGCAAAGCAAAGAGTTTCGCATGATACTGGTTGACCAGGGGCAATTCCGGTTCAAGGCAGAGAAGTACATAGAGCATGAGATGCAACCCGATCCAACCCAAAAGTCCAAGAAGAAGAAAGGCCAGTAATGAAAAGCTTCTATTATAAAATAGGCGGGCATGCACTTGCCATCAATTTTGCAGATGAGGTGAAGCAAGGTCCGACTGCCGACGGAAAAGTCAACGACGACAAGCTCATCCCTTCGTTTGCGCCTTTTCGCATTGAAGAAAAACCGGACGAGCTGCTCTTCACGATGACCGTTGATGACAGTCTGGAATGGGCAGAAGATGGCGATGAGATAGGTGTGTTCGACTGTGGCGGCTGCAATCACGGTGTCTATAGGATGCCGGACGGCGGATATCAGTATGCCGTGCATGACATCAACGATGTGCTCTGTAGCCGGATGCGTAGCAATGCAGACTTCACCGTTTGCCACACGTCCCTCCGCGGAGACACATGGACGCAGCGCAACTATGGGCTGAACAATGCCTTGATGATGGCGTATGCCTTTTCTGCCGCTTGTATGGGGACAATGCTCATGCACGCTTCCGTCATCCGATGCGACGGGAAGGGCTATCTGATGACGGCTCCAAGCGGAACAGGCAAGAGCACACATACACGTCTTTGGTACGACAACTTTCCAGGCTGCGACCTTATGAACGACGACAACCCCGTGGTACGCATTATCGACGGGAAAGCCTTTGTCTATGGCAGCCCTTGGAGCGGCAAGACACGTTGCTACCGCAACATCCAAGCTCCAGTCGGAGGAATCGTCCGAATCCAGCAACGGCCAGAGAACACTATCCGTAAGTACAGCGCCATTGAAGCTTTCTGCAACTTGCTTCCTGCAATGAGCAACATGAAATGGGACGAGCGTGTCTATAAGGGTGTGTGCGACGGCATAAGTGAACTTATCCGCATTGTGGGCATGTATGAACTGGGCTGCCTCCCCAATGCAGAAGCAGCAATCCTCTGTCACGACACCATCGCCAAATGAAGGCTATCATAAAAAAACTGGCAAGCTGGCTCTTGTCTCCTTGGCGCAGGCGTTATCGCAAGCGCAATGGCGTTGTATCCAATCAGCCGCGCCATGAATTGCCCAACGATGCCTGGCTTGGCGAAGTGTCACAGATGTTACGGGAGGGCAAGCCATACGCCATTTACGTCAAGGGCTACAGTATGCGTCCCTTCATAGAGCACACACGCGACCGTGTCTTTCTGGAGAAGCGCGACAGCTACAATGTCGGCGATGCTGTCTTGGCTCAGATTGCTCCTGGGCATTATGTCCTGCATCGCATCATAGAAAAGCGAGGCGACCATCTCATTTTGCAAGGCGATGGTAATGTGAAGGGCGTGGAGTTTTGCAAAGAGCAGGACGTAAGCGGTGTCGTCACACAGTACATCCGTCCGCATCGCATCATATCGGCCGACAATCCAAAACTTGTCCGTCGTATTAGGCTTTGGCGAAGGCTGAGGCCAATCAGAATGTATTTGCTGTTCATCTACAGGGCAATTGTCTGACGAAGATTTTATTTACGATAAACCGTTATAACATCATAACTTAAACCTATGAGAGTAAAGAAAGGATTTGAACTCCGCGAGGTGTGTGGTGAGCACATTATCGTGGCATACGGCAGAGAGAACATCGACTTCAACAAAGTCATTAGTCTCAACGAGTCGGCAACTTTCCTTTGGAAAGCTGTCTGCGACAAAGAGTTTAATGCCGAGATGATGGCTGACCTCCTTTGTCAGGAGTACGAAGTGGATGCTGAAACCGCTTCAAAAGATGCCCAGGCATTGCTCGACGAATGGACGAAGGTGGGATTGGTATGCTGTTAGAGTTCTTGCAGGACATGGGCGACACGTTGAGGTTGCCCGTCACGTTTGTCATCATCGAGTTCATTGGCACATTTGCCTTTGCCATATCGGGTGTCAGGCTTTCCAGTACCAAACAGTTTGACATCTTTGGAGCGTGGATTGTCGGTATGGCAACAGCTATCGGCGGCGGAACGATTCGTGACCTCATGCTTGGGCTTAATCCCTTTTGGATGACAAACGGCAGTTATTTCGTATGCTGTGCCTTGGCTGTGTTGGCGGTCGGCATGTTCGGCAAGTACATCATCCATCACAACTATACTTGGTTCATCTTCGACACCATCGGCCTCGCTCTCTTCAACGTCATCGGCATTGAAAAGACGCTTGCTTTGGGACACCCCTTTTGGGTTGCCATCACGATGGGAGCCGTTACAGGAGCGGGCGGCGGCATCATCCGCGATGTCCTGATGAACGATGTGCCGCTCATCTTCCGTAGCGAAATCTATGCCCTTGCCTGTGTTGCAGGAGGCTTGGCATACGTCGTTTGCCTGCAACTGGGGTTGAGCGTAGAAATAAGTGCCTTGCTCGCTTCCTTCAGCGTTATCCTCATTCGTGTTTTGGCCGTCAAGTTCCATTGGCAACTGCCGGTACTGAAAGGTGAAGCCTCCTCCGACTCCTCCAAAGGAGGGGGAAGCATCCTCCAGACACTTCTCTTGCTCCTTGCCCCTTGCTCCTTGCTCCCTGTGAACGCCCAAGTTCAGCAAGTCTTCGACGAGAACGTGCGGACGCTGACCTTGACCATTGACGACGACGCGACTCTCCCTCCTTATATGCCGCTTGGCGGTAGTAAGCACATCGACATTGAATGGGACGAGATGAGCCACGACTACAAGCGTTACATTTATCACATCGACCATTGCGACTGGGATTGGCAACCGACAGACGGCATCTTTGAGAGCGACTATCTGGAGGGGCTTAACAACCAGCTTGTTGAAGACTTTGAGAAAAGCTTCAACACGACGCAAATTTACACACACTATCGGCTTCGTATCCCTAACAAGGAACTTCGGCTTCGGCTCAGTGGCAACTATCGTTTACGCATCTACGAGGAGGATGACGACAGAGAAGAGGACCTTCCCGTGCTTGAGGCGCGTTTCTGTATCTTCGAGAAGGAGGTTGGTATTGTTGCCCAACTGAGCAGCAATACTGACATCGACTTCAACAACAGCCATCAGCAGATGACGCTTTCCGTCGGCTTCGGTGCGCTTCCTGTCTATGATCCGCAGCGAGAACTAAAGGTCATCGTGATGCAGAACCGCCGTTGGGACAGTAGGGTGGAGGGCCTTGTGCCAAATGTCCGCCTGGCCAATGGCATTGAGTTCACCCACAACCGTCAGCTTATCTTCCCTGCAGGCAACGAGTACCATCGCTTTGAGATACTTGACGTGCATCAAACGGCGGCAGGAGTTGACCGTATTGACTGGTTCGAGCCTTATTACCATGCCACACTTTTTGCCGCTCAGCCAGACCAAACCTATAGTTATGCGGAGGACCAAAACGGTGTCTATGTGCTGCGTAGTGCCGATGACTACGATGATGCCACAACTGCGGAGTATGTCGTCGTTCACTTCTTTCTAAAGAGTCCGCGATTGCAGGGCGGTGACGTCTATGTCAGCGGCTGGTGGACAGGGCAGACCTTCAATCCCGATTGCAAGATGGAATATGACGACATTCGTCAGGAATACCATGCAGCCATCCTCCTCAAGCAGGGGTACTACAGCTACGAGTACATTCAAAAGGACGGCTTGACGACACGCACGATGGGCAGTTTCTTCGAGACAGAAAACGAATACGAAGTGCTTGTCTATTATCGCGGACAAGGCGCACGCTACGACCGCCTCGCTGCCTACAGCGTCATGCACAACGCAAGATAACCTATAACATATCATACCCATTTCATAAGCATATGCTCTTACCGCCATAAGAGCACGTACTTATTTTCATACATTTGCTCTTATGTCCCAATTGGAGCAGGCAAATAAGAAATAGCGGAATATCTCTTTGTGCTTTGCTTGCTTTTTCGTAATTTTGCAGCGGTGCTATTGTTCCCTAAATTGGAAAATGGGAATAATAAAAGTGCAATCCTGTACGTTATTATGGAACAATTGGCACGTGAGCAGCGCGAACTCACCCTTTGCGAAATCTGTTCCATCCATTCGCTCGTGCTTGCCGACCGTCAGGAAGACCGTGGCCGATTTCGTCGTGTGCCAGTGCGCATTGCCGGAGCCTTGACTACACCAGTTCAGCCCTATCAGATAGAACCGATGATGAGTGCCCTGCTGGCTGATATGGATAGCCTTTATCGTCATTTGCATGTGGTGGAGAAGGTCGCACTGTTCCATCTGCGTTTCGAAGCAATACATCCGTTTATCGACGGCAATGGGCGTACGGGCCGTCTGCTGATGAACCTCCAGTTTATCAAGGCTGGCTATCCCCCTATCAATGTGAAATTTTCTGACCGTCGCCGCTATTATGAAGCCTTCGACGATTATGCCCGTAGTGGTTCGCCAGATACGATGACTACACTGATAGCTGAATATCTTGAGCATCGCTTGCTGTCGATGACAGAGGTGTTGAATCAGATATAAAAAGGGGAAACGAGAAATAAGGTTGACTACGACGGCAGATTTATCATGCAAAAGGACGGCTTGCCACAAAGGACAATAGTTAGTCCCTTCGAGACAAAATCGATAGGTCAACTAAATAGAGAGGGGTGCCGGAACTGCCGGCACCCCTCTTTCTATATATTATAATATAATGTGTAATTACTTCAATAATACCTTTACAGCCTTCTTGCCAATCTTCACAACGGCAATAGAACCTGACTGTAGTGACGTGGCTATTGTGGCATTGCCACCGGCAGCAATGGTGGAGCCGCATTCCTTTCCGTCGGTGCTATATACTGTTATCGGCGTGCCGTCGGCTGCGCCTTGGATAGTAATAGTGCCGCCCTGTGACTGTATCAGTGCAGGCATTGCCTTCACCTCGATGACATCGGTATGGATGTCCGGCTGCTGTTCCAACCAGCATAAGGTAGCTGTGGCCACTTTGGAGTCACCCAAACCAGCCTTTGTAGCATAGACGCGAATGGCATAGGTCACACTTAAATCAACCTCGCCTGTGTTGTAGGACTTGATGTCGTCATCCGTGATTGTGGAGACGAACTGCACGCCCTCCGTTGCGCAACCGAATGTCAGCTTCCCGTCAGAATAGGCAATGCTGGGAGTGGCACACTTCTCGATGTCGCCTTCCTCTACTATTGTCTGGAAGTCCTCCCAGAACTCTGCATTCTGGTAAGCCTCCTTGCTGCCCACGGGAACAATCAGGGTTGCGAGGAAGCGGTTGGTGAACACTTCGGAGTCAATGACAAAGGGTGCTTGCATTCCCACCTTGACCGTAGAGAGGTTCTCGCAATTCGTGAATGCAGATACTTTTATGCTTGTAATTGTGGATGGCAGTGTCACAGTTGTGAGGCTGGTACAGTCTGCAAACATACCCCAATAAACATTTGTCAGCCCTTCTGCTAATGTGGCTGATGTCAGGCTTGCGCAGCCGGCAAAGATAAAATAACCATAACCATTACTAGAATAACCACTTATAGGTGAGGTATAAGAACTATAACCTCCAGTTTCTGTGAAGGCAGGAATGTCGATGGTATTCAAGGCTGTACATCCAAGAAAAGCTGCCGAACCAAGATAAGTTAAAGCAGTCGGAAGGCTGACACTTGTCAAGCCGCATCCAGAAAAAGCATACGAGCCGATGCTGGTCACGGACTGGGGTATCTCGACGGAAACAAGATTGGAGCATCCATAGAAAGCCCCACCGGCAATACCCGTTGTGCCATTCTCTACGACAACAGACGTACCTTCTGGCATCGTTCCCTTGTAAGTGTAGAGCACAGAATTGATGTAGCAGGGGCCGTCTTGCTGCTCGGCAAGCCATGAAGTGCGCCAGGGAGTATAGGCAAAAGCTTCATTCTCGATAAGTGTGACAGAAGAAGGAATGCTGACAGAGGCCAACTTACTGCAAAAATAGAATGTGCGATAATCTATTTTCTTCACAGAAGCAGGAATTGTCACGGATGTCAAGCCGTCGCAATCATTAAAAGCTCCTCTTCCTATGGATGTGACTGATGCGGGAATAGACACAGAGGTTAATTTGTCACAATTGTAAAAAGCATCTGCTCCGATAGATGTAATTGATGAGGGAATAGATACAGAAGTTAACCCCGAACAGTTATAGAATGCATGATAGCCAATGGCCGTTACCTTATAGCGGACATCATTATAAGTAATAGTTGTGGGAATGGTGATTTGGCCCGAATAGGAATTGTAACTTGTACTATAATACGTCACGGTTGCCGTCTTGTTGCTTGTGTTCAGGTCGTAGTAAATGCTGCCGATTTTGGCAGTATAGGCAGAGGCAGAGAGGTTGATGAACTGCGCAAGGAGCGCAATGAGTAAAAATTTAGTTTTCATTTGTTTCTTTGTTTTAAGAAACGAAAAAGGCGTGAAACCATTCGGTGCTTATTCTCAACCTTAGGTTACCGCCAAGTGACCATGCTATGTAAACAAGCAAGAACAGTTCACGCCCATTTACGGACGTGAACCTTCTGAACTGCTTGCTCTCACATAGCGAATATTGGCGGTATTCAAGGTTGAGAGAGACAAGAGCAGAAAGCTCAAGTTATCATTAAGACTACGAACGGGACTTCATCACACTTCTCCGTTTTGTGAATAAATTGAGTTAGTGAATGGTTTGTCCCCTGGGAGCGTCGCACCTTGTGCGCCGTCCTCCCTTTTGTTCGTCGCTATGTCATAGTGTTTACGGTGTTAAAAGGTGACTACTTGTTTTATTTTCGTGCTAATTATGGCGCAAAGATAGTGAAAAAGAAAAAGAAGCAAAGAGAATGCATGTATTATTTTGTGTTGTCTTAGCTTTTTTGTACCTTTGCATCTATAATAGGTATAAATAATGATTTGCAAATAATAAATGAATAAGCCGAATAAGCCTCTTTTTTGGATACCAAGTCTTTATCTTGGCGAGGCGTTGCCTTATGCCGCTGTGATGCTCATGTCGCTTGTCCTCTATCAGGAGATGGGCTTGACAGACACGCAGATTACGCTCTATACAGGCTGGCTTGGTCTGCCTTGGGTGATTAAGCCTCTGTGGAGTCCTATCGTTGACGGCATAAAGACGAAGCGTTGGTGGATTCTCACGATGCAGTTGACAATCGGGGCTGCATTGGCATTGCTGGCCTTCACGTTGCCCACAAGTTTCTGGCTGCAAAGTTCGCTTGCTCTTTTCATGCTGATTGCTTTCGGCAGTGCCACCCACGACATTTGTGCCGACGGTTTCTACATTCTTGGTCTTGAGAACAAAGAGCAGGAACTCTATGTCGGCCTCCGCAACACCTTCTATCGCATCGGAATGGTCTTGGGACAAGGCGGACTGGTGATGTTGGCAGGCTTGTTGCAGAAGAGCGGAGCCGCCGTTCCTCTCTCGTGGAGCATCACGTTCCTTGCCGTTGCAGGCTTGATGCTGATGCTCTTTGCTTGGCATTGGAAAATGCTGCCCAAGGTGGAGGAGCAGGGGGCAGGGAGCAAGGGGCTTAACATATTCGACGATTTCAAGCAAACCTTTCGCGTCTTCTTCACTAAGCCACACCTCATTACTGCCCTGCTCTTTATCCTGCTTTTCCGCTTGCCTGAAGGCTTGCTGACGAAGATTGTGCCGCTTTTCCTGAAACGCACAGTAGAGGAGGGCGGCTTGGCTCTGACCGATGTGCAGTATGGTTTTGTGTATGGCACATTGGGTGTTATCGGCTTGCTTGGCGGCGGCATCGTGGGCGGGTGGCTTGTGTCGAAGTACGGCCTGCGGCGGATGCTCTGGCCTTTGGTGCTGTGTATCACTTTGCCCGACATTGTCTATGTCTATTTGAGCCTCGCCGGAACGCAGAGCCTGTCGCTCATAGCCTCTTGCGTATTCATGGAGCAAGTCGGCTACGGGTTGGGCTTCACGGCTTATACGCTCTACCTCGTCAGTTTCTCGCACGGCGAAAGGAGTACCTCTGTGTTCTCCATCTGTACGGCCTTCCAGTATCTTGGCGGTGTGATGCTGCCCGGGATGGTGAGCGGCTGGATGTCGGACAGTATGGGCTACAGCCACTTCTTCATCGCCGTCATGGGTTTCTGCCTCGTCACCTTTGCAGTGACGGCAATGGTTAAAATTGAAAGTTGAAAATTGAAAGTTGATAGCTAATCATGCGAGGTTCTCTTTTCCTTTTCTTGTTCCTTTGCTCTTTTCACGCTTCTTTTGGCGAGGAGCAAGTCTCTTACACAAAAGTTGACAGCCTTCGCGTTGTCGAGTTGTTGGAACTTGGTTCAAAAGAGAAGGCAAAGGGTAAATGTATTACCATGTTTTATGCCAACCACCTTATGAACCTTCCCTATGTCGCCCATACATTGGAGATAAAGGACAAGGAAGAGCATCTTGCCATTAACCTGCAGAGCCTCGACTGCACAACGCTTGTGGAGAATGTCTGCGCTTTGGCTCTCACCACCTCTCATGGCAGTAAGAAGTGGAAAGACTACCTCTTTTGGCTCCAAAAGTTGCGCTATGATAATGGCAAGATAGACGGTTACAAGAGTCGCAATCACTACTTCAGCCAATGGATTCAGTCTGGCACAAAGCTCGGTCTGGTAAAGGAAATAGTGCCTCCCAGTAGCATTTCTGTCCCGATGAAGCTCAGCCTGACCTATATGAGCGACCATCCCGATTCCTATCCTTTACTGAAGGTCAATATGGAGGAGCGTCGTCTCATTGCCGAGATGGAGAAGCGTGCTTCTGGCGCCACCGTCCGATACATCCCGAAGGAAAGGGTGGGGGACAGTAGAAAGGTGCTCGACCACATCAAGGACGGCGACATCATAGCCATCACGACGAAAAAAGCAGGACTCGACATCAGTCACGTAGGCTTTGCAGTTTGGGGCAAGGACGGCAAGCTTCATCTCCTCAATGCCAGCAGCATCCATAAGAAGGTTGTGTTGGAACCCATGACCTTGTATGATTATATGCAGAAGCATTCCAGCCAGACCGGTATCCGCGTTGTCCGACTCCTGCAATGATGCCTGCCTCCGGGCTTTTTCTGCTTTTTCATTCCCCTTAATAGAGAAACATCATAGTTCTGTCCGAGAAGAACCGTCTCGACTGGAAACTTCTTTGTTTTACGTCGTAAATTGTACAATTTGCGACGTGAAATGAAGAAATTACGACGTAAAATGTACAATTTACGACGTAAAATAAAGAATTTGGCCTGTGGCGTATGTTTTCTCTCCCCGTAGAAAAGAAGAAATCTACGTGCTACAAATGCTTTTTCCTGTCTTATTGTTTGGTGATTATGACAGAAGTTTGTATATTTGCGACGTGAAAAAACTTCTAAAACATAAAAGACATGATTATTCCGCAAAAATGCAGTGACGTTACAGAAGCCTTTGCTGATGAGTGGTTTGTAGGTCTCCCCATTCGTCCTCTTCGTAATTTGGAGGCAAAGAACACCCGCGAACATTTGGCTCTGAAATTGCTGGGCAACAAAGATGCCGATCCGAGGGAAGTGACGAAAGCCTGGCTTGCTCTGCCTCCCCAAAGGAAGTGTGCCATTTGCTGGCACATGACAGGACATCACGACGCCGCTTTCGTAGAGGAGGTTGACAAGCCGTCATATACTTGATGCTCTGTATCAACGACCACATCGCAGACCTCGACGAGGAACAAGTGGAAGTGCTTCTCGCCGCCCTTCCTGTGTGGCGTCGCGAGAAGGCTTTGCGGTATAAATACTTGCAGGGCAGGGCGGAGTGTGCTGTAGCTTATATTGAACTGCTTCGGGGACTGCGGATGTGCTACGGCATTGAGGGGTGTCCCACTTTTTCTTACAATGAACACGGCAAGCCATTCTTGAAGGAACATCCCGACATTCATTTCAGCATAAGCCATTGCAAGGAGGCTGTGGGTTGTTTCCTCTCAGACCGTCCCTGTGGCTTGGACATAGAAAGGATAAGGACAGCCAAGCCCGACCTTGTTCGCCACACAATGAGTCCGAAGGAAGAAGGGGCAATCTTCCGCTCGCCTTTCCCTGACATTGCCTTCACACGCTTGTGGACGCAGAAGGAGGCTGTCCTGAAACTCTATGGCACCGGCATAACAGACGAACTGCATCATGTCCTTGAACCCGACAAGACAAAGGGGATAGAACTGCGGACCATAGAAAATCCTTATAGGAACTACATCCTGACGATTGCAACTTCACGCCAGGATACATCTGCCCACTTGTTTGACGGGCTTCCATAACCTGCAGAAAGCCAATAATCGTTAAAAAATAATGTTGTAAGCGCTTTTTCACGCTTTCACTTTTGGCTGTGAACAGAAAAAATGGTATCTTTGCGCCCTGATATGAGTGGTATATATAGATTTCTGTTCTTGCTCCTTGCTTGCTGCCCCCTGTTCTTCGTGTCATGCAGCGAGTATAGTGCCGTGCTCAAGAGTTACGATTACGAGTACAAGTACGAGGCAGCCAAAGCTCTCTACGCAGAAGGCCATTATCGCCAGGCCGCAGAACTGCTCAGTCTGCTGATTGCTCCGCTGAAAGGGACTTCCTACGGAGAGGAAAGTCTCTATCTGCTTGCAGAAAGCAACCTGAAGGCACGGGATTATGAGTCTGCCGCCATGTTCTTCAAGAAATACTACCAGTCATATCCCAAGGGGCAATACATGGAGCTGGCCCGTTGGGGCAGCGGCTATGCGCTCTACAAGCAGACCGCCGACATACGCCTCGACCAGTCAAGCACCATGGAAGCCATCACCGAATTCCAGAATTTCCTTGACTATTGCCCAAAGACAAGCCTCAAGTCACAGGTGGTGGACATTATCTACGACTTGCAGGACAAGCTCGTCAAGAAAGAATATCTGTCTGCCAAATTGTATTACGACCTCGGAACCTATACGCTCAATTCCATTTATGGAGGCAACAATTACGAGGCGTGCGTGGTGACGGCACAGAATGCCCTGAAAGATTATCCCTATGCCTCGGCCGGTCTTCGTGAAGACCTATCCATTTTGGTTCTGAGAGCCAAGTATCAACTTGCCCGGCAAAGCATAGAGGAGAAACGTGTGGCGCGTTTCCGCGATGCCGTCGATGAATACTATGCTTTCCAGAACGACTTTCCGGAAAGCCAGTACATGAAGGATGCAGACTTTATCTTAAAATACTCGGAGCAGGTCATCACCAAGAAGGGTGCTTTGATTGACGATGATAGCATTGTTACGAAAGAAGAGAATGCCGGCAAGAAACAATCGCTCCCGGATGTAGAAACGGATAAGAAAGATTCCAAGCCTTTCGGATGGCTTATCAATATTATCGGTGGAGCCATACATGGCAAGGATTACAGGGACAAGTAATGCTAATTCATATAGAACAAGAAGATTTTACAAACTTACAAATCAAAATAGAGATGGACTATAAGAAAACAACCGCTCCCAGCGACACAGTGAACAGAGATCCGATGAGCCTTTGTGAAGAAACAGGCAACATCTACGAGAGTGTAGTTATCATTGGCAAACGTGCCAATCAGATATCTGCCGAAATCAAGCAGGAACTGAGCAAGAAACTCTCTGAGTTTGCAAGCACACAGGACAACCTTGACGAGGTGTTCGAGAACCGTGAGCAGATAGAAATCAGCCGCTACTACGAAAAGCTCCCCAAGCCAACCCTTATGGCAACCCAGGAGTTCATCGACGACAAGATTTATTATCGCAATCCTAGCAAAGAAGCCTCGATTTTAGATTAAAGGGTAATTCCTTTTCGCTTTTTATGATTCAAAGGATTCAAACCCTCTACCTGCTCGCAGCCATGTTGCTATGCATTGGTTGCCTGTGCTCGCCTGTTGCACATTTTGTGCCATGCAAGACAGGCATATTGGCAGAACTCTTCGGCAGCTATTCAGAGGTGGAGATGTACAACCTGTGGTTCGTCTCGGAAGGCAAGCATGTGTTCTACTTTTGCCCGGTACTGATGGGGCTTCTCGTCATTGCGACGGCCTTGATGTTCATCGACATCTGGTTTTTCAGGCATCGTGCTTTACAGATGCGAGTGGCCACATTCAGCATGATACTGCTGGTGTTCTGGTACATTGCCTATGGCGTCATTTGCTTCTATTTGATTAGTCCGGCACTGACGCTTTATCGTCCGCATTGGACAGCAGCCCTTCCCGCAGCAGCCCTCATCTTGCTCTATCTCGCGTTCCGCAGCATCCTGAAGGACGAGATGCTGGTCCGATCTCTTGACCGCCTCCGTTAGGCCTTTTTGTCATTCAACAATCATTAGCTCATGCGAAAATTACTATTTGCTTTGTGCCTCCTGCCGCAAATGCTGGTGGCAGGAACAACCGATGTCACATCCATTCGCTTGGTCGGCCCTTATCGTATAGCAAAGCCTTTGATGACCGACACCCTCGACACAGAGGGAAATCGGATTGATTTGGACGACGTCTATATGAGTGGATACACAAACCCTTGCCAAATCTCTCCCTCTATGGAGGGGCTTCCTTTTGCTCTTCCCACAGGGAGCGGGTCAGAGGGAATCTATATGGCTTGTTTCACCATGCAGAACACAGGCTTCGCCAAGGGCAAGGTCAACGTGAAATGTGATAGCAAGCACAAACTTTTTATTGACGAGAGTGAACAGGGCGGCGAATTTGAACTTGTCCCTGGCAGGCACGAAGTGTGCATCAAGCTTCTACACAAAGGTGACAAGTCCGACACGCTCCGCATCGCCGTGGAGAGCGAACAGGACATTGACATAAATCCCACAGGCAAGCGCTATTGGACGAATGCCGACATGATGCACGGAGAACGCATCAGCGGCGTTGAACTGTCCAGTTCCGGAAAGTATGCCCGCATCCGCAAGAGCATCACATACAAAGGAGGCGAGGTGGAAAGAAAAGATGTCTTCATCGAAACAGCAACAGGAAAGGAGTTCTTCCTTGACGGCTTCCAATACTGGTTGCCTAAAGGCGACTGCTATCTTCGCTCCTACCGAGAAAACAAAGGAACCTGGTGCTACGAAAAGGTTGACATTAAGACGGGAGAACACTCTTTCGTCGGCAAATACAGCGGAAGGGGATATGCCTCTCTTACTCGCGACATGAAGCACTTCCTTGTGACCATCGACGAGAAAGTGGCAGAAGAAAAGAACAAGGACGTACATCAAATCCTTAAGCCCGACGACCGTCAACCAGGCTGGCGCAACCGACGCAACTATTCCCTCTATGACATAGAGACAGGCATCACAACACCCATCACAAAGGGTGCCCGCAATGTCTATGCCACTCCGAACAAGGATGCAAGCCGCTTCCTTATCTCTTGTCATTCTGACGACTTGACGGAACGCCCCTTCAACTTTACCGACCTGCTCCTCTTCGACCCCGCGACAGGAACGGCAGACACACTCGTCTGTCACGAAGGCTTCATCAGATCTTACACCTTGTCGCCCGACGATAAATATGTCACTGTCGTGGGAAGCCCGGAAGCATTCGGCGGCATAGGATGCACACTGCCAGAGGGCGTTACCCCCAGCAGCTACGAGTACGAGCTTTTCCTCATTGACCTGCAGACAAAAGAAGTTCGATGCCTGACACGCGACTTCGCCCCCTCCGTATCTTCCTATCAATGGTCAGAACAGGACGGCATGATTTATGTCCTCTGCGAGAACCGCGACCTACAGAGTCTCTATCGCATCAACCCAAAAGACGGTAAAGCCGAGATGCTGCCCCTTGCCGAACCATATATCTATGGCAGCTTCAGCCTCGCCAAAGAGACGCCATTCCTCGCCTATATCGGCGAAAGCAGCATGAGTACAGACCGCTGCTGGCTCCGCAACCTCAAGACGGGCAAGGAAAAGGTGCTCTGCGACCTCAACCCCACACGCCTTAAGGACATACAGCTTGGCGAATGCCACGACTGGAACTTCCGTGCAGAACGGGGCGACACCATCTATGGCTGTTATTACTTGCCTCCTTATTTCGACAAGGAAAAGCAATATCCCATGCTCGTATATTACTATGGCGGCTGCGCACCCGTTGGTCGATACCTCGACAGTTACTACAACTATCAGGAATGGGCAGCAATGGGCTATGTCGTATATGTCATTCAGCCATCCGGCTGCAGCGGCTTCGGTCAGGAATTTGCCGCGCGACACGTCAATGCCTACGGTGACTATACTGCCGATGACATCATTCAGGGGACCAAGCAGTTCTGCAAGGAACACCCCTTCGTCAATGCCAGCAAGATAGGATGTATGGGAGCCAGCTACGGAGGATTTATGACCATGTACCTGCAAACCGTGACCGATATCTTCGCCGCTGCCATGAGTCATGCTGGCATCAGCAACCCTGCCAGCTACTGGGGCTTCGGCTATTGGGGCTACACCTACAACACCACGGCAGCAGCACACTCCTATCCTTGGAACAATTTGCAACTCTACAGCGGACACGCACCGCTCTTCAATGCCGACAAAGTGCACACGCCCATCTTGTTCATGCATGGCGGAGCAGACACCAACGTGCCCATCAATGAAAGCATCCAGATGTTTACGGCACTCAAACTGCTTGGACGGGAGACAGCCTTCATTACCGTAGAGGGCGAGAACCATCACATCCTCAACTACGACAAACGCATCCGCTGGCACGACAGCATCATGGCTTGGTTTGCCCGCTGGCTACAGGATGATCCCACTTGGTGGAATACCATGTATCCGGAAAAGAATTTGAAGTAGAGTTAGTCGTTTGGGTGATTAGTCGTTTGGTTGTTTAGGGATATTACTAACACCAAAAGCTAACTTTCCCAAACGACCAAACGACTAAACAACCAAACGACTATATATGTCTTTTGAAGAGAAGATTGGCTTCAACGAGATTCGTGCCATGCTGCATGGTTATTGCCTCAGCCCATTGGGACATGAGCGGGTGGAAGCCATGCAGTTCCTTTCCGAACATGAAGGCGTGACGACGCTTCACCAACAGCTTGCAGAGTTAAGCTATATCCTACAGACTTCCACTGACTTACCAGAACAAGATTTCTTTGATTTAAGAGGTGATATTCTTCGCATCCGTATCGAAGGCGCATACTTTGAAGAGCAGACCATCTGGGAATTGCTTCGGGCATTGAGGACACTGCATGGATGGGTTGCAATCGTCAGGGAAACAGAGTCCCCTTCTAACTCTTCTTTAAGGGGAGGGGTGGAAAGGTCCGCTTTGGCGAAGCTTGCGGAAGGTGTCTTTACCTTCTCGCCTATTACCCGCCGCCTTGAACAGATATTGGATAAGTACGGCCGCATCAAGGATGAGGCTACCAGTGAACTCGCCACAATTCGGCGAGAGTTGAAGAGAGCAGAAGGAAGCGTTAGCCGGACACTTACGAACATCCTCAAAGTTGCCCAAAAAGAAGGATTGGTTGAAAAAGACGTCACGCCTGCCATGCGCGACGGACGATTGGTCATTCCTGTTGCCCCTGCCATGAAGCGCCGCATTAAGGGCATTGTTCACGACGAAAGTGCAACAGGCAAGACTGTCTTTATCGAACCAGCCGAAGTAGTGGAAGCCAATAACCGCATACGCGAACTGGAAGCAGAAGAGCAGCGTGAGTTGATTCGCATCCTTCGCGAGTTCGCCGAACAGCTTCGCCCAAACATAAAGGAATTGCTGCGAGGCTTCGAGTTCCTGGCAGACATCGAGTTCCTCATTGCCAAGCATCACTTCGCAAAAGCAATCGCAGGCCTCTCACCTGAAATCTATTCAACGCCTCTCATTGACTGGTATGACGCCCGTCATCCTCTCCTTGAGGCCAAGCTCCGTAAGCAAGGACAGAAGATTGTACCTCTTAGCATTATGCTTAACCGCAAGAGGCACATCCTCATCATCAGTGGCCCGAATGCTGGTGGCAAGAGTGTCTGCCTCAAGACCGTAGGGCTTCTTCAGTATATGCTTCAATGTGGTTTGCCTGTTCCTGTTGCAGATGGTTCAAGGGCCGGCATCTTTGAGAAAATCTTCATTGATATTGGCGACGAGCAAAGCATAGAAGATGATTTGAGCACTTACAGCAGCCACCTCCTCAACATGAAGCGCATGATGGCGGGTTGCACACCTAATACATTATTATTAATAGATGAGTTTGGCGGTGGCACAGAGCCTACCATAGGCGGTGCAATTGCCGAGGCTGTTCTGAAACGCTTCGTCGAGAAAGGGACTTTTGGCGTTATTACAACACACTACCAGAATCTTAAGCATTTTGCGGAAGACACGCAGGGGGTGGTGAATGGCGCAATGCTCTATGACCGTCAAAAGATGGCAGCGCTATTCCAGTTGCAGATAGGTAATCCCGGCAGCAGTTTCGCCATTGAGATTGCACGTAAGATAGGCATTCCGGAAGAAGTGATTGCAGATGCAACGGAACTGGTAGGGCAGGAATATGTCAATGCCGACAAATACCTGCTCGACATCACTCGCGATAAGCGCTACTGGGAAGGCAAGCGGCAAACGATTCACTCGCAGGAGAAGCAGATGGTACAGACTATCGAGCAGTACGAGCGTGAGATAGAGGAACTGCGAGGCAAGCGAAAGGAAATCATTCGAGAGGCAAAAACAGAGGCGGAAAAGATACTTGCAGCAGCTAATGCCCAGATAGAGAACACTATTCGCGAGATTCGCGAGGCACAAGCCGAAAAGGAGCGGACACGTACTGCACGGCAGCAACTGCAGACTTTCCGCGATGAAGTCATGCAGATGAGCCAAGAAGAACTCGATGCATATGTGGAGAAGAAACGTCGCCAGATAGAAGAGCGCAGGAAGCGGCATAAAGAGAGGCAGGAGGCAAAGAAACAGGTTCTCTCTGAACCGATGAATAATTCAAAACATAAAATAAAAAATACCGATGCGCCTAATCCTATTGCTGTTGGTGATAGTGTCCGCATCAAGGGACAGACCTCCGTCGGCACAATTACTGCCATTGAAGGAAAACAGGCAACCGTCACCTTCGGCATGATGCGCATTTTGGTTGATATAAAGAAGCTGGAAGTTTCCTCCGTTCCCCCAAAAGGAAGGGAGAATGGCGAAACACAAACTGTTTTTGTGAGCCGTCAGACACAAGACAGCATTCGTCAGAAGCATCTTGACTTTAAGCAGGAAATAGATGTTCGCGGAATGCGGGCAGACGAAGCACTTCAGGCTGTCACATATTTCATTGATGATGCTTTTTTAGTTAACGCTTCTCGCGTCCGCATTCTTCACGGCACAGGCACTGGAGCACTTCGGCAGGCCATCCGCCAGTATTTGAACACTGTTCCTGGTGTCACTTCTGTTCACGACGAACATGTCCAGTTCGGTGGGGCAGGCATTACGGTCGTGGAATTAAAGGATGTCTGAAGTTGACTTCCTTTGGAACATCCTTGCTGCCAAAGCTCCGCTGATGTTGTGCCACACGCTGAAGATGGCTCCTGGGATGGTGGCAAGCGGATAGGCGGCGAAGTGCATGACGGCAAGGGAAGAAGCAAGGCCGCTGTTCTGCATACCGACCTCGATGCTGAGAGCTACACATTTCGGCTTTTGTAAACGCAGCAGGCGACCAATCAGGAAGCCCAGCGAAAGGCCGAGCAAGTTGTGAAGCATAACAACGAGGATAACTATCAATCCTCCCACTAGCAAGCGTTCTGCATTATGCGACACGACAATGCCCACCGTCAAGGCAATTGCTAACGAGGAGAAAGCGGGCAGATAAGGCGTGACGGTTTTTGTGGCTTTCGGCATGAAACGCTGGCACAAAAGGCCGACAACTATCGGGGCAATGACGACATAAACGATGCTCAGCAGCATTCCTAACGTATCGACATTAACCATCGTACCAGCCATCATCCACACCAAAAGCGGCGTCAAGAAGGGAGCGAGCAGGGTAGAGCAGGCCGTCATTCCGACAGACAGCGCCAAGTCGCCCTTTGCCAAATAAGTGATGACATTAGAAGCCGTTCCTCCAGGGCAGCAGCCGACAAGTATCACACCGAGGGCCAACTCTTTAGGCAGCGAGAAAGCCAAGGTCAGCATCCAGGCTAACAAAGGCATAATGGTGAATTGTGCTAGGCAACCGACAAGAATGTCTTTAGGGCGGCTCAACACTATCTTGAAGTCCTTCGGTGAGAGCGTCAAACCCATTCCGAACATAATCACGCCAAGCATAGGGTTGATTGTCTTGGTGTCAATCCATGTAAATGACATGGGCATCAGCATCGACACCGCCGCCACCACAAGAACTATCAAGCCCATCCATCGGGCAATAAAATCACAAAGCTGCGTCATTCTTAATTCTTAACTCTTAACTTTTAACTCTTAACTAAATCAGTGCCTCCCATTCCTCTTCTGCTTTCTTGAGCTGGACTTTCAGGCGGCCGTGCTTTTCGTAAAGCGATGTGTCTTGGCTGCCTTCGGGAGTCGATAGCTGGTCTTCGACGATGCGAATGGCCGCTTCGAGCTGCGTCACTTTCTCTTCGGCTTCTTGCAGAGCCTTTTCCTTCTTCTTTTGCTCACGGGCGAGGGCTTTCTGCTCGGCATAAGAAACGGCCCCCTCCAAACCTTCCCGATGGGAGGCTTTCTGCGCGACGGTCTCTCCCCATCGGGGGAGTTGGAGGGGGGCCAGATAGTCATATATGCCTCCCAAATGCTCTCTGACTTTGCCACCGCCGAACTCATAGACCTTCGTGACAAGGCCGTCGAGGAAATCGCGGTCGTGACTCACTACGATAACTGTGCCATCGAAGTCGCGGATAGCTGCCTTCAGCACATCCTTTGAGCGCATGTCGAGGTGGTTGGTCGGCTCGTCGAGGATAAGGCAGTTGACAGGCTCAAGCAAGAGCTTTATCATTGCCAGTCGGGTTCGCTCACCTCCAGATAGGAACTTCACCTTTTTGTCGCCAGCCTCGCCTCCAAACATGAAAGCACCGAGGATGTCGCGTATCTTGAGGCGGATGTCGCCCCTTGCCACACGGTCGATGGTTTCAAAGACAGTATATTCTCCTTCGAGCAGTTGTGCCTGGTTCTGTGCGAAGTAGCCTATCTGCACGTTATGTCCCACTTTGAGTGTGCCGTCGAAGGGTATCTCGCCCATGATGCACTTCACAAGGGTTGTCTTGCCTTCGCCGTTTCGCCCGACAAAAGCCACCTTTTCGCCGCGCCTTATTGTCAGGTTCACGTTCTTGAAGACACAATGCTCGCCGTAGCTCTTGCCTACTTCATCGCAGATGACGGGGAAGTCACCGCTTCGCATCGAGCAGGTGAATTTGAGGTGCAAGGTACTATTATCGACCTCATCAACCTCAATCGGTACGATCTTCTCCAACTGCCTTATCTTTTGCTGCACCTGAATGGCTTTCGTAGCTTGATATCGGAAACGTTCAATGAACGCTTTGGCATCGGCAATCTCCTTCTGCTGGTTCTCCAAAGCCCGCAACTGCTGTTCGCGTCGCTCGGCGTGAAGCGTGACGTACTCGTCGTACTTCACCTTGTAGTCGTAGATGCGTCCGCAACTAATCTCGATGGTGCGGTTCGTCACATTGTTTATAAAGGCACGGTCGTGGCTGACGAGTACAACGGCATTGGCACTTGTCTGGAGAAAGTTTTCGAGCCACTGGATGCTCTCAATGTCGAGGTGATTTGTCGGCTCGTCGAGAAGGAGAATATCGGGGTGCTGAAGCAGGAGCTTTGCCAACTCAATACGCATCCGCCAGCCCCCGCTGAACTCGCTTGTAGGACGGTCGAGGTCCTCTCTGCTGAAGCCAAGTCCCTGCAACGTGCGCTCCAGTTCAGCCTGATAGTGAGTGCCTCCCATCATCAGAAAGCGCTCATTGAGATGTGTAAAGCGTTCCACAAGAGACATGTATTCATCGCTTTCATAGTCAGTGCGTTCTGAAAGCAGGTTGTTGAGACGCTTCAACTCGTCCTCTGTCTCTGTAATGTGTTCGAATGTGCGTTCAGCTTCTTCGCGTACAGTTCGTTCATCGCTAAGCACCATCACCTGCGGAAGGTAAGCGATGGTTACATCGCGAGGCACACTGACCATTCCGCTTGTAGGCTGTTGAAGGCCAGCGATAATTTTAAGCATCGTGCTCTTTCCCGCACCGTTCTTGCCTACGAGGGCAATGCGGTCGTGGTCGTTGATGACATAACTGATGTCGTTGAATAGTGGCTTTGCACTAAACTCAACTCTTAAATTGTCGATTGAAATCATAATTTGCTTGCAAAGGTACAAAAAAGTTAATAGTTGAAGGTTGAAAGTTGAAAGTTTTTTGTATTTTTGCAGAAACAATAACCAATAAATTGATATTATGAAATCTAAACTCATTTATGCCTCTATGGCAGTTCTTCTGCTGATGGGTTTCAGCAGTTGTGACAAACAACAAGCAAAGCAAGACGCGAAGGTAGTAACCGATGCTGAAGCAACGGAGACGCCAGCTAAGGACATTTTCTTTTATAGCAACAAGCATCGGGCCGAAAAGTATAAACCCACAGAAGAAAAGATAGGCTTCAGTTCTCAGGTTCAGAGCATTAATACAGATGAGTTCAAAGACAACACGCACATCAAGGAGGTATGGATAGCACCACAAATAAAGCACATCGCAAACTATGCTTTTGCCGGCTGCACGTCTCTTGAAAAGGTGCACTTTCAGGGCGATATGCCTGTCATCAACGACGAGGCGTTTCAAGGTTGTACCGCTCTGAAGAATCTTCGTGTAGATGTTTATACCATAGGGCTTAACGCTTTTCAGGGCTGTACCTCGCTTGAAACTGCTCGTTTCGGCGAACACATATATTGGATTCGTGAAGGCGCATTTGGCGGTTGCCGTAATTTGAAAAGTGTACTCATGGCCATCACAATGAACAAACTTGAGGATGGCGCCTTCGATGGTTGTACAAGCATTGAAGAGTTTTCTGTGCCCAACGATTTCAAAAATCGTATGTTCGGCCTCATCCCCTCTGCACCTAAGTGGAAGAAGGTTTATCTGCTTAGCACAGAGTTCTATCCTATGCCAAAGAACTGTACGCCCAACAAGGGTTGCACTCTCTATGTGCCTGATGCATTCCTCGCTAAGTTCAAGGAAGATGGTGACTGGATGCAATTTGGGAGTATTGAGCCTCTCAGCAAAAGCAATTACTTTACAGCCGAGGGCTTCCTGAAATAGTTTCCTTTCCCCTCTATAAATTTGTTGCCCGATTATTTGCAAGATATCTCGAAAAGTCTTAACTTTGCACAAAATTAAAGAAAATGTGCAAATGGAAACAACTATTGTCCCCTCGTATAACGAAATGATTCGGCAGAGCATCCAGGATCATTGGTTCTTGGATTCGATGTCCGACTATGGGCTTTTTACCTTACAATATAAAGATGTAGCACGCATTATTGAGAAGCTGCACATCCTCTTCGAGCAGGCTGGCATTAAACCTGGTGACAAGATAGCGCTTTGCGGTCGCAACCTCAGCAGGTGGGGTGCTGCCTTCTTTGGTATCCTAACCTACGGAGCCGTGGCTGTACCCGTTTTGCATGAGTTCCACCCCTCGCAGGTGCATGACATCATTAATCATTCCGAGGCCAAGCTCCTCTTTGTGGGTGACAAAGTATGGCCTGCTTTGAATGCCGATGAAATGCCTAATCTTCAGGGTATTATCTCTTTAGTTGACTACAGCCTTTTGGTGTGCCGCAACGACAAACTCTTTTATGCTCGTGAAAACTTGAACCGCCTCTTTGGTGAAAAGTACCCAAGCCGTTTCCTGCCCGAATGTCTTAGTTATCATAAAGACCAACCCGACGAGTTGGCTGTTCTCAACTATACCAGTGGTACGACGAGCAATTCCAAGGGTGTGATGATTCCTTATCGTGCTCTTTGGAGCAACTGCGACTTTGCCTATCACGTGCTTGGCGACGAAATCAAGACAGGAGATAAGGTGCTCAGTATGTTGCCCATGGCTCATATGTATGGTATGGCTTTCGAGTTTACTTTTGAGTTTATAAAGGGTGTCCACATCAACTTCCTTACAAAGGTGGCCTCGCCAACCATTCTGATGAGAACGCTTGCAGAGGTCAAGCCAGTTATTCTTGTTGTGGTTCCTCTCATCATAGAGAAGGTGGTGCGCAAAGCAGTCTTGCCCAGAATACAGGATCCGAAGGTGAGGATGCTGATGGGAATACCTGTCATAGGCGACCGCATCAAGAAGAGTATTTGCGATGGGCTGACGCAGGCACTCGGAGGCAATTTCTATGAAGTCATAATAGGCGGTGCTGCCCTCAATCAGGAGATAGAGCAACTGCTTCACGAGATTGGTTTCCGATACACAGTAGGTTATGGCGCCACCGAATGTGCTCCTATCATCACTTATAACGATTGGAAGGATCAGGTGGTGGGCAGTTGCGGCAAGAATGTCATCCATCAACAGTTGCGCATTGACAGCCCAGATCCTGAGCACATACCTGGTGAGATATTGACTCGAGGTTTGAACGTTATGCTTGGTTACTTCAAGAACGAGGAGGCCACTAAGGTTGCTATTGATGGCGAGGGGTGGTATCATACAGGAGACCTTGGCATTCTTGATGCCATAGGAAATCTATACATCAAGGGGCGCAGCAAGAATATGTTATTGGGAGCTAATGGGCAGAACATATATCCAGAGGAGATAGAAGACAAGCTCAGCAATATGTCGCTCGTCAGTGAATGCCTTGTCGTGCAGAAGGAAGACAAACTCATTGGTCTTGTTTATCCCGATCAGGAGCAGGTGAAGAAGTTGAGACTTTCTGCTTCCGACATCGAAACCATCATGGAGCAGAACCGTAAAGAGTTGAATCCGAATCTTCCCTCCTACGCCCAACTGTTCAGTATCAAGGTGATGGATACAGAGTTCGAGAAGACACCTAAGAAGAGCATCAAGCGTTTCCTCTATACCAATATCTAATACATGCAAAGTCTCAGAAACATTGCAATAATAGCACACGTTGACCATGGCAAGACTACTCTTGTAGATAAAATGCTCTTGGCCGGAAACCTTTTTCGTGAGAACCAGCAAACCGGTGAGCTTATGCTCGATAATAATGAGCTTGAGAGGGAACGTGGTATCACCATTCTTTCTAAGAATGTCAGCATCAATTACAAAGGCACTAAGATAAACATCATTGACACCCCGGGACATAGTGATTTCGGTGGCGAAGTGGAGCGTGTCTTGAATATGGCGGACGGCTGCCTGCTGTTGGTTGATGCTTTCGAGGGACCAATGCCTCAGACGCGCTTTGTCCTGCAAAAAGCATTGCAGATAGGTCTGAAGCCCATTGTCGTTATTAACAAGGTAGACAAGCCTAACTGTCGCCCAGAGGAAGTCTATGAGATGGTGTTTGACCTGATGTGCGACCTTGACGCAACAGAGGAACAACTTGACTTCCCTGTCATCTATGGCTCTGCCAAGCAGGGATGGATGTCGGAGGATTGGCAAAAGCCCACTTCGGACATCACATATCTGCTTGATTGTATCCTTAAATATATTCCCGAACCCGATATGCTCGATGGTACGCCTCAGATGCTTATAACAAGTCTTGATTATAGTACATATACAGGGCGTATTGCTGTAGGTCGTGTACATCGAGGAGTCCTTCGAGAGGGCATGAATATCACAATTTCCCATCGCGGCGGAGATTTGCAAAAGACACGCATTAAAGAACTTCACACCTTCTCGGGAATGGGGCACCAACGCACAGCGGAAGTCAGTTCAGGCGATATATGTGCAATTATAGGACTGGAGCGCTTCGAGATAGGCGACACCATCTGTGACTTCGAGAATCCTGAGCCTTTGTCCCCCATCAACATTGACGAGCCTACGATGTCAATGCTCTTTACCATCAACGATTCTCCCTTTTTCGGTAAGGAAGGCAAGTTCTGCACAAGCCGTCACATTGGCGAGCGCCTGGAAAGGGAGTTGGAGAAGAACCTTGCCCTTCGCGTGGAGATTCCCGAAGGCTATACAGACCGCTGGATAGTGTCGGGTAGGGGAGTGCTTCACCTCTCCGTCCTCATCGAGACGATGCGTCGAGAAGGCTATGAATTGCAAGTTGGACAGCCACAGGTCATCTACAAGCAGATAAATGGTGTAAAGTGTGAACCTATCGAAGAGATGACCATTAACGTGCCCGAGGAGTTCGCTTCGAAAATGATTGATATGGTGACGCGCAGGAAAGGCGAGATGATTAGCATGGAGAGTCAGGGAGAGCGCGTCAACATCGAGTTTCTCATCCCGTCTCGTGGCATCATAGGTCTGCGCACAAACATGTTAACAGCAAGCCAAGGCGAGGCAATCATAGCACATCGTTTCAAAGAATACCAACCTTATAGGGGCGACATAAATCGTCGTGTAAATGGTTCCCTTATTGCTCTGGAGAGTGGCAATGCCTACGCATATGCTATTGACCATCTCCAAGACAGGGGGCGCTTCTTTATTGAGCCTCAAGACCAGGTCTATGCAGGGCAGGTTGTGGGCGAGCATGTTCACGAGAACGACATTGTTATCAACGTCTGCAAGGCAAAGCAACTAACTAATGTCCGTGCTAGTGGAACAGATGAGAAGGCTCACATCATTCCTGCCACTATTTTCTCTTTGGAAGAAGCTCTCGAATACATCAAGGCTGACGAATATGTAGAGGTCACACCCAAGAGTATGCGTATGCGCAAAATCATCCTCGACCATTTGGAGAGGAAGAGAGCAAACAAGGATTAGGCTTTTTCGGGCAAGAACTTATTAAGCATGAAGCATCCTATAATGGCACTGACTATGGTGCCGCAAAGGATGCCGAGTTTTGCGTCGTTTAACAAGTCTACGTGCTCTACAGAAGGATAGCTCAGCGTTGCCATGAACATGCTGACCGTAAAGCCAATGCCGCAAAGCATACAAATACTGGCGAAGGATTTCCAGTTGGCATTCTGAGGCATTTGCATAAGTCCCAATTTGATGCCAATCCACGAGAAGCTCAACACGCCACAGAACTTGCCGATAAACAACCCGAGGAATACAGCCAAACCGACTCCGGAGAAGAGGTTCATTAGACTCATTCCCTCGAGGTTGACACCTGCATTGGCAAAGGCAAAAAGCGGGATGATGTGATAGTTGACAGACATTTTCAGGATGTCTTCCATGTCCTGTAGGGGGCTGATCAGGTGGTCGCTGGACGATTCTACGCTCTTGAGCATTGCAATCTCCTCGTCAGAAAGCAGCACGGGCTTGTTGCGGTCGGCTTTAGTCACAACGGTTTCGGGGAAATGCTCCAATTGGTGGCGTATGCGCTCAATATAGAATTTGGTGCCATTAGACAAGTTGGCAGGCACGCAGAAGGCAAGCACTACGCCCGCAATCGTTGCGTGGATGCCGCTCCCCAGCATGCAGTACCACAGCAGAAACCCAGTGTTGAAGTAGAAGGCTTTGGTTCGGACGTTACGCCAATTACCGATGCACAGCACCACGACGAGCAGTGCTGCAGCAAGCAGATACCAGAGGTTCAGATGTTCTGTGTAGCGTATGGCAATGACGAGGATGCCGCCCAGGTCATCGGCAACAGCAAGGGCTGCAAGGAATATCTTCAACCCTATTGGGCAGCGTTTGCTGAAGATGCTCAGGCATCCCAGCGAAAAGGCGATGTCCGTTGCCATCGGGATAGCCATACCTCGTTCCATCACGGGATCTTTTGGGCAGACCATAAAGAATACGATGACGGGAACAATCATTCCTCCGCAAGCACCGATGACCGGTGCAAGAGCTTTTTTCAGGCACGACAGCTCTCCACAAAGCACTTCACGCTTTATCTCCAGACCAACGCTCAGGAAGAATATCGCCATGAGGTAATCGTTGATAAAGTCGCCCAACGTCATTGCGTGACCATTATGGCTGAAGACATTGAAGGATCCAAGGCTGAGGCTGACGGGCAACTCCCAGAATTTTCTGTAGAGGTCGCCCCATGCACTGTTTGCGATGATGAGTGCTGCCAAGGTTGTTATCACCAGGAGTACACTGCTGCTCACATACTTGCGCAGCATACTGATAAACGGATAATTGTTTTCCATCAGGCTATGTTCGATTAGCATTTGTGATATGCAAAGGTATATAAAATTTTCGAATAATAAGGTGTAAACAATGAGAAAAAAGAATCACCTGCGCTTTTGCCGACAGTTTTCTATAAAGTCTCCTATATACGGCAGTACTTATATACGCTACAAAGTTTTGCATCTTTTTCGAGAAGAGGAACGAAACCTTATCCACTTTCGTCCACTTAGGGTTTATTATGGAGGAGTGCAAAGAAAGAATCGAGGAGTTGCTTGGCAGTGACGAATGATATCCTTTCGCTGAAGCAGCATGGAAGTGTTAGGAAAAGAAAAGCCTCGCAGTTGCGGGGCTTTTCTGTTGTGTGCAAATTGTATCAACAAGTTTCTTACTTCATCAGCACCTTGACGGCCTTCTCGCCTATCTTCACGACTGCCACGGAACCTGTGCGGAGTGAGGTGTTAAGGGTGGCAGAGCCATTGATGGCGATAGTGGAAGCCTGTAGCATGCCATTGATGCTATAGACAGCAATCTCTGTGCCATCGCTTGTTCCCTGTATGGTAATGGTACTGCCTTGGGTTTGTATCAGCACGGGCATGGCCTTCATTTCTTTAACAGCATCAACGTCGCCATTCGTGTTCGGCTCTGCATCTATCCAGCAGAGTGTGGCGGTCGTAATCTCGCTGTTCTCGAAGCCTTCCTTTGTCGCATAAACGCTGATGTTGTATGTTACACTGAGCTGGACTTCGTTGGTGTTATATGAGGCAATGTCTGTGTCCGTAATGGTGGACAGACATATGGCACCTTCTGTCTCGCTGTTGAATATCAGTTTCCCATTGTCATAGCTGATTGTCGGCTTGGCACAGATTTTTGGTGTGAGGTCGCCCACTGTTAGAATCGTCTCCACATTGTCAGAGTCGTAGAACTTACTGATATCTGTCTCCGACAGGCGCATGTTCTTCAGTACAATCGGGTACTCGCCGTCGGCCATATTCGCGTCGATATCTATCGTCAGCGTTGCTATCAGGCCTTCGGATCCTGTGAATGTCTCGTCGTATTGTGAGCCGCAAAGGAAGCGGATGGCACCGTCGGCTTGTGCCTGAAGCGTAAGGGTGTGCTCGTCTTCCTCTGGCAAGCGTCCACTGTTGAGTGAAGCCAGGAAACGGCCTTTGGCATTCTTCACTGCGGTCACGCCATCGGGCAGATAAAGATCAAACTGGAAGCCCCGGATGTCTGTTGTGTTCTTCATCATAAAGGAGAGGGTTGTCCGTGTGCCGGCATCAACATTCAGAGGTTCTACATAGATAACATTGTCGTTTGCGTTGAGGTCGGTGGCCTTTGCTCTTGAAGAGAAGGGCTTCACATTGCTACTCGTGCCGTATGGGGACCCCGTGAGGATAATGTTTGCCACACCGATGTAGTCGCTCACAT
>CAMZAE010000013.1 GCA_947304115.1 uncultured Prevotellaceae bacterium | reverse complement strand
CCGCCCGCGCCGATGGTACTGCACACCCGTGGGAGAGTAGGTAGCCGCCGTCTTTCAGAGAGAAGCCCTTCGAGAGAAATCTCGGAGGGCTTCTTTTGTTTCCATCTTTCTTCCTTCTGGTACATGAGGGGGTATCAGTCGTCCTGTACCGCAAAGCCATACCCTCTGTGCCGTATCGTCCGACGTGGCACCGTTTTTTTGATGCCTCTCAGAAGGATTGTTTTATGATAAGTGAAGAGTTAAAAATGTTCGCAATGTTTAACATTATTTATGGGCGGTTGTGCAATAAATATTCGTGTTTTAGAACTTTTCCACGAAAAAGTTTTATGGTTATAAAAAAAAGGTGTATCTTTGCCGTCGGAGCAGGGGAGAAATCCTGTTTCCTATGATGCATTAGCTTTTATTTCGCGCTTACCGAAAAGAAGTCGGAAATCTGTTTGGAATAGTTGCGAATCAAAGGCAAAGGGAAAGACCGAGGAAGGTTGTCCCTGTTACGATATTAGCTATGCACACGTCTGTGGCGTGGTTGCATTCTTATATTGTAACGGGGGTTCCAATCCGACTTCTACCCCTTAGGTAAGCGCAAAAGAGTGGTCCACGCCATTTCTGTGTCCTTACATGTATCGTTGTCGTGTGGTTTAATAACCTATTTATTATTTATCTTAATTAACCGACGAGGCGATGGGATATAACCGCCAAAAAATGCTTTATGAAAAAAATCTTCTTAAACTCTAGTTTGGTATTTGTAACCATTCTGATGCTGACTTCTTGCTTTGGCAGTAAATCGGTCATGTCCGATTTGGAAATGCCTATTGCAATCAACACCGTCAACTCCGTTGGTCTCAACGAACTGAACCTTAAGCACGGCGTGGACTATTCAATTATGAACACCATTTCTGCTGATGCCACTGTCATCTATTCTATCCAGAAGAAAGGAAAACAGATTACAATACTGGAAGAAAATGGAGAATTCGAAATTGTCTGGAAACGAGACGAGGCAACTGGCAAAATGTACAGATATGACTTCGAAGGTGTTGCCCGTTTTGGCTTCCTCAACAACACCTACGACAGGGTTTCAACAAGGGAGTTTTCTCCTGAATACATTGTTACCAATCTCGCCACATACCGTCTGATTAGTCTGGCAAAAGCGCGTGGTGCCGATGGCGTTATCGAACCCATCACCTCAACAAATGTGGAAAATCATGGAAACAGGGTTGTTTTTAAGACTACGGTTACAGCCAAACTGATGAAACTAAAGGCAGATGCAAAATAATAATTAACCCTTTCATAATTAATCATTATGAGAATACGAAATTATTTTACACTGATAGTTGTAGCAGCATTAACCTGTTCATGTTCAACATCAAAAAAGACTGTTCAAACAGAGCGAACAGTTCACTCTCTTAACTTGGCGTTAACCGCAAATCCACAAGCAGACAAGTATGCTAACCTTGAATATGGTATTCGCCTGAATGTCCAAGACAGCAGGGCCAACAGGGAGTTGATACAAATCTATGATGCGGTGGCAATAGGGAAACCAATAGTTAATGCCTATCCAGAGGTCAATTCGTTTGTTCCAGAAGCGATGCGTCGCTATATGCGCACTATGGGATTCAATATGGATGCAGACGTAGCAACGGACTATATGATGCAAGTTACCGTCAAAGAATTCCATACAGATTGGCTTTCAGGCATTGGTTGGAATGGTACGGTAATCATGGATGTCAAGATTTACGACCATAACCGTAGTGTTGTGTATCCCTCGGCAGAGGTGGCTGGCCGTGCCTCCGTCTATGGAGATGCAAAATCAGCCTCATTAGCTCAGCAGGCCATCAACCAGGCTTTTGCAAACGCTCTTTCTGATATTGACTGGGATTGCGTGGCATTCTTCCTTCATCGCTCGAATAATCCAAGTCAAGAGGGTAACAAACAGGTGAAAGGCGATGGTGATACCGCGCTGGAGAACTTAATCGTACATTGGGAAATAAATTCTAGTCCAAAAGGCGCACATGTGCAATGGCGTTTTGTCACCAATGGGAACGACGTTAAAAATCAGAACTGGAAATACCTGGGCACCACACCATATGAAGGTACAAAATCTTTGGGCTTACTAGGAATGACTTATAATAATAGTGGAAATGTGCGCGTCCAGATTAAGGTTACGAAGTCTGGCTATGGAGACCAGATACGAGACTACGACCTTCGTTCCGTAATTGATGAAAAGGAGGTGAGTTGTTTTGTGGAATTGCCTAAGGAAGACGAATAAACAATTGTTTACTCAATCAACACATTCTCAGGTGTGTCGCCCTTCTGGCGGCACACTTTTTTTGTATCCTAAGACATTCGTTGCATCTTTCTTTGTTTATAAAAGAAAAAAGCGTACCTTTGCAGTCAAATACAAGAAATCACATGGAAAAGCATTTCAAAAGAACTCTCATTACGTCTGCCTTGCCATATGCTAACGGACCTGTACATATAGGGCACCTGGCCGGTGTCTATGTGCCTGCAGATATTTATGCGCGGTATCTCAGGCTGAAAGGCCGCGAGTGCCTGTTCATCGGCGGCAGCGACGAGCATGGCGTTCCTGTCACCATTCGTGCCCGAAAGGAGGGCATCACGGTTCAGGAGGTCGTTGACCGCTACCATAATCTTATTAAGGACAGCTTTGAACGTTTCGGCATCTCCTTCGATGTTTATAGCCGCACTACGAGCAAAACACACCACAAGCTTGCCAGCGACTTCTTTCGCAAACTCTATGACGAGGGCAAGTTCATCGAGCAAGTCAGCGAGCAGTTCTACGACGAGCAGACAGGCCATTTCCTGACCGACCGCAACATTCGCGGCGAGTGTCCGCGCTGCCATGCACCAGAAGCCTATGGCGACCAATGCGAGAAGTGCGGAGCAACGCTTTCCCCCGAAGAACTCATCAATCCCTACAATGCCGAGACGGGCAATCCCCTTGTCAAGAAGCCGACCAAGCACTGGTACCTGCCTCTCGACAAAGACCAGCAATGGCTCGAGAAGTGGATACTCCAGGACCACAAGGAGTGGCGCTCCAATGTCTATGGCCAGTGCAAGAGCTGGCTCGACGGCGGCCTGCGTCCTCGTGCCGTCACCCGCGACCTCGACTGGGGCATCCCCGTTCCCATCGAAGGAGCAGAGGGCAAAGTGCTCTATGTATGGTTCGATGCTCCCATCGGTTACATCAGCAACACAAAAGAACTCTGCGATGCACATCCCGAACTCGGCAGTTGGGAGAAGTGGTGGAAGGACGAAGAGACAAGACTCGTCCATTTCATCGGCAAGGACAACATCGTGTTCCATTGCATCGTGTTCCCCGCAATGCTCAAGGCACACGGCGACTACATCCTGCCCGACAACGTGCCCAGCAACGAGTTCCTTAACCTCGAGGGCAACAAAATCTCCACCTCCAAGAACTATGCCGTTTGGCTCAATGAGTACCTCGACGAACTGCCTGGACGACAGGATGAGCTTCGCTATGTCCTCACAGCTAATGCTCCAGAAACCAAAGACAACGATTTCACTTGGGACGATTTCCAAGCACGCTGCAACAACGAGCTTGTCGCCGTTTATGGCAACTTCGTGAACCGCGCCCTGCAGCTCACGCAGAAGTACTACGAAGGTCGAGTGCCTGAGTGCGGAGAACTCAACGACTACGACCGCGAGACGCTGGCAGAGTTCTGTGATGTCAAGGCGCGTCTGGAGCAATTGCTCGAAGGCTTCAAGTTCCGCGAAGCACAGAAAGAGGCCATGAACCTTGCCCGAATCGGCAACAAGTACATCGCCGACTGCGAGCCGTGGAAAGTCATCAAGACAGACCCCGAGCGCGTCAAGACCATCATCTACCTCAGCCTGCAAATCACCGCCAACCTCGCCATCGCCTTCGAGCCGTTCCTGCCCTTCAGCAGCAAGCGACTCCGCGAGATGATAGCCCTCGACACCTTCTCTTGGGAAGACCTCGGCCGTACCGACATCCTGCCTGCAGGCAAGCAACTGCCCAAGCCCGAACTCCTCTTCACCAAGATAGAGGACGAGGTGGTTGCCGCCCAAAAGAAGAAGCTTGAAGATACGCTCAAGGCTAACGAGGCAGCAGCTTACAAGGCAGCACCCGTCAAGCCCATCGTCTCCTTCGAGGACTTCGAGAAGCTCGACATCCGCGTCGGTCTCGTCAAAGCCTGCGAGAAGATAAAGAAGAGTAAGAAGCTCCTCAAGTTTACGCTTGACGACGGCAGCGGCACCGACCGCACCATCCTTTCCGGCATCGCCCAGTGGTATGAGCCGGAACAGCTCGTAGGCAAAAGAGTCCTTTTCATCGCCAACTTCGCTCCGCGTCAGATGATGGGAGAAGAGAGCCAGGGCATGATACTGAGTGCCGTAAACTACAACGGAGACCTCAGCGTCACAACCACCCTCGACGAGGTTAAAGGCGGCAGCCAAGTCGGTTAAAAGCAAACACAAATAAAGGCGGCTGAATATTCAGTCGCCTTTATTATCTTTTCTCCAGAGTTTATATGGATATTGCCGCATGTGGCTGTTGTAGAAACGGCGGTCGCCAGTGACTTCTTGGCCGATGAAATCGGGCTTATTGAAGGTGTCGTTCTCGTTCTCCAATTCTATTTCCGCCATTATCAATCCTTCGTTGTCGCCTTCGAAGACATCGACTTCCCATGTGTGCTTGCCGTCTGCACTCGGCACCAGCCAGCGCGTCTTGCTTATGATACCCGGTTCGCAGATGCTCATCAGTGCCTCTGCCTCTGCCAAGGGAATCTCCTTTTCCCACTCGAAGCGTGCCAAGCCTGCCTTGTTGCTCGGACCTTTGATGGTGAGATAGCCTTTGTCGCCGCGAATGCGGACACGAACGGTGCGACCATTGCCAGAGGCGATGTAGCCTTGAGCGATATGTGTGGAGCTGACGGCAAGGTTCTTGAACTCGCCAACGACGAGGAACTTGCGTTCGATTTCGAGGAGAGGCATACTGTTTATGGGAGCAATGGGAGTGATGGGAATGATGGGAACGATGGCTATTCTGCGCCAAACTCCATGAGGTAGGCTTTGATGAAGGCATCAATCTTGCCGTCCATGACGCCGCCGACGTCGCTGGTCTGATAGTTGGTGCGATGGTCTTTGACGCGGCGGTCATCGAAGACATAGCTGCGGATTTGGCTGCCCCATTCAATCTTCTTCTTGCCAGCTTCGACCTTCGCCTGCTCTGCCATTCGATGCTGCAACTCCTTGTCATAGAGGATGGAACGGAGCAAGCGCATCGCGTTCTCCTTGTTCTTGGGCTGGTCGCGCGTCTCGGTATTCTCGATGAGGATTTCCTCTTCCTCGCCCGTGTAGGGGTCTTTGTACTGATAACGCAAGCGGACGCCTGACTCAACCTTGTTGACGTTCTGTCCGCCGGCACCCGACGAGCGGAAAGTGTCCCAAGAGATGCGAGCCTGCTCGATGTTCACCTCGATGGTGTCATCGACAAGAGGAGTGACGAAGACAGAGGCAAAGCTGGTCATGCGCTTGCCCTGAGCATTATATGGCGAGACGCGGACAAGGCGATGCACGCCGTTCTCGCTCTTGAGGTAGCCATAAGCGAACTCGCCCTGTATCTCAAGTGTGCAGGACTTGATGCCTGCATCGTCGCCGTCGAGGATGTTGCTGACCACGCACTTGTAGCCGTGCGTCTCGGCATAGCGCATATACATTCGCATGAGCATCTGCGCCCAGTCCTGAGCCTCTGTGCCGCCTGCGCCGGAGTTGATTTTGAGAACCGCATCCATGCTGTCCTCCTCGCGGCGCAGCATGTTCTTGAGTTCGAGTTCCTCGATAGCGGCGATGGCTTTGGCATAGATGGCATCGACTTCTTCTTCTGTGACGAGTTCCTCCTTGTAGAACTCGAAGGCCGTGTCCAGTTCGTCGCAAAGCGTCTTGACCTCGGCATAGCCTTTGAGCCATTTCTCGAGGCCTTTTACGAGTTTCATCTGAGCCTCGGCACGTTTCTGGTCATCCCAGAAGCCAGGAGCCTGGGTGCGAAGCTGCTCTTCTTCGTACTGTATCTTTTTTGAGTCGATGTCAAGGTAGCGGTTGAGTTGTTCTGTGCGCTCCTTGACTTCCTTGAGTTGTTCTGCTGTAATCATTATTCTTCGTACATTTTATCTATCTGCTCCTTGTAGCGTTCATTGAGGACGGGGCGCTTCACTTTCAGTGTGTTGGTCAGTTCGCCGCGTTCCATGCTGAAGGGTTCGGGCAAGAGGGTGATGCGCTTCACCTGCTCGTAGGAGGCGAGGTCTTGCTGAATGGTGTCGATGCGGTCCATGACGAACTGCACAATTTCCTTGTTCGTACAGAGTTCGGCACGACTGCCATAGGCGATGCCGCGCTTCTTGGCGAGTTCTTCGAGCAGCTTGTATTCTGGGATGACAAGGGCCGAGACGAACTTGTGCTGGTCGGCGATGATGACGATTTGGTCGATGTAGCGGTCCACGCAGAACTTCGATTCAAGCATTTGCGGGGCGATGTACTTGCCGTTGCTCGTCTTGAAGAGGTCCTTGATGCGTTCCGTCATAAAGAGTTCGCCGTTCTGCATGTAGCCGGCATCGCCCGTATGGAACCAGCCGTCCTCGTCGATAGCCATTGCCGTGATCTCCGCCTTGCGGTAGTAGCCTTTGGTGATGGTGTCGCCCTTGAGCAGGATTTCGTTGTTCTCGCCGAACTTGACCTGCACGCCGTCGAGCGGCCGTCCGATAGAGCCGAGCGTGATGGGCTTGTTCCAGCGGTCGCAAGAGACGGTGGCGGTGCTCTCGGTAAGTCCGTAGCCCGTAATCATCAGTATGCCTGCCGAGCGCACGAACTCCTCGATGACAGGCGGGATGGCGGCTCCGGCTGTGGGGAAGAAGTTATGGCGTTCCAGGCCGAGCGTCTTGAGCATCAGCGAAATGACCGTCTTTTCGTAGAAGAGATAGCGCATCTTGAGTGCCAGGGGCGGCACGAGTCCCCGCATTTTGTACTTGACGTTGTACTCTTTGCCCACTCTTAGGGCATCCTCGAGCATCCGCCGTTGGATGGGCGAGGCGTTGTTTATCTTCTCCTGCACACCGCTATAGACCTTTTCCCAGAAGCGGGGCACGGCGCACATACAGGTCGGGTGCACTTCGCGGAGGCTTTGCAGGATGTCTGCGGGGCGGCGGTTGACGGCCAGTGTGCAACCTGTCTTGATGCAGAGGTATGACCAGCCGCGCTCGAAGACATGGGTGAAGGGCAGGAAGTTCATAATGAGGTCGTTGTCCGAGAGCGGCAAGGCTCCCACATGGCCTCGGAAGGCCGCATTGTACATGCGGTGCGTCAGCATTACCCCCTTGCTGATGCCTGTCGTGCCGCTCGTATAGAGGATGTTCGCCAGGTCGTCCTCATCGACTTCCTCTGTGAGCCGGGCAATCTCTTCGCGATGGTCTTTGCCGTCGCCCAAGGCCAGAAACTCGTCGAAATAGAGGCTTACATTGTCCTGAGCGTCCTTTTTTACAGATGTGTCGAAGATGATGAGCTTCCGCATGGAATGTTCAATCTTGAGGATGCGGTAGGCCGTGTCATACTGGTACTGCTCGCCTACGAAGATGTAGCGTATCTTGGCATCGCTGACCATGTACTTGACCTGCATCTCGCTGGCTGTGGCGTAGAAAGGAATGGTGACGGCCCTGATGCCGTAGGCACCGAAATCGACACACATGCACTCCGGCATGTTCTGCGAAAAGACGGCGATGTTCTCCTGTACGCCGACACCCAGTTCCAGAAGCGATGCCGAGACACGGCTCACGGTCTGTGCGAAGGTGTTCCACGAGATTTCTTTCCACGTCTGCTGCTCGTCGTCACGGTACAGCATGGCGGCTCTGTCGCCGTATTTAGTGGCCTGGCTCTGTATGAGCGAGGGTAGTGGACTGGGGTTCTGCATGGCTATTCTATAGCTTTGATACCACAAAGATACGAATAAATTAAGAATTAAGAGTGAAGAGTGAAGAATTATTTGTCAATTTTGCGTATCTTTGCATTGTAAAATGTTCAATGGTCAATGTTCAATGGTCAATGAAAAGATAACAGAGAGGGCCGTGGAGCTGCTTTGCAGGCTCATAGAGGTGCCGCGCATCAGCAGGGAAGAGACGGCTGCCGCCGACCTGCTCGAAGACTATATGAAAGGCGAGCTTGGGCTGGAGGTGAAGCGTCAGGGCAATAACCTATGGTCGGTCGCTCCGAACTTCGACGAGAAAAAGCCGATACTTCTGCTGAATGCCCACATCGACACCGTCAAGCCCGTGGCGGGTTGGCAGCGCAACCCTTTCAAGGCGACGCGGGAAGGCAATCGCATCTACGGCCTCGGCAGCAACGACGACGGTGCCAGCCTGGTCTGTCTGCTTCATGTCTTCGCCGCCTTGACAAAAGTCCCCTCCCCTTTTGGGGAGGTTGGGAGAGGGCCTAACCTCGTCTTCCTGGCAAGCGCAGAAGAGGAGATCAGTGGTAAGGGCGGCATAGAAAGCGTCCTCCCCTTGCTTCCGAAGATAGATGTCGCTTTGGTCGGTGAGCCGACAGGGATGCAGCCTGCCATCGCTGAGAAAGGGCTGATGGTGCTCGACGTCACGGCTCATGGCAAAGCCGGCCATGCCGCCCGCGACGAGGGCGACAACGCCATCTACCATGCCATCGAGGACATCGAGTGGTTCCGCAACTATAAGTGGGAGAAGGTGTCGCCTTTGCTCGGTCCTGTCAAAATGACTGTGACCATCGTGAATGCCGGCACGCAGCACAATGTCGTTCCCGACACTTGCACCTTCACCGTGGATGTCCGCTCGAATGAACTGTATTCAAACGGCGAAATTCTCGATGAAATCGTCAAAAATGTTAAGTCGGAAGTGAAGGCTCGCAGCACTCGTCTCGGTTCATCGGGCATCGACGAAAATCATCCCCTCGTTCAGAGAATCATTGCGCTTGGCGGCAAGCCATTCGGTTCGCCCACCCTCAGCGACCAGGCCCTTATGCCTTTCCCCAGCCTGAAGATAGGACCTGGGCAGAGCAGCCGCAGCCATTCTGCCGATGAATTCGTGGAATTTGACGAAATCAGGCACGCAGTGGAAGTCTATTCCGCGTGCCTTTTGTCCGAAGGTGCCTAACCGTTTTCATTGCTTGTACATGTACAAGCAATTGCTTATACATGAAGAAGCCATTGCTTCTACATGTAGGAGCAAAGAATGCGACAGGTGGCGTTTTGTTCTTTTGCGTGTTGAATTTTGTGAAAGGAAGCGCCCTATCTTCTTTCCTGAAAGAAGCGTTGCATGAGTTCGGTGCATTCCTCGGCCATCACACCAGAAACAACCTCGGTACGGGGATGGAGAGCCTTTGGAGCAAAGCGGCTGTAGCCTCTTTTTTCATCGGGTGCGCCATAGACGATGCGGCTTATCTGCGACCATCCTAAGGCACCGGCGCACATCACGCAAGGCTCCACCGTCACATAGAGCGTGCAGTCGCTGAGGTACTTGCCGCCAAGATGCTCCGCCGCCGAGGTGATGGCCTGCATCTCGGCATGTGCGGTGACATCGTGCAGAAGTTCCGTCAGGTTGTGGCTCTTGGCAATAATTTTCTCCCTGCAAACCACAACAGCCCCAATGGGAATCTCGCCCTGCCGATAGGCCTCGTTTGCCTCCGCAAGGGCTTGTTTCATGTAGAATTTGTCATCAGCCATAGTTCTTTTATGTTTTATAGTCGGAGATATTTAGAAGAAGTGCGTCTGTATTAGTGCAGATGTCGGAAGCAAGGTCATTTATCCGATGAAATCGGGAATAATCTGAAGAAGGCGCATCGTCCTGTCCCCAAGGCGCAAGAATCAGCAATGAACCGCGGGCACAGGCTTCGAAACGGCGAAGCTCCGGCTTCCAGTACTGCGCGATGGGTTCCTTTTGCAGATGTATCACAGGCAGGTGCTCTTCGATAGCCGTATCGATAACCAGCTTCTCTCCCTTTGAGATGGCGGGCGAGACAAGCACAACGCCCTCGCGTGCTTCTGCCAGCAGGCGCTCACGCTCGTGCTTGTAAGCCTCTGTTTGTTCAGTGGGGAGGCCTGTGGCTGTATCACGGCGATGGAAGAACACCTGCACCTTCTCAGCCCGTTTCAGCAGGAATAAGGCTCCGTAGGCAGCGTAGTCATGCGCCCCGATGCGCAAGTGCAGGCGGCGCTCCATCAGGCGCGGCAGCTGCCGCCGCATCAAGGCACGGAGAGGGTTGTCGCTCATGTAGCGCTTGATGTTGTCAAGCATTCCCGGTCGCTTGATGATGCGGTCGTGATAGCCCGCCTCGAAAAGCGAAGCGCGCTTGGCCGCACCCGTGACCGCGCTTGAAAGCACGGGAACCCCCGCCGCTGTCCCCGCCGCTGTCCCCGCTGTTGTTCCCGCGCTTTTTAGCGCGGTCTCTTGCGCGGTCTCTTGCGCGGTTTCCCTTGCGGTCCCTTTCCCCCCTCCCCACCAGGCGCGGCTGCATCCTCCTTTGAAGCTGCGGATAATATCTCCCAGTCTCTTCCCTTCCGGCAAAGGCTTTGCCACATAGAGCAGGAGGTGCAGGTGGTCGGGCATAATCGCGGCCTGCCACACCTCTATCTGGGGATAGAAGCGGTGAATCTTCGGCAGTTCCGTTTCGAGGATGGTGCGCCCAAGAGGGCTGAGGACAATATGCGGGAAATCTGCCTGTCCGCGCTTTGCGCTGATATTGCCGTCGAGGTGGCCGAAGAGGGGATGCCGCCCTTCGATGCAAAGGGTTATCATATACAGGCCTGTGCCGCCATAGTCCTGCCATTCTGCCCGCCGGTGCTGGTTGTGCTGAATCTCATGGGGCGTTAATCCTCTGCGCAGCAGTTCGTCTTTAGAGGTAGGCATCAAGCATGTGATTTGTCTCCTTTCTGCCTGCAAAGATACAAAAAGATTATCACAAACTGCCTTGTTTTACTAAAACTTATCTGTTTCCTTTTGCCCTGTTGTGTGTCTTGCAGAGCATCTGGCAGTTCTCGATGCTTGTCTCGCCGCCTTTGCTCCACGCGGTGACATGGTCGGCGTCCATTTCGGCGAGCTTCCACATCTTCTTTCGGTTGGCTTCGTGTCCCATGGCGCATAGCGGGCAGTTGCTCGTGTCGTTGAGTGCCGCCTCGGCTGTTTGCCTTTGATAGACTTTGCGCTTGGTTGCTTCGTCGAAGATGCGGATGTCCAGCAGCCTCTTGTCCTTGCAACCGCCAAGTATGTACTCGAACACGCCTTTGCGGTTCTTGACGTATGGGTCGCCGTACAGCTTGTTCACCTGTTGCTTTACTTCCGCAGGGTTGTAGGCTTTGTTGTGATACGTCTCATAGAGCCTTCCCCATTCCAAGCCTCGCATTTCGCTCTCCACTTCGATGAACACGGAACCTATCCAATCGATGACGCAATTGAAGTACGTCTTCATTTCGCTGATGTCTGCATCGTGCCGATGTTGGCTCATGTATTCCTTAATGTGGTCTTTGCTTACCCATTCCAAAGCCCGCTCCAAATAGTCTTGCCTGTTGACGGCTCCGTTGATAAAGTGGCTCCACTTCTGTACGTTGGCGTTCTGTGAATTGCTGAACTCTGCCTTTGCCAGCGTGACGAACTCACCGGAATAGACGGCATTGAGCAGCTCCTGATGGTTCAGAGGCACGCCAGCAATGTTGACCGTCTCGAACCATTTGCGTATCTCGTCCTCTGTACCTTCGCACTCATATACCAGCAGCGGCGTCTTAAGGATGCGCTCCTGCAACTCTGTCGAGAGGCTGCTGAAGTATTGTGGGATGCCATTGTCATCGATGATGGCCAGTTTGCCTGTCACGAAGCGCCCCAGGGAAGTGATACGTTGCTGACCGTCGAGCACTTCGCAGCGATTCCCGCCTGTCATGTTGAAGTAGAACACTCCCAAGGGATAATGATGCAATGCCGATTGCACGACAGCCACATCCTTCTTGCCGTCGGCATAGATGTAGTTGCGCTGATACTCCGGCTGAATGGTAAGGCGCCCCGAAAGGCCGTAAAGCCCTTTGCCTTCAAGTTCGTTATAGACAAAGCCGTCGCAGACTTCGCCTACGGTGTAGGTTCTAAGTTTTGCTTCCATACGTTATATATGTTATTGTTTCTTGCGGATAAGGATTCTTGCATAAGTTGGTTTCCCGTTTATTGCACCATCTTTGTCCTTTATCAAGCCATGAGGCTTAATAGGTACCGAAGCACTCCGCCTGTATTCATTTGCGTTTATTATCTCGAACTGCTCGGGACAGTACTTGTCGAGGAAAGAGACAGGGACACCCATTGCTCCTTCATAGTCGCTTGGTATGGCATCGGTATATGGTACTTCAATCGCATCGTAATTGTCATAATGGTCGTACCCTGTCCTTCCTTTTATCTCTTTGTGCTTGCTGAACTTCAGGTTGTCAGCCATCGTCATCAGTTGCAAGGGCTGGTGGCGGCGACCATGTTCAATGTTAGTCATCCAAATGCTTGTGGAACGACCAAGCACCTTGCCATCAACAATCTTGTACTTACTCCCTTCTTTTCCGTTATTTAGGAAATCTTGCACAAAAGCTTTAGGTATTTCAAACAAGAGGTCTTCACTCATTGGCGTTTTTCCAACCCATAGTTTATTTTGTTTGATTAAAGGGAACACCTCTTTATATGTAATGCAGTTCTTGTTTGCAATCAAAATGAACTTCTTCTCTGCCTCTACAATCCAAGCCAAGAACTCTCGGAACAAAGAGAAAGGCGGATTGGTCACGATAATGTCCGCTTCATCTCTGAGAACCTTTACTTCAGCGCTACGAAAGTCGCCGTCCCCTTCAAGATATGACCATTGCAGGTCGTTGATATTGAAGCGACCGTCACCATTGATGTCCTCATCAAGCACAAATATCTTGCCATTGGTTCGGCTTTTGTCTGCATCAAAGTAAGGACTTTCGGTCTCAAAGAGCGTGGGCTGCCATTCCTTTATCTTCTTTGATTCCACTGCATAGCTTGTGCTTATCAACTTCTTCAAGCCCAGTCGCTCGAAGTTCTGCGCAAAGTAGCGGGTGAAGTTGCTCCATTCAGGGTCGTCGCAAGGAAGCAGCACCGTCTTGCCCCGAAACACATTGGGGTCGTACTCAAGGTATGCTTCCACCTCACGCTCTATGTCGTGGTACTGGGTGTAGAACTCATCGTTCTTCGCTTCTTTTGCTTTGGATAAGGTTTCGTTTGCCATAGCGATTGATAGTTGTTTTAAGTTATTGCATCGACTATCAATCGCTGACGCATAAAGAAAGCGTGATGCTTCTTATGCGTTAAGCTTTGGGGCATGCCCAGGAATAGGAACCCCATCCAGTCTATAAGAATGCATCACGCCAATGGCGTAAATGCATTGCTATACATCGACTGGAATGGGATGCATTATTCCTGCACCCACAATCTCTATTACTTCGGAGCGTTTCTTATTCCAAACTGTTTCCTGGGCATTTTGGCTTAACGCGAAATAATAGCAAATGCTTTTCAATAAGATTTGATAAGGCTTCCCTCCGCTGAAGGTTCGTTTGCAACCATTATGGTGCATTTCATGCCCTTTCATCTGCAAAGTTAGCGATTATTTCGTTACAGCACACAAAAAAAGCAGATTATTTTCTAATCTGCTGCTTATAGGACTTGCCAATGCATATTTTTTTGTACCTTTGCGAAGGGAAAGGCCATTAAAAACAAATGATAAATGGTAAATGATTAAATGGTAAATAACACGATGAACAATAAAGAATACCTCGTCATCAGCCGCAGCAACGGGACGACAAAGACCGGGGCGCCTTATGCTTCGCTCAAGGTGGCGAACCTGACAGAGACCATCAATGTGGCGGTTTGGGACATGCCGCCGACGGCTGAGCCGCAAGTGGGCGGGCTGGTCGTCTTCTATAACATGAAGGACAACGACGGCAAGAAGTCGTGCGACTTCCGCGACCTCAAGGCAATGGGCGAGCCACTCCTCGACCATCCGCTCTACAACCTCTTGCCTCGGCCAATACGTCGCGATGTCTGGGACGATACAATCCGGCATCTGCTCAGCTATTGCTCGGACAAAGACTTGATGGCTGTCATCGAGGAGTTTGCCGATAGGTTCTATCAGCCCTTCAGCCTCTATCCTGCTGCCACAGCCATGCATCATGCCTACCCCGGCGGCTTGCTGAACCACACACACCAGATGCTCAGGATGCTCGACGGACTCTATCCTTGCCTGCCCTACGAGGTGAAGGTGGAGCATTGCATCCTCGCCATCCTCTTCCACGACTGCGGCAAGATGAATGAGTACAGCAAACAGGGCGAGGCCCAACCGGACATGTACCTGCTCGGACACATCTATATCGGCGCCCATTGGTTGCAGAACATCCTCGAGAGTAAGGGCTTCGACAAGGAAGAGACGAAGCGCATCGTGCATTGTGTCCTGGCTCATCATGGTGTCCGCGAGTTCGGAAGTCCCGTCGTTCCCTGCACCCAAGAAGCCATCGTCGTAAGCCACATCGACAACCTCAGTGCCAAGACCGACACGTGGGAAGGGGCTGGCGACATGGAATACATGAATGCCTTGGGAACGAAGAAAGTGGCCCCTTTAATTCATAATTCATAATTCTCAATTCATAATTAAAGAAGCGAAAAGCAAACCACCGAAATGCAAGGAGAATCAATTAAGGATTATGGATTAAGAATTGTGAATTATGAATTATAGCAAGGAAGAACTTGAACGGTTGCAGGAAGCGCTCTATGAGACGCTGGCAGAGGTGGATCGCATTTGCAAAAAGCATGGCATCCGTTACTTCGTGACGGGGGGGACGGCTGTTGGCGCTTACTTCTGGCAAAAGATTCTGCCTTGGGACGATGATGTCGATGTGGGCATGATGCGTCCCGACTACGAGCGTTTTGCCAAGGTTGCGCAAAAGGAACTTGGCGACCGCTTCTTCCTGCAAACGCCAGAGACAGAGCCGCACACGCCTTTCTTCTTTATGAAGGTCCGCATGAATGGTTCGCGTTTTTCGGAATCTACGTTCATGCATATCAAGATGCACCAGGGTATCTATGTTGACATCTTTCCCTTCGACAAGATTCCCAAACAGAAGTGGCTCGAAAGGCTGCAACACAAGGTGCTCTTCTTCTTCAATGGCCTCTTCATTGCCAAAGAGATATGGCAGTGGAAGCATTGCGGCAAGTGCGACATCCCGGAGCCTCGTCCGAGAGGCTGGCTGCCTTGCTTCTTTACAAGAATACTGGTGACGTTGCTCAGCAAACGCACGATATATAATATAATGTATAGGGTGCAGACGGCTTTCAATGGGGGCAAGGGGCAAGGAGCAAGGAGCAGGGGGCAGGTGGTGAAGAACATCATCACAAAGAGCGAGCGCGTTCCCGTCGAAGACATCAAGCAGGCTCAGACCGTCACACTCGGACCTTTGCAGGTCTGCGCTCCCAAAGACCTCCTGCTTTACCTCAACAACCACTACGGCAAGGTCATAAAGGACGTTCCCGATGAAATGAAAGTCAGCCACCGACCTGCAGAACTCGTCTTTCCTAACTAAGAACTAAGGACTATGAACAATGAACTGAAGAAAAGAAACCACGCTTTCGACATCCTTTGCGGTATCTGCATCATCCGGATGGTGACGCTGCATATCATGTCTTTCTGCGGACAGGACAAGCAGGAATGGTGGCTCGAAGTGATGCGCTGGAGCTTCTTCTTTATGAGTTTCTTCTTCTTCAAGGCCGGCTATTTCAACAAAGGCACTTCGGCCGGCACAGACCTTGACTACCTTCGCGACCGCTCGAAGCGTCTGCTCGTGCCCTATCTGATGAGCGGCATCATCGGTGCCATCGTCTATTTCAGCTTCTATTTCCCTCTTGCCAGCCGCTACAAGAAGTTCGTCGAGCCGTTGGAATGGAGCCATGTCTGGATGAAGAGCGGCTTCTATGGCAATTCGCCCATCTGGTTCCTCTTCTCGTTCTTCACCGTCTATATGATGGTGCGGTACATCGACAAGGTGAAGCATCTCTGCTGGCTCACAATCCTCTTTCCCGCTGTGAGTTATTGGGCATACAGCACAGGAAATAACGTGCCGATGAGCCTCGGCAACGCCTTCATTGCCTGTTACTTCTTCTATCTTGGCAGATTGTGGCGATGGGTGATGCAGAGGTTCGGCAATCAGCAGGTGATGGCTGCTTCGTGGCTGATGGTGGCGGCCTTTGTCGTCTTGGGCTTTGTGTCGCCAGGCACTTACAATATGAGCCAGAACGTCTTCACGGGCAATGCTTTGATGGCAGTCGTGAATGCCACCTTGATACTTTGCGGTTTGGCAGGCGTGCTTTTGACGCTTCAAGTGCCACGAATCCCCTTGCTGTGCTTCATCGGAGAGCACAGTATGGTCTTCTTCATCTCGCACTATCCGATGCTTTACTTCTACAAGTTCACGCACCTTTCCTTTGGCAGGAGCATCTACGGAAGAGTGGACGATGTGCTCATCCTCCTGCCTGTCATCTTCTGCCTCTGTGCCTGGCTTGTGCCTTATGTTGAAAGAGTTCCTTGGCTCAGCGGACGTTGGCCAAGTCCTCAACGTGCATCTGCAACAGACGGGAAACGCCCTGACTGATGGACTTCAGTCCGAAGTCTTCCGGCTTGACCTCTTGCCAAGGTATCCAAATCGCTTCTCCGGCATCGTCCATCGCTTTGACTCCCCTTGTATCGGCCACCCGACAAAGGAAAAACATGTCAATGGTATGGATGTCCAGTCCGCCGTAGGGATAGATATTGGGAATGGAGAAAAGAAACGTTGTGCTGTCCACGCAAAGCCCTGTCTCCTCTCTGACCTCCCGCTTTACGCCTTCCTCGGCCGTCTCATGGCAGTCGCAAAAGCCACCTGGCAAGTCGAGCGTCCCCTTAGCTGGTTCTTTAGCCCTTCTCACAACCAACAGTTCATTGGCTTCGTTCACAATCACCGCCACAGTCGAGGAACTTGGGTTGAAGTAATATACAAAGCCGCAATCCTCGCAACGTTTGCTTTTGAAGTTGTTTTCTATAAATCTTTTGGAGCCGCAAAGGGGGCAAAAGCGGAATTTAGACAAAGGATGTTGTGCCATACTACTTGTGCTTTTTGTCATTTTTGATTTGCAAACATACAAAAAAGATATAAAAACCAAGCATACATGCCGCGTTTTGTATAATAATAACGCAAAAAAGCGTATCTTTGTGGCATAGATAGTATGTAAAAACACAAAACGAAACGCTTATGAATGTTCTGTCAGAATGGTTCAACCAATTAGATCCTGCCCTAAAGATGTACTGGGGAATTGCGATTTTCGCTTCTATTGTTGTGCTCATCCAGACCATGCTGTCCTTTATCGGTACAGGCGACGTGGATACGGGCGATGTGGATGCCAGCTTTGATGCCGACACCGATGTGGATGCAGACAGTTTGGATCATGCAGGTGCCATGCATTTGCTCTCTATCCGTAACGTCTTCTACTTCCTGCTGGGATTCGGCTGGGCAGGTGTCAGCTTGTGGAACACCATCCCAAACCGTGGCCTTCTTTGTGCCGCAGCCGTGATGGTGGGATGTGTTTTTGTCGCCATCTTCCTGTTCCTGTTCCGCCAGATGATGAAGTTGCAGAGCAACGGTGCCTTCGACATCAATGACTCTGTTGGAAGGGTATGTGATGTCTATTTGCGCATTCCGGCAAACAGGCAGGGCATGGGAAAGGTGCAAATCAGTTTCAACGGCTCTGTGCAGGAACTGGATGCCCGTACAGCAGGAGCGCAGATATCTTCTGGCACCAAGGTGCGCGTGCTGCGCGTCATAGACAAGAAAGTGCTTGAGGTAGAACCCGCATAAACAGAAAGTCAATACGAAATAACTATAAAACAGAATTCATTATGTTTGAAGATCCCTTAACTCTAATTGTGGTGGGCGCCATTCTGTTCGTCGCAATTGTCGCCTTCCTTGCCAATCGCTACAGGAAGTGCCCGGCAGACAAAATTCTTGTCATCTATGGTAGTGGCAACGGTGCCAAGAAATCTGCCAATTGTGTTCATGGAGGCGGTGCTTTCGTCTGGCCTGTTATTCAGGACTATGCCTACATGAGCCTTACGCCCATCGGCATTGATGCCAACCTGACCAATGCCCTTTCCCGCCAAAACATCCGCGTGGATGTGCCTTGCCGCTTCACCGTCGGCATCAGCACCGACCCCGAATATATGAACGCCGCCGCCGAGCGTCTCCTTGGTCAGAGTGCCAACCAGATTCAGGAGATGGCCCGCGACATCCTCTTCGGCCAATTGCGTCTGGTTATTGCCACCATGAGCATAGAAGAGCTTAACTCCGACCGCGACAAGTTCCTTGAGGCCATTACCGCTAACGTGGAGGTAGAACTCAAGAAGATAGGTTTGAAGCTTATCAACGTGAATGTGACCGACATCAAGGACGAGAGCGGCTACATCGAGGCACTCGGACAGGAAGCCGCAGCCAAGGCCATCAACGAGGCCAAGGTGCGCGTGGCAGAGCAAGAGAAGATGGGTGAGATTGGTAAGGCAGAGGCTGTCCGCGAGACACGTATCCGTACTGCTGCTGCCAATGCAGAGGCTGTGAAGGGTGAGAACGAAGCCAAGATAGCGATTGCCAACTCCGATGCTGTCCGCCGTGAACGCGAGGCCGAGGCTCAGCGTAAGGCTACCGCAGCCGAGAAGGTTGCCAGTGCCCAGGCTCTCGAAGAGGCTTACGCCGCAGAGCAGAAGGCCGAAAATGCCCGTGCCGAGCGGGAGCGTGCCAGCCAGCAGGCCAATGTCATCGTGGCACAGGAGATAGAGAAGAAGCGTATTGTCATCGAGGCCGAGGCTGAGGCTGAGCAGAAGCGCGTCAATGCCAAGGGTGAGGCAGATGCCATCTATGCCAAGATGGAGGCCGAGGCAAAAGGCCTCTTCCAAATCCTGACCAAGCAGGCCGAAGGCTACGACAAGATGATACAGGCAGCCGGAGGCGACGCGACGAAGGCTTACACCCTGTTGCTCTTGGAGAAACTCCCCGAACTGGTGAAGACACAAGTCGAGGCCATCAAGGGCATCAACATCGACAAGGTGACAGTTTGGGACAATGGCGGTGGAGCCGGCGACGGCAAGACAAGTACTGCCAACTTCCTCGCCGGGTTGATGAAGAGCGTGCCTCCTCTTGCAGAACTCTTCGACCAGGCAGGTATGGCTCTGCCAGAATATCTTGCTAAGAAGAAAGAAGAGACACCAGAGGAACCTGTCAAGGATGAAGAATAGGTACGGCTTCATCATTTTTAGGTAATTTTATTATTAAGGAGCATATGGCTGTTTGCGATATGCTTCTTTTTTTATATATTTGCAAAGCAAAAAGGTCATAAGTCAGACAAGATGACGCTAAGAGAACTCAATAAAGGCCAGTCGGCAACTATCCTCAAGGTAGGAGGCGAGGGCGCACTTCGGCAACACTTCCTTGACATGGGAATGATACCTGGAACACAGGTTACGCTGCAGAAGTTCGCACCTTTGGGAGACCCGATGGAACTTCGCATTCATGGCTACGAACTGACCTTGAGGCTCGCGGACGCGGAGCAGATTGAAATAGCCCCCTCCCCCAGCCACACCCCCGAGGAGGAGGGGAGAAAGCGGCGCGACAAAGAAAGCCTCCCTCCTTGGGGGGAGGTTGGAGGTGTGCTGCATCCTGGCTTCGGTGAGGAAGGCCGCTACCATGAAGAGGACGTATTTCACCCCGTTTCATCGGCAATAAAAGGCCATCTCTATTTTGCCCTTGTTGGCAATCAGAACAGCGGAAAGACAACGCTTTTCAATCAATTGACAGGCAGCAAGCAGCATGTTGGTAACTTCCCCGGTGTTACCATTGACCGCAAAGACGGCATCGTCAAAGGTCATCCCGATGCTATCGTTACCGACCTGCCAGGTATCTACAGTTTGAGTCCATACACGAGCGAGGAGGTCATCAGCCGACGTTTTATCCTTGAGAACAAGCCGAGCGGCATCATCAATATCGTTGATGCCACAAACATAGAGCGCAACCTCTATCTCACCATGCAACTGATGGAGCTTGGCATCCCAATGGTGCTGGCGCTTAATATGATGGACGAGGTGGAAGCCAATGGCGGAACGGTGCGTATCAACCGAATGGAAAAGTTGCTCGGCATTCCCGTCATCCCCATCAGCGCTATGAAGAACGAGGGCGTGGACGAGGTGGTGCACCATGCCATTCATGTGGCCCGCTACAAAGAGGGTCCGGCGCGTCAGGACTTCTGTAGCCCCACGGAACAAGGTGGTGCCGTACATCGTTGCCTTCATGCCATCATGCACTTTATTGAGGACCACGCCCAAGCCGCCGACATCCCTGTCCGCTTTGCTGCAAGCAAATTGATAGAAGGTGACAAATTTGCGACCGAAGCCCTAAAACTGACGCAGAACGAGCGCGAAACCATCGAGCACATCATCCGCCAAATGGAGGAGGAGCGCGGTCTCGACCGCTGTGCCGCACTTGCTGACATGCGCTTCCGTTTCATTCTGCAGGTCTGCCAGCAGACCGTCGTGCGTCCCGAAGAGAGCAATGAGCATCTGCGAAGCATCTGCATCGACAAGGTCCTGACAGGCCGTTACACGGCCATCCCTGCCTTCCTGCTCATTATGGGTGCGGTCTTTTATCTTACTTTCAATACGATAGGCGCTTGGCTTCAAGACCTCTTTCAAATGGGCATCGACCACTTTACCGCTTTTTCCGACGAACTCCTGACGCAGTGGAATATAGCACCGCCCATACATTCGCTTATCATTGACGGCATCTATTCCGGTGTCGGCACCGTGCTTGTTTTCCTTCCGCTTATTGTGTGCCTGTTTTTCTTCCTCAGTATGCTTGAGGATACAGGCTACATGGCTCGTATCGCCTTTGTGATGGACAAACTGCTCAGAGGCTTGGGACTTTCCGGTCGCAGCATAGTGCCTTTGCTCATTGGGTTTGGCTGCTCGGTACCAGGCATTATGGCAAGCCGTACACTTCCCAGTGAGCGCGACCGCAGGCTAACCATTCTGCTTACGCCCTTCATGTCCTGCACGGCAAAGATTCCCATCTATGCATTCTTTGCCGCGGCTTTCTTTCCGAGAAAGGCGGCGTGGGTGATGATGTCGCTCTATGTGATAGGCATTTTAATGGCTATAATCGTTTCGCTTTTCTTGAAGCACACCTTGTTCCGAGGTGAAGCTGTGCCCTTTGTCATGGAACTGCCCAACTATCGGATGCCAGCCATGATGAACGTATGGCATTTGCTGTGGGACAAAGCCAGAGACTTCCTTTTCCGGGCCTTCACGGTCATCTTCCTTGCAAGCATCGTCATTTGGTTTTTGCAAACCTTCGATTTCCGTTTACAGATGGTGGCTGACACAGCGGCTTCGCAAAGCATGTTGGCACAGATTTCAAGCCTTGTAGCCCCTATCTTCGAGCCGCTTGGCTGCGGCGACTGGCGTGTCGTGACATCGCTCGTCAGCGGCGTGTTGGCGAAGGAAACGGTAGTGAGCACACTCAGCACGCTCTTTGCGGGTGTGCCCATGACGGATGTCTTTACGCCAGGTGTAGCTTACACGCTGCTTGTCTTCTGCTTGCTCTATACCCCTTGCATGGCAACGATGGCAACCATTCGTCGTGAGCTTGGTACCCGTTGGATGCTGTTCATCATGGTGGGGCAGTGCTGCATCGCCTGGGTTGTGGCATTCTTCGTACACCTGATAGTAAATTAAGAATGAAGAATTAAAAATTATACTATGAACACACAAAGTATCATCCTTCTTGCCGCTGTGTTGGTTGTGGCGGCTTTCGTTATTTACCGTTATCTTCATGGGGGTAACAAGTGCAGTTGTTGCGATTGCGGCAACAAGGATTGCTGTGCGAAGCTCCTCTTTCTGCTTCTGCTTATGCCGTTGAATGTTCTGGCTCAGGACCAGCCGCTTGACGGAGTGCAAATCCTGGCCAACAGCAACGACAGTACACGTGACGTCTATCGCATACCCGCCATTGCCAAGAACCGCAAAGGGGAGTTGGTGGCTGTCTATGATTATCGTGTCTGTGGCTTCGATATCGGTTTTGGAGAGGTCGATCAGGTAATGCGCATCTCAAAGAACAACGGAAGGACGTGGTCGCCTGAAACCAAAATAGCCGATGGAATGGGTGGGAATGAGAATGTCTTTGGCGTAGGCTTTGGCGACCCAGCCTTGTGCTTTGACCGCGAAAGCAAACGCGGAGTCCTTATTACTGTCAGTGGGAAATGTATCTATCCATACGCCACTGCTACCAATCGGCCCTTCATAGCAAGGCAGATAACCACAGACGGCGGACACACCTGGAGTGCGCCGGAAGACATTACGATGCAGTTCTGGGGTAAGGAGGGAGCATTGTTCCAGACAGGCAAGGACGACGATGGAACGGGTGTTTTTGCTTGGGCGGGCTTCTTCGGAAGTGGTAAAATACTGCAAAGCCGCATCACGAAGGTAGGCAAATACTATCGCCTATATGCTTCCTTGCTGCTTAGAGGCACAGGATTGAAGGGTGCATACGTCGTCTATAGCGATGACATGGGCACGACTTGGCAGTTGTTGGGTGGCAATCCCGCATTCCAACCGGCTCCAGACAGTGACGAGCCGAAGGTGGAGGAACTGCCCAGCGGCCAGATTGTCCTGAGTGGCAGGAAATGGTATGGCCGCACATTCAACATCTGGACTTTTGCCGAAGGTAGCAAAACGGAAGGTTCATGGGACAAACCCGTCAACAGCCACGATGTTCCGACAGGCATCAAGGTCGGTGCCAATAGCTGTAATGGTGAAATACTCATCGTCCGTGGCCGCCGCATTTCCGATGGCAAGCTTTGCTATGTCGCTCTGCAAAGCCTTCCGAAGGCCGACACACGAGCCGACGTGACCATCTTCTATAAGGTCTTGGAGGAGGGCAAGAGCTATACTTCCGCCACCTTTGCCGAGGGATGGAAAGAAGGCTTACAGGTCAGCCACAAACGTTCTGCCTATTCCACCATGTGCCTGCAGAAGGATGGGCGCATAGCCTTCTTCTATGAAGAGGAACCCTACATCTACAATATGGTTTATGTTCCTCTCACACTAAAGCAAGCAACGGACGGAACTGTCAGATAATTTGCCCACAGAGGAGAAAAGTGCATTGACTTTTTTGTGAATAGTGTTTTTTTCGTATATTTGTGCTCTGTAAGTATAGTTAATGGAAAACACGAGGAAAGTAGTTGGGGTGGGCGAGACCATCCTTGACATCCTTTTTCGCAATGGACAGCCCGAGGCGGCAGTGCATGGCGGTAGCAGTTTCAACAGCATCATCAGCGTGGGGCGATCTGGTGTGCCGTGTACGTTTGTAGGCTATACCGGTGCAGACAATGTGGGGCGGCAGACGCTGGACTTCTTGCGCTCTAACGGTGTAGGCACAGAGCATTTTCAATTAAGGCAGGGTGAGAAAAGTGCCATCAGTCTGGCTTTCCTCGGAGAGAATGGCGATGCCACTTATTCTTTTTACAAGGAGCCGCCGCATGTAGCTTCCTCGTGGACGTTGCCTGAAATGTCAAAGGGTGATGTGATGCTTTATGGCTCCTACTATGCTGCGTGTACTGGCATGAGGCCGCTCATCAAGCAGATGCTGGAAAATGCAGACCAAGCGAATGCCATTGTTTATTATGATATTAACTTCCGTAGCAATCATAGTGACGAATTGGAGGCGTTGACTCCCGTCATACAGCAGAACTTCCGACAAAGCACCATTGTTCGCTGCAGTGCCGATGATTTAGAGGTGATGTTCTCTTCGCGCGGCGCGCGCGATATATATAATATGTATATCAGCCCCTATTGCAGGGTTTTCATCTGCACAGCAGGTGCAAAGCAAATCATAGTGTGCACTCCGACGGACTGCCATGAATTTCAGGCGCCATCCATTAATGATGTCGTGAGCACAGTGGGGGCAGGTGATAGCTTCAATGCTGGCTTTGCCTGTGCCCTTATTTGGGACGATATCATGCCGGAAGAACTTCCCACCCTTGGCCGTGATGCTTGGCAACGCCTTATTGCCACAGCCTGCCGTTTTGCCAAAGAGACCTGCAGAAGCAAAGAAAATTATATTAGTTATTCATAGACATTATTAGCCTCATAACATTAGCCTTATGAAAAATATCCTTACAACCCTGTTCTTTTTCGCACTCGCCGTTTGTGCCAGTGCAGATGATGCCCTTGATGGCTTCCTTTACGGACAAGTTTCGATGCCGGATGGCACGGAATGGCAAAGCCCGGAGAAGCTTTCTCTGAACAAGCTGCAGCCACGGGCTTACATTTTCCCCTTTGCCGATGCTGATGCAGCCCGTCAGGTGTTGCCAGAGGGCAGCAAATACTTTCAGAGCCTCGACGGTACTTGGAAGTTCCATTGGAGTGCCAATCCCGACCTGCGTCCCGATGGTTTTGCCAACACCTCATACGATGTTTCGGGGTGGGACGATATCAAGGTGCCTGGCTGTTGGAATGTGCAGGGGCTTGGCAAGCATGGCGAGATGAAGTATGGCGTACCCATTTATGTCAACCAGCCCGTCATCTTCTACCATGAGGTGAAGAAGGACGACTGGCGCCAGGGTGTGATGCGCGAACCGATGGACCAACGCTGGACAACCTACAAGTACCGTAACGAAGTGGGTTCTTACCGCCGCACCTTCAATGTGCCTACCGAGTGGAAAGGCCGTCAGGTCATCCTCAATTTTGATGGTGTAGACAGTTTCTTCTATCTGTGGATAAATGGCCGCTATGTCGGCTTTAGCAAGAACAGCCGCAACACGGCCCGCTTCGACGTAAGCAGCTTCCTTCAGGAGGGAGAGAACACGGTCTCTGTAGAAGTCTATCGCAACAGCGACGGCTCTTTCCTTGAGGCACAGGACATGTTCCGTTTGCCTGGCATCATTCGCAGCACATACCTCACCGCCCTGCCGAAAGTGCAGATTGGCGACCTCGTTGTGCGCACAATGGAGCTGAGCAGCGACAGGGCCTTTATCCGCATTGACAGGAAACTCTGCAACCTCACGGAGAAGATGCAGAAGGGCTTGAAGATGACATACACCGTCTATCCCGTGAAGCTCTATTCCGACGAGACGGCAGACTCTGTGCGCAGGATATCGGTGAACGTTGTGCCGATAGCGAAAGGCCAGACCGCCTTGGCACAAACCACAACGGACATTTCCAATCCTCTCCTCTGGAGTGCCGAAGCGCCTTGCCGTTATGTCCTTGTGGCAGAATTGAAGGATAAGAAGGGCAATCTCCTTGACTGCACCTCCACCTATTTCGGCATCCGAACTGTAGAGATACGCGACACGAAAGCTGGCGATGATGAGTTCGGTCTGGCCGGCCGCTATTTCTATGTCAACGGTCAGCCCGTGAAGCTAAAGGGCGTGAACCGTCACGAGACGAACCCCTCGACAGGCCATGCCATCACACGAGAGCAGATGACGGAGGAGGTGATGCTGATGAAGCGAGGCAACATCAACCACGTCCGTCTTTCTCATTACAGCAACGATCCCTACTTCTATTATCTTGCAGACAAGTATGGCCTTTACCTTGAGGATGAGGCAAACATAGAAAGCCATGAGTATTATTATGGTGACGCAAGTCTTTCGCATCCGAAAGAGTGGCGTGCCGCACACATTGCAAGGAACATGGAGATGGTTCATGCCAACGTGAACCATCCCAGCATCGTCATCTGGAGCTTGGGCAACGAGGCAGGTCCTGGCGATAATTTCAAGGCTGCCTATAATGCCATCAAAAGTTTCGACACAAGTCGCCCCGTGCAGTATGAGCGCAATAATAACATTGTAGATATGGGCAGCAACCAATACCCGTCGGTCGATTGGGTGCGCTATGCTGTGAAGGGGACAGGCAAGGGTATCAAGTATCCTTATCACATCTCTGAATATGCCCATTCCATGGGTAATTCTTTGGGCAATCTTGTTGACTACTGGGAGGCTATCGAGAGCACGAACTTCTTCTGCGGCGGTGCCATTTGGGATTGGGTTGACCAAGCCATCGACACCTATACAGAGGATGGCATCAAGTACATGGGTTATGGCGGCGACCACGGTGACTGGCCCAACGACGGCATGTTCTGCATGAACGGAATCCTGCTGCCCGACTTCACCCCGAAACCCCAGTACTATGAGGTGAAGAAGGTCTATCAGAATGTTGCCGTGACATTGAACGAAATAAAAGAGACAGAAGGCAGGGCGATTGTTGACTTCACTGTCTTCAACAAAAACTATTTCGAGACGATGACGGCCGACGACTATAATCTTGTGGCTTGCCTCGTCAAGGATGGTAAGACAGTGGCCGAAGAACCTTGTCCTTTCCCAGAGGATATTCTGCCTCGCATGGATGCTCGTGTCTCTTGCCCTGTTGAGATGAGTGCGCCTGGCGAGTACTTCCTGAATGTGGAGTTCCGCTTGAAACATGATATGCCATGGGCGCAGAAGGGCTTCGTGCAAATGGCAGAGCAGTTGTTCCTTGCGAACAGTTCTGAAGATGTGAACGACTGGCAACGAGGCAGCTCGGCCGTGACAAACAAGGATGGAAAGACCATGGTAAGCGGCAAGAATTTCCTCGTCACCTTCGACAATGCAACCGGCAGCCTTTGTGCAATGCAGTACGGAGGCAAGACGCTCTTCGAGGATTCGCCGCTGCTGTTGTCGGCATTCCGTGCTCCGGTGGATAATGACAACTGGGCAAGAGACCAATGGTTCCAGCAGGGACTTTACGATTTGCAGCACAAGGCGCAGGGCAATCCCGTTGTCACCAACACGGCGGACGGCTCCGTGCTCATTACCTATACCGTTGTGAGCCAGGCAAAGGGCAAGGGAGGTGCAAAGCGTCGCGCGGGAAAGGCAGGACAGCCTTACGAGAGTGTGGACGAGGCAAGTGGCGAAGGCGAGCCTTGCTCCTTTACGACGACACAGACTTATGAAGTCTATCCTGACGGTGTTGTTGTGCTTTCCAGCAGCATTATATCAGGCACTCCCGACTTGCCGTTGCCCCGATTGGGCTACGAGTTGAAGTTGCCAAGCCAGTTCGACCAATACACCTATTACGGACGCGGTCCTTTGAACAATTACAACGACCGCAAGACCGGCTCATTCATAGGCCTTTACAAGAGTACCGTCGGAGAGCAGTTCGTGCCGTTCCCCAAGCCTCAGAGCATGGGCAATCGCGAGGATGTGCGTTGGTGCGCATTGCAGGATAAGGACGGCAGTGGCCTTCAGTTTGTCAGTCAACTTGGCACAATCAGCACTTCGGCACTGCCCTGGAGTGCATTGCAGATGACGCTTGCCGCTCATCCGCACGAGTTGCCGAAGAGCGACGGCATTTATCTCCATCTGGACTGCCAGGTGAACGGCCTTGGCGGCAACAGTTGCGGTCAAGGCGGCCCGTTGAAACCAGACCAGGTGCTTGGCGCGCTGCATCAGATGTCGCTTGCCATACATCCTGTTGCTGTTACCGACGATCTCTCGGCAAGTGCTCAAGCCAAGAGGCGTTTGCTCTGCCCTGTGGCAATCTATCGCGACAAGGCGGGCAAAGTCACCATCTGTGGCGATCCGGACACAGACCTTCCCATTAGTTACAAGGTGGGCAGTGGCAAAAAGGTCAAGGCGGTCAGATACACAGAGCCATTTGACCTGCGCGAGGGCGGAACCGTGTCTGCGTGGTATGACGGCAATGAGAAAATCCAGACATCCGCTTCCTTCGGTCGCATCGAGAAGGTGCCTGTCGAGGTCGTGTATGTAAGCAGCGAGGAAGGGCCAGGCGGCGACTATGCCAAGAATCTTGTGGATGGCGATCCTTCGACCATTTGGCACACGATGTACAGCATCACCGTACCGAAGTATCCGCATTGGGTTGACTTCGACTGCGGCGAGGTGAAACTTATAAAAGGCTTTGTCTATCTGCCCCGTCAGGACGGAAGTGTCAACGGCAACATTAAGGGTTATCGCGTACAGTTGAGTGCCGACGGCCAGACCTGGACAGATCCTGTCTCTGAAGGCGAGTTTGACGGTTCGTCAAAGGAGAAGAAGGTGATGCTGCCTGAGCCGCAACGTGCCCGTTATCTCCGCTTCACGGCGCTCTCCAGTCAGAATGGCGCGGACTTTGCTTCTGGGGCCGAGTTCAACGTCCTTGCAGAATAGGAGTGTAAACTTAAATAATGTTGTTTTTTTGAAGATTTTTGCCCGTTAAGCGCAGGAAACTGAACAAAAATGATTACTTTTGCACGATATTTATGCCGTAAAAGTATATAAAAGCATGGCAGAGAGCACAGTAACCATCAGTCAGGTGAGCACAGCAAAGGACATGCGGGCCTTCGTCCGCTTCAACTACAATCTCTACAAGGATTGCCCGTATGCTGTGCCCGATTTGCTTGAGGATACGCTTGAGACGCTCGACGCGCGCCGCAATCCTGCCTTCCGCTTTTGTGAGGCGGCCTTCTTCCTGGCTCGCAGGGAAGGTCGGATAGTGGGACGTGTGGCTGCCATCGTCAATACCCGTGCCAACGAGCATTGGGGCCGTCAGGATGTGCGCTTCGGATGGATAGACTTCATTGACGACCTTGATGTGAGCCGCGCCTTGTTAGATGCCGTCGCTCAGTGGGGTAGGGAGAAGGGCATGAAACGCATGGTGGGGCCGCTTGGCTTTACCGACATGGATCCCGAGGGAATGCTTACCGAAGGCTTCGACCAGCTTTCCACGCTCTGCACCATCTATAACTATCCCTACTATCCCGAACATCTGGCTCGCTTGGGCTTCGAGCGGGAGACGGGCTGGGTAGAGCGCAAGGTGTTTATTCCCAAGGAAGGGCATGAGGCAAACAACGCCAAGTATTTCCGTGTGGCACAGATAGCGCAGGAGCGTTATGGCTTCCGTGTGCGCCATTTCCGCAACAAGCGTGAAATAAAGGAAAACGGATACGTGCAGAAAATGCTTGGTGTCATCAACCGTGCATACGCCGACCTCTACGGCTACAGCGAACTCGACGGGCAACAGATGGAGTGGTATGCTAAACGCTTTATGCTATTGCTCGACCGCCATTTCCTCACTGTCGTGGAGAACAAGGAGGGTGAAATCATTGGCGTTGGTGTCTGTGTGCCAAGCCTAAGCCGGGCTGTGCAGAAAGCCAGGGCCAGGCTCTTTCCTTTCGGGTGGCGGCACATCGCCCGCGAGCTGTGGCTCAGGAAGAAACACCAGATTCTTGATATGCTTTTGGTGGGTGTCCTGCCCGAATATCAGGACAAGGGCGCAAACGCCCTCTTCTTTGCCGACCTCATACCGCAAGGCATCAGCCAAGGCTACGAATGGGCAGAGTCGCACCCGCAGCTTGAAGACAACATGGCAAGCCAGATGCAGTGGAAGAACCTCGATTGCACCATCCACAAGCGCAGGGCGGTATTTGCTAAAGAAATAAAGGAAGTTAAAAAAGATAATGAAGTTAAAGGAAGTTAAAGAAGTAAAAGAAGTAAAGGGACGATAGTTATTGGGAGTTGCTTCCCTTTATCCATTCTTCCAAAGGTGTTGTCCTTTAACTTCCCAGCGAGCAAAGCGAGCGATAACTTCCTTAACACTTCCAGAAAGAAAATGAACACCGCGCAATACGACGAAGCTAACATCCGCCACCTCTCCGACATGGAGCACATCCGTACACGCCCTGGCATGTACATCGGACGTCTGGGCGACGGCGCACAGGCCGACGACGGCATCTATGTCCTCCTCAAGGAGGTCATCGACAACAGCATCGATGAGTTCAAGATGGGAGCAGGCAAGCGCATCGAGGTGGATATCGACGACAATCTCCGTGTCCATGTCCGCGACTACGGGCGTGGCATCCCCCTGGGGAAGCTTGTGGAGGCTGTCTCTATGCTCAACACTGGCGGCAAGTACGATAGTAAAGCTTTCCAGAAGAGCGTCGGTCTCAACGGCGTCGGCCTCAAGGCGGTCAATGCCCTCAGCACACGTTTCGAGGTGCAGAGCTTCCGTGACGGACAGACACGCCATGCCGTCTTCAGCAAGGGCGAAATACAGAGCGACGTCACAGAGGCCACACAGGACGAGAACGGCACCGCCGTCTTCTTCGAGCCTGACGCCTCCCTCTTCAAGCACTATGCCTTCCGCTGTGAGTTCGTCGAGCTGATGCTCCGCAACTACACCTATCTCAACACCGGCCTCACCATCATGCTGAACGGCCGCCGCATCATGTCGCGCGACGGACTGAGCGACCTGCTCTCCGACCGCATGGACTATGAGCCGCTCTATCCCATCGTTCACCTCCGTGGCGAGGACATCGAGATAGCCTTCACCCACACCAAGCAGAACGGCGAAGAGTACTACTCCTTCGTCAACGGGCAGAACACCACCCTGGGCGGCACGCATCAGGCAGCTTTCAAGAAGTACATCGCCGAGGTCATCAAGGACTACAGCGGCAAGAACTACGAGTACAACGACATCCGCAACGGCATCGTGGCCGCCATCAGCATCAACATACAGGAGCCGACCTTCGAGAGCCAGACAAAGGTCAAGCTTGGCAGCACTACGACAGAGCCTAACGGCGGCGTCTCCATCGACAAGTTCATTGGCGACTTCGTCAAGGTACAGGTCGATAACTACCTGCATAAGAACACAGACGTGGCCGACATCATCCTGCAGAAAGTCTCGGAGAGCGAAAAGCTTCGCAAGGAGATGGCAGGCGTTGCGAAGAAGGCACGTGAGATGTCGAAAAAGGCAAGCCTGCACAACCGCAAGTTGCGAGACTGCCGCGTACACCTGACGGACACAAAGGGCGAGTTGCAGGAAGAGAGCAGCATCTTCATCACCGAGGGCGACTCCGCCAGCGGAAGCATCACCAAAAGCCGTGATGTCAACACTCAAGCCGTGTTCTCCCTGAGAGGCAAGCCGCTCAACTGCTTCAAGCTCTCCAAGAAGGTGGTCTATGAGAACGAGGAGTTCAACCTCCTGCAGGCAGCCCTCAACATCGAGGACGGTCTCGAAGGCCTTCGCTACAACAAGGTCATTGTGGCAACCGATGCCGACGACGACGGTATGCACATCCGCCTCCTGATGCTCACCTTCTTCCTGAAGTTCTTCCCCGAACTCATCAAGAAGGGGCACGTCTTCATCCTCCAGACACCACTCTTCCGTGTGCGTGGCAGGAAGACAAAGATAGGAAAGGCAAAGCTGAGTGCCATCGAGAAGGAACTGGCTGCTCGCGAAGCGGGCGAGGACACCGCCTCTGTCAGCGACGGCAAACGCCCCCGCCACCTCAGCCTCTCGAAGGACTTCGTGACACAGTATTGCTACTCGGACGACGAGCGCCAGCAAGCCATCGACGACCTCGGACCGGAGCCAGAGATAACGCGCTTCAAAGGCTTGGGCGAAATAAGTCCGGAGGAGTTCCGCAACTTCATTGGCCCCGATATCCGTCTCGACCAGGTCACGCTCCACAAGTCCGACCAAGTGGCAGAACTCCTGGATTTCTACATGGGCGACAACACCATGGAGCGCCAGAACTTCATCATCGAAAACCTCGTCATCGAAGAAGACCTGGCAGAAGAGGACAGCCCCCTCCCCTAACCCCTCCCCCGGGCCGGGGAGGAGGGGATTTTCTATATACTTATGGCAACTGAAACATCCCGCTTCAAATGGGCATCTCCAGACAGGTATGAGTTGTTGAGGTAAGGACGGCACATCTGGAACAAATAGGCTTCCGTGTTATCCGTTTCAGTAATGAAGAAGTGTTATACGATATAGACAAAGTATTGGAAAAGATAAAGCATGAACTCGGAGATAGATAAAAACACAAGCAAAGACTTGGGAGTCACCCCTCCTCCTCGGGGGAGGGGTTGGGGGAGGGGGCTTTTCCCTGGTTCTTTCGACCCGTTTACCCTCGGCCATGCCGATATTGTGCGGCGGGCGCTGGGGTTGTTCGACGAGGTGGTGATTGCTGTGGGCTATAACGAGCAGAAGGCTGGTTGGATGCCGGTGGCGGAGCGTGTCGCCGCCATCAAAAGGCTCTATGCCGACGAGCCGCGCGTTGCGGTGGAGAGCTACACCGGCCTTACCGTTGACTTTGCCAAAGAGCAGGGCATTACAGCCATTGTGCGTGGGGTGCGCACATCGGCCGACTTCGAGTATGAGTTGCAGATGGCCGACGTGAACCGCCAGCTCTCTGGCATCGAGACCGTCTTCCTGCCTGCCTCACCGCAGTATGCCAGCCTTAGCAGTTCTTTAGTCCGCGAGCTGGCACACTTCGGACACGACATTTCACCCTTCCTTCCGTAGCATTTTTTCAGAAAGCACGTTGTGTCCGCCTGCACAACGTGTTATTTGTGTTTGTGTGTGAATTATTGCACACGAACCCTGCCTTTTGTGCAAAATAGCATAACAACTTTTAATGTGGAGCAAAAAAAGTGTTAAAAATTTTGAAGCAATTCCAAAAACAATTAACTTTGTTAGCCGTAACATCAAAAAATGACACATAATTAACCTTAATTATTAACTTAAAATCTATTTTATCTATGAGTAGAAAACTACGGAATCTGTGTCTGGCAGCACTGCTTAGTGTTGTCTCCACAGCTGTATGGGCTCTTTCCGAGGTGAATGGGTTCTATCAGATTGGTTCGGCGGCGGACTTCGAAGCCTTCGCAGAACTTGTTAATGGTGGTCAAAGAAGTGTCAATGCCATCCTGACGGCTGACTTCGACTTGGGCGCCACCACAGCACAAATCGGTATTGGAGGAGATTATCAAGGTCTCTTCAATGGTGCAGGCCACACTATCACCATCGATCTCCCGGACCGCACGGACGGTGAAGGTCCTGCGCTCTTCCGCGGTCTCGGCTATCGTGGCATTATCGAGAACCTGAAGGTTCAGGGTGCCATTACGACAGGAACGTCCAAGCACACTGCCGCTATTGCCAACTACAGTGGCGGTATCATCCGCAACTGCTTCGTTGACATCGTGATCACATCAACATTTGCTGCTGACAAGGACGCCAGCATCGGTGGTGTTGCCGGTCAGTTGAACAGACCTGCTATCATCGACAACTGTCTGTCAAAAATCAAGATTATCGGCTCAACCACACACAAATGTGGTGGTCTTGCTGCATGGGTTGATGCACATCACATCAGCTTGACCAACAATCTGGTCATCATCGATCCTGAAACCGACATCGACTATTCAGATGGCAAGAGTGCCGGTCTCGCACGTGAAGACAAAGGGTCTAACAACGTTCTGAAGGCTGTTGACCTTGAGACTTACAATGCGGACAACTATAACAATCGTCCATGGGCTGCAACCGGCAACAACTTTGTGACCAACGGCTGGGGTGCTAACACCATAGGAACAACCGTTGTCACAGAAAGTGATCTGGAAAGCGGTAAGGTTTGCTATCAACTGAACAACGACCAGAGCCAGATTCGTTGGGTCCAGGACCTCAGCACAGACCTCTATCCTGTTCCTGCCATATTCGGCGAAGGTAAGGACCAAGTCTATGCTTCCGCTCCCACAAACTGCCAGGGTATTGCCGAAGGCGAAGTCACCTTCTCCAACACTGGCAGCGACATGGCAACGAAGCACACCAACGACAAGTATGGTGTCTGCACCACTTGCGGTAGGTTCAACTTCAATGGCTTCGACTTCGACGATCCTACAAGATTCGAGCCTGCAACCAAGTCTCTCCTTTTGAGTAGCGAGGCAGACCTCTACATGGCAGAAAGCTGGAACCGTTTCCAGAATGGCTTCAGAATTAATCTGAAGATGGCGAATGACATTACTTGTAAACCAGCCCCTGGTCAGTTTATCTTCAACACCAACGACTGGTCTGAAGGTAACTTCGACGGTGGCGGCCACGCTCTGACCATTGAGTTGACAGAGATGGGCAACAACGCTTCCCTCTTCCCGCAGCGCCACTATGGTACCGTTGAGAACCTCATCATGCACGGCAAGATTGAAACAAGCGGTCAGTATTGGGGTTCAATATCTAATGCCAGTTATGAGTCAGCAGTTCGCAATGTATATTCTGACATTAATGTCACATCTACATGTGTTGGTGACAACACCGGAGGTGGCTTCTTCGGTACAATTGAGGTCGGAAAGACTATTGAAAACTGTGTCTATGCCGGTACTATCAATTTGCCAGGTGCAGACGCCGGTGCAAGATGTGCACGTGTCGGTGGCTTTGCGGGCTGGACAAAGAATAAGACAACTTTCAAGAACTGCGCCGTTCTCGGCACTATCAGCGGTGCTGGCAACCAAACTTTGGACAACGATACGGAGAACTCTGGCAACATCGCTCGTAACTATGGCAATGTGGTTACTGAGAATGTCTATGTCGTTAATCCTATCCAGGGTAATGCCATTACAGACCAGGACAAGTACATCCACTACACGAATATTGTCGGTATAGCTAACGGTGAACTTGCCTACTTGCTGAATGGAAATGAAAGTGGCGTAGAGCGCTTCTTCCAGTTGATTGGCACGGACAAGGAGCCAATGCCTATCAAGAAGGAAGGCGCACTCGTCTATGCCAACGCCTCAGAATTCCGTTGCGATGGTACACCTCTTGGAAATTTCACCTATTCAAACAGTCCTTCCAGCAGTGCCGTTATTCCTCCCCACAACTATGAGGACGGTTGGTGTACTGTCTGCGGAAAGATGCAGGAGGACTATGTTCCTGTCGTTGATGGCTGGTACGAAGTCAGCGTTCCAGGGCAGCTCAAGTGGATGAGCGTTTATGCACTTGAGCATCCCAGTGTATCTATCCGTCTGATGGATGACATCGACTATACGAACTATAAAGATGGCATGATTGGAACCGATAGCAAGAGATTCTCAGGTTCTTTCGATGGCCAGGGCCACACTGTTATCACCGATATTAAGCACGATGCAGAAAAAGGAACAGGTCTTTTCGGATCAATATCTGATGCAACAATCAAAAATCTTGTACTTGAAGGTCGCGTAGAATCCTCCCAGAAATGGATTGGCGGTATTGCCGGTATCACACGTGGCGACAGAACCCTTATTGAAAATGTGCTTGTGAAATCTACCGTGAGGTTCACGGGTGAGGGCGATTGCACAGGTGGCGGCCTCTGTGGTGACATGGAAGGCAACTTCACCGTCAAGAACTGTGCCTTCGTTGGCTCATTCGATATCGCCAATGGTACAAATGTAGGCGGTTTGGCAAGTTGGACTGGTTCCGGCAAGTTCTATAACTGTTATGTCGCTCCGGCAGAGATTTCTGGTGAGTCTTACAAGGACTTTATTCATGGCGGTGCCGGTGGCTGCGTCAATTGTTATGCAGTAGATCGTTCAGACGCAAAACTTACTTCTGGCGAAATTTGCTGGTTGCTGAATGAAAAGCAGTTCCGCAATCCCGTTTGGTACCAGAGTTGCGATGAGGATGATTATCCCGTCCTTGATCCTTCTCACAAGACCGTCATCTATGCGGCTGAAAACTACTACTCTGTAGCAGACGAAGACATTCCTGACTTGGTTTCAGACATTGTCAGCTACGAGGAAGACTTCGTAGAGGATGCTGTTGCAACGCAGGCTCTGCTCAATGCTTACCTGGAAAAGGTAGAGGCATGGGATGGCACAGTCGAGACGATTGCCGGCCTCATCGCTGCTTATGATGATGTCCAGCCCGAAAAGGACCTCGTAGATGCCAGCCTTGCGGCTTATGAGGCTTACAGGCAGAAGTGTGAGGAAGTCATACTGTATCTTGCCGAACACGATGACTTTGCCGGTGCAAAGCGCACCGCTCTTGAGGCTTATCTCGATGATCCTGATGAGCCAAGCGACGTGAACCCGCTGGGTACTTATCTCTATATCCTCGATGAGCACACAGCAACAACGGAGGAGATTGTTGCAGAGACAGAGCGTGTTGACCAGTGGCTGAAGGATGCCATTACAAGCGGCACAATGCCTGGCGCAGATGTCAGCAACCTGCTCCTCAATGGTGACTTCACACAGCAGAGAGAGCACTGGGAAGGTTCCTGGGGTAGTTTCTCCTATGGCACAATACAGGACGAGTCGGAGAAGACTTTTGTCGGCGTTGAGGCATGGAATTCAACAGGCGAGATTTACCAGACTGTCGAAGGCCTGAACCCCGGTTTCTATCTCGTTGGTACCAACGCTGCCTTCCGTCCCAGCAATGACCGTTACAGCACCAACTATGCTGCAGGTATCTATGCCAACGGCACCTTCAACTACTTCCCCAATGCTTTTGAAAGTTATCTCCCTGCCAGCGAGGCGAAAGATGGCGTGAACTGTCATCTCAGTGGCAACGGTGCTCTCGACCTTGGCATTTACAGCGACCTTGAATCAACAGAAGCATCAGATAATGTAACGCTGCTTGGTTATGCTCCTCATGGCCCAATGGGTATGGCATACGCTGCAATGGGCGATCGCTATCAGGTTTACACCATCGCATACGTAGGCGATGACGGCAAGCTCACCGTCGGCATCAAGAACCCGGGCACAAAGTACAGCACCGACTGGACAGGCTGGGGTGCCATCAAGCTGCAATACTGTGGCGGAGCAACAAACACCCAGACAGGCGAGGCTCTCGACAAGGTGCTCGAGAACATGCTTGCACGCGCAACGCAAATAAGAGATGTCTATGAGTTTAAACGCGCTGAGTATGCGAAGTATCCTAACTTCCCCGCTGCTTTACAGGTGGAACTTTGGGAGGCCATAGATCAAGCAGAAGAGGCTGCAAGTGTTGCCGAAAAGGCAGAATGTGTAGCAACATTATCCACAATCTTCCAGAACATCTATGAGGGCAAACAGGCTTACATCTCTGCATACAATGTTGCCTACTCGCTTCAGTACTTTATAAGTGAGGCCAACCTGCCTTATATTGAGAAGGACGCAAGCGGTAATGATATAATGGTCTTTGATGACACTGAGCTTGATAATAAGTACAAGGAGATATATGATGCGATTTACGAGAATGCTTCTTATAGCACAGATGAGGCACTGAACGTTGCAGCAGATCCCGTTGTAAGCGAGAACCTGCCAGCTCAAGACAAGGATGGCTACTACCTCCTCGCCAATCCTAAGCATTTCCTGATTTATCGTGCTCTGGTCATTAAGAAAGACCGGTCCACCAAGGCAAAGCTCGTGAACGACATCGACATGGTGGGTATTGCCATGAAGCCCATTGGTAACAATACTGTAGGAAATAGTGATAGTGGCGTTATCTATAATGGCATCCTGGATGGTCAGAACCATGCACTTGAGAATGTCTATATCAACTTCTTGGACGGTCGTCGTTGTGGTCTGTTCTATGAGTTGAACAGTGCTACGGTCAAGAACCTGAAGCTGACGGGTGAATATCACGCAGCTTGGCAGCGTATGGGCGGCCTCGCAGGTTGGGTAGCCGGCAATACAACCATTGAGAACTGTGAGATTGCAGTCGCTCTGTACACAGAGGTTGAAGGCGACGCCACCTCTGGCGGTATCATGGGTGTCAACGGCGGTGGCAGTAATAGTGTTGTGAATAACTGTATTGTCAACTGTTCTTTCCATGGCGAGAAGGCACATTCCTTCGGCGGTGTCTGCGGTTGGAAGGAAGCTACCCTTGTTGTCAAGAACACTCTGATTCTCTCTCAGTACGTCAACACGGCTGCAGAACCAACTGATTATCCATCCTGTGTCGTTTCGCGTAACGGCTATAGCGACGGCGGCAATGTGTTCTATGCAGCGAGTGCCTTCCATGAAGATGGCAACAGGCAAGCCACAGAAGTTTCTGCCGAGCGATTGGCAAGCGGTGAGCTTACCTATCAGCTCAACAACCAGGGCGAAAATGGCAGCCAGCTCGAGAATCCTGTTTGGTTCCAGACCATTGGTACTGATGCCACACCACGCCTCTTCACTGGCGCTACCGTTTACTACTTCGGCGGTCGTTACACCAACTTTATCCGCGGCGACGTGAACTGCGACGGTACAGTGGATATTGCAGACGTTGTGACAGTGCTGAACGCAATGGCAGGTCAGACCGTTGCAGGCGATGCCAACGTGAACGGCGACACAGATCCGGAAACTGGTCTCCCGGTAGTTGATATCGCCGACGTTGTGACAGTCCTGAACATCATGGCTGGCGTACAACAGTAAAAAGCTACTTCTTCTCTCCTCCTCTCCGAGGAGAGGGGAATCTAACAAAGGGGGCTGTGTCTGATGACACAGCCCCCTTTGTATTTCCTAACCACGAAGTTTGCTTCTTCATGTATGAGCGATTGCTTGTACATGTATAAGCAATCGCTCTTACATGTAGGAGCAAGCTTTAAGACTCTCCCAGGTATTCGTCCAGCGTGATGCCCTCCATCTTCAGGAAGCAGGCGCGGACGGTCTGTGTTGTGCCGAAGCCGGCGGCGAGGGTGTCGCCCAGCGTGTTCACTTCGCCACGGGCTATCATCCTCTTCAGCTCTGCCACACGGAAGCTGCTGATGTAGTCGTGCACGTTGTTGAAGCCCTGGCTGCGCACGCTCTGCAGGACGAGGTGGCGGTTCAGGCCCACCTCCGTGCAGAGGCGGTCGCGCCCGAAGGTGCTGTCCTTCCATTCCTCCTTGTGGTTCTGCATCCAGAAGTTGATGCGCTGGAAGCGGTGCAGGTTCGCCTCGTTGAAGTCTTCCTCGTCCTGCTCCTTGCTCCTTGCCCCTTGCTCCTCGCTCACTTCGCTGATGACGGGGTGCGGCAGTTGCAGTGCCAGCGACTCCAGGGTGCGGAACGCGAGATAGAGGTTCAGCACGGTGAAGAGAAGGATATAGACGGCCAGCAGCGTCAGGTCGTAGAAGACGGCGATGTAGGTGTAGAAGACCACAGAAAGGCCCATCGCTATGCAGTAGCCCAGCAGGTAGCCCGGCACGTTGGCATGGCGTGCCATGCGGCGCGGCAGGAGGAAGATGTTCACGATGTAGTAGATGCTCAGCCCCAAGGCACAGAGGCGCATCAGGATGTCGCTGCTCAGGATGTTCTCCACCAGTTCCCCTGCGGTATAGATATACACGATGCGGCTGCCCATGAGTGCCGCCATCAGATAGATGGCCATGAGTGCCAGGATGGGGCGTGCATAGCGCCACATGCGTTCCCATTGCAGGAAGCCCGGCATGGAGATGTTCAGCGGATAGATGCTCTGGAGGTAGCAGGCACAGAGCAGTGCAATGAGCATGAAGGGGTGCAGGATGCCCGGCTCGCCTTCGGCAATGGCTTGGCTGAAGCACGCCGAGACGAGCATTGTGCAGAAGAAGATGCCGTTCACCCATGCCAGACACAGGTACTGCACGCGGTGGCGTGCAAAGAGTCCCATCACGCAGGTGATGACAAAATGTGCGATGGCAGAGCCACCCAAGGTCATAAATAGAATGTTTTCGGTCATGTAACTTGGTTTTGTGGCTGCAAAGTTACAACTTTTCCCGCTTATGCAAATAAATCTTCGTTCTTCATTCCTTATTCTTCATTTTTTTTGTACATTTGCGCACATATTATATAATATATTAACCAACCAAAAACCAAAAAACTTTATGAAAAAAACTACTTCTTTCCTTTCCTTGCTCACCATGCTGCTCCTCTTCGTGGGGAACAATGTCTGGGCAGACGACGAGCCGTTCTACACGCTGTGGACAGTATCAGCAGAAGGAACTAACCACACGAACTACACGCAGTACTTCGATGACGAGCACGACGGCATGACTTGGAATGCACCAGGCAACCAGAAGGTCAGCAACGACATTACAGACCGCTGGCGTATCGGTGGCAAGAGCCTTACAAAGGTTGACCGCACCATTACAGCCAAGACTCCTATGGGAAGTGCCATCAACCGTGTCGTCCTCAACCACTTTGGCGTTAGCCGCGACCAAGTCACCGTTCACAGCTTGACGCTGACAGTTGCAAGCGACGCTGACTACACAACAATCCTCGACGAGGTGGTGCTCGCTCCTTCCATCAGCAGGGGCGAGGCAGGCAGCGAGGAGTTCGTGCCTGTGACTGCTGCCGAGTGGCCTACAGGTGCTTACTACAGGCTGACCATCAACCTGTCCAACTCAAGTTCAAGCAATGGCGGTCTGGACATCGCTTCCATCCAGTTCTTTGCTCCCACAGGCGCCGTGACCGTTACAAAGCCTGTCATCAGTCCTAACGGCGGCACCTTCGTCTATGGCAGCGATTCACAGGAAGTGACCATCACCTCCGAGGGCAACACTATCTACTATACCACTGACGGTTCTGATCCGGCAGAAAATGGTATCCTGTACACAAATCCCTTCGATGTTGTCGAAAGCTGCACCGTCAAGGCCATTGCCTACGACGATGCCGGCAATGCCAGCAGCGTGGCTACAGCAGAGTTCAAATTCCTGGTTCCCCTGACAACAATTGCCGAGGTTTGCGCAGCCGCTACGGATACAGAACAAAGCGTCTTTATCGACTTCAATGCCAGCGATTGGATATGCACGGGCGTGAAGGGCAGCAACGCCTATTTCACCGACAATAAGAACGGTATCCAAGTTTATCAGAACGGACACGGCTTTGCGGTGGGCGACGAACTGTCCGGCTATGCACAGGTTCGCCTGAAGCTCTACAACGAGTGTGCCGAGATTATGGGCCTCACCGCCACCACCGAAGGTGTGACCACCACGCAGGGTGCAGGTGCCACTCCCATTCCTGTCGTTGTCGGCGACCTCGACAAGAACATGCAGGGCTGCCTTGTCACTCTGGAGTTCGTCACCTATTCAGGAGGTGTATTTATTGACGAAGACGACAACACCATCACGCCTTACGGCTCGTTCATCACCCTGCCTGAACTTCTGGAGGGCAAGACCTACAACGTGACCGGCGTGGCCATCTGGTTCGTCAAGAGCGGCAATGGTTACTGGGAGATTGCTCCGCGCTCGGCCGACGAGATTCAGTTGGTAACATCGAAAGATGCGCCCGAATCCTTCTGGAGCGTGGAGAGCGAAGTCGTTGACATCAACGACATGCCGACCGCTGTCTTTACGACAAATTCCGACGGTGCCGTGACATACAGCAGCTCTAACGAAGAGGTTGCCACCATCGATGAGAACGGTGTCATCACGCCTGTGGGCAGAGGCATCACAACCATAACAGCCGTTGTTGCCGAGAGCGACACCTATCTGCCCGACAGCAAGAGCTTCACGCTCACCGTCTCCGAGGAAGGCTATGCCGATGCCATCTTCGCATTTGATGATGCTGACATCGTGGGACAGGGCGCACCCAACACGGGCGGTGAACTTGAAGCCTACCGCAACAATGTGGTTAGCCTCTACGCCAATAAAGCTTACGCAAAACTCAACGACACGCACATCAAGATCTACGGCAGCAAGTTTGAGAAAGAGGGCGAAGGAGAGAACGAAACGACCGTTATGACAGAGCCAAGCTACATCAAACTGTCTGTAGGCGAAGGCTATGCCATTGTCAATGTGGTTCTCACCGCCTTGTCCGAAAATACGATTAAGAGCTGGGCCGACCAGTCCGGAAACGAAGTGGAGATTTCTGGTGCTGAAGCCAAATGGAATGGTATGCAGAACGAGGTCGTTTTGACCAACCAGGCCACTTCCCAGGCTCAACTCAAGAGCATCACCGTCACCTATGCCACTGCCGATGTCATCGACGCCATCAGCACTCCGGCTGCCGTACAGGAGACGACGGCCATCTACAACCTCGCCGGCCAGCGCCTGAACAAGATGCAGAAGGGCATCAACATCATTGGCGGCAAGAAGGTTCTGAAATAAAGAGATTAAGAAAATAAGATAATAAGAAATGAAGAGGCTGTGTCGGTGAACGACACGGCCTCTTCATTTTCACCACGAATTATCTTTTTCTTTCAAACCACGAATTGCACGAATTTTCTTGACTGTCAAAGGCGTAGCCTATTCGTGTAATTCGTGGTGAAAAAGAAGAAGGAACTTGTTTCGCTGCGATGTGAAACAAGTTCCTTCTTCTTCGGTCGGGATGACAAGACTCGAACTTGCGACCTCGCGCCCCCCAGACGTGTGCGCTACCAACTGCGCTACATCCCGCTCCGTGCGAATTGTTACAAACGCGGTGCAAAGGTATGACTTTTTTTTGTTCCTTCCAAACTTTTTCGTAACTTTGTTCGCTGAAACGAGATTTTTAACCGGATGGAATGTTTGACGTTATCCCCTGTGCACAGGCTTAGAGGCCGTATCTCACTGCCTGCCAGCAAAAGCATCAGCAATCGTGCGTTGCTTATCAATGCCTTGAGCGGTAATGGTGTGCCGCCAAAGAATCTGTCGGACTCCGACGACACACAAGTGATGCTGAGGGCACTACAGACACTCTCTAACTCCCCCTTAAAGGGGGAGAAACTAGAAGCCTCCCCTTTAAGAGGAGGTTTGGAAGGGTTCTCCGTGGACATTGGGGCGGCCGGCACTGCCATGCGCTTCCTGACGGCATACCTGAGTGTCACGCCTGGCGAGCATGTCATAACCGGCACGGAGCGCATGAAGCATCGTCCCATCAGCATCCTGGTGGATGCCCTTCGGCAGTTGGGAGCTACGATAGCATACGAAGGCGAGGAGGGGTTCCCGCCTCTGCGCATCACAGGCCACGACAACCTTGAGGGCGGCGAACTGTCCGTGCCGGGCAATGTCAGTTCGCAGTACATCTCCGCCTTGCTGATGATAGCCCCGACGCTCAGGCACGGCTTGCGTCTCAGGCTTTCGGGGCAGATAGCGAGCCGTCCCTATCTGGATATGACCATCAGCATGATGAGAGACTTCGGAGCAAAGGTCGAATGGAAAGCGTCCCCTTTGGAAGGTTTGGAAGAGGCCGTCATCGAGGTGCAGCCAGGGGCTTATCTGCATCGCGCCTTCACGATAGAGAGCGACTGGAGCGCGGCAAGCTATTGGTACGAGATGGTGGCGCTTTCGCAAGACATGGACGCGGAAGTGGAACTTCTTGGCCTGCATCAGGACAGCATCCAGGGCGACAGCAAGGTGAGCCTGCTGTTTGAAGAACTGGGAGTGGAAACGCAGTACGGGACAGAGCGCGACGGGACGCCGGTCGTAAGGCTCAGAAAGAGCGGCCGCATCGCCAGCCGTTTCTGCTATGACTTCACCCACCAGCCCGACCTGGCACAGACGTTTGCCGCAACCTGTGCGATGCTTGGCGTGCCCTTCCGCCTGAGCGGTCTGAAAAGCCTGCGCATCAAGGAGACAGACCGCATCGCAGCCCTGATGAAGGAACTCGGAAAGATGGTGCCGCTGGAAGTCAGGGGCGATGAACTTTACTGGGACGGAAGCCACAAAGCGGAACAGGGAAGCCGGCAACTGGTGTTCGACACCTACGACGACCACCGCATGGCGATGGCCCTGGCCCCCGTCTGCCTCCGCACCGCCGGACCGATACAGATAAACAACCCGCAGGTCGTGAGCAAGTCGTACCCACGTTTCTGGGAAGACCTGAAAAGGGTGGGACATACCCTCTCTAACTCCCCCTTAAAGGGGGAAGAAGAAAAGGGGGCTTTTGTTTGTTGCGGACAGCATGAGGTCTGCGAGAAGGAGGGCCTGCGGGCCGCGATGGAGGACATCGAGTACTACGAGGACGAGGAACTCGACCGCTTCCGGGGCAGGACAGGCTACAGCGAAGAGGAGGTGGAAGAGTTCCGCGAGGTGCTCTACACCATGCGCCCCGACGAAGTGGCGGGCTGGCTGAGAAGCCTCGAACAACGACAAGTGCCCCTGCCCGAAGAACTCAAGGACGAGGCACTCCTCCTGGTCCGCGAAAGCAACGAGCGAAGCGGAACAGTCCTGCCGCCACACCGAACACAATAAAACCTTGCGCGCGTGCGTTATATATAATAAGGTATGGGTAAGATTAAGGTTAGAACCGGACAGATGAAGGCCAGGCATTACGGCATGATGTGTTTCGTCGTGATGCTTGTCCTGCTTGTCTCTTGCTCCATCAAGAAGAACACGCCGGCCACGCGAGCCTATCATGCCCTGACTGCCCACTACAACACGTTCTACAACGGGCAGGTGGCTTTCCTCGAAGGGGAGGAGGCACAGAACAAGGGACACAAGGACAACTTCAACGAGATGCTGCCCATGTACATCTGCACCAACAAGACGACGGCAGGCATGGGCAAGAGCAACTACGAGACCGCCATCACCAAGTGCGAGAAGGCCATCAAGCTGCACAGCATCAAAAAGCGTCCCACAACCACAGGCAACAAGAAACGGACGGAAAGGGAGAAAGAGTTCCTGGCCCGCAAGGAGTTCAATCCCTACATGTACCATGTCTGGCTCCTGATGGCCGACGCGCAGTTCCGGAAAGGCGAGTTCTTCGAGGCGGCCTCCACCTACAACTACATCCTGCGCCTCTACAGCTCACAGCCGAACATCACGTCCGTGGCAAAGGCGCGTCTGGCACGCTGCTATGTGGCATTGAACTGGCCCTATGACGCCGAAGACCTGCTGAACAAGATGAAGCGCGACAGCATCACGCGGGCAGGGTACAAGGAGTATGACAACACGATGGCGGGCTATTACGTGCTCACGCACCAGTACAAGGAAGCCATTCCGCATCTGAAGAACGCCATCAAGTCCACGCGGGGCAAGCTGCCCAAGGCGCGGCTCAACTTCCTGCTCGCGCAACTCTACCACGAGACAGGGCGAGACACGCTGGCATACAAGGCACTGTCGCGTGTCATACGTGCCAATCCCCCATACGAGACGGCCTTCAACGCACGCATCATGCAGACAGAGGTGATGCCGGGGGGCAAGTACCGACAGATGATAGCCCGCCTCAAAAGCATGGCACGCAGCGACAAGAACAAGGACTACCTTGACAAGGTCTATTATGCGATGGGCAACATCTACCTCAGCAACAACGACACCACGCACTGTATCTATGCTTGGGAGAAAGGCCTGAAGGAAAGCAAGAAAAGCGGCCCGGACAAGGCAACGCTGCTGCTGCATCTGAGCCAGCTCTACTGGGAACAAGAGAACTACATCGAGGCGGCCCGCACATACAAAAGCTGCGTAGGTGCGCTCGACAAGGAACACGAGGAATACAAGGAAACAGAGCGTCGCAGCAAGATACTGACCGACCTGGAACCCCACTTGAGCACCATCAAGCTTCAGGACAGCCTGCAAGCGCTCGCCCAAAGTCCGGAGGAGATCTATATGGCGGCCATCGACCGCGTCATTGCCGAGCTGCGCAAGAAAGAAAAAGAGGAAGCCAAGAAAGCCGCTGCAAACGGTACGCTGAACCCCAACGCCATGACGGGCGGAGCCATGGGCATGGGACAGGGGGCAGCAAGCGGCAAGCCCGCTCTGGCAAAGGACCTAAGCTCGTTTGGCACACAGCAGCAGGGCGACTGGTACTTCTACAACCCCACGACCGTGAAGGCGGGCGCACAGGAATTCCAAAGGCTTTGGGGTATGCGTCCCAACGAGGACTACTGGCGCATCAGCAACAAACGCGCGCTCCTCAAGAACATGAGCGAGGAAGAGGCCAGTCAGTTCGCAGATTACGACGAGGCGGCAGCCGACAGTCTCTTTGGCGCCGCAAACGGCGCAGCCTCCGACAGTATCGCCTCGAAGGAAAAGGCACGCAAGGACTCCCTGGCAAACGATCCGCACGAAAGGGAATACTATCTGCGGCAAATACCTTTCACCGAAGAACAGATGGCAGAGTCGAACCGCTTGATAGGCGACGCCCTGTACAACGCCGGCATTCAGGAGCAGGAACAGCTTGAGAACTTCCCACTGGCGGAGCGCACGATGATACGCTTCCTCAATGACTTCCCAGAACACGAGGGAACGGACAATGTCTTCTATCACCTCTTCCTGCTCTATGGGCGACTGGGCGACGTGGAGAGCGCCGAAGAGTTCCGAGGCTATCTGCTCGAGGACTTCCCGGAAGCCAAGCTCTCTGCCCTGCTCGGCAACCCCAACTACGAAATGATTGCCAAGGAAGGGAAACACGTGGAGGACAGCATCTATGCCGAAGCCTATGCTGCCTACCAGACAGAACAATACGACAAGGTTGAAAGCAACTATCAGTTCAGTACCGACAACTTCCCCGAAGGCACGCACAGGGCACGCATGATGTTCGTCCGCGCCATGAGTTCGCTGTACGGCGGGGAGCGCGACACCTTCATGGTGACACTCCGCGAAGTGATAAAGAAGTACCCCAAGGAAGAGGTGACAAAGATAGCACAGGCCATCGTCAAAGGCATTGACGAGGGACGCCCGCTCATGGACGAGCGCTATGACGCCAGCAGCATCTGGGGCCGACGCACACGCATCGAGTCGGGCGACAGCACAAATGCCGTACCGCAACTCAAAGACGACCGCTACACCGACTTCAACTTCGTGCTTGCCTATCCGACAGGAAGCCTCAATGAGAACATGCTCATCTATGAGATGGCACTCTACAACTTCACGAACTTCATGGCGCGCAACTTCGATATCGAGATACAAGCCGATGCCG
>CAMZAE010000012.1 GCA_947304115.1 uncultured Prevotellaceae bacterium | reverse complement strand
GCCTTCGCACAAGCCTTCAAGGAGGCAGGTCCGAAGATTCTGGAGCCTATCTACGACGTAGAGGTTCTTGTGCCCAGCGACAAGATGGGTGACGTGATGAGCGACCTGCAGGGACGCCGTGCCATGATTATGGGCATGAGCAGCGAAAGTGGTTACGAGAAGCTGACGGCAAAGGCTCCTCTCAAGGAGATGTCGAGCTACAGCACCGCTCTGAGCAGCCTCACCGGTGGCCGCGCAAGCTTCAACACGAAGTTCGCAAGCTACGAACTTGTTCCTGCCGATGTTCAGCAAAAGCTCGTGGCAGAGTATCAAGCAACGCTTAAGGAAGACTAATCCGAGGCTTAATTAACCAAAAAGCAACTAAAGAAACGTAGTTTTCTTAAATAAGTTAAACACCAGTGCGAAAGTGCTGGTGTTTTTCTTTATATTTTAACACAAAGAGATACCTTTGCTGTATGAAACGAAGTTATATTTGGCTTATTTTCCTTATCGTCTGCATCGCATTCGTCTCGTTGCTATATCTGCAAGGACGCTATGCCGAGGCGATGGTAAGGATGCGTAGAGAACAGTTCGACGAAAATGTCCTACGCAGCCTTGACCAGGCATCACGCGAACTGGAAAAGGCCGAAACATTCCGATACCTGCAAACAATACTTACCCAGCACGACACAAAGAGTGGAATTACGGCCTATCCCGACAGCTTCCTTTTGCCGCATTATATGCTGCCACTCGACACACTTTCACCAGGCAAGGGGAACATTACATTGGGGCCGCTCACCATGAGTCGATACAATCGACTTGCAGAAACAATCAGTAATCTGCAAAAGCATGTTCGTGAGGCATATATCTATGAGCAAGGAGTGCTTGACGAAGTCATCTATGCTGTCATGTACACCGCAAGTGAGCAACGCCTGAAAGACCGTCTCAACCCTGCAGTCTTGGACGGCTGCTTACGCAATGCCCTTCAAGGCAACGGCATCACCCTCCCATTCCACTTTATCGTCTATACCAGCGACGGCAGAGAAGTGTATCGGTGCGAGGACTATACAGAAGAAGGCAACAATCCAACCTACCAGCAGACACTCTTCCGTAGCGATCCGATGGGACAGATGGGAACTGTCGTGATACACTTCCCGGACCAGAAACACTTCATCCGTGGCGTTGCCGGCTATGTGGCACCAGCCATGGGATTCACGGTAATTCTGCTCATCACATCCCTTATCACTATCTATCTTGTTGTCCGTCAGAAGCGTATCAGCGAGATGAAGAAGGACTTCATACATAACATGACGCATGAGTTCAAGACTCCTATCTCCACCATCTCCATCGCCGCCCAGATGCTTGCCGACAAGACCGTGAACAAGAGTGAAGCAACTTACGAGCGACTGGGGAACGTCATTGATGGCGAGACACGACGCCTGCGCTATCAAGTTGAAAAGGTTTTGCAGATGAGCCTCTTCGACAACAACAACATTGCACTAAAACTTCAAGAACTTGATGCCAACGAGATAATTGAGAACGTTGTAGATACATTCTCCTTGAAGGTGGCACAAATCGGAGGGACACTCAACATGCAAATCGAAGCATACAATCCCTTCATAAATGCCGACGAGATGCACTTCACCAACATCATCTTCAATCTACTTGACAATGCCTTCAAATATCGCCGTGAAGACGAATCGCTTGTCATACGGGTTCACACATACAATCAGGGCGAGACGCATTTCTGTATCAGTATCTCCGACAATGGCATCGGCATCGCAAAGGACAACTTGAAACGAATTTTTGACAAATTCTTTCGGGTACATACCGGCGACCAGCATAACGTGAAAGGCTTTGGATTGGGCCTGGCATACGTGCAAAAGATGGTAGAACTGCATCACGGCACCATCAAAGCCAGCAGCGAACTTGGTAAAGGAACGAAGTTCACGATAATGATTCCGCTGTCACTATAAAGTGAAAAGCGAATAATTTGCTACCGCTAATAGTCAAAAGACTAAATCGTAAATAAATTGTAAATAGTAAATCGTTAAATTGTAAATGTAGTTATGGAACAGAAATTGCACATTTTGCTTTGCGAGGACGAAGAGAGCCTCGGAATGCTTGTACGTGAGTACCTTGAAGCTAAAGGCTACGATGCAGAACTCTTCCTCGATGGCGAAGCTGGCTACCGCGCCTTTATGAAAAGGAAGTTTGACATGTGTCTGCTTGATGTGATGATGCCTAAAATGGATGGGTTTGCATTGGCAAGGGAGATTCGTCTGGTCAATACCGAAGTGCCCATTATTTTCCTGACAGCAAAGAACTTGAAGGAAGACATCCTGGAGGGCTTCAAGATTGGAGCTGACGACTATCTGACTAAACCGTTCTCCATGGACGAACTTGTTTATCGCATGGAAGCCATTTTGAGGCGCGTGAAGAGCAAGGAACAAAAGAATCTCACACGCTTCCAACTTGGAAAGTTCATCTTTGACAACCAGCGTCAGATACTCCTCCTCGGCGACCAGCAGACAAAACTTACCACAAAGGAATGCGAGCTGCTGACGATGCTCTGCGTTCATGTCAACGACGTGCTGGAGCGCGACCTTGCACTGAAGACCATCTGGATGGACGACAACTATTTCAATGCCCGTAGCATGGATGTCTATATAACCAAGCTACGCAAGCTCCTCAAGGCTGATCCCGACATTGAAATCAACAACGTTCACGGAAGAGGCTACCGTCTCATCGTTCCCAACTTGAGGCAAGAGGAATAGGAAGGAGGCATTGCCTTTGATGCATCGAGAACACGTTTCATCTCGATGACCTGCGAACAATATGCAATGACAGCGGGGCGATGTGTGACACAGATGACGGTTTGCCCGGCTTCGCGTTCATTGAGGTTCTTGAGCAATTTCTGTTCGGTTTGAGTGTCAAGGGCGCTGGTCGCCTCGTCCAACAGAAGGACAGAACCCTTGCGCAACAAGGCTCTGGCAATGGCGATACGCTGTGCCTGGCCTTCACTAAGGCCTGCTCCAAGTTCACCACAAATGACATCAAGCCCATCGGCGCGGTCCATGACAAAGCCCGCACAAGCAGTTTCCAAAGCCTCGCGCATGTCCTCTTCCGTCGCTTCCGGATTACCGAGCAGAAGATTATCGCGAATGGTGCCGCTGAAAAGCGTGTTGCCTTGAGGCACATAAACAAGATTGTTGCGTGTTCGAGGGGAAACCTTCACCGTCCGCGTATCATCATACATCTCAACCATGCCTTCTGAAGGTTTAAGTAAAGCAAGGACAAGACGAATAAGTGTCGTCTTTCCTGCACCCGTCTCGCCAAGGATAGCAGTAGTGGAGCCTTGAGGGAAGTCGCATGAGAAATTTGACAGGATGGTGCGGCTACCTTCCTTGTATCGGAAAGAGACATCCTTAAGGCGCACACCTGCTCCGTGCTCGAAGATTATCGGATTCGAATCGTCCTCGATTGGTTTATCTTCAAGTTCCATGAGACGCTCGCTGGCAGTCAGCGTATTGATAACAATCGGCACAAAGCGCGTCATGTCGCGGAACGGGCCTTGTATCTGACCGACCAATTGGATGAATGAGATCATCATGCCGTAGGTGATGGTGCCAGCCTGAAGGCTGTCAACACCCCAGAGAAAAGTAATAAGATATCCTGCTGAGAAACCAATGCTTAGCAGCGTAGCCGACATGCTGCTGAATACTGCACGATGACGGACGTGACTGCGCAACTGGCTTTGTGTCAACATGAGTTTATCTACCATCATCCCTGTACGCTCCAAAGTCTTGAGGATGGCACGATGCTGAATACTCTCCTGTAGGATGCTCTGTACACGACTTTCTGTTGAACGGATGTCACGAGTGATGGTGCGCATCTTGCGCACATATACCTTACTCAATAAGAGGAAGAAAGGAACGACACATATAATCAGGCAAGCCAGACGTGCGTCCATGTGGAAAAGATAGAAGAAAGCGCCCACCAGGCGGAACGACACTTCGAGCAGGGAAGGCACTGTCTCGGTAATGCAGGAAGCAAGGTCGCGCACATCCCGCTCCATTCGGTTCAAGGTATCTCCGCTGTGGCGATCTTCCAATCCGTTCCATTCGCTCTGAAGCAGATGGGCAAAGAGACGCTGCTGGAGGATGTTCTGTGAACGTACGCCCAACAATGCACCCACCCATTTCCTTGAAAAGCCAAGAACGATCTTGCCAAGCATAATGGCAATAAGCATGTATGCGGCTACGCGCAGACTGCCTTCTGCACGGACAGTGGCAATGTCTATCGTCCATTTCGTGGCATAAATAAATGCAAAATCAAGGATTACCGACAGTATGCCAATCAACGCATTGAGCACAGACTGTAATCGCAATCCCCGAGAAGACCGCCAAAGCCACACAATTATTTTACGATTTGATAATTTCACGATTCACAATTACACGATTTAACAGATTTCCAAATTTATTCGTTCTTCAATTGGCTCGTTCTCGCATCGCTCCCCCAAAGGAGTTTGCTGCGTAGGGTATGCAGGAAGGTTGTGTCAGGGCGTTTCAAAACAACAACCTGATGGGATGCCTTGCGAATGATGAGCTTCGTCGAATCTTGGCACGACTCGCTCCTTCCATCGATTGCCACAAGGAAATTATGGCTGCGGCTCTCTACAGTGAGCGTTATCTCCAAGTTATCGGGCAAGGTCAGTGGCCTTACCGTAAGTCCGTGCGGGGCCACAGGAACAAGACCAATGATTTGACTGCCAGGTAGCATCACAGGACCGCCCACACTGAGCGCGTATGCTGTGCTGCCCGTAGGTGTGTTGATGACGAGTCCGTCGGCCTGATAGGTCGTAAGGTATTCGCCATTAACGTCAACACGAATGCTTATCATACTGCTGTTGTCACGCTTGAGCACCGCCACCTCGTTCAAGGCAAAGGGGTAGCCCTGCATTGTCCCTTCAGAGCATTCCACTTGAAGCACATTACATTGCTCTTGACGCAACTTGCCATTCCGAAAGTTATTCAAGGTTTGCACGATAATATCAAGGGAGAAGTCGGCAAGGAATCCCAATCGCCCCGTATTGATGCCAAGGATGGGGATTTGTTTCTTCCCTACTCTCATGGCCGTCGTGAGAAAAGTGCCGTCACCGCCCATGCTGACTGCGAAGTCTGCCTCAAAGTCATCGTTTGTGATAAGTTCGTGATGAGGGATGGTGATGCGCATTTCGTTCTTCAGGTAATCGAAGAACGGACGGTCAATGACAGGGACAATGCCTAAGGCTGTCAATGCATCGAAGAGCTTCTGAACAGCCTCGCATTTCTTAGGCTGATATGTGTTACCAAAAATTGCACAAACAATTGCCCTTTCCATATATAAATCTCAATTTCCGTGTGTTAAGTTAGCATAAGTCATAAACTCAGGATATCTTCAGTCCCTTGTGGTTCGTATGGCCCATCTTTCATTTCAAGAACCACAGAACCACTCTCAATAGCTCTCACCGTATGCCACCGTCCGGCAGGCACATTCAATGCCACGATAGGGCAATTAGGCGTAAGCTCTATAGCCTCTGTACATTTTTTCTCCAATCCATCATAGAACTCCCACACCAATCTTCCGCGAAGACACACCACCGTCTCGCTCGTCTTCTGATGCCTGTGGATGGGCACAACACTATTTGGCTCAATCGCATTCAGCATACGCTGGGATTTGTCCTCTGGAGTGTTCCGCAGATCCAAATTCATTCTCAGACGAGGCGATGATTTCGCCTGTTCTGTCAAATCGTCTAATACGTTTTTGTCAATTACGATATTCATTATCTAATTGTCATCTTATACACATTTGTCTCCTTTTGCAGGAATCCGAGTGTCTTATACATCCTATTAGCCGCAACTCTGACTGGCCTGGACGTAAGATATATATCAACCTTCACCAGTTCCCTTCTTGCATAGCTTATCAAATACCCCATTAGCATACGGCCTAAGCCCTGCCCACGATAAGAAGACAATACCACAACATCCTCCACATGGGCTTTCCTCCCCGTCGGGGAGTCGAATACGCACAATGTAGCCGTTCCGATAATCCTTCCATCCTCTTCTTTCATAACAAACAAATGCGACGACGACGATTCCGCCAAACGCCTCAGCATGGCGGCATCCACAGACAACTCAAAGTTCAGTTCTTTCATCAAAGCCTCGATTTCTTTCACCTGCTCATCAGAAATTGAAAACAGTTCTTCTATCGTCATAACACGTGCTTTCCGGTATTCCTGTTTTTTTCTAAATTATATCTCTTCTGCGACTTCAAATATTGTTAATGCCTAAAGTATTCAAAAGACGAAAGGCATATCACTCTTGTTATGCACTGCAAAGGTACAAAAAGTTTGTTACTCATCGATTTTTTCTATCATTATTTTTTGTTTTTTATCCCTCTTATTGGAAATCCTGAGCGGACTCGTCATGCAGGAAAAAAATCCTTGGCGGGACTTCCTGTCCAACACTTCTACTTTTCCTTTTTCTTTGAACGAAGGAAAATTTCCTGAAAACGGTTGAAATCACGCTGGAACTTGATACCGATGCCTTGAGTGGTGAGCGAAGACTGAGTGAAATAGCGGTCGTTGGTTTGGTTATAGACTTTCAGTGAAAAGGGGCTGCGAGGCGAGAACCGGTACTGGAGGTCGAAATCTCCGATGAAATTGTTGCCATTCATCCTGTACTTGTTCTCTCGATAGCCAAAATTGCCGTTGAAGATGAGACGCCCCGACAACATCTTACCACTTAACGACCCCTCGACATCCATGTGCTCCCAACCTTCCTCACCTGTTCGAAGGTTGGTACCAAACGACCAGTTGCTTCCCCCAAGAGCCTGCGACATGATTTGATTGAAGCGGGAACTGAGCAGGCTGCTCAATACGGAATTCACCGCCATGCCTCCCTTTGTCTGCCTAGTATCAACCATGGTGCCATAGGTATAGAATCTGCCAACGCCCAAGAGGTAGATAGCTTGCATGTCACGTTCCTCTTCGCTGCTTAACATTGAACGAATCATCTGTTTTTCATCCTCGTTGGCATTGGGGATATCAAAGTCGAAACTGATGACGGGTTCCCTTGCTATACCACCGATGTTCATAATGCAGTCAACGCGCGTGTTGGAGAGGCCAAGTCCTGTGGTCGAGAGGTCATCGAGCGAGACATTGGGCACCGTGTGCTTTGCCTTCAAGTTGAGTGCTGCCTGCATAGCATCTCCGCCAAAAACGACGGTTCCGTCTGGCAGGAAGCTAAATTCCTTGCGAATTACATCACGAATAGACATGTTGTAGTTCCCTTCGCTGACTCGATAGGTTCCAAACAGTTGGAAACGGCCCTTGTTATAGTAGTTGGCACGAAGGTGTCCGTTTCCATAGAGGAAGAGGTTGTCGCCCATTGTGGGGTCCAAAAGGATGCGGATCTGTGCATTGGGGTTGGCATAAATATCAAAGTTGATACGAAGGTCGGAAGCGGAAGGCAGCGAGGTGTCGGATTCAAGTTCGTCGGCTGTAGAAATATCACTGCCACCTTTTGCTTTGTCTTCTTCTCCTCTCTTCACGTAGGTCACGAACTCTGTTTCAGAGATTCTTTCGGGCGAAGCAGCATTATATACAAATGTAGTTCCCGGCATAGGTGTTGCAGCGATGTCAATGTTCACAACGCCGGGTTCGCCATTGAGATGTACTTGGGCATCGGCGTAAGCCGTTCCAAAAAAGTTCTGACCACCTTGGTGCGGGAAATAATATCCAAGCAAATTGTATGCGTCGATGTTGATATCATAACTCAAGCTCTTGAGTGCATCATGCATCAGGTGGGCATTGATGACTGCACTGTGCTCGTTCATACCAGGCATTCCCAGATGATCATAAACGTGTGCCCCACGCAGCCATATATTGTCGGGACGCAGGGAGACACTGTCACCGGCAAGATGGTAATCCGTCCCCAAAGCCAGAACGTGCATCTTCATCTCGTTGATAAACATATCACCCTCAAGGTTAACCTCCTTGAAGGGACCAAAGACGCGAGTCCAGCCCGAAGCACGTCCCTGGAGGTCGCGGAAAATGTCTTTTGTGAATTTATTCAGGAAGGAAAGGTCGAAATAGCTTGTATGTATGTTCAGATTCAGACCATCTTCTTTCCCTCTTCCTGGGATGATGGTGCCCTGTAATCTGGTCCTGTGCTGAGGCAACGGACCGCTGATATTTGCATTGAGCGAGATGGCTCTTTCCTGTCTGCCCCAATTGGCATAGAGGTCCATATTGCCGAGGTCTGCTGCATTGAAGGTAAAGTTTTTCACCTGGAGGAAAGCATCTGCATAAGGTTTCGCCATGAGAGACGTGGCATAGATGCAGCCCGTTGCCAAGCCGTCGAAATCAACCTTATGGAAGTTGATAAGATCCATGATATAAGAGATATCTATCTCCTGCAGTTCGGCTTTTAGTGTGTCTGAGGCAAGACTGGAGATGCGCCCGCCGATGTTGATGTGTTTCTCCGCTTGGCTAAGGGAAAAGTTCTCCACATCGATAACCTTGTCGTGGTAAGTGATGGTGGCTGGTTTAATGTGCCACGTCGAATCTCCAACAACGAGGCGTGACTCGTTCATCCCAACATCAACGACCATTTGATTAGCATGGTTGCGACGTATGACTCCTTTAAGGTTTACTTCACCCGCATGTGAGACTCCACGCTTGTTGTCCCATCGGAAGCTGGACGCCACTTTGTCGTTGGTAGCGTAAGCATCGAGGCTGAGTTCCACAGGTTTACTCCCAAAAACACGCTCGCATTGCAAACTTGCCTGCAAGGGTGCTGTGCCTCCTTCTGCCTTACAAATAATGTTCTGCAACTGTTGCCCAGCAATTTGCAGTCGGGGGATGTTCAGTTGTAATGCAATCTGCCCAATGGCATCACTTATAGTTCCTTCCAACCTGCTTTTCTCTGGAAGTCGGAAACTGGAGTCGAACAGCCTTCTTGCCACAAGCGTATCTTGAGCCTCAACGAAGAAACGGAAGTTATTGCCAGAAGGCTGTGATTGCCTGCTGCCCATCAGGAAAAGACCTGGAAGATGCTGCTGTGCGAGTTTAATGAACGAGGCAGGCAAGGTTTGCCAACAAATAGTGCCGTCAGCCCTGACATTAAGGAAATCGCTCTGCATGAACAAATGTTGCCCCGTCTCGGTCACGCTACTATTAAAATCAACATCGCCTATCTTGAGTGTTTCTTTGTCAGCAGACACAGACTTCACGTCAGTAAGTCGGAAACTGCCTTGCAAATTGTCGAGATTAATATCTGTGAATTCTGCACTGGCACTCAAAGAGAATCGCTCGCCCATGCAGTGGTTCGTAAGGTTCATATTGTGGGGAGCGAAGTCTTTCAATTGTGCTTCACAGAACAAAGAACGCCTTCCCCACTGCGTCGCTGTTCGCAGGTTTATCTTCGCCCAGCCATTAGGTTCGTCCATCGTCACTTCGCCACTGAGCGCGTCGCCATTCATGTCAACAATAAATGGTATGTTGCGATGTTCGTACCCATTGTATAGGAGGTTGCTCAAAACACCCGAAATAGCGAGATTTGCCTGTCTTCCGTTTCCTGGCAAACAGCCCGTGACGTTTGTTTCGAGCGACAATGTTGTTCCTCTCCCCTTTCCGGAAAGGTCTAAGAGATTACCTAACTTGACATCCTTTGCCGTAACCTCCGCCTCAAGGTCTTGCATGTTGTGCAAAGTGGCATTCAGAGAAAAGATTCCCTGCTCGCTTTCCGTCAAAACATTTGTACGCAGGACTCTGTTCTGGCAGGCAATCGTGCCTGACGATTTCGTGCTCCCCATCCGACTGAAGACAGGACTGATTTCGCGTGCCTGTCCTTGCAGGTTCTGTGCCAAGAAGTTTGATAGGGAAGAGCCAGTACGCAGTTCTTTTACGTCGGCAAAAAACGAGAAATCGTTCCGGATGTTCTGTATCGTAATGTCACTGCGCAGGGAGAGATTGTTGCCATCATCGCCGACAGACAGATTGGTGAGCCGCAGGATATCTTTCGACAGGTGAGCCTCTGCCGTCAGATTGACAACATCGGTAAAGTTCACAAGCATTGGTGAGAGACATGCCAAATCGGAAGGACAAATCCGGGCATTGAACATGGGACAATACCCTGTACATCTGGACCAATCTTCTTGTGCGAAGGCTTGGATTAAGGAGGTGTTTAGACTTGTGTGCGGCAGTTCAAAAAGAAAGTCCCTAATGGTGGCACCGCGCTTTCCTGCCTCGGCTTCAAGAGAGAAGTGCTTGAGATGGAGTCCACTTTGCTCTACGAAAGATAGATTTCGGAGGTCCAAGGCAAGTGTATCCGACTTCCTAAAAAGCACTCTCGCCGTCAGACTAAGGTCTTTAAGACTCACATGGTTGTAATCAAATCCTGTGGAAGAACGAGGCTTGTCAAGGAAGTCGAAACTTATCTCCCCGCGTCGGACGACAAGGGCGCCAATGGCAAGGTCAAGAGAAGACGATGTCGTATCTTTCGACGAAAAAGCATCCACCAGAAACTGAAAATTGGAAGGATTGTCACCGTCCTTATAGAGCTTTGCTTTCGCTCCGATAAGTTGTACGCCAGAAATGCGTATCTTCCTCTCTACGAGCGGTACCAAATTGACACTTGCTGCTATTCGCGAAGCTTGCAGCAACAACGTGTCACGTTTGTCATAGACCTTCACATTGTCCAGACTAATGCGTCCAAACATGTTCAGCCGCAAACTTTCAATGATGACCTTACTGCCTGTCTTTCTCTCTAAAAGTTGTGATGCGACTTTTGCTCCCATGCGTTGAAAAGCCGGGAATGTAGTCAGCAGACACAAGCCCAAATAGATGGCTGCAAACAAGCCAACAAGGAAGCGGAATATGTACTTTAGTGCTTGGATAGATGACTCGTTTTTAATGTTTCAGGTTGCAACACGGCTATAAGCAGGGGCCGACATAGGGCAGAAGTCCTTGTCAAGGTACTTGAAATAGCCGGCGATAGCTATCATGGCAGCATTATCTGTAGTGTAGCTGAAGCGGGGGATGAACACTTTCCAGCCATAACGTTTAGCATAGTCGTGGAAAGCATTCCTTAACCCTGTGTTGGCCGATACACCGCCAGCCACGGCCACTTGCTTTATCTTCAAGTCCTTGGCGGCAAGACGCAGCTTCTTCATCAGGATATCGACAATGGTCTTCTCCAACGAGGCGGCAAGGTCTTCTTTGTGATGCTCAATGAAGTCAGCATCGTCCTTCATCCAATCTCTCAATTTATAAAGGAAACTTGTCTTGAGGCCGCTGAAACTGTAGTCGTAGCCAGGGATGTTGGGCTTGGAAAAGGTAAAAGCATCAGGATTGCCCTGCCGCGCCAGTTTGTCGATGATTGGTCCGCCTGGATAGCCAAGACCCATGACCTTGGAGCACTTGTCGATGGCCTCGCCTGCCGCATCGTCAATGGTCTGTCCGATTATCTCCATTTCCTTATAGCTCTTGACAAGGATTATCTGACTGTTGCCCCCACTCACCAGCAGGCAAAGGAAGGGGAATTGAGGGACAGGGGGCAAGGAGCAGGGGGCAAGAGGTTTGCCGCTCTCCTGCATGGCATTCTCTTGCACCTTGCCCCCTGCCCCTTGCTCCTCTTTAATAAAATGCGCCAGCACATGTCCGTGAAGATGGTTCACATCTATCATGGGAATACCCAGCGAGGCTGCAAGCCCCTTTGCGAAGGACACACCAACAAGCAATGAACCCATCAGCCCAGGACCTCGTGTAAAGGCGATGGCACTGAGTTGTTCACGTTCAATACCCGCCTGCTTCAAGGCAGCATCCACCACTGGCACGATGTTCTGCTGATGGGCACGGCTTGCCAATTCCGGCACCACGCCGCCGTATGCCTCATGTACTGCCTGGCTGGCCGTCACGTTGCTCAGCAGAATGCCATCCCGCAACACCGCCGAAGAAGTATCGTCGCAACTGCTTTCAATTCCCAAAATAAAACACCCTTCACTCTTCATTCTTAACTCTTAATTAGTAATCACCTCCACCCCGTTTTCTGTCATCAGATATGTGTGCTCCCATTGCGCACTGTCCTCTCCATCTTCGGTCAGGACAATCCATTCTGTCTCATCATCCTCGTCACCACAAACAGACCAGTCGCCAGCATTTATCATCGGCTCGATGGTGAAGGTCATTCCAGGCACAAGCAACATGCCGCTGCCCTTCTTGCCATAATGCTCCACATCTGGTTCTTCATGGAAAGCAATCCCTACACCATGACCACAGAGGTCGCGCACTACGGTATAGCCGTTCTTGTGGGCGTGGCGGGCTATAGCATTACCCAAATCGCCAACGAAGACATATGGCTTTGAGCAGACTTGCTCGCCAATCTTGAGACACTCCCAAGCCACATCGACAAGCCGTTGCCGCTCAGGAGTCGTCTTGCCAATGATGAACATACGGCTGGCATCTGCATAGTAGCCGCCGAGGATAGTGGTGCAATCCACGTTGATGATGTCGCCTTCCTCCAGGATGTCGTCTTCGCAAGGAATGCCGTGACACACAACATCGTTGATGCTGGTACAGCAACTGTTGGGATAACCCTCGAAATTCAGGGGCGCGGGAATACCGCCGTGACTCGTCGTATAGTCATAGACAATGCGGTCTATCTCAGTGGTACTCATGCCCTCGCGTATCTTCTCAGCCACGGTATCGAGCACGGAGGTATTGAGCACGCCAGCCTTACGAATGCCTTCTATCTGTTCTTTCGTCTTGATGAGATTGCGAGTCGGCACAAGTTTTCCCTTTGCCTCCCACTCCATAATCAGAATGTCCATTTCTGTAGGGGCAAGACCGGCTGGGACAAACCATCTTTGTTTCTTTTTTTTCTTGCTTGACATTATGCTCTTAGCATTCTAATTGACTGCAAAGGTACGAAATAATTCTTAATTCTTAACTCTTAATTCTTAATTTATTTGTACCTTTGCAGCCGCATTTGCTTAATTTAATAAACAACTATTTTCAGGATGAATCAAAAAAGCACGTTTTCCAAGGCAATGTTGGCCATCGCTTTGGCTATCACTGGTTGCTTAGCGACAAATGGGCAAGAAAAGAGTCAATCACCAGACTGGCTTCAAGACATCTCAAGTCGCATCAAGCTTCATGGGTATGCGCAAGCTGGCTACACCTACTCTCACAAAGGAGGGACAAACACGAACACTTTTGAACTGAAACGCTCGATATTTTGGGCAGAAGCCAGAATAACAGACCGATGGTCGTTCCGCTTCATGTACGATTTCTCGAGTGTCGTTCAGGAATTCTATACAGACTATCGCCTGACGAAGAACAATGCCTTGACCGTCCGATTCGGGCAATTCAAGAAAGGTTTGTCTCTTGAGAACCCGCTTTCCCCTACTGCCATGGAAGCTATCGACGTTTATAGCGAGGGTGTCAGCTTCCTTGCCGGCTGCGGCAGCGATCCGCTTATGGGCAGACAATTTGGCCGCGACCTTGGCCTATCTTTCTTCGGCGAAACGAACAACAAGAAATTCGCCTACGAACTGGACGTCCTGAATGGCCAGGGCATCAACAAGAAGGACGGCAACAAATTCAAGGATGTCATCGTACGCATTGAATACCGCCCGATGAATGGCCTGAACGTCGTTGCAACAGGACAGATAGGCCGTGGACATTCCGTTGCAGAAGCAGACCTTACCAAAGGGAAACCAGGTTCTATATATAACCCCACCATCGCCTACGGACAAGACTATAAGCGCCATCGCTGCACAATAGGTGCCGACTACAAATCAAAGGCCATTAAAGTTCACGGAGAGTATTTGAATGGCTGGGATGGCGATGCGCACAGTTGGGGAGCATACGTCACAGGGGCTATTCCACTTGGCACGCCAAAGCTGGAGTTGGTAACTTCCTATGATTTCTTCAATTTCAACACAAGCCTCGGAATGGACCAGCACAAGGCCATAGGCGGACTGCAGTACTGGTTCTTCAAGAGGTGCCGCCTACAGGTTCAGTATGTCTATAAGAGTGCATATACAACAGACACACAGTTTGTTCATGGTGCCAATCACGGCATTATGTGCCAGATGCAGGTAAGGTTTAATTAACTCCCAAACCCTTTTGAGGACTAAATTGTAAATCGTAAATTGTCCAATAGTAAATTATAAACAGTGTTTATCAAAGTCTTTCTGACCATTATCTTCTTGGCCGTGATGGTCGGCGTGGGCATCTATTCCCACAAACAGGCCAAAAGCGTTGACGGTTTTGTTCTCGGCGGTCGTGCCGTTGGTCCGTGGCTTACGGCCTTTGCCTATGGCACAAGTTATTTCTCGGCGGTTGTCTTCGTTGGCTATGCCGGACAGTTCGGCTGGAAGTATGGCCTTTCCTCTGCCTGGATTGGTATGGGCAACGCCATTATCGGTTCGCTGTTGGCGTGGCTTCTTCTCGGCCGCCGCACAAAGTTGATGACGCAGCACATCGAGAGCCGCACGATGCCTGATTTCTTCGGCACGCGCTACAGCAGTCAGGACTTGCGCGTCGTAGCCAGCGTCATCGCTTTCGTGTTCCTCATCCCCTATACAGCAGGTGTCTATAGCGGTATTTCAAGGCTCTTCGAGATGGGCTTCGGCATTCCCTACGAGTATTGCGTTATCAGCATGGCTGCCTTCACTGCCGTTTATGTCATCTTTGGAGGCTATAAGGCCACAGCAATGAACGACTTCATCCAGGGCATCATCATGCTCTTTGGCATCGTGACAGTCATAGCCGCCGTGTTGTCTTCACAGGGCGGGTTTGTTCATGCAGTAGAGAAACTGGCCGAACTCCCTTCTGACGCCGATCCCAATGTGAACGGCGGCTTTGCCTCATGGTTCGGTCCCGATCCCTGGGGATTGCTTGGTGTCGTTGTACTGACCTCTCTCGGAACAATGGGACTGCCACAGATGGTTGGCAAGTTCTACAGCATCACCGACGAGAGCGCCATCCGTCGAGGCACCATCATCTCAACGGTGTTTGCATTCATCGTCGCCGGAGGCTGCTATTTCCTTGGTGGTTTCGGACGACTCTACGAACCTGTCATCAACGAAGCGACAGGCAAGATTGCCTTCGACTCCATTGTCCCGGCAATGCTTGTCACACTACCCGATGCCCTCATCGCCCTTGTCGTGCTGCTCGTCCTCTCTGCATCAATGTCAACCCTTGCATCGTTGGTATTGACTTCGTCCAGCACGATGACGCTCGACCTCATCTATCGCGACAAGAAATCGCTGCCTGGCGAGGTGGAAGAAGGCAGCATCGACGATGTCGTGGCAGAAAGGACAGAGCGCAGGAAAGTGGTGGTGATGCGCGTCCTGATTGTGTTCTTCATCGTTATCTCGCTGATGATTGCCCTCAATCCCCCCACATTCATCGCCCAGCTCATGGGCATCTCTTGGGGTGCATTGGCTGGGGCATTTCTGGCTCCCTTCATGCTGGGACTTTATTGGCGCAACGTAACGAAAGCGGCAGTCTGGGCTTGCTTCATCTGGGGCGTAGCTCTGACCGTCATCAACATGCTGGCAGGCAACCCCATCAACCCCATCAATTGCGGCGCGATTGCCATGCTCGGTGGCTTCCCCGTTGTCTGGATTGTCAGCCTCGTCAGCCCGAAACTCTCAACGAGCCACGTTGACAAGATGTTCGAATGCTATAGGGGAAAATGACTTGCCCTTACGAATTCCACCGTAAAATGAACCTCGCGGCATGAAAACCGGCATATCCACCCCCAAAGGGCTTCTTGCCCTAAGTCCGCTCATTGTTTTCTTATTGCTCTACCTCGTCCTTAGCCTTGCTGCGGATGATTTCTATGCCGTACCTCTCACTGTAGCCTTTCTCACGGCATCGCTCTATAGCCTGTTTATCATCAGGGGAGAGACCGTGAGCCTGCGTTTTGCCCATCTTGCAGAAGGGGCAGCATCACCTGGAGTAATGCAGATGCTTTGGATATTCATTCTGGCAGGAGCCTTTGCCTCGACAGCCAAACAGATGGGTGCCATAGATGCAACCATACAATTGGCATTGTCTGCCGTTCCGCCTGGGTTTGTCCTTAGCAGCCTTTTCCTCGCCGCCTGTTTCATATCGCTTGCCACAGGCACAAGTGTAGGCACCATTGCAGCCTTAGTCCCTATTGCAAGCAGCATGGCAGAACAGACCGGGACCTGCACAGCTATGATGGTGGCAATCGTGGTGGGCGGAGCTTACTTCGGCGACAATCTGAGCTTTATTTCCGACACAACAATAGTGGCCACACAGACACAAGGATGTGATATGAAAGACAAGTTCCGCGCCAACATCTGGATTGCACTTCCTGCTGCCCTCATCTGCCTTGTGCTTTATGCCTGTCTGTCCGACGTAAACCTAAAGCCTGACCACTTGCACGAGGTCTGCTACCCCGCCATCATACCTTATATATATATTATAGTAGCAGCGCTATGTGGCATGAATGTAATGCTGGTGCTTGCTTCCGCGACGGTTTTAGCTGGAATCATTGGCATGGCTTCCGATGCGCTGACACCTTTCGGCTGGCTGAAGGCAATGAACGATGGCATTATGGGCATGAGCGAGCTTATTATCGTAACATTGCTTGCTGCTAGTCTCATGCAAGTCATCCGAAGGGCTGGCGGCACAGACTGGCTGATACAACTGTTCAACAGCAGACGAGGCACACAAAAGAAAGCGGAACTGAGCATGGCGGCGATGGTTGTCCTGACAGACTTCTGCACTGCCAACAACACCATAGCCATTCTGAGCGTCGGACCATTGGCAAAACAACTGGCAAGGCGCTACGACATCCCGCCAAGAAGGGCTGCGAGCATCCTCGACACATTCAGTTGCCTGGCACAAGGCATTATCCCCTATGGTGCACAGATGCTTATCGCAAGCGGTCTGGCAGCCATCAACCCTCTCGACATTATCCCCTATCTCTACTATCCCTACATATTGGGGGCTGTAGCAACCATCAGTATTATATTCCCATGGAAATCATCACCAAATACTTCCCGTGCCTGACCGACAAGCAGAAGGAGCAGTTTGCTGCCCTTGATGCGCTCTATCGTGACTGGAACAGCAAGATAAACGTCATCTCGCGCAAGGACATTTCCGCTCTCTACGAACACCATGTCCTGCATTCCCTCGCCATTGCCGAAGTGATTCGCTTCAAACCAGGCACCAACATCATGGACTTGGGCACAGGAGGCGGTTTCCCTGGCATCCCCCTTGCCATTATGTTCCCAGAGGCAAAGTTTCACCTCGTTGACTCTATCGCCAAAAAGATACATGTCTGCGAAGAGATAAAGAATGCGCTCGGTCTGGAAAACGTCACTACCCAATGGAGCAGAGCAGAAGAGGTTCAGCAGCAGTTCCACTTTGTCGTATCAAGAGCCGTCATGCCCCTGCCGGACCTCGTCAAGATAATCCGAAAGAACATCAGCCGAGAGCAGTTCAACGGTCTGCCCAACGGACTCATCTGTCTCAAAGGCGGAGAGTTGGAACAGGAAACAAAGCCTTTCGGCAAAACCGCACAGATAATGAACATAAGCGAATTCTTCCAAGAGGAGTTCTTCAACACAAAGAAACTGGTATATTTAACCCTATAAATGAAATATCTCTCCTTTACTTTCAATCCCATTCAGGAGAACACATACCTGTTTTGGGATGAGACGACACTCGAAGCCGCCATCATTGATGCCGGTTCTTGGAACCGACAAGAGGAACAGTTGCTGGAAGGCAGCATTGCTGCCCATGGGCTGAAGATGAAATACAGCCTGCAGACACACGCCCATTTCGACCATACCTTTGGACTGCCATTCATATATCGCACCTATGGACTCAAACCTGTCTTTCATGTTTGCGAGGCAGAAACATACCGACAGATGCCGGACATGGCAGCACAATTCGGTCTGAACATCGGCGGTGGGATGCCTCCCATAGGGCAGCTTTTGAACGATGGCGACGAACTTCATCTTGGAGGGACCACCATTCGCCTCATCCATACACCTGGTCATACGCCAGGCTCCGCCTCCTACTACATTCCCAATGCACAACTCCTTTTAAGTGGCGACACGCTATTCCAAGGAAGCATAGGGCGTACCGACCTGCCGGGCGGCGACTTCGAAGCAGAGATGGACAGCATACAAAACAAGCTTTTCCGCCTGTCAGACGATACCACAGTCCTTTGCGGTCACGGCCCCTCCACTACCATCGGCTGGGAAAAGCAACACAACCACATCCTTTAACACGCCTAAGCGTTGACAGACAAATAATTTGTCTGTTTCTACATGACTATTCCCGCTTCTTGGGACTGGCTCCAGATGTGCCATCCACTTTGGCTCTTGGCGATGCACCCGTTGTGCCGTCAAGTTGTATGATGGCTGTAGGATTGGGCTTGTAGTTTGCATTCTCGCCGTCTGTCTCGTAGATGCACTGATGCAGGTCCTTCATGGAGATTCGGACGGCATCGCGGCTCAGTTCCGGCACATTGTAGCTCTTCAAGAGAAGGATGTTCCATTCGGGATCCTCCTGTGGAATGACAAAAGGTTTGTGGGCACAGCCATCCTTGTCGAAGTAAGCGATGAAGGGACGCGTGTAATTGCCGTCCATGCGTCGGCTGCTGAAGACAAACCAACGGCTGTTGGAACTCCAGGAATGGAAGCTATCGACATCGGGCGAGTTGGCTTCATTCAAAGCATAGCAGCTATCTGTCTGAAGGTCCTTCACCCAAAGGTCACTGCTCTTGTGCCAGATATGGAACTGCCCATAGTCGCCCTTCGTGTAGAGGATATAGCGACCGTCCGGCGAGACGCGGGGAACTGAAATGCTCTTCCCTTCTGAAACGGCATCGACTACTATCTGGGGCTGTCCGAAGCTGCGTGTCTTGGGATCGAAGGGAATGGACATCAGGTTGTAGCGTATCTTGTCGAACTGAAAGAGAAGTTGCTGGCTAATGGTACTGTCAGGCAGAGACGAGTCGATGAGGCCGCTGGCATTGGCTGAACAATAATACAAGGTACGTCCGTCGGGAGTCCAGCAGGGAAAAGTCTCCATGTCGGCAGAGGTGCGGATGATGTGGCTCACTTCGTTCTTTGTGACATCATAGAGGAGGAGGTCGCTCTTCTCATCCATCACTTCGAGTTTCTCGGGGTGATAGACATGAAATGCCTGCCCTGTCTTGTTTGTGGAGAAAGCCACGAGGTTCTCCGTCGGGTGCCAAGAGGGATAGACGCCGCTGGTGATGATGGTGCTGTCCTTGAGTTGTATCTTGTGCGCCTTGCCGTCCTGGACAATGATGGTGCCGCCGTGATTGGCACGGACGTGGAACAACATGCTCTCTGTGCTGCCCATACGGTAGTTGTGGCAGTTGATGCAGTGGTTCTCTCCGTCGCAGTATTCGCGGTTGTTCTCATAGACAGGCACCTCGTCGAAGGTCGTGAGGTTGCGCTGGTAGATGCCGAGTTGACGATAGAGTTCATAGCCTGGCTCTATAAGTCGATAAGAGAGGAAGGCATCAATAGGCTCTTCTGCAACACTGATTGTATAGGGTTTGTATTGCACCCAGCCATCGGGACGTTGGGCATAGACTTTAACCTCGACATCACCTCCTTTGTTTGCATTCAGGAGTGCCCGCCATTCAACGGTGTCCATTTGCACGATGCCATTGTCTGAAGCTGCGGCAAGCAGTTCATGTCCCCCACCCTGCAACTGTGCAACGTAGGCTGTGGCAAGGGAGTCGCGGACAATGAAGTTGAGCGGTGCGATGTTTGGCGGCACCACGATGTCCTTGTAGTCAGGATAGATGCTGGCTTCTGTCTCAATTGCTGAGAACTGGCTCGGCACTTCGGCCTTAGGCTTGCAACCTACAACAACTAATAATAGACAATAATATATATATATATATAATGTGTAATGTTTCATTATGAACTTTATGAACTTTCAATTATCAACTTCCAATTCAGTTCACGCCCGAATTGCTCGATGACAGGCTGGTATATCCCTTCCTCGTGGCCTTGAGGTTTCCGAAGAAATAGTAGTAGGGATAGTATCCCTTATACTTGGGGAAGAGTTCGTAGGCAAAGCCTGGGCGGTCCTTCATGTAAGGCCTGGTGTTCTCGAGGAAGCTCTGCAACTGCGGCTGGCGGAAGTTAAGCCCCGCGAAGTGCTGAGAGATGCCAGGGTTCTTGTTCTCTGCCAGCATGATACCGTCCATGATGATGCTGGGCGGCGTAGTACCGATAAGCGGCTCAAGACGTTCCACAAACTGCGGCATAAGCTTGGTGTAAAGGCAGACTACGAGGCTGTTCATAAGGGCATTGGCACTTCGGCCTTCAACGAGCATGAGGTTATATCCCATGAACAGCGGCTGCTGGTATTGGTTCTCAAAGCTGTCGTGGACAGGCTCGGTCAAGCGTATCAACGCCATCTCGGGTTCTGCATTGACCAAATCCAAGTGATGTACCATAGCCCCATATTTCTTGCAGAACGCACCTTCAAATGGGACGCGCCGCAGCACCGTCAGATACTTCTCCGCCAATTCCCATTCTTCACGCATCAAGGCACATTTTGTCAAGAGTTTCAGCAATCGTATCGTCGGCCCTGTCATCACCATTTGCTCCATGCAGGCATGCATCGACGACTCGATGAAGCCGCCATAGTAGTTGCCTTCCGGGGTATATAGGCTATTTAAGTTGTTGCCCTTTCCGTCCATCCCGTGAACATGAAGAGAGTCATAGTCCAGACGGATGTCGAAGAGGCGTTCTGCTATCTGCCCTGTCTGTACCAGGCTGATGCCATAAGAGCAAGCCATCGGGCGGTTGCTCATCTGGGCATTGGCTCGCGCAAGCTTCTGGATGCCTGCCCAGTCCTGCCTGTATTCCATGTCAAGCAACTGACAAATGACACGCACGTATGGACGCTGCCACTGGTCGAAGCCTATGATAGCGACCAACAGGGCAACTATAACCGCGAACTGTATGCCGTTCTGACGCGGTGTCTCATCCTTGGGAACACCTACGACGGCAGGTATTGGCTTGCGGCTAAAGCTGCGTATGATGATGCCCCAGATGCAGAGCACCACCAGCACAACGAATGGGATGCCGAAGATAAAGCCAGTCCGTGCCTCGAAAAACACGTCCAGGCCATGATAGGTGACGACAGCCATGTAGAACAATGCAGGGAGATACTGAAGATACCTCCACGAAGCACGAAGCCTCATGCAATACCCCGTCAGCCAACTGCCGGCCGTAAGCATCAATGCCATCAGCAGACCGCCAAGCCAAGGATACTGATAGAGTTGCAGCATGGCACGCCCGATGTAGCGGAGTACGCCGTAAGGCTGGCACAGTATGAACTGCATGATACGGGTGTCTGCCACCCAGAGGCTGTACTCGCGACTGATGTGGAAGACGCTGCCATAGTACCAGGCTGCCCAAAGCCAGCAAAGGACGAAGAATACAGGCAACACAGGCAACACCCACTCCTTGCGCTTGGCAGGAGGGGGCGTTGTCTGTTGTCGTACAGCCTTATGAGGCTGTTTCTGTGTTTTCTTTTGCATTACCTAACCAGTATCTTTCTGCCACCTACAATGTACAGGCCCTTTTCCAGTTTGCTTACACGCTGGCCTGCCATATTGTAGATAGCGCCGTCATTAGGCTTCTTGGCGTCCTTAATGTTGGTTAAGTCTATTCCGGTGCCTTCCGTTCTTACATAGGTGAACGGAGAAATGTTCTCGGCATAGATGAACGACTGGCCGTCTGTTGCATCAAGGATATAACCGTTCTCTGTTTCTGCGTATGTGCCATTATTGACTGTTACACCAGCCTGGTTGATGCTGACCTCGCCCTGGAAGAGGATGGGCTGGCCTGCAGGATAGGTCTCAGGTGTGTTGTCAATACTGCCGTCCTTGTTAATGATACCCAAACCTGCCCATGTGTCGAAAGGCAGACAGAGTGCCTGATAGCCTTCGCCAGCCTTGGTGAAAGTGAGGTCGGCCGCGGTGAAGTCTGTAGGAACATAGAAAGGCTTGTCGCCATCGATGACAACGGACTGTGCATTGCCATTGCCGTCCACCACATTGGTATTTGCCAGAAGTTCTGCTGTGGGCTGCCTATTGGCGGATTGACCTGGCTCTACGTATGCAATTGAATTTGCAGGAAGCGGAGTCATCCCGCTTGTGCTATTATAATACAAGGTATGAGATGTGGAATTGCCCTCGAAGTAGGCTGTCATCTTCCCACGTTTTGTATTTGCACCGACAGGGACAATCACCTCATAGCCGTTGCCCTCACAAGCCACAAGCTTATAGCCATTCTTTATCTTTGTCTGAACGTTTGATGGGAAGGTGAACTCCTTCTTGTTGGAGAGATAGACGAGGTTGCCGTCATTATCATAGACCTTGAAGCCGATTGCACCTTCACCTACTATTTTTAATTTTGAGCCAGAATTGCTTGTTGTGCAACTATAGCCTTGTGCCTGATACTCGTCCACGAAGTCGCTCCACTGGCCGACATCGGCATAGCCGATGGAGACTTCGTTGTCATAGTTGGCGCGTGTCGAACTCTTTGGCTTACCTTCAAAGGGACCGTCAACAATGACGTCCGATAGTTTGATGCGGTCGTCGATGAAGCAGATGCTGGGAGCCTTAGGATATTTGTGCATATAGGCTTTGGCTGCATCTATGTCTGCTTGGGTTGTTGTTACCCAGTAGTTGCTGTAGTCGCCGATAAATTTCTTTTCATAGGGCTTGAACATACCGTTCACCTCAAAGAATTCGCTGAGGTCGAGCTGTGCGGCGTCGCACATCTTCTTAGCCATGTGCAGGTAGTCGTCCTTACCATATGTTATTTTACCGCCTACGACATTGCCGTCGCCATCGGTAAGCGTTGCATCGGACGGACCTGTACGCTTCAGCATGGGATCTTGACGAAGCATCTTGAAGAGCGTGGGATAGAAGTCGGGCTTATGTCCCTGGGCGTGGAAGTAGAGGTAGAGTTGGTAGTACATGCGTGTCTGCTCCCAGATGCCCATGTCGAACCATCCTGTGCCATTTGCGAAGTGCTCAAGTGTTTTGGTCACGGTTGAGCCTCGTGTTGTGGAAACACCATGCAGGAAGACGTTAACGTTGGAGAAGAGGTTGTTGCTCACCTCGGTGGCACCCACAACATTGATTGAGGACTGGTGGTTGTGGCCAATCTCGTGCGAAGGTCCCCAGATGGCGCCTCCGCTTGCGGTCAGGGTGTTGTAGTTCATAACGGTGCCGATGGTGCTGTTCTCGTAATAGGTGCCGTAGGTGGAGGCATACATGTATCCGTGTGTGACGGAGAAGGCGTTCCAGACATTGCGGAACCTTCCTGCGAGGTCTTCCTTGAAGCCCATGAGGTCTTCCTCACACTCGACGAAGTTGTTCCAGACGCGCATCAAGCCTTCTGCCTCGCCAGTCTGACCGATTGCATTCTTCACCTTGTTGCCTACCATTGCGAAGACAATACGGTCGCACTTGAGGTTGACGATGTTGCTCTTGTTCAGGAGTTTCTCATAGAGGAGCGTCCAGTCCTGGTTGGTCATGCCGCGCGTATAGTCGAAGTAGCCTTGCAACTGGCCGCCCTCGATGTGTATCTTGGCAGCGGGATAGTCAGCCAGGTATTTTGTAGGATTGTTGAGCTGATAGAAGATATAGACGGTGCTGGGGGTGCTCAACAGCACTATGTTGAGGCCTGCCCGCAGGGTGGTTGTGCTACCTGTCTGGTGGTCGCCCGGGCTGTCGCTGTCCACCACGACTTCTGCCTGTAGGGTGCAGTCGGCGCTGGGAGCTTCATCCACATAGATGTAGATGATGTCGCCTGCCTTGCCACAAATGCCAGTAGGACCGGAGAGCTTGCCGAAGGAGTTGCTCATGCCTGCGTAGTCGTCCCAATTCATCTTGTTGAAATGGCTATAAACGTTGTAGTCATCGCGGACGCGGAAGAACTTCTCGAAGCCCTCGCGGGTATAGCCGGTCGAAGATGTGAAGCTTTCCCAAGTGTTGTTCTTCACCTTGAGCACCATTGCCTTCATGTCGTCATTGAGTATGTTAAAGTCGGCATTCTCGGCCAGAGCTTCGTCGCTCAGAGCCTGTATCTCGTCCTTGAGAACGGTGCAGGCATTGTCCTGGAAGAGGTTCGCGAGTGCAGCCTTGTAAGTGTTGAGTTTCTGCGACAATTGGGTGTATGTGGCAAGCTGTTCGCGTCCTGATTCAATGAAAGCATCGTCCAGCTCGACTTCCTCAAAGCCCCAGATGCTGTTGGCATTGTCAGCGTCCCACCCGACAACATCGTTGCCGTCTCTACAATGGAGGCCTATTGAGTAGGCATCGACTATGGAGTACGTCAAGTTTGTTGCATCGTCTGTCCTTGTGATAGCGAAGCTGCTTGTCCTGCTGGCCAATGTGCGATACGGTTTGCTTAAGGTGCCGTTCTGCTGGACGATGCAGCGCTGGGTACAGAGGTTCTGCAGACAGAAGCGGCCGTCGTCGGCCTCGAGGAGTGTCCAGTACTGCGAGAGCTTACCTTCATCCTGGCCTTCGCAAACGACGAGGTTGGAAGCGATGTCTTCGTTGACGTAGAGAGACTTGCCGACGTTCTTGATGCGGTAGTACTTGCCGACCACAGGTTCGGAATAGTTGCTTAGCGACAGCAGATTTCCCTCCACGTCCTGCCTTGTGAAGTTATCCACGAGTGTAATGTTCCAATCGGAGCCTTGGTCGCCCTCGCGGGCCCACTTGTAGAGGGTGGTCCCATTGAGGTTCAGGCAGACGTTGCCATCGAAGTCCTCTTTCTCCGAGAGGTTGATGTAGGCATCGTCCGTTTCGTTGTTGGGGCTGGACTGGATGTAGATGGTGGTTGCCGTTGCAGAGGGCGAGCGGAAGTTGTTTTTGTCGTCCAGGAAGCGTCCTGTTTCGGCATTGCGGAGTGTATAGCCGCTTCCCTTCTTAGAGAGGAGCCAAACCTGAGCGAGAGTGTTGTCGTTCTTGCTGGCACCGACGGTATTGGTGCCATTGTCGGCGAGGCGATTGTTGGGGTAGCGGCGGTTCGTGAGGCGGACAATATTCGTGCCGCCCAGGACGTATTTGACGTAGTCTTGGGCTGAAAGCTCGCTGAGATCTGTGAAGGTAACAGTTCGGAACATCCAGGCGCCATTGCTGCTCGAGCCACCCGAACTTGTTGCGCCAAGGAGTTTGCCGTTGCTGCTCTGCATATAATAGAGGCCATTGCTGCGCAGTGACCATTGTCTGAGAGCGAGTGATTCGATGGTATAAGCGTACTTATCAGCCACTTCCGAATCCGTGCCGCCGTTTCCGCTCGGCGTGACAGTGCCATAGTAGTTACCCAGGCCAGACTTCAGATAGTACTTTCCTGCTGTTCCCGTCTCTTCCAAACGGACGAGATAGCCGGCATTGACCTGTGCATCCGTGTTGTTGGGGGAAGATGTGGAGACACCCAGCGTGTTTCCTGCACCTTCACAGACAAAGGACTTTGTAGAACTGTTGTAGAGAACATACAACTGCCCAGCCTCTAAGGTTTCAACCGCGCTACCGAGCTTGATGACTTTCCCTGCAAATTCTTCTGCCTGCGCCGACGCAGACGACACTCCAAGTAAAGCGAGAAATGACGCTAACAAGAGTTTCATTGACTTTTTCATGTGATTGTTGTATTAGATTTGTTAATGGTTATTGTATCATTGATTAAACATCATTACTGGAGGACAAAGATAGTAAAAATAATTATGTACGCGAAGAAAAAACGACTTTTTTTCCTGCAACATTAAAAAATATGGCGAAAATGAGCCATCAGCCCTACCGCAATAACAGCGAAACGAGGTATGCCACATAGCAAAAGACAAGCAGAATGCCCTCGCCGCGGCTGAGCCGTTGTCTCGTCCATGCCACGAACCACACCAACGCACAACTGCCCACAAGCATGAGCCAGTCCAGCCTCGTTATTTCCGTGACTGCCATCGGGACTACGCTGCTGCAGAAGCCCAACACAAAGGCGATGTTGAAGACATTGCTGCCGATGGCGTTGCCGAGTGCCAGCCCGTGGCTTCCCTTGCTGGCTGCGACAACACTGGTCGCAAGCTCCGGCAGGCTGGTTCCTGCCGCAAGGATGGTCATCCCGATAACACTCTCGCTGACGCCCCATTCGCGGGCCACCGACGCTGCGTTGTCCACCAAGACACGGCCGCCGCCCACAAGGGCAGCGATACCTATCAGGACGAGCAGTACGATTTTCGGATAAGACATCTGTTCCGCATGGCTCACAGCATGAGCCGCCCTGCGGTCGCCCATCGCAACGCGGTAGGCCATATAAAGATAGGCACAAAAATAAAGGACAAGCAACAAGCCCTCCCATTGATTGATAATCCCGCCACTGAAGGCAAACACGAACAACAGGAAGGAGACAAACAGGCACACGGGAATATCGCGCAGCAGCAAGGACTTCTCCACCTTGATAGGCTTCAAGAGAGCAGACGCCCCGATGATGACAAGGATGTTGAATACATTGCTGCCAATGACATTGCCTACACTCATGTTGCTGCTATGGCGCAGAATACTCAGGAAACTGACCATGAACTCCGGCAGGCTTGTCCCAAGCGACACAACCGTCAGGCCGATAATCAGTTCACTGACCTTCAACCTTCTGGCCAAGCCACAAGCGCCGTCTGTAAAGCGGTCGGCGCCCCAAAGCACAACGGCAATGCCGAGGATAATCAGGATAATCTCAAGTACCATTTCCTTAAAACGCGCTGCAAAGGTACGCATAATTCTCCACATTTTCTCATCCGACAGCAAAAGAATTTTCTCCCGACCTGCAACATTCTCTTCCACCGCACTCCAAATTCTTTATTTTACGACGTGAATTGTGTAATTTACGACGTGAATTGTACAAATTACGACGTAAAATGTACAATTTGCGACGCAAAATGGAAAAGTCAGGGTGCGGAACGACAATTCTCCTATTTCGGAACAAAAAACGTCCAAATGGCGCATTTTAAGTTTCGTTATGTCCTTTTTAAGTTTCATTAAGACACCATTCGTTTGGAATATGGCTTTTTCTTTGTAATTTTGCAGCGTGAAACACTTGTTAGGACAAGATTGTTCCATAATAATATAATAATGTGGTTAAACTATTTTAGATAAAAAGAAATGAAGAAAATCACTCTAGCCGCCCTGTTCGCCGTGTTCGCAGCAGGCGCAATGGCACAGAATTTTGAAGGTAGCACAGTGGAAGAACGCATTGGCTACTCCAACGACAACAACGAGGACAGCATCAAGACTGGCAGGCAGTACATCACCATGTTCCAACAGGCTGGTGCCAACAAGGACTGGCAGGACATGTACATCAATTTCCAATGGCTGAAGAAGAATGCGCCCTACGCCGTCAACGGCATCTACACACAAGGCCCGTACATGTTCTTTAACCTTATCAATGCTGAACAAGACCAAGCCAAAAAGCAGAAGTACTTCGACGAGATGATGGAACTCTTCGACCTCCGCCAGAAGAACCTCGACGCCCTGAACTCCTTCGCAAAGACGAAGAGCACGCTGGGCGACGTGCTGAGCGTGAAGGCCGAGTACTACAACTGGACGGCTCCCTCTGTCTTTGGACAAAGTTTTGACCTCCGCAAGTCATACGCAAACTTCTCCGAAGCCATCAAGATGGTCAACGAGCAAGGCGGACGTGAAATCACAGGTTCCTTCCTCCTTACCTTCTTCCAAGTCAGCGATGCCATCTACAAAGCGATACCCAACACCATGCGCGAGCAGTACCTGCAGGACTACCTCGACAGCAAGGATGCCTGCGAGAAGATGCTCCAATTGGCAAAAGAGGCCCAAGCCAACGGTGACAGCGTGAAGGCCGAAAAGCTCTTAGAAACCTACGACGCGCCTCTGGCAGCCATAGAACAGATCTTCTCCCAAAGCGGAGCGGCCGACAGCGCACAGCTTATCGCCATCTACACCAAGAAGTTCGACGCTTATAAGGAAGACATCAACAAGCTCAACTCCAGCCTGACCATCATGCAGCAGAACGACTGCGACGAGTCGGACATCTACTATCAGTATGCCGAAGCCGCCTATGCTCTGGAGCCTTCGTTCATCAGCGCCATCGGCCTGGCACAGAAGGCACAGAAGGACGGGGAGCTTAACAAAATGCTCGAATACTACAACAAGGCGCTCGAACTCTGCTCAAGCGATGCAAGACGCGGCGCCATCTGCCTGAACATCTGCAACGGCCTGACCAAGAGCAAGCAATACACCGGCGCCCTGACATACGCCGAGAAGGGCATCGCCTACAACCCCGACCTGACCGGCAAGGCATACCTGAAGATGGCCAACATCTACACGATGCTCGGACAATACGGCGAAGCCATTGCCTACTGCGGCAAGGCAAGCGAAGCCGACATCACGGTAAGCGGCTCAGCCAACCGTCTCAAAGAAAACATCCAGAGGGCTCAGGCTAACCAGGCTGCCAACGACAAGGCTCGCAAGGCTTACGAAGACTTTATCGCACGCCAGAAGGCAGAAGAAGCATTCTGGAGCGGCGGCGCAAAGAAATAAAGTCCGCTTACAAGCGTACAATTCAAGAAGAACGCCCACCTTGCCGCACAGCAAGGTGGGCGTTTTTTTCTAAAGGTAAAAAAAGGTTAAAAACACAAATACAGACATTGTCAACACAAACATTTTTGCTAACTTTACGTGCAGAAAACGCATATTAACTCTTAATTCATAACTCATACATGGCAAACCAACTCTTATTCCTCGGTTCTCTGGGAGGCCAGGAAATCATCATCATCGCCCTTGTCATTCTGCTCCTTTTCGGAGGCAAGAAGATTCCCGAACTCATGCGCGGTCTCGGCAAAGGCGTGTCGCAATTCAAGAAAGGCATGAAAGACATTGAAGACGAAATCAATACCGAACCTGAAACACAAGACAAATAAATTCTAACAAAACTCAAAAAACATCACATCTGTTATGAAAGACATGTCAAGAAGATCGTTCCTCAAGGCAGGAACTGTAGCAACTGCTGCTCTCGCAATGGCTCCAACCGATATGCTCGGAAAGGCTAAGGCAAAGAAAAATGTTCAGACAGGCAAGATCAAGCTCCTCGGTGTAGGTGTCGGTGGCCGTGGACATGCTGACATCAATGGCGTAACATACAAAGACGAGCGCAATAAAATCCTATACGACGATGTCGAGTTCATCGGCATGTGCGACGTCGATTTCAAGTATGCCCAGGGCGTGCTCGAAGAGTACCAGAAGAACTTCCCCAACATGAAGGTCTATAACGACTACAAGGTGATGTATGCCGAACTGCTGGACAAGGCTGACGCTGTTATCTGCGGCACTGCAGACCACACGCACGCCATCATCTGTGCAGAGGCCCTGGCAGCAGGCAAGCACGTCTATTGCGAGAAACCACTCACCCGTACCGTTTATGAATCCCGCCTGCTCACCAAGCTGGCTGCAAAGGCCGGTGTTGCCACACAGATGGGCAACCAGGGTGCCAGCGGCGAAGGCGTGAGCCTCGTCTGCGAATGGATATGGAACGGCGAGATTGGCGAAGTAACCCGCGTAGATGCCTTCACCGACCGTCCCATTTGGCCGCAGGGCCTGGAACGTCCGACCGAGGTACACGAGATTCCCGACACGCTGAACTGGGACGCCTTCATCGGTCCGGCTCCCAAGCGTCCCTACAACTCTATCTATCACCCCTGGAACTTCCGCGGATGGTGGGACTTCGGCACAGGCGCTCTCGGCGACATGGCTTGCCACATCCTGCACCCCGTCTTCAAGGCACTCGACCTGGGCTATCCCATCAAGGCAGAAGGAAGCTCCACTCCGCTGATGTCCGACTGCTGCCCCAGCGCACAGGTTGTCAAGCTGACCTATCCCGCACGTCCCAACCGCCCGAAGGTTGCCATGCCTGAAGTCGTGGTGACATGGAGCGACGGCGGCATCATCCCATTCCGCCCCGAAGGACTGGAAATTGGCAAGAACCTCAACGTCAGCGGTGGCGGAGCCATCTTCTACGGCACAAAGGACATACTGGTTGTTGGCTGCTACGGCCAAAAGCCCTATCTGGTAAGCGGCCGTGTGCCCGATGCCCCGAAGGTTTGCCGCCGCGTCACAGAGAACCATCAGCGCGACTGGATCCGTGCCATCAAGGAAATCCGTGCAGGCAAGACCGACTGGACAAAGACTGCATCAGACTTCAGCGAGGCAGGTCCCTTCAACGAAATGGTTGCCATGGGCGTTGTCGCCACACGTCTGCAGGGCCTGAACCAGGTTCTGGAATGGGACGGCGAGAACATGCGCTTCACCAACATCCCCGAGAAGGCAACTGTCAAGGCAATGCTGAAGGACGGCTTCTCCATCCACGACGGACACCCCACATTCGACAAGAAGTGGACAGAGCCTGTCAACGCCCGCGAGTTTGCAGCAGAACTCATCAAGCCCAAGTATCAGAACGGCTATGTTCTGCCCGACATGCCCGCATAATAATGGGGAGTTAAACTCCATTAACTATTTGCAATGAAATTAAGGAACATCCTTGCCGCAGCAGCTTTGGCTGCTGCGGCTGGCGTACAGGCTCAGCCTCAGTACGTCGTCATAGAGAATCCGCAGGTTGACCTCAGCACACTGAAGGTTGACAAGGAAGGCTACTATGTCCTCTTCGACGGCACAAGTCTCGACGGCTGGCGCGGCTATTGCAAAGACCGCGTCCCTGGCAAGTGGAACATCAAGGACGGTGCCCTGCACTTCGACGGCCGCACCTCGGAAGGCGAAGGCGGCGACATCATCTTCGCCCACAAGTTCAAGAACTTCGAGTTCGAGATTGAATGGAAGATAAGCGAAGGCGGCAACTCCGGCATCTTCTACCTCGGAAAGGAGACGGCCACCATCAACAACGAAGGCAAGCTCAAATATCAGCCCATCTACATCAGTTGCCCTGAATGCCAGGTGCTCGACAACGAGCGTCATCCCGACGCAAAGCTTGGCGCCACTCTCGGCATTCGCCAGAGCACAAGCCTCTACGACATGATAGTCGCAAAGCCCCAGAACGCCAAACCTGCAGGCGAGTGGAACAAGGTGAAGATTGTCGTGAAGAACGGCAAGGTCTCTCACTTCCAAAACGGCGTGAAGGTACTGAGCTACACGCTGGCCGACAAGTCTTGGGTTGACCTGGTGCAGACTTCCAAGTTCAGCCAGAAGAACTGGCCGCTCGCCTACGAGATTATGAAGGACTGCGGCAAGGATGCTGGTTATTTCGGTATGCAGGACCACGGCGACGAGGTCTGGTATCGCAACATCCGCGTCAAAGTGCTCAAGTAATTATAATAATATATAATGTATAATCAGAAACAATGAAAAAGATTCTTATGATTGTCTGCCTTGCCGCCACAGTCTTTGGCTACGGCATGAACGCAGACGCCAAGAAGAAAGAGATGGCCTTCCAGATGTATAGTGTACGCGACCTCATCGGCAATCCTGAAAAGTATACAAAGAATCACGAAAGCACTTTGAAGGAACTGGCTAAGATGGGATACACCGCTATCGAGGCCGCAAACTATGGTGGCGGCAAGCTCTATGGCGTTACACCAGAGCAGTTCAAGGCCGACATCGAGGCAGTGGGTATGAAGGTGCTTTCAAGCCATGTCGGTCACAACCTGAGCGGCGAGGAACTGAAGTCCGGCAACTTCGAAGGTGCCTTGAAATGGTGGGCAGATTGCATTGACGCACACAAGCGTGCGGGCATGAAGTACATCGTTAACCCAGGCATTCCCTTCCCGAAGACATTGGCAGAAGCCAAGGTCTTCTGCGACTACCTGAATAAAATAGGCGAGATGGTGAATGCTGCCGGCATGAAGTTCGGCTACCACAACCACGCCCGCGAGTTTGAAAAGGTAGAGGGCAAGGTATGGTATGACTACATGCTTGAGAATACCGATGCCGACAAGGTGTTCTTTGAAATGGACGTCTATTGGGCTGTTCGCGGACAGGTAAGCCCTGTGGAGTACTTCAAAAAGTATCCCGGCCGCTTTAACCTGCTTCACATCAAGGACCACAAAGAATTTGGCGAAAGCGGCATGGTAGGCTTTGATGCCATCTTTAATAATGCCGACGTTGCAGGCCTGAAGTATTTGGTTGTCGAGCTTGAAGGAAGCAACAGACCTAACATCCTGGATGGCATGAAGGTTTGTGCCGACTACCTCAAGGCAGCCAAGTTCGTCAAGGCAAGCTACGACAAGTAAATGAAGAGCTAAGAATGAAGAGTGAAGAGGCCGAAGAAGGCGCAATGTCTTTCTGGGACCATCTTGAGGTGCTGCGATGGGCATTGTTCCGCAGTGCGTGTGTGCTGGCAGTCATCATGGTGGGCACATTCATTGCCATGCCCCACATCTTCGACCGCTTCATTCTTGCTCCCACAAACAACGATTTCTTCACCTACCGCTGGCTCAATGCCATTGGCGGAGGCGTCGTGAAGCTTTCGCAGGACTTCGACGTGCAGATTATCAACATCAACGTCGCAAGCCAGTTTATGACACACATATCAACCTCCATTTCTCTGGCTGCTGTCATCGCCTTCCCTTATTTTATCTGGGAGATATGGAAGTTCGTCGAGCCTGCACTCTTTGAGGATGAGATAAAGCACTTGCGGCCTGCCTTTCTCGGTGGCACCATCATGTTCTACATCGGCTGTGCCATAGGTTATATTCTTGTTTTCCCCTTTACCTTTCGGTTCCTTGTCGAGTATAACCTCAGCCCGAACATCACCAACCAAATCAACCTGCAAAGTTATATTGACAACTTCACGATGCTCATCCTCGTCATGGGCATTGTCTTCGAGATGCCACTGCTGGCTTGGCTGCTCAGTCTGCTGGGCATACTTAACAAAAGCTTCCTTCGCCAATACAAGCGTCATGCGGTTGTCGTACTCCTCGTCTCGGCTGCCATCATCACACCAAGCGGAGATCCCTTCACGCTCATGCTTGTCTTCATCCCCCTTTATGTGCTCTACGAGCTTTCAATACTTGTAGTAAGAGACAAAACCAAGCAGAAGGACTTTTAACCCATTTTAAGACAAATTATACCCTGTTTTGTCATCTACAGGAAGCAAAAATGGCATAACTTTAGCCTTGTTTTGCATAAAAATCACATTTTCCTTGCACATTATTAGAAAAAAAGTCGTAACTTTGCAGCAAATAAAGGATGTTAAAAGCCTATTAGAACAAGAAAAAAGGATGTAAATAATGTTAATCAATTTTAGAGACATGAAAAAGATTATTCTCATTATTGCCGTATTAGGTATGGCAATGACTGCCAGTGCACAGTATGCTGGCAACAAATTCTTTGACAATTGGTCAATTGGTGTTGAAGGTGGCGTAAGCACAAACCTCCACGACTGGGACACTCCAAACGGTGCTGTTGCAGGCATCAACCTGACGAAAGGCATCACTCCTGTTTTGAGCTTGGAATTCCAACTGCAGGCAGGCTTCAATGACGACGCCAACTGGAACTGGTATCAGCGTAGCAAGAATGTCGTTGACAATGCCACCGTCATGGGTAACACCAAAATTAACTTGATGAACTGGTTTGGCGGCTACAAGGGCGCTCCACGCTTCTTTGAAATTCAGGCTCGCGGCGGTGTGGGTTACACCCGTTTCTTCTTCCCCAGTGACAACACCAGTACCAACGGCGGTAACGACTTGAACCGTTGCGTCTTCAAGTTCGGTTTCGACTTCGACTTCAACCTCGGAGAGCAGAAGGCTTGGACAGTCAGCCTGCGTCCCGCAGTTATCCTCAAGACCTCTCGCGACAACGATCCGTTCAACCCCACCCCAAGGACCATCTGCGACAACGGTACCTGCAACGCTTACGGTCACAACGCTATTGCACAGATTACTGCTGGCGTGACCTATCACTTCAAGACCAGCAACGGCACTCGTCACTTCACAGAGGTTAAGCCCGTTGAGATTACAAAGACTGTCACGAACTATGTTGATAAGCCAGTTGAAAAGCTTGTCGAGAAGGTTGTCGAGAAGGTTGTCACCAAGAACGTAGGCAATGTTACTGTTGAGTTCGCTCAGAACAAGGCTACCCTCAGCAACACAGCAAAGGCTAAGCTGAACACCATCGAGAAGAACACCGTTGTTGCTCTTGACGGCTACGCTTCTCCCGAAGGCAACAAGGCTTACAACCAGAAGCTCTCACAGCGTCGTTGCGATGCAGTCAAGGCTTATCTTGAAGAACGCGGCGTGAAGGTAACTGACGTTAACGCTCATGGCGTAGAAGGCCAAGAGTCACAGCGCGTCGTTTACGTTACAATCAAGTAAACGTCGCTCAACGAGAAAAGAATAACACATTAATCAATAGTGAAGCCCTGCCGCAGAATTGTGGCAGGGCTTTCTTTAATCCATAAGGAAGAGAAACAAACGTGGGGCTTGCAAAAGCATAACACGTCACGTTGGGCAACGAGGCACGTCGCGTTGGGCAACATAACGTGCCACGATTACAAACACAGCACGCCGTGTTGGATTACGCGGCGTGCTGTGTTAAATTGTTAGACTACTAACTATGCCATGCGTCTCATGCGAGCCCGCATATCCATGATGTCCAAGATATTGTGCACGAAAGCAATTGTGCAGAAAATCATTAGAGCGGAAAGGCAGACGGAGGCTAGGACACGACTGTTCCTGGCGAACCAAAGCAGGAAGCCTGTCGGGGCTTGAACATCAAAGAAACTTGGAGTGATTGGCGAGGATTGCAGCCACACAATACTGATTCCGCCACAGATGATGCCCACCACAAAGGCCGCCACCATCACTATCCTGTATCGGCGAAGGGTTCGTTCCTGATACTGTTTGACGTACTCCACGGCTTCGAGCCGCTTCGTAAGCTTTGCCATGAACTCGGCACTATCGTCGAAATGCGACTTCTGAGCAAGGAAAAGATCCTCTATTGCTTTATCTTTTTTCATTTCCCTCAATTTTCAATCTTCAATTTTCAACATCTTCCTCAGTTTGTCTCTACCTCGAGAGAGTTGTTGCTTCACGGCATCCTGCGAGGCATCGGTAATTGAAGCAATCTCCTTTACACTGTAGCCGTTAAGGTAGAACAGCGTGATGGCAGAACGTTCTTTTGGTGGCAAAGTAGCCAAAGCGAGGTAGAGGTCCTGATGAGATCCACTTTCGCCTTCGGCCAGGACTTCTTCTCCCCTCCATAGAGGGAGGGGCTGGGGGTGAATGTGTTGGCTCCGTTTATGACTGAGGAACGTGTTGTGGGCAATCTTGAAGAGCCACGAGCGGAACTTTCCCTTGTCCTGATAACCTGTGGAAGAGAGGTAAGCCTTCACAAAAGCGTCTTGTGCAAGGTCGTCAGCCTCATCCTTGTTGCCGCAGCAAAGGGTGAGCAAGAAGCCTCTGACAGCCTCCTGCTCCCGCTCCACTTGGGTTATGAAATCCTCTCGACTCACAATTCCCTTAATTTTCAATCCTCAATTTTCATTTTTCGATGAACTTACTTTCCTCTGCCTCAATTTCTTTGGCGAGCATCTTCTTGCCAACGAAATAGTTGATGAAGAACGCTATGCCCATGGCAAGCAGAATAATGCCTAAAAGGTAAACGATAATCAGATCGGACGTAACGCATCCACCCCTGTAATCAACAAAGACGGCAAAACCAAGGAGAGCAATGCCGCCGAAAGAGAGGACACATCCCACATGCAACTTCGCCAGCAACTTCTCCTTCAACAACCTCTTCTTGGGAGAAAGCTTCTTAAGGAATTCTTCAATGTCAACATTAGCATTCTTCTCAATCATTGCCGTCACAATCCGCTCCCGCATGTTCAACTTGTTCGTTTTATAACGGATTGAGAAAAAAACCATCACGATGAGAGCTGCCATCCACAACGTTAAAATAAAGAAATCATAACGTAACATAGTCCTTTTTGTTTTTTAATGGTTAAACAGTTTTTTCTTTTACTTTCTACAAACATAACGCTTCTCGAAGGCAAAAGGTGACGTCGAGGATGAAAAAAATTAAGCGGATAGCACCGCGTATGCAGGCTATCCGCTTGTATCCGTCGCTCCTTCGGCAACTTCTTATAAGCTTAGAATTGCTGAAGGGACTTCTCCTTGATGACCTGCTTTGTCTTTTCCGTGTCGGACGTACGGAACACCAGTATGCCATTGCCCGAGAGCAGGAAGGAGTACATGTAGGCAATGCTGATGTCGGCCTCGGCGAAAAGAGCCAGCACTCGAGCTGCTTCACCTGGTTTGTCTTCAAGCTGGATGGCAAAGACATCGGTGATAGTCGCCGTGATTCCTTGCTCTTTAAGCACGGTGAAAGCGCGTTCTGGGTCGTCGCAGATGATGCGATAGATGCCGAAGTCCTGTGTGTCGGAAATGGTGGAGGCAATAATCTGAATGCCTGCACCCTTGAGCGCGTTCAGCACGGTAAGCAGCGTGCCGCGCTTGTTTTCGATAAATATGGATAACTGTTTCATTGAACACTTAATGTTTATAAAAGTAGTTAGAAGGAGTTAGAAGAAGATATGTCGCTTCAGCGACGAAGATAGAGGACAATACTTTTGACAATGAAGAAATCTAATGTCATCTATCTTCTTCTATCTCCTTCTTTCTTCTTTTATCTCCTTTTGAATTTCATTGATATACTTTTCTCTTGTCAACCACGCGAACGGCTTTGCCTTCGCTGACGGGCAAGCTGCCTTTGGGTACCAGCTTCACAATAGGTTTGAGCAGAATTTCGTCCTTCAGGGCGTGGGTGATATTCTTGGTCAGCAACTGCAGACGAGCGTAATCGTCGGTGAACATCTCTGCCAGCTCGACCTCGACCGTCATATTGTCATTTTCGTCGTCTGTGGTGAGCGTGATGAGGTAGTTGCTTGCCAGTTCGGGGAACGTCATCAGAATCTTCTCAATCTGTATGGGGAAGATGTTCACGCCGCGCAGCACCATCATATCGTCGCTGCGGCCCTTCATGCGGTCGAGGCGTACATGATTGCGTCCGCAGGGACAGGTGCGGCCAAGCACTCGAGTGAGGTCGCGCGTGCGATACCTTATTAAAGGCATTGCTTCGCGACGAAGTGTGGTCAGGACAAGTTCGCCAATCTCGCCGTCGGGTACAGGCTCAAGCGTCTCTGGGTCAACAATCTCGACGATATAATAGTCTTCCCAGAAATGGAGGCCGTTTTGCTCCTTGCACTCAAAGCCGACACCCGGACCGCACATCTCCGACATACCGAAGCTGTTGTAAGCCTTCACGCCGAACATATCCTCGATACGTTTGCGCTGTTCTTCTGAATGTGGCTCGGCACCGATGGCGAAGACTTTGAGCTTCGTGTCCCTGCGTGGGTCAACGCCCTGCTCTTGCATCACCTCGTAGAGGCGCGTCAGGTAGGACGGCACAGCGTGGATGGCAGTCGTGCCAAAGTCCTTGATGAACTTTATCTGGCGAAGCGAGTTACCTGCGGCAGCAGGCACAGTCAGCATTCCAAGCTTCTCGGCTCCGTACTGGAAGCCAAGTCCGCCGGTAAACATACCGTAACCAGACGAGTTCTGGAACACGTCATCGGGACGCAGCCCGACCATCCAAAGGTTACGCGCCACTTGGTTTGCCCACTCGTCAAGGTCGTTCTTCGTGTGCAGGATGACCGTTGGGTTGCCTGTCGTGCCGCTGCTAGAATGCAGGCGTACGCATTCGGTCAAAGGCACGGCTGCAAGGCCGAAAGGATAGGTGTCGCGTAAGTCCTGCTTCGTGGTGAAGGGCAGTTTGCGCACGTCCTCAGGTGATTTGATGTCCTCTGCCTTGATGCCCATCTCTTTGAACTTCTGGGCATAGAAAGGCACGCCAGCACATCTCTTGATTGTCTCTTGCAGGCGTTCCGTCTGCAACTTGTTGATTTCCTCCCGAGACAGCGTCTCGTACTCGGGATGAAAGAAGGGGGATTTAACATCCATGGTCTTTATGAAATTGTTTGATTCGTTCTGTAAATAGTTGTTCTTGTTCGCGGCGGAAGAAGGATGTGCAGATGCGGACGCCTTGCTGTGTACTGCCCATTGTGTCAAGCGGATAGACTGCAATGCCGTAGGTCATCAGCTCACGCGTCAGTTGAAGGTCGTTCATGCCCGGGTACTGCACGGTGAAATAGAAGCCGTCTGCCAATGGCGCACCCATATCGTTGTCATAGACGAGGTAGAAGCCGTTGGCAAGCAGCACGTCCTTCATGAACTTGGCACGCCTGCCATACTCCTTCACATCGTCAAGGAAGTTGTATTCTCCCCTGACGGCAGCCTCCATCAGAGCCGACATTGCGTGCTGCACAGAATGTGTCGTGCCGCTGGAAAGCGTATACATCAGCCTGCCCACGAAGAAGTCGCCGAAGGTAGGCACGCCGAACTTCTCCTTCAGGGGAGCAAAGGTGCGGTGGAAGAGCTTGTTCGAGATGCAAGTAACACCGATACGTTGGCCTGCATAGGAGAAAGCTTTCGATGCCGAAACCCACAACACATAGTTGTCCGTGTAGCGGGCAACCGTAGCTTGGAAGGGAGCCTCGAAGGGATGCGAGAGGTCGCGGCGGAAGTCCATCGCGAAGTAAGCCAAGTCCTCAAGCACAAGGATGTCGTACTTCGTGGCAATCTCGCCTATGCCTTGCAGCTCCTCCTCCGTAAAGCAAACCCACGAAGGGTTATTGGGATTGGAATAAACCACAGCACAGATGTTGCCCTTAGCCACAATCTCTTCCAGCTTTTTCGTCAAGTCCTCGCCTCTGTAGTTATAGATGTCGAGGGCTTCGTGCTTCAGCCCAATCACGTCGCATTGCGTTGTCTGCACGGGGAAGCCTGGCTGGATGAGCAACACGGTGTCCTTCGGGCTGCCGGCAAAGGCATGGCGAAGCGCCGTGAAGGTCGCAAAGGTTCCCTGCATACTGCCAGTCGTCGGCACACAGCCTTCGGGCGCAACATCCACACCAATGAAAGCCTTCACGAAGTCCGAAGCCGCCTTCTTGATGCGTGGGATGCCACCATTTGGCGGATAAATCGTGGCGCAACCATTCTTCAAGGCTTCCGCCTCAGCCTTCAAAGCAATCTCCGAAGGCTGCAATCCCGGCACACCCATCTCAAGATGAATTACCTCTTCGCCTGTCTTCTCCTCAATGACACGCGAAAGTGCCTGTATGTCGCGAATGGTGGCCTGCGAAAAATCCCCAAGCCCCATTGCATCAATAATGCTTATAACTTGTTCTTTATCTAACACAACGATTCTATTTACTATTGATTGTTTACTTACTTACCATAAGGCGACCTTGCCAATCGCTCCAAGGTCAAGGGTTGCAGTTGCAACTCCGAGAGCTTGAAACACACGACTCATGGTAGGAATACTGATGCTGTAACCCTTTTCGAGCCTTGAAATCTGGGCACGCTTCACTCCGATACGCTCTCCAAGTTCCTCTTGAGTGAGGTTCTGCTGAAGCCTTGCCTTCTTGATGGCTTCGCCGATATGGTAAGCATGAACAGATGCTGCCACACTGCGCTCGAAAACGTCTCGTCTGGGCGTGCCAACCTTACCGAAATGCTCGTCAAGCACTTCATCTAAACTATACATCTTGAACCTTCCAACTTGTTTCATGTCTTTTATTCTTTTGATTTGAAATACTCTTGTCGTATTCTCTCTGCCTTGGCTATTTCCTTGTGCGGCGTCTTCTGGGTCTTTTTGATAATGCCATGCGTAGCGATTATCAAAGTATTCCTCCTTGTGTCCCAAAAGGCAAACAGACGATACTGGATGCCGTTATAGAGGGTACGGAACTCCCAAATCTCACTGCCCTCAAGTTTCTTGAACAATTGGGTATTGCGCTCACCACATTCAACGCGGTAAACTGTTTCATGTATTTTATCGCCTGCCGGCGTAGGTAAGCTCTCAATGAAATTGAATGCTTCCTCCAAATACATGACTTTCGGGTTGTTCCTCATTCTATTTTCACTTTATCAGTGCAAAGGTAGCGAATTGTTTCCAAACCACGAAACTTTTAGGCTTGTTTTTATAGTCTTATGCTTACTTTTAACACAATCCTACTTCAAGCAATACAATTAAACCCTCATTCCTGTCTCAAAATTCAATGAACGTATATGTATTCGACATTTACCCCACAATTTTATACATATCCTTCTCGCCGAGGTGCTGGAGCTGGAGGCGGCGGTCGGAGGGCGGGCAGCCGAAGTCGCGGAGGTAGGCGAAGTAGAAGTTGCCGCGCGTGCCATAGCCGCAGAGACGGGCAATGTCGGCGACGGGCAGCGAGGTGTAGCGCAGCAGCTCGTCGGCCATACGGCGCTGATAGGTCTGGCGGAAATCGACACCGCGCATTCCGGTGAGCAGGAAGACGAGCGAGTCAATGTCACCGATGCGGGCACCATAGCGTCCGGCGAAGAGGGCGGTGTCGGCGCAGCCGCCGGAGAGGAAGCGCAGGTAGTCATCCATGACGCGGATGCCCGTCGGGTTGAGGTTACGCTCCAGGGGGACGTACTGCATTTGTCCGTCCTCCGTGAAGCGGCGGCGGTGTGTGAGGGGCGTGATGTAGAGCTGGTCGAAGGTGAACTGCGCCTCGCCCTTGAACTCGCGGGAGGCCGCATCCTGCTTGCGACCGCCCCTGTAGTCGCCGTACCATCTGTCTTTTACTCTGTAAGCCATGTCTGTCTTCGTGTTTAGTCTTTCTTCCTTCCGAAATGTTTACCGAGCGCATGTATGGTAAACGTATCTTATTTGCGATGTTTACCACTCATTCTTATGGTAAGCCTCTCTTTGTCGGGCAGTTTACCGACTACATTGTTGGTAAACGTTTCTATCTTCGGACGTTTACCACCCATGCTTATGGTAAACATCCGACCTGTCGGAAAGCTTGCTCCTCTTTGCGTTTGGCTATTTTTTCCGCACGGGACGGACGGAATAGCCAATATAGCGATAGCTTTCAGTCGTGTTGAAGCCGTCCCGATTGATGTTCTGATAAAAAATAATGAGTGGAGAATAGTTCGTAGCAAGTGTACGCGACCAATAGCAACCCTCGGAATTGACCTCGTAGAAATCTCCATATATTTTGGAACCGCAGAGAGGCATGAAGATGCTGTTGCCGTTGCGACTGCTCGTGACAAGCCAGCCCCAGCGACCGTTCCGATTCTCCCAATTTGTACGGGTGTTCTCGGTGTCGAATAATTCCGCTAACTGCGCGGAGTCGGGTGTCTGCCAACTCTCGCCCCAATTCGCTGTCGCCGCGTCGTCCTCCGGCAGAAGTTCCGTAAGGTTGTCCGTGAAGCCGCCTGCGCCGTAGCTACTGTTCGTGCAGTATTTTGTCAGCTGGTCAGCCTTGCCGTTGCAATGCGCGTAGGTGCTCCAGCTGTAGTTTGACTTCGGCTTGGTCTCGCCCCATGCAAAATAGTCGCCACTGCTTTCCGGGACTTTCGCCCCCACGTTGCACTTCGCCCAAAGTGTACCGCTTGGCAAGCCGAGGTCAACCCACTCGTGCTCGTCGAAGGAGATGCTGTCTAACTGCGAGACGCTGCACTCGATTGTCTGACCGTCCGTCTTGTGAAGCACAACCATCTGTGCCTTGACGGTCTGTACTGCTGCCATCAGAAGCAAGCTCGCAAAGAAAGTCTTTTTCATAGATGTAAACGAAAGAAAGTACATACATTATTTATATATAACAACCACGAATTTCACAAATTTCACGTTCCGCGACTACAATCGCGCCTTGGTGCTAAAGCATCCAAGAATTGGCTACGCCCTTGAGTGCCATTGATAATTATTCGTGCAATTCGTGTAATTCGTGGTTGAAAGAGAGATCGTTTAGTGCCAGTTGGAGAAGTCGCGCTTGTCGTTGACGTGCTTGGCTTTTCCTGTGGAACGTTGGATGGTCCCTGGCGGCTGGATGTGGATGTTGGGTTTGATGCCGGTGAGGGACACGAGGCGGTCGTAGAGCGGCTTGATGAAAGGCATCTGCTTGCCCGGGTTGGGCGAGAAGAACTCTTCGCGAAGCTCGACGTCGAGGTCGAAGGTGTCCTCGTTGCCCTTGCGATCGACTGTGATAAAGTACTGCGGAGTAAAGGCTGGGAACTCGGTGAGGACGGTCTCGATTTGGCTTGGGAAGACGTTCACGCCACGGATGATGAGCATATCGTCGCTGCGGCCAAGCACCTTTCCGAGACGAACTGCCGTGCGTCCGCACTTGCAAGGCTCGTAGTTGAGGCTGGAGAGGTCGCGGGTGCGGTAGCGAAGGATAGGCATTGCCTCCTTGCAGAGCGAGGTGATAACCAGTTCGCCCACTTCGCCCGGAGCAACAGGTTCGAGCGTTTCGGGGTTGACGATTTCGGGGAGGAAGAAGTCTTCCCAGATGTGTGTGCCGTCCTGATACTGGCACTCGCCTCCCACGCCAGGGCCGCACATCTCGGTCAGGCCGTAGATGTCGATGGCCTTGATTTTAAGCTTGGCTTCCAGCTCACGGCGTATGCCCCAAGTCCAGGGTTCTGCGCCGAAGAAGCCGACACGCAGTTTGAGTTTCGACACATCGACTTTGTTCTTCTCTATCACTTCTGCGAGATGCAGGGCATACGAGGGTGTGCAGCAGATGGCAGCCGTGCCCATGTCCTGCATCATCATGATTTGCTTCTCTGAGTTGCCGGCTGAGGTGGGCAACTGAATGGCTCCGAGCTTTGCAGCTCCGTCGTGAGCACCAAGGCCACCGGTGAACAGGCCGTAGCCGTAGCTCACCTGCACCACATCGCCCGGGCCGATGTCGCCAACGGCAAAGACGCGGGCACAGCACTCCGACCACATGTCGAGGTCGGCCTGCGTGTAAGTTCCGACAACGGGCTTGCCCGTCGTGCCGCTTGAGGCATGGATGCGCCTAATCTGGTCCATAGGCACAGCCTGCAGTCCGAAGGGATATTCGTCGCGCAGGTCGTACTTTGTGGTGAAGGGCAACTTGGTGATGTCTTTAATAGACTTGATGTCCTCGGGCTTCACGCCACGCTCGTCCATCTTCCTTTTATAGAAGGGAACAGTCTCGTAGCACCGCTTCACAGTTGCCGCGAGCCTTTCGCTCTGCAGCTTGGTCATGTCCTCGCGGGACATGCACTCCATTTGGGGATTGTGAATCATAGATATCCTGAATTATTTTGGATTAGGGATTAGAGGCTTGGATGCCAGCGTCGAAGGCTTTGAGGTTGGCTTCGACGATTTGCTCACCCTTGCGGGCGAAGACGGTGGCAATGGCTTCGCGAAGGTTCTCTACGGAAAGGATGCCGATATAGGGGGCAGCCATGCCGAGCAACACCATGTTGGCACCTCTGGGATTGCCGCAGTCCTTAGCGACTGTGTCTATGTCAAGCTTCACGCTTGGCAAGGTGTCGAGTTCCTGCTGCAAAGCTGCCTCATCGGGATAGTTGGGGATATTGACGAAGGGCTTCGAGCTGGTCACTATCTTGCCGTCCTTGCTGAGGTAAGCCAAGTAGCGCATAGCCTCCATCGGCTCCATAGAGATGATGAGGTCTGCTCCGGCTTCGGCAATGAGGTCGCTCCATATGGGTTCCGTGGAGAGGCGCAGGTTCGACTGCACGTCGCCACCTCGCTGACTCATGCCGTGTACCTCGGCCTGCTTCAGGTAAAGCCCAGCCTTTGTTGCTGCCTCGCCTATGATGGTCGCGATGGAGAGGATTCCTTGTCCGCCCACACCGCACAGGATGATGTCAGACCCACCCCCTGACCCCTCCCTTGTAGGGAGGGGAGTTGATAGCTTTGATTGGTTGTTATTCATCGTTCAAAGTATTCTGTTATCTTTCTTATTACATTATCAATATCGTAAAGTACCTCTTCGTTTGAGAAACGCATCACATGATACCCCATTCTTTGCAAGTTATATTCTCGGACAGCATCATCTTCCTGTTGTTGTGGTTCGGAATGATACCCACCATCCACTTCTATAACAAGACCGCCATGTCGGGAAACGAAATCTACGATGTAATCACCTATTATGTGTTGTCTGAGGAAATCAACTCCTAAAGCCTTGGCTCGTAAATGTTCCCAGAGATATTGTTCTGCCAGCGTAGCATTCCTTCGATTCTTGCGGGCATACTCCCGTAGCACCATGTATCTGTCTGGCGAAGCGCACTTGTATGTGGCTTCTCGTTTTCCCATCCCAGAAAAGGTATCTACTCCCCTCCCTGCAAGGGAGGGGTTTGGGGGAGGGTCTTCTTCTTTTCCTTCGCGTGTCTTGCGAATGTCTGGATGCATTCCCTTCTTGGGATGATGACAGAGACGCCCTTGTATTCTATCTCTTCCTTGATGACGCGGGTTATCTCGGGCATGTTCTTGGGGAGGGGCACAACGACACGCACATGCTCTGGTTCTACACCAAGGCCGAGGCAGATGGCTTCGTACTTGTTGGTGCCGGCGGAGTCCTGTCCGCCAGTCATGCCGGTTGTGAGGTTGTCGGAGATGATAACGGTGATGTTGGCTTTGTCGTTGACAGCATCAAGGAGTCCAGTCATGCCGCTATGGGTGAAGGTTGAGTCGCCGATGATAGCCACGGCGGGGAAGAGTCCTGCATCGGCAGCGCCCTTTGCCATCGTGATGCTTGCGCCCATATCGACACAAGACGAAAGGCTCTGGAAGGGAGGCAAAGCACCCAGCGTGTAGCAACCGATGTCGCCGAAGACACGATGGTCTGGATAGTCGGCAAGCACTTGATTCAAGGCAGCATAAACGTCCCTGTGACCGCAGCCTTGGCATAGCTGGGGAGGACGTGCAGCCATGTTCTTGGCGGGAGCAAAGACTGCACCTGTCTCTTTACCCAAAGCCTTTGCTACGCAGTCGGGCGTAAGTTCGCCTGTGCGAGGCAGGTCGCCTGTCAAGCGTCCCTTCACGGAATAGCCTGCACCAAGCAAGCCCTTGACGAGTTCCTCAACGACGGGCTGACCGTCTTCGATGACCATCAACTCATCGCATTCGGCAGCCAAAGCCTTTATCTTCGCTTCGGGGAGAGGATATTGGGAAATCTTGACAAGGTTGGCATCATTGCCAAGGGCTTCCTTCACATAGTTGTATGCGATACCGCAAGCCAAGATGCCTGTCTTTGCAGCAGCTTTCTCTACCTTATTATATATGCTCTCTTCCGAAGCCTGCTTCATGGCATCCTGCTTCTCGAGGAGCTTCACATACTTCTTCCTTGCAATGCCTGGCAGAAGCACCCATTGGTCGGTGGCAGGAGAAAGGGACTTTTCAGCCTTTGGTTCCGTTACTTCAACGGCGGCACGAGAGTGGGCAAGACGTGTTACGACACGCAGCACGATGGGTTCGCCAAGCTTTTCCGACAGGTCGAAGCCGTAAGCCATCATGTCGTAGGCTTCCTGCTGGTTGGAGGGTTCGAGGCAGGGAACGAGAGCGAACTTCGCATAGAAGCGGGAGTCCTGTTCGTTCTGCGAGGAGTGCATGGAAGGGTCATCGGCAGCAAGGACAATCAAGCCGCCCTTCACGCCTGTAATGGCACTATTGACGAAAGCGTCGGCACAGACATTCATGCCCACATGCTTCATGCAAACCAAAGCCCGCTTGCCTGCATACGACATACCGAGGGCCGCTTCCATGGCCGTCTTCTCGTTAGTACACCAACGGGAGTGTACGCCGCGTTCCTTGGCAAGAGGATTGTTTTGAATGTATTCGGTGATTTCGGTGCTTGGCGTACCAGGGTAGGCATACACGCCGCTCAGTCCGGCGTTGATAGCACCAAGGGCAATCGCCTCGTCACCTAAAAGGAGTTTCTTCATAGTTTATTATCTGAGTATTCTGAATAATCTGAATAATCTGAATAATCCGAGTAATCTGAATAATCGGAGAATTCTGAAAGGGCTTTAGGCCTTAATGAGTTGCAGGAACTCTTCGCGAGTTTTGGCTTGGTTGAAGGCACCGCAGAAGTCGCTGGTCGTGGTGATGCTGCCTTGCTTCTGCACACCGCGCATCTGCATACACATGTGCTGAGCCTCGACAACCACCATTACGCCAAGCGGCTGCAGAGCTTCCTGGATACAGTCGCGAATCTGCTTCGTCATGCGCTCCTGTATCTGGAGGCGATGCGAGAAGCAATCCACAACTCGCGCTATCTTACTCAGGCCTGTTACCTGTCCGTTGGGGATGTATGCCACATGAACCTTGCCGTAGAAGGGCAGCATATGGTGCTCGCAAAGAGAATAGAAATTGATGTCGCGCACGATGACCATCTGGCGGTAGTCCTCGTTGAACTTGGCCGAGTTGAGGATTGCCACAGGGGCTTGTTCATAGCCTTGGGTCATGAAGCTCATGGCCCTTGCCACGCGCTTGGGTGTCTTGACGAGTCCTTCGCGCTGTGCATCCTCGCCCAAGATGTCGAGTATGGCTCGGATATGCTCCGAGATTTGCTGCTGGGCAGGCGTCAGTTCATGCTTATATTGTTCTTCCATTTAACGCTTTAACCTTTTAACTTTTTAACGCTTTAACATTTTCACCTTTTCACGCTTTCAAAGTCTGATGTTTATTTTGCTTTTCACGATGACAGCTTCGCGGAAGATGCCCATCTCTCGTATCTGCCTAAGAACTTCTTGAGCCTCCTCCATCGTGCGGAAGTCACCAGCCCTGCAAAGCCAATGAGGTGACACGAAACTGACATAGACGGGCAGATGGGGGAAGGAATTCCTAAAGCGCAGGCCGGCAGACCGCGCTTCTGTCTTACCCTTGCGTGAATTATCGCCAAAATACACCTGTATGCGATATCCGCTAATCCTCACTTTAGGACCAAGCGAAAGGCTGTCCACTACTGTCGAGTCTATTCTATGGAACGCGAGGCTGTCTGTCTGTCTGCGTTGCGAGACTGTTGCAGAAGATTTCTTCACATTGCCGTTGACAAGGTCTGTGATGGTTTTATCTTGATGAAGGACAATCCTGCCCGCAGAATCCGCCACCTGTTGCAGTCTGTCGGTAAAATTCTGCTGAGCACTCATTGTCAGAGTGCCCAGACAGAAGATGAAGGCAAAGATGTTCTTCATTTACTTCCAAGCGTCGATGATGCCCTTGAAGTCGGGAGCCTTAAGGCTTGCGCCACCGATGAGGCCGCCGTCGATGTCGGGTTTGCCGAAGAGTTCGGGAGCGTTGCTTGCCTTGCAGGAGCCGCCATAGAGGATGCTGGTCTCGTCGGCTGCCTGTGCGCCATAGACGTCGGCCACGCACTTGCGGATGTAGGCATGGATTTCCTCAGCCTGCTCTGCGGTAGCGGTCTTGCCTGTGCCGATGGCCCAGATGGGTTCGTAGGCAATCACGATGTTCTTCCACTGTTCGGGAGTGAGGTGGAAGACGCTGCCCTCCAGCTCTGCCTTGCAGACAGCTTCCTGCTGGTTTGCCTCGCGCTCTGCCAGACTCTCGCCGATGCAGAAGATGACCTTAAGGCCATTTGCCAAAGCAAGGTCAACCTTCTCCTTGAGGATTTCGGGAGTCTCGTTGTAGTATTCGCGACGCTCGCTGTGGCCGAGGATGACGTACTCGGCACCAGTGCTCTTAACCATAGCTGCACTGACTTCGCCCGTGTAAGCACCGCTCTCCTTGTTGGCACAGTTCTCTGCACTGACGGCAATGACGCTGTCCTTCAGCAACTCGCTCACAGTGGCGAGGTGAATGAAGGGAGTGCCGATGATGACTTCACAATTAGGCTTTTCAGCGGCCAGAATGTTCTTCAGTTCTGTAGCGAGTGCTACGCCTTCCTGCAGGGTTTTGTTCATTTTCCAGTTGCCTGCTACGATTTTCTTTCTCATGTTAGTTGTTTTTGTTTGTTGATAATATGTTTTTGTTTCCAATTGTTTATTGCCACGCCAACCGCATCGGCCAACAAGAAGAGGAGCATCGGCAGGATGTACCAGCAAAAGATGCCTGCAATGCGCTCACTCAAGCTGCTTACCTTCTGTTCCATCTGCTGTTCCAATTGCGGTGCCCAAGGGAATGCCGTCGAAGGCCATTTTCCCACCACCTTGCCGTCGTGCAACAGCATCAGGCCTGGATTGGAGCGTATCATCGTCTTGAGCACCACTGCATCTGCCAAGCAGAAGGGGTATTCGGCTCCTGTCATTTCCTTCCAGTTCCCTATTGCTTCGTCACCGCTTGATGTAAGACAGTAGAAGCCATAGCCATTATCCTTACTATAGTCGTAAAGCGAGAGTAGCTGCCCCATTGCCCCGTCGTCTGCCTTCGCCAGATATGGTGCGACAAGCAGGAACGTGTAACCTTCGTCACAGAGTATTTTGCTTGTTAGGTCCTCACCTGTCACTGCGTCTTGTATCATCAAGTCCCCTACCCCAGAATGTCTGGCGGGTTCCACTTCTACGGTCTGTGCTTCAACAAAGGTCCATGTACTGTCGGGATAATCCTCCAGTGTGAACTCCTGCCGCACACCATCCTTCTCCATAATGAAGGTAGTGACAAACTGCCCGATATCCTCCTGATCGTCGAACCATGCCTGTCGAATGTCGGCACCTATGTGATAAGGCCGGAAGTCAATAATGGGCAGTCGCCAGAGGTTGTAACTTGCAAAGGAAGCGGCAAAGACGAAGGAATACAACGCCAGCATCCACTGGCTCTTTTCCGTCACGAAGGACGGCATCAGCTTTTCGTAGCGCACAGCAAGAATGGAAAAGGCAAGCAGCGCCACATTCTTCAAGAAGGTCTGCCAGTTCGTGAGCACAAGAGCATCGCCGAAACAACCGCAGTCGGACACAGGGTTCTTGATGGCGAGGTAGAGTGTCAGCGGAGTCATAACAAGCAGGAAACACATGGTCAAAATCGTAGCCATACGCCTGCGGATGCCCAAAAGCAGATAGATACCCATCAGAAACTCAAAAATCCCCAGAAGGCAAGCCAGCACCAAAGGCACACCGTCAGGCAGGAAGCCACTCATGCCAAAGGCGGCTCCGTAGTCCTCTATCTTGTACTGCGTGCCATGAGGGTCGATGAGTTTCACCACACCAGAGAACAGGAACGTCAGGCTGAGTACCAAACGTGCCACTGACATCGCTATATATTTTATTGCCTGTTTCATTGCTCTGGAGTTAAAGAAGTTTTCGCTTTGCTTGCTTGGGATTTTAAAGGACAATAGTATTTGGATGCAGCCTTATTGTTTTCAGCCTTCCAGAAGTATCGTCCTTTAACTTCCCTAACTCCCTTTAACTTCCCCTAATTTTATCAGTCCGAAGACGGCATAGTTCAACATGTCCATATAGTTCGCATCGATGCCCTCCGACACCAGCGTATCCCCTCCAAGCGATTCAATCTGCTTTGTTCGGAACACTTTCATCAGGATGAGGTCGGTGTAGCTGCTGATGCGCATACAGCGCCAAGCCTCGTCGTAGTCGTGGTTCTTGCGCAACATGAGTTGAAGAGCCGCCTGCGCGTACTTGTCGTAAGCTTCCAACGCCTCTTCCTTCGTCATGTCGTCTGGCTTCTCGCTAAAGCCCTTCTCCAGTTGGATAAGGCCGATGATGGCATAGTTGACGACACCTATGAACTCAGGGCGGATGCCTTCGTCCACGTAAGACACGCCTTTTGTCTCGATGCTACGGATACGGTTGGCTTTAATGTATATCTGGTCGGTGAGCGAAGAAGGGCGCAGGATGCGCCACGCAGCGCCATAGTCGTGCAGCTTCTTGACAAACAGGGAGCGGCACTCCGCCATCACCTTCTCAAACTGTTGTTGGGTTTCCATCGATGTCTTTTATGTTTCGCGCACAAAGATACTACTTTATTTTTAATAAAAAGACAAGATGCCAAGAAAAATCCCTCGTAACGCCGCATTTGGCACTTCCAAGCACAGCACAGAGCGAAGAGCACCTCAACAATAGACAAAAAGAGTCCCCTCTCTCAACGAAAGGGGACTCTCTGGGAAACGGATTGTGGCAAATGGCTTTACTTCACCAGAACCTTCTTTGTAGAGCCGTCGGAGTAACGGATGATATTGATGCCCCTCTGCGGCTTGCAGAGTTTCTTGCCATCAAGCGTGAACCATACGCCCTCGCCTTTGGAGAGGGCTGGTGTGAGGCTTTCATCCTTAATTTCCTCTAATCCGTCGGGATCAACATCCGTGCTGAACGTCTTCACTTCGCCGAAGAATGTCTCGTCCTCTTCCGTCGTCACAAAGGCCACATAGCAGTATGCCGCCTCGTAGTCAAGGTCTTCCAGCGTGGCAGTCATCACATTGCCAGTTGCTTTTACAACAGTCACATCGTCAGGTATGGATGCCGCCTTCCTTCGGAGAGAGAAGGAAGTATTGTTCGGCCAATACATGAAGCCCTGGCTCGTAACCTTGTCTGTGCCTCGCATGACGTAGCCTTTTACCTCGGCACTGTTGCCATGAACTTTGATTTGGGCGTATGTGTGGACTGTCGGCTCGAAGTAACTTGTGTTCGTGGGATCGAAGACCACCCAATCACCATAGTAGCGGTTGCCTGTGTTTGACTCGTAATAAGGTCTGTATTTCCAGAACGCACCAGTGTATAGATTTCGTATATAGCCTTCCATCGTGCCTTCGTAGAGATAAGCAGAACCCGTGTTTGAGACAATCTCGTCCGGCCAGTCGTAACGTCGCCACTCGAAGCCCACATTCGTTTCTGCATCGTCGAGGTTAGTGTTGGCTGCCACAACGGTATTGCCAGCCGAGATAACCTTCGGCTGCTGCGTGATGAGGTTAAGAGGGGCTGTCGTGAAGGGAACCGTGTTCGGTTTATATGTAACATCTGCTAAAGTCACAAGAAATTCCAAAGAATACTGTGTATCTGGATCCAATCCTGTAATGTTTAACTCCTTCCCTTCCATTGTTCTTGGAACATCAGACACATTAACAGCATAACAGAATTCCGGGTAATAGTTATCTATAGACAATGTTGATGAACTGGCCGTTGTAGAAACTATTGAAGTTCTTGGAATGTTAAAGGTTTTGCCGCTGGTTTTGTCTTTAATACTTTCATAGCCAGCATTCCATAGTGCCAGTAACGACTTTCCTACAGAAGTGATAATCGTTGCTGTTTGGGGCAAGGCATTTTCACCGATGCTGGTCACGCTGTTGGGGATAGTAATGGTAGTCAGGCTGCTACAATTATAAAAAGCATAGCTGTCGATACTTTCTATATCTTCTCCCAAAATATATGCCTCTACCTGTTCACCGAAGATTGAATTCATCGATGATGAGGCTGTTCTTCCGGCGGAAACGAGAGCACTGCTGTTCAGTGTTACAGAGGTCAGGCTGCTACAGTCGGCGAAAGCATAGTTTCCGATGCTGGTAACTCTGTTAGGAATAGTGACGGAGGTCAGGCTGCTGCAACCCAAGAAAGCATAGTTACCGATGCTGGTCACGCTGTTGGGGATAGTGACGGAGGTCAGGCTGCTGCAATAAGCG
>CAMZAE010000011.1 GCA_947304115.1 uncultured Prevotellaceae bacterium | reverse complement strand
GGGACCTCCAGATTATGAGTCTGTTGCTCTAACCAACTGAGCTACAAGTCCGATGATATACCTTTGGGCTTTATCGGGTGCAAAATTAGACATTTCTTGTGAATTATGCAAATGAAAGCGAGAAAAATGTGGTATAGCAAGAAATTTTGATTACTTTTGCACATTGGTGAATGTGTAATTTGTAACTTTGCAATCGATTTAATACACCTAATTATTAACTAAACACTTTTATTATGAAGGCAATTAAGTTCTTTTCTGTTGCAATTGCAATGTTGTTTGCAACGAATGCAAATGCTCAATGGAAGTTAGATCTTGCTGACGGAAACTTCACAGTTAATGCAAACATTGGCGCTTATGCTCCATCTACGGCTGGTTTCGGTCTCGGCGTAGGTTATGGGACAGAAGTTTACACTTGCGATTGGTTGACATTGAATTGGGATGTTTTGCAGTTTGAGTGGGATGCTCCTTTCAATTCTCCTGGTAAATCAGATGCGTTGAGTTTCAAGACTGGTCTTCGCGCTTTCAGCCCTTCTTTTGCTAAGGATCGTCTGCGTGTTTACACAAACCTGGATATGGGTTATGTGCTGGGAATTGCAAGTGCCAACGGTAATACTGATACCAGCAGTGCCTTTGGCCTGTCTTATGGCATTGGCTTGCAACTCGACAAGAAGTGGTCTTGCGGCTACACTCTGCAGTATGAGACAGCAGGAAAGTCAAAGGCTCATTATGCAACTATTGCTTACACATTCTAAGCAGAAAAACTTAAAATTTTTATCAGGCTCTGGGAAGATATTCCTTGAGCCTTTTTTGTTTTCTAAACGAAAAAGTCAGAAGAGTACTCCTTTTTTTGCACCGTCCGGTTTATGGAGGCGCAGAGCTATTTGCCTTGTAATTGTTTATAGCCCATCTGCTCAGGCTGTCAAATCCGCAGTAACATTCTGCTTAGATAAGGACGGACTATTTTTCGGTTTGTCTTGTCCGAGTGTTTGCTTGTTCATGTATAATCAATTGCTTATTCATGTATGAGCAATTGCTTCTACATGTATGAGCAATCAATATGCCGTGGCACAGGCGAAACCAGGTGCAGCCTACGCTTGGCTGGGGCAGTATCGACGTGCGCTATTCGCGTTAGGAAGTTCCAACGACGAGCAAGACCTCTTCCCGGCTTCGTGCTTGGCGAGGCGAGAGAGTTGCGGCACAGGCTGTGCTTGCCACACAAGAAGAACCCGGAGGGTATCGATCATCGTGAGCGACCTTAAATCCGGCAAAAGCATCATCCCTACTTCGGCGATAAAGAAGTATTATGTCCGCGAGGTTATGGCCGAGCGTCCCTTCACCAAGAAGGATTCCGTGTTGTATGCTGACCGCCTCGAACATGCCAGAACGACAAGGGTAGAGGCTAATACCGTCCTGCCTGTCTGGTTCTACATCCATGTGCCTGCCGATGCAAAGCCCGGCACCTACAACGGTATTGTAACAATGAACGCCGACGGCTATCTGCGCTGGGCGTAAAATAGTTGGCTGAAACAGCCCAACCAGGACAGCCGCTACGGCAATTTCCCCGCAGGCGACTGTTTCCTTGCCTATCCTGATGGCAGCAGCATCCGCTTTGAGCGTCTCGTGGAAGGCATCCAAGCTTACGAGAAGATTCGCCTGCTCCGCCCAACCCTCAGCCTCAGGGAAGCCAAGCTGCTCAACCAGTATGTTCTCATTAAGGGCTATCCGCTATCCTTTTATGAACACAAACCTTGGTATTCCCTCAACACCTTTTCCTTTATGATGGATCTCCATGCGTCAGCAATCAAAGGTTTCACTGTACTTTATCAGAGCGACTTAAACAACGCATAGGTTGCATACCATTCCCAGCAGGCTCCGGAACAGGCTTCGGGATTGCCGTCGAAGGCGGGAACAGGATGTAGTGGATCTTCTACCATCTTGTCGAGGTCAATATAGTCATGGGGGTGTGTCAGCGTCATAGAAATGTTGCCGAAGTGGTCGAGTATAGCCTTATAGCACACGCCCCATTTCGAGGTGGAGGCCGTTGCCCAAGTGCCAAGGTTTTTATAGACAGGCTGCCCAAACTCATTGTAGTGGGCGAACTCCAGAGGTTCGCGCAACGGACTCCAATCCACTTCGGAGACAAAGATGGGATTGGTCTCTATGACAGGTACTTGTTTCTGGAATTGGTTAATGAAATCCTGCTTGCTCTTCTCAATGTCGCCATCACGCTCCACCTTGCCGTCGTCGCAACCATACCAACCAGGATAGACATGTACGGCATAACCGATGTTGGCATCCTCGATGGGATAGGCCTTGTAGTCGGCATAATTTGACTGAAAGCCCGTACCCGGCGCCCAGATAATGCCCTTGAAGCCATTCCTCCTGATGACATTCACAATAGGTTGGAAATAGTCGTGCAGAGCCTTTAGGTCGTTTTCGTTCTCCTTGTTCTTTAGGTTAATTGGCTCATTGGCAAGTTCGAGGGAAATCAGCCCTGAGTATTTGAGGATGGAGTCGTTCTTTGAAACGATGTCCCAGACTTTTATCAGATACTTCTGGTAGTAATCGCCCACTCTAAGGAAAGGAGGGCACACACCTGGCGGGCGCATCACGACATACATTCCATGCTTCAGAGCCTTCATTGCGAGGGGAACATAGAGCGTCTGCATGTATTGTTTGAGACGTTTGGGGTTGAAGTGGCTGATGTCGGCCTCCCCTCCAATACCTTCAGGCTGTTCTACAGAGAGGGGATAAATGAAGTCGTGGTCGTTGGTCCATGCTGGATCGAGATGTAGGCGGAAGATGTTGCAATTGGCAATCTCTAAGGCTGTGAACATCTTTTCGAAGTAATCCAAGCACCTCTCTTGCCCGGCATCGTCATAGCTCCAGCCCCATCTGCCTCCATTGAACCATGCATTTGGCGTGTCCATCACACCATGAAGTACGATGTGGTTTCCCTGATTATCCACCAGCCATCGCCCTTCGGCATGAATGGCTGGCAGTGGCTTTTCTGTCTGCGCCTTTACCGCCGTGAAAGCTGTGACGGCAAACGATAAGATAATAAGAAGTAGATGTTTCGTCATAATGTAGCATAGAAGCATTCAAAGTTGAACATCGTCAAGGTTGACCAGGCCGTTGACGATGGCGTAGATGGTGAGGCCGGCGGCAGAGCGTATCTGGAGTTTGCGACTGATGTTGCGGCGATGCGTCATAACAGTATTGACGGAGATGAAGAGGGTTTCTGCAATCTCCTTATTAGAGAGTCCTTTCACAACTTGCACGATAATCTCCTTCTCACGCTCGCTCAAACCGTTATTGCAAGGTTCGGATTTCTCTTCGGCGGGTTCAGAAACGGGCTGTCCGCCTTGGCGCCGCACCTTTTGCTCAAGACGGCGGACACATTCAGCAAAAAGCGTGTCCTCCATGTGGCAGTGCGTAAGCAAGTCTTCTTCTGTCATAAAGATGTCCATGAGGACTTCACCCATAAGCGCCGCATTGCTGTCGCTCGGATAGTATTTCACGATGATGCTTTTCAGTTCAGCTATGCTCTTCTCCATGCTTGCGTGCTGGTCGTCGTACTGCTCCTCGATGCTTCGGAAGGATTCGGCAGGCAACCGCCCTTGCAGCAAGGTCTCGACGTAAGGATGGACGTGGTTGTTCTCGAAAGACATGTGACGTTCTACTTCCTGTGCATACTCATCGTAGAAACGAAGGATGAGCATCGCAAGACGGTTACCGGAGGATAGGTCGATGGCTTCGAGCAGCTTGCGACGGATGCCGGGCAGACGGAAATCGACAAAGTAGCTATGAGAGTTTTTGAGATAGGCGATAAGGGCAGGCACATCCACCTGTTCCACCATCTCGCCGATGCGTGCATGGGCAGCGTCTTTGACATAGTTGACAATGGTGAGGAACGTGCTGACATCAACACCTGCATTGCGGCAGGTGACACCTACTGTTTGGTCGCCGAAACCAAGCTTGATGCCGAAGCGGCTGATGATTTGCAACATGCGGTAGTCATCGCTGATGACATCGCTCATGGGATCTGTGTCGTGGTATTTCTCTGTCATAGCAATGCAAAGATATAGCTTATTTATTATTTGACGGTTTACTATTTACGATTTATTTGCTATTCGTTGGCAAATTCATCATTATTGAGTATGGCAGGAAGAGGTTTGCCGCGGAAAATCATAATTTTTGCGTATTGCAGGGAAAAGTAAGTCGCCGTACCTTTGCAGCCGGTTAGATGTACATGAATAAAGATATAATGTCATAATAAGATAACGAAAAAAAGAAACATGAGAAACTTTTCTCTTACAGCTGTTGTAATGCTGCTTGCGGTCAGTACGGCTTCGGCCCAATGGAATACAGATTCCACAGAGATAGACTCTTACGAGCGCTTCCGCGTAGGTGGCTATGGCGAGGCTGTCGCAGCCTTCAAGGATTATGGCACGAACCGCTTCTACGGCGGCAGTGAAGGCAACACGCGAATGCGTCGCAACACGATTTCTGTGCCTCGTTTCGTGCTGGCGGGCGATTATAAGTTCAACAACCATTGGAACATAGGTGTTGAAATAGAGTTCGAGAGTGGCGGCACAGGCTCTGCCGTCGAAATAGAGAACTCGGAAAATGGCGAGTACGAGAACGAGGTTGAGAAAGGAGGCGAGGTTGCCATCGAGCAGTTCCACATCACCTATCACCTTAATCAGTATTTTAATGTGCGCGCAGGTCACTTTATCGTGCCTGTGGGCTTGAACAATGCTCACCATGAGCCTATCTGCTTCTTCGGCACCGTACGACCAGAAGGAGAGACAAGCATCATCCCGAGCACTTGGCATGAAACAGGTCTTGCCTTCTTCGGACAGGTCGGCAGGAAGTGGGCTTCGTTCAATTGGGAGGCACAGATTGTAGCAGGCCTCAATGCCAATGGCTTTGACCGTAACAACTGGGTAAAGAAGGGCAAGCAAGGCTTCTTCGAAAAGGACAATTTCACATCGCCTGGCTATGTGCTTCGACTCAACTATACAGGTGTTCCTGGTCTGCGGCTTGGGGTAAGTTGGTATCATTGCCAAGATGCGACTTCCAACGCAGACAAACCTACAACGTATAGTTTTAGCGTGCCCGTCAATCTCTGGAGCGTTGATGCGCAATACCAGAACCGCTATGCCATCGTCCGCGGCAACATCCTTAGCGGCAAGGTGGGCAATTCGACGCTACTCAGTGCACGTAATGTCCGCCAAAGCAATGCAAGTCCTTATTCGAAGACAGCTCCCATAGCAAGCAAAGCAGTCAGCTATGGCATAGAAGGTGGTGCGCGGTTGAAAGGTTTCTTCAATACTACAAAGATGCCCGACATCATCCCCTTCGTCCGCTACGAGTACTACAATGCTCAGGAGAAAGGTGAAACGGGACAAGTGATGGAGGCACGGCTCAAGACTTCTATGTGTACTTTTGGACTCAACTATCGTCCTATACCTTATATTATTATAAAGGCCGACTACACGACTCGCCAGATTGGTGGAGGTAAGTACAATAGCGAGAACGAGTTCGCCCTGGGTGTGGCCTTCGTGGGATGGTTCAAGGGGAAGGTAAAAAAATGAAAAGCTCGTAATAAAGTAATAACGATGTAACGAACAAGGCTATGAAAACAAACTTTTTTATTATTGGCATTACTGCCTTTGCAATGGCTGCAGCTTCGTGCAGCAAGAACAACAATATCGTCGGACCTCAGGACACAATGCCCGAAGGCACTGCCGACGTAACAATTAACGAAACAGATGCAAACTTCTCAGATTATCAAGACAATTGGTGCAACTATGCTGCTGCCGTGTCCTCTCGTTTGAAAGACGATGCCGCAAAACTCTATAAGGCATGGAACGAGGGTTTGAACGGCGAAGAAGCCTACCAGACGACCTTCAAGGAAGTTCGTGGCGCATACAGCAGTCCTAACAATTGCATCGAACAAATTGTTGACGGTTGCATTGATATCGCAAACGAAGTAGGCGAGAGCAAGATAGGCGATCCTCGCGACAAGTGGGAGAACGGGAAGTACACAGAGGCCGTCTATGCAGTTGAGTCTTGGTATAGTTATCACTCCATCCAAGACTACTCGAACAATATCCGTTCCATCCAGAACGCCTTCAACTGCTCCTACAAGGGCATGGCAGGGAGCCACAGCATTGCTGCTTACCTCATTGCCAACGGACAAGCAGAGTTTGCCGGGCAGGTGAACACTGCAATCAATACCGCCATTGCCGCCATCGAAGGTATGGCAGCCCCCTTCCGCAGTCACATTGGCAATCCAAGCGTTCTCACGGCTATGGATGCTTGCAACAATTTGAAGAACGTGCTCAAAATTCTCAAGGTAAAAGTGGAGGGCTTCGAGGACGAGGCGGAACTGAAAGCCATCGTTGCCGATTATGTTGACATCGTCGTGCTACCGACCTACAAAGACTTAAAAGATGCTAATGCTGCTCTTCATGTCGCCGTTCAGGCACTTGCCGCAAATCCCTCTAATGCGACATTCGAAACGGCAGCAGTCGCTTGGATGGCAGCCCGCCAGCCTTGGGAGATGAGCGAGGCCTTCCTGTTTGGTCCTGTTGATGAACTCGGCCTTGATCCCAATATGGATTCATGGCCACTCGACCAAGATGCGATTAAGAATGTGCTTTGCAGCGGCGACTTCAGCGGTCTTGACTGGAGCGGAGAATATGATGAGGAGAATGAAAGCATTGCCGATGCTCAAAACATTCGCGGATTTCATACATTAGAGTTTCTGCTCTTCAAGAACGGTGAGCCGAGGAAAGTTGAAAATTGAAAGTTAAGAATTGAAAGTTAAGCAGATTATATTCCTGGCACTCCTTCTTGCCGCTTGCGATGGAGAAGATGAAAACTTCACTGCAACTGACTTTGAAGCACCCGAAGGCTATGCTTTGAGTGCAGGCACAAGTACGGTTTTCATCAATTCGTCTTTTGCCTATGATACTGAAGCCGACTGGGTGGAGAATATCAAGGCAAATTCCCGTCGCTTCATCAATGGCGACGGCCTTTATGACGACGCCCTGACACAATCTGCAGGGCTTGGACCTGTTTATGCTGGCTATTCTTGCGGCTCGTGCCATCGCAATGCCGGACGCACAAAGCCTGCACTCTGGACACAAACAGGTATAGATGCAGATGGTTCGCCTGTCTATGGCTCAGGTGCATACGGTTTCAGTGCGATGTTAGTCTATGTGACGCGCAAGAACGGAGCCTTCTTCCAGAACTATGGTCGTGTTTTGCATGACCAAAGCATCTATGGTGTGACGGCCGAAGGTAAGTTGGAATGCCGTTGGCATGAGAAGCAATTCACCTTCCCCGACGGCGAAGCATATAGCCTCGTCTATCCGGAATACCGAATTACCGACTGGTATAAAGGCTACGGAGAGACAGGCGAGTCCATCAATCCAGAGGAACTTTTCTGCACGGTTCGCATACCTCTCAGGCATGTAGGTATGGGACAGATGATGGCTCTTGACAGGAACGAGATAGAGCAGCTTGCGGCGAAGTCCAACTATCCGGAGTATGGCATCAGCGGCCGCTGCAACTATATTACGGAACGTGGCATTCGCCAGCTCGGACTTTCGGGCAACAAGGCACAGCATGCGGACCTGACCGTCGAGCTTGGCTTCTCGTCGGACATGGGCGCAACGAACAGCCGTTACCCTGAAAAGATATGCGAGGGGCAGTCACAAATGCAGGAAGGCTCGATGATGGGACTGCTCTATGACCATCTTGATGTTTCGACCGAAGACATGGAGGATGTTGATTTCTACCTGCACGGACTCGGCGTGCCGGCACGTCGCTTGGGCAGTACGAAGCAACCTGCCGCTTACAAAGGTCGTACCATCACGGAAAGGGAACTCATCAGCATAGGCGAACAGAAATTCTACGAGGCGAAATGTCACCTTTGTCACGTCACCACTTTACATACCAGGTCGCGCGGCGCAAGCTTGCTTAATGGCACAGAACTCCCGTGGCTCGGCAGTCAGACAATCCATCCCTACAGCGATTACCTTTTGCATGACATGGGGAGCGAGATTATGGGTGTTGGCCTGAACGACAATTATGTCAGCGGTTTGGCACGCGGCAACGAATGGCGGACGACACCACTCTGGGGCATCGGGCTACAGGAGAAGGTCAACGCGCATACCTACTTCCTTCACGACGGACGCGCCCGCAACCTCATGGAAGCCATCATGTGGCATGGCGGCGAAGCCGAAACCAGCAAGAACATCTTTGCAAACATGCAGAAGGACGATCGCACGGCGCTTATCAAGTTTCTGGAAAGCCTTTGAAGAATCTGAATAACCTGAGTACTCTGAATAATCTGAATAAATCTGATGAAAACAATTTTATTATTGACTGCCTTCCTTGCAATGCCTATGATGGCACAGGAGAAGCAGGGCATTGACATGGAGAACGGCGTGCTGGGCATCGCCGACAACAGAGGTTTTACCTTGCAGTCACGCGACGGCCGCTTTGTCTTCAAGCCGTATCTGTTCCTGCAGACGCGCGGCTCGTATAATTACTACGATGACGAGGGCTTGGACAAGGCATACAATCAGGACAATGTGGCCAATTCTGGCTTCTCCATGCCGTATGCCATCCTGGGTTTCACCGGCACAACCTTCGGTAGGCTGGATTATAATTTGAGTATCAACGCGGCTGGTTCTGGCGGTAACGTGCTTCAGCAGGCATGGGTTGACTATCGTCTTTCTTCTGCTGCACGTTTTCGTGCCGGAAAGTTCAAGTCACCTTATTTCCATGCCTATCTCACAACGTTGGGTGAGACGCTATTCCCTTGTCTGCCAACGTCCCTGACAGCATCCGTCATCCTGCCTTACAGCCTCAACGCCGTGACACCCTCCATCGGCATGGGCTTCGACCTCGGTTTCCAGTTTCACGGTAAAGTGAGGCTCAACAAGAAACCCGACAGTTGGATGATGGGCTACGAGGTGGGACTATGGAACGGCACGGGCAGCGGTGTGAACATGGCGACGAAGACGCTTTCTGACGACGCCCACATCCCCTCTCTGCTTTATGCGGGGCGTCTCACTTTCATGCCTTGGGGCCACATGCCTGCCACGCAGGGCAACAGCCACATGCTCAACGGCCGCCACATGCTCTTCGGGATGAGCGGCGGCATCAACGTGGAGAGTGAAAGCGAAAGCACCAACGACACGCGCCTCGGTGTGGAGTGGAGTATGCTCAATGGCCGCTGGTACGCTGCCGCAGAAGGCTATTGGATGCATGTCAGCTTCACAAGGCGGCAGAAGATAGACGAAAGCTACAACTTTTGGGGAGCGTATGGACAGGTGGGATACTTCTTTACGAAAAGCCTGCAGGCAGGCTTTCGCTATGATTTCTTTGACCGCAACGGCTCGGGTAGGGATGGCTTTCTCAACATGCCTGCGGCCGTCGTCAACTACTATGTCAACAAGTGTAACCTGAAACTCTCGGCGATGTACCAGTTCACAGGTCGCTACGGCCACGCCACACAACTTGACCGCGACAACGACGACCTGGGCCTCAGCACACACGCTGCGACCTTGCAACTGCAATACAGTTTCTGAAAAAGCCTCACCCCTAACCCCTCTCCGAGGAGAGGGGAGTCTTTCAATGCTCAATCTTCTATCTCAATGAAAGCTATACATTATATATTATATGTTATTGCAGGCATCTGGCTCTCAGCCTGCGACAGCGGAGATATTGCAGAGAAGGTCTATTCTGTCGATGAAAAGGGCTATACCGTGAAAGTGACGGCACAGATAAGTGGCCTTTCCGAGTGGGAAGGCAGCGACTACACGCTGGCCGTGGCTGGCTTCACAGCGGACAGTAAATATGCTCTCTTGCAGCGGCAGTTCCCCTCCTCCATTGGAGGAGGTTGGGAGGGGGCCATTGTCCTCTCGAACCTGAGCGGGGAGGTGAAGACCGTCGAGGTGTCTCTGATCAACTCCCTGCGTAAGCGCATCATCACACTGGCGACCATCGACATGGCCGACTATGCCGAGAATACAGCACGCGACACGATACGCCTCGGCCTCGGCACCGTCGATGCAGGACGCTTCGGCATTTTGCAAACGGGACTCTTCAATAGAGCCTGCATACAGTGTCACGGTGCAAGCGGCCGCTCGGCAGCAGGGCTGAACCTGACCGATGGCCATGCGCAGGCCGCCCTTGTGGATGTGCCGAGCACACGGCGCGAGGGCTTCCTTCGCGTGGAGAGCGGCAATGCTGAAGGTTCCTTGCTGCATCTCATCCTGAATGAAGGCGGAGAAAACCTTCTTTCACACAATCATACGGAAATCCTCAGCAGCCAATTCAAGACGAATATAGAGGAAGTGTCAGCCCTCATCGACGATTGGATAAACCATCTTAAGCCATAGAATTCCTTATCGCATAATAATTTTCAACTCTCAATTTTCAACTTTCAATTAAAAGTCGTACCTTTGCACCCAATATCATACAAAGCACCATGCAATTTAAGAAAATATATCTGGAAAGGCTCGGTGTTACCATCGAATGGTCAGCCTTTTTGCCAGAGGATAAGACGGCGGAGTGGCATGTAATGCTGCACCTCGAACCGCGTAGCGAGAACTTCCCGGGACAATACCGCCGCATCTGTCAGGCGGAGGCGCATTTGTTGGGCATGAAAGACTTTGAAGGCGCAAAACCTGTCTTCAAACGCTATTTCCTTTCGGATGCCACCAACCAACGGCCTCTCATGGGAGAGGACGCCACCTGCACTGTCTCCTACATACAGCAACCACCTCTCGACGGAAGCAAAGTGGCTCTGTGGCTCTATCTGCAACGTGGCACGGAGGTCATCGGGGCAGCCGACCGTCTGTGTTCCACCCTCGTACGTCATAATGGCTACGAGCACCTGTGGACAATGGGCATGACGATAGGCGAGGGGAGTAGCTACAGCCAGACGCAGACGCTCCTGGAGGACTACGAACAACTCCTTGAAGCGGGCGAGATGACTTTGGAAGACAACTGCATCCGCACCTGGTTCTTCGTCAGAGACGTCGATACGCAGTATAAAGGTCTCGTCCTTGCCCGTTGGGAGAACTTCGCCCAGCACGGCTTGGCTCCCGATACACACTACATCGCTTCCACTGGCATCGGTGGGAATCCTGTCGATCCGAAGTCAATCATACAACTGGGATGCTATGCCCTTAAGGGTTTCAAGCCTGAGCAGCAACGGTATCTCTATGCCGCATCGCACCTGAACCGTACGGCCGAGTACGGCGTCACCTTCGAGCGCGGCACGCTCTTACAGTTCGGCGACCGCAACCATGCTATCATCTCTGGAACGGCCAGCATCGACAATAAGGGCGAAGTGATGTATGTGGGCGACGTGGAGATGCAGACGAGACGGATGTGGGAGAATGTGGGCAAGTTGCTTGAGGAGGCTGATATGACCATCGACGACGCGGCACACATCATCGTCTATCTGCGCGACGGCTCCGACTACGAGACGGTCAGTCGCATGTTCCGCGAGAAGTATCCCAACATTCCCACAGTCTTTACCCTGGCCCCCGTCTGCCGCCCCGCGTGGCTCATCGAGATGGAGTGCGTCGCCATCAAAGCGGCGGAGAACGACAACTTTAAAGACTTATAGTAACATACGATAACAATATGAAAGCCGGCATAGTAGGTCTGCCAAATGTAGGCAAGTCAACTCTCTTCAATTGCCTGTCGAGCGCGAAAGCGCAGGCAGCCAATTTCCCCTTCTGCACCATTGATGCACAACTCGGGCAAGTCACCGTTCCTGACGAAAGACTGACAAAACTCGCCGAACTTGTGCATCCAGGACGTATCGTGCCTGCCGTGTGCGATATTGTTGACATTGCAGGTCTCGTGAAAGGTGCCAGTAAGGGCGAAGGTTTGGGCAACCAGTTCCTCGCCAACATCCGTGAATGCGATGCCATCATCCATGTGCTGCGATGCTTCGACAACGACGGCATTGTACATGTCGATGGCAGTGTCGATCCCGTTCGCGACAAGGAAATCATCGATACGGAACTGCAAATCAAGGATCTAGAAACGATAGAGAACCGCATCAAGAAGGTTGAGAAACAAGCCCGTGTGGGCGGCGACAAGCAGGCAAAGATTGAGCTTGACGTTCTGCTCCGCTACCAAGAAGCCTTGAACAAAGGCCAGAGTGCTCGAAGTGTCACCTTCGAGACAGAGGATGAGCAATCGGCAGCCAACGGCCTTTTCCTGCTTACCACGAAGCCCGTGCTGTATGTCTGCAATGTCGATGACGCATCGGCTGCCACAGGAAACGCTTACACAGAGGCTGTCAAGAAAGCCATTGAGGGCGAGGATGCTGAGATGCTCATCATCTCGGCACAGACGGAAGCCGACATCGCAGAGTTGGAGACCTACGAGGAGAAGCAGATGTTCCTCGAGGACCTCGGCTTGACGGAGAGCGGCTGCAACCGCCTCATAAAGGCGATCTACCACCTGCTCACCCTGCAGACTTTCATCACGGCAGGCGAGATGGAGGTGAAGGCCTGGACTTTCCGCAGAGGATGGAAGGCGCCGCAATGTGCCGGTGTCATTCACACGGACTTCGAGAAGGGCTTTATCCGCGCGGAGGTCATAAAGTACGAGGACTACATAAAATATGGTAGTGAGGCCGCCGTCCGCGAAGCAGGCAAGATGAGCGTCGAAGGCAAGGACTATGTGGTGCAGGACGGCGACATCATGCATTTTAGATTCAACGTGTAGCGTTGAATCTGGATTAAGGATTAAAGATTAAGGATTAAGGCTTGTTACAAAAATCACGATGGATGATTTTTATTATAGAAGATTGGAGGTTTATAAGGGTGCCAAAACTTTGTCCCATTCTGTATGTAAACTCATCAAGACCTTTCCTGTTGACGAACGCTTTGCCTTGTGCGACCAACTACGCAGAGCTGTAATGTCCATCCCTATCAACATAGCAGAAGGCTTCGGAAGGTTTTCTGCCAAAGAAAAAGCTCACTTCATACAAATAGCCTATGGCTCACTCAATGAAGTTATGTGCGAATTAGAGTTGTCATTAGACGAGAACTATATAAACGAAGAACAACTGAAAGAATTTGAGCAACAAATAAGGCCCCTTGGCAAACAACTGTCTGCTTTACATAAATCAATAATAGGCAACGGAGATTACAACCCCACACAATCAAGCCCTAATCTTTAATCCTTAATCCTTAATCCTTAATCCTATGAACCTGTTCATAACTTGGAATCCGGACGTTGTGGCAATAGACTTGGGCTTCTTTGCCATACGATGGTATTCGCTGTGCTGGGCGATTGGCCTTGTGAGCGTCTATCTGCTGATGCATAAGCTTTACCGTCAGCAGAAGCTTGGCGAGGAGCAGTTCGAGCCGATGTTCATGTACTGTTTCCTTGGCATTCTCATTGGTGCGAGACTGGGGCATTGCATATTCTATGAGCCGGGTTATTATCTCTCGCATCCCATTGAAATGCTGCTACCCATGCGCAACATACCTGGGCAGGGCTGGACGTTCACCGGCTACGAAGGGCTTGCCAGTCACGGTGGCACGCTCGGCTTGATGATTGCCCTCTGGCTGTATGCCAAGCATGTGAAGCTGCGTTTCCTGCACGTCCTCGACAACGTGGCGATTGTCACGCCCGTCTGTGCCTGCGCCATCCGTCTCGGCAACCTGATGAACTCAGAGATTATCGGCAAGGCAACCGACATGCCGTGGGCTTTCATCTTCGAGAAAGTAGATATGTTGCCACGCCACCCTGGGCAGCTTTACGAAGCCCTTTGCTACGCCATCTTCTTCGGCATACATTGGCTCTTCTACTGTCGCTACCCACAGAAAGTGGGCACAGGCTTCTTCTTTGGCCTCTGCCTTTTCCTTATCTTCACGAGCCGTATCTTCATCGAATACACAAAGGAGAACCAGGAAGCCTTCGAGGACGGAATGCTCCTGAACATGGGGCAATTGCTCTCTGTCCCCTTTGTTTTGTTAGGGCTTTACTGGATGATTAAATCTTCAAGCGCAACTGAAACGACAAGTCGTTCTTCCAAGGGCTAAGGATTGCCTGTAAGCCTGTGCCTTGTTCGTCTCGGTCAAAGTAGCGGGCCATGCTGTAGCGCCCTTCAAGCATCCAGCGTCCGCTTTTGCTTTGCCATCGACAAGCCAGGATGCCAAACATTCCGTGCCCGTAATATGATGCCGACGAGACGCTGCTGTAGAGCGACGGATGCTGAACATAGATGCGGCTCAGGTAGTCATCGGTATGAAAATAACCAAGCTGTCCGTTGAGGGACAGGTTAGGCTTTGTCGGCATAAAGCGGGCATTTTGTGTCAGCATGAAGCCCTTGCTGTCCAGCACGCTGTGGAAAGAACCTGTCGTCTGTAGCCGCCATTGTTTTGCAGGCTCGTATGTCCACTGCAACTTGACGCGGTGATGCGGTTCCATGCGGTCGCCGTTTTCTTTCCTTTTCAACTGATAGCGAGCCAAGAAAGTGTGACTTCTGGAAAAGGTGTAGAGACCTTGCAGCATGAACTCCTGCCCTGTACTGCTATGTGTCATGCGGTAGCGTGGCCAGGGATGATGGAAGAAGTCGGCATAGGCAGTCAGTTGAAGCCCCGTCAACGGCTCGGCTTGCAGATGCACGAGCACACCGCTCTCGTTCTGTGCGTTGCTGTTCTCGCTCAAGGCGCTGCCATAAAAGGAATAATACTGGTAGGCGTAGAACCTTTGGACGGCAGAGAGAACATAATTCCGACCGATGCTCCACGAGGCGCGGTTGATGGTTGCCCAGCCGCCGGCAGCGGTGCTGTAGGCCGTCTCGCCTGCAAGAGAAAGGCGGTAGCGTGTGTAGCCATAGTTCACGCCCACCGCGCCGAAGGCTTCTCCCTTCGGATAGATGGCTCGGTACTGTTGCTTGCCAGGATTGAGAGCACGGCTGAACTTCTGCCAGTAGCCTGTGGCTCCGAGGTGGAAGCCTTTGTTGTGCCATTCTATGTTGCCGCCCAGTGTCGTACTGCCCACGTTCCTTCGCCGCTCCCACTCACTCTCTGTCCTGTGATAACCGCTGGTGAGCAGTGTCTGCACCTCTCCTCCGTCCGTCAGCGTGGCATCGCGTTTGCGGTAGGAGCCGAAAGCACTCAGACGGACGTGCTGTCCCAAAGAAAGTGCTACGGCAGCACCCCTGAGGAAGTTTACCTCGTCCATGCCTGTCATGGGGCGTATGCCGCCTTGCGTCTTGAGCGGCGGCGTGCTCTTGCTGTTCCATGTGCTGCCACCCATCACCAGCCCTTCGCCGAAACCGATGCGATAGTCGCCCACAATGGCCCGCTGCAAAATGCCTACGTCGTGCAGCATGGCGTATGCGCCGTAACTGTCGTAATAGCGCTCGCCTGCATCCTTTTCTATGTGAAGTCCTGCCTGAAAGTGCCGACTCTTGCCTATCGTGTAGCGGATACGGTGGTAGAGCGCGTCGCCACGATAGCCGTCCGCCTGTTGCTGCCCAAGGCGATAGTAGAGCGGGATGTCAATGCGCGTGGAGAAGTCGTTGTGGAGATGTCCTAAGAGCTGTGTCCTTTCCTCCTTTTTCTTCTCTGGCTCAGCATAGAAGAAAAGGGAAAGGCGCCTGCGTGTCGCTTCGTCAATGAGCGGTACGAGGCGCAGTTCTGCCATTGTCTGCATCTGTCCATGCAGATAGATGTAGGCGTGTATCTGTTCTATCTGTGCTTCCGTGAGGAAAGGCAATTGCAGAAAGTCCTCAATGCTTGCCGTGTTGATGTTCTGCGGATGCTCCGAGCGTTCTTTCAGCTCTTGCAAATGAAACTGCAAGTCCTCTTCTTCCGCCCGCTCCACATCGCTTATGTATTCCTCGACGAAGTCTTCCCAAAGCCCCCTCCTAACCTCCCCCGAGGAGGGACTTTGAGCCAGGACTTTGCTCAAAGGAAGGAGAATCAACAGGAGAGCCAGCAAACGCAACATCCTTATTTTTTATTATAAACAACGGATTAAACGGATTGAAAGGATTATTTCTGCAATTATAAATTCCTACGGATTTCACAGATTGCGGCGTTGTACAATCCGCAGAATCCGCAGAAATAAAGGTGGTAAATCCGTTTAATCCGTTGTTGTGTTAAGTTGTATTATTTAAGTGTTCCGACTGTCTATGTATTCTGCAAAGACACGTGCCGCGCTCTCCACCTTGCGGGCGCAGGGGCGGACGCGGTAGTATTCGGCATTGCGCTCGTCGGGCTGGGCGGTATTTGTCTCTGCATTGACACCTTGCATTTGCAACAGTTCGGCACAGATGATGCTGCCATTCCTTTGTTTGAACGTGTCGAGGAGTTGTCGCGTAAGCTGATAGCAGGCGGCTTTCCCTTCGCGGTCTTCGCCGCGCGTTTGTCCGCATTCCAGGCCTGCGAGAATCACTAAGCCGGACACTGCTCCGCACATCATGCGCATCCTTCCCACGCCGCCGCCGAAGCCGGCAGCAATGCGGAAAGCCATCTCTTCGTCCAATCCATAGAGGTCAGCAAAGGCACAAACGACGCTTTGGCAGCAGCCATAACCTTGCATAAACAGTTCAACTGCCCTCTGTATGCGGTTTTCTAACTCTTTTTCCATTGTTCTGTTGTTTGCTTATACATGTAAGAGCAATTGCTTATACATGAACAAGCAATCGCTTGTACGTGAATAAGCAATGGACGCTGCATGTCTTGTTTAATGTTTCTGATTGTTTAGTTGCTCCCTTTCACCAGTTTCTTGATGTCGTTCAGCTTGCTGAGTGCCTCGAAGGGGGTGAGGTTGTTGATGTCCAGGCCGAGGATTTCGTCGCGTATCTGGCAAAGGACAGGATCGTCGAGCTGGAAGAAGTTAAGCTGCACGCCGCTGTCCTCTTGCCCCTTGCCCCTTGCTCCTTGCCCCAGATTATGGTGTCCGCCGGCTCCCTCAAGCTCCTTCAGGATGACATTCGCCCTTGCAACAATGGCTCTGGGCATACCTGCGAGCTTCGCCACATGGATGCCGAAGCTGTGCTCCGAGCCGCCGCGCTCGAGTTTGCGGAGGAAGATGACCTTCCCATCGACCTCCTTCACACTGACATTGAAGTTTTTGATGCGCTGGAAGCTTCGTTCCATCTCGTTCAACTCGTGGTAGTGCGTGGCGAAGAGCGTGCGGGCATGTCCTCGGTTGTTCTCGTGGATGTACTCCACGATGGCCCATGCAATGGAGATGCCGTCGTAGGTGCTTGTGCCGCGGCCCAGTTCGTCGAAGAGGACAAGGCTGCGTTCCGAGAGGTTGTTCAGGATGCCGGCCGCCTCGTTCATCTCCACCATGAAGGTGCTCTCGCCGATGCTGATGTTGTCGCTTGCCCCGACGCGGGTGAAGATTTTGTCAACGAAACCGATGTGTGCGCTGTCGGCCGGTACGAAACTTCCCATCTGCGCCAGCAGGGTGATGAGTGCCGTCTGACGGAGCAAGGCACTCTTACCGGCCATGTTCGGACCGGTGATGATGATGATTTGCTGCTGACGGGTGTCAAGAAAGACGTCGTTTGCGATGTATCGTTCTCCGACGGGCAACTGCTTTTCAATGACCGGATGCCGCCCTCCGTGGATGTCTATCACGTCGCTGTCATCGACGATGGGGCGGATGTAGCGGTTCTCCTGTGCGCTTTGGGCAAAGGACAGCAGGCAGTCAAGCTGTGCCAGAAGCGAAGCGTCTTTCTGTATGGGGGTGACAAAGGCGGCAAGGTCTGTGACGAGCTTGTCGAAGAGTTGGGCTTCGAGGGAAAGGATGCGCTCCTCCGCCCCCATGATTTTGTCCTCGTACTCCTTGAGTTCCTGCGTGATGTAACGCTCTGCCTGCGTCAATGTCTGCTTGCGAATCCAGTCGGCAGGCACTTGGTCGCGATAGGTGTTGCGCACCTCGAGGTAGTAGCCGAAGACGTTGTTGTAGCCGATTTTCAGGCTCTGGATGCCCGTCGCCTCTATCTCGCGCTGCTGCATCTCCAGCAAATAGCCCTTACCTTGGTACGCTATTTTTCGTAACTCATCAAGTTCGGCATTGACACCATCCATGATGACACCGCCGCTTGCAACCTGCAACGGGCAGTCGGGACGCACTTCGCGGGCGATGCGGTCGCGTATCTCGGCACACAGGTCAAGCTGTCGGCCTATCTCGCGGAGCGTGCCGTCCTCTGCCTCTTGGCACGTCATCTTGATGGGTTCCACAGCCTGCAATGCGATACGTAACTGCACAATGTCGCGCGGCGATACACGCCGTGTGCTGACCTTCGATATGATGCGCTCCAAGTCGCCCACCGTTCTCAATTGCTCCAGCACGGCATCTCTCATGTCGGGATTGCGGAAAAAGTTCTCCACGACATCCTGCCGCTTCGTTATCTGCGCAACGTCTTTCAGGGGGAAGAGCATCCAGCGGTGCAGCATTCGTGCGCCCATCGGCGTCACCGTCTTGTCGATGACATCGAGGAGCGATATGCCGCCCTCATTCATACTGCCAACCAGTTCGAGGTTCCTTATGGTGAACTTGTCGAGCCGGACGTAGCGGTCCTCTTCAATGCGTCGAAGGGCTGTGATGTGTCCGAGCTGCTGGTGTTGCGTCATCTCCATGTATTGCAGGATGACGCCTGCCGCGATGATGCCGCTCTTCAAGTGCTCCACGCCAAAACCCTTCAGGTTCTTTACCTCGAAATGACGCAGGAGTTTCTCTCTTGCCGACTGCTCCGTGAAGGCCCAGTCATCGAGTTCAAAGGTGACGTAACGAGTGCCGAAGCTTCCCTCGAACATCATCCGCTTGCCGCGCTCGTAGAGTACTTCCTTCGGGGCGAAGGAAGCCATGAGGCTGGCAATGTATTCCGTCGTGCCTTCAGTGACGAGGAACTCGCCGGTGCTGATGTCGAGGAACGACATGCCGCACGCCTGTTTGCCGAAATGAATCGCGCAAAGAAAGTTGTTTTCTTTGTGGTTGAGCACTGTGTCCGCCATTGTTACACCAGGCGTGACCAGTTCCGTGATGCCGCGCTTGACAAGTGTCTTCGCCAACTTCGGGTCCTCAAGCTGGTCACAAATGGCAACGCGCTTGCCCGCCCTGACGAGCTTTGGCAGGTAAGTGTCAAGGGCATGGTAGGGAAAGCCTGCCATCGCTGTGCTCTGGGCAGAAGGGTTTCTGCCGTTGTTACGGTGCGTCAACGTGATGCCGAGAATCTCGGCGGCAATCACCGCATCATCGGCATACGTCTCGTAGAAATCGCCGCAACGAAACAGCAGCAAAGCCTCGGGATGTTTCGCCTTGAGGTCGTAGAACTGCCTCATCATCGGCGTCAACAGCTCTTGTGCCATAGTGATATCGTTTTCAGTGTTGGTTTTCTTTGCAAAGTTACAAATAAGCGTACGAAAATGCAAATATATTTAGGTTTTTGCTTATTTATTCGTAACTTTGCAGCAGATATAAAAAAGAACTACATCCTATGTCTGTCTTATTATCTGTGAGCCAGTGGCTCGCACGTTACACGAGTGCGTTCATCATCTTGATTGCTGTTGTCAGCTTCATCCTGCCCGATACCTTTGCATGGGTGCAGCAAGGGCAAAGGGCCTCGATTATCCTGGGCCTTATCATGCTGACAATGGGCTGCACACTTTCTGCCGAGGACTTCCGCATCCTGTTCTCACGGCCCGTTGACATCCTCATCGGCAGTGTGGCGCAATATACCATCATGCCGTTGGTGGCTTGGATGCTCGCAAGGCTCTTCCATCTCGATTCCTTCATGGCGGCAGGCATTATCCTCGTTGGCTGTTGTCCGGGAGGCGTGAGCAGCAACATTATGAGTTTCCTTTGCAAGGGCGATGTGGCATACAGCGTCGGCATGACGACTGTGAGCACCGTTCTCTCGCCTTTTGTGACACCTCTGTTGGTGCTGTGGCTTGCGGGAGCGGAAATTGATGTGGATGCCTGGGGGATGTTCCAGAACATTCTGCTTGTCACGCTGCTGCCAGTGACGCTGGGCGTGGCCTTCAACTACTTCTTTTCCAAAAAGAAATACTTCCGGAACTTACAGGGCATCATGCCAGGCATTAGTGTTCTCTGTCTGGCCTGTATCGTTGGCGGCGTTATCTTCACCGTCCATCCACAGTTGGAGACAAACGGGCTTCGGCTGATTGCCTTGACGCTTGTCGTCGTAACCTTGCACAACGGCACAGGCTATCTGTTGGGCTATCTTGTGGGCAAAGCATTTGGCTTCAATACAGCGAAGCGCCGCACACTTTCCATCGAGGTCGGGATGCAGAATGCAGGCATGGCAACAGTGCTTGCCCGCAACTTCTTCGCCTCTCCTGCCATGATTGCCATGAACCCAATGGCAGCCCTCGCCGTTATTCCCTGTGCCATCTCCTGTGCCTACCATAGTATATCGGGCACCCTGCTGGCAGGATACTTCAGTTGGCGGGACGAAAAGGAAGGGCTATCCTAAGGCCTCAGCACTTTGTGCCCATCCGGTGTGATGTAGATGCCACGTTGATTGCGGCGTATAATCCGACGACCACTAATATCAAACAAATAGGAGTGCGTGGCCATGTCGGGACGAACAGGTACCAGGCTGTCCTCGCTATCAATGATGTAGGGCGTAACCTTCCCTTCTTCCTGTTCTTCACCAATGTCATAGGGTGTCAGCATACTAAAGACATAATTGGCACGACTGCGAAACCATGACGCGGCACGCTGGGCAATGGTGGCATAATTGGAGTTGTCTTTCTCGCTGACCACGCTTTGTGTGTTATGTCTTAGGGACGGTGCGGCATATTCATAGTAGTCCGCAACATAGTCGATAAGCTCTTGCATACGCCCGTCTGTCATAAAATGATACCAGAGCGTGTAGTAGGCTTTGTCAACCTCCACACTCTTATAGCGCAGCGCATACCAAAAGCCACTCAGTAGGGGCTTAAGCCATTCGCTGTAATACTCGGACTCGGCAGCATTGACGAAATAGGCACTGCTGCCCCTCATATAACCGAATGACCAGTCGCAGTCCCACATCGGGCCGAACACCCAGGGTGTCTCGTCTGTCCCTGTAAGTTTGAACCCGTCGTCAAGAACATTTTCGCTGTAAAGAAAGACACTCTTTGGATGTTGTAACTCTGTGTTGTAGCAAAGCTCGTTGGCAAAAAGATAACGGATCAGGTAATACACATCGAAACGTCCGGTATAGTCCTCATTGCTGCCATATCGAAGCGTCTGCGTGGCATCCTTCCAGTCGGCAAGGACGTCTTCTCGTGTGATGGCGAGGTATGTGTCGTCTTCATCAAAGTCCGGATCATGTATCTTGGTGCAGACACTATAGGCGTTGTCGCGCCAAATAGTTTCATTAGTGTAAGTGTCCAACTCCAGCATGGCAGCACAAGACTCGTCGTCAAGAGAGACAGAGTTGTTGTTTAGCCCGACCTTCTCTGTCAAGTTGTAGCTGCCTCGATATGAGCCATTGATGTATAGCTCGACAGGCACTATATGGCATGGGTAAGCGCATCCGGCAAGGGCTGAAGCCTTTTGCGCCAATGCGTTGCACATCATGGAACCTGTCTGCTTGTTCGACAGTAGCACCCAGTGCTTGCCAGCCTTCATGCCAAGTGGCTTCTGCTTCTCCGCAAACTTGAAATGGTAAGGGTTCTTGCTACTGGAAGAGCCTGACCAGCTTATGTTGCCGCGTCCCTTGATGAGTATGTCCGTCGTTGGCATGTCGGGATAGACACCACAGCCGTCAATAGTTATGGTGCCGCTGATGTAGGTCGTTTTGCTCAATGGCACGGAACCTGTGGCGGTCGTGATGTCAATGCGTGGCACGTTATATTTGTCGTCAGGGTGGTCTGTGAGGAAATCTACGCAGACAGTCACCTGACGGCCGAAAGGGATGTATCTGTAGGAGGCTTCACCTGTTTTGTCCTGGAGGATTTGCAATTGTCTCCATCCTTTGTGACCGATGATGTAGGTTACAGGCTCTGCCATGCGTTGGCGTGTCACCTTACTCTCTTGACGGACAGAACCAACCCACGCTGTTGCATCCTCATCCGAGAATAAGAATGTTGCAGTCAGGTATTTGCCTATCTGCGCCACACTCAGGTTAATGGTGTCCTTAAGAAGTTCTGCTTCGGAGGCCGCCACACTCTGAAAGAGTTGGTCATTCTGCTTGCTATTGAACTTATAGGAGGCAAACCTGGGAAATGTGGCAGGGCATTCTTGGACAAGACTCTCGGCATCAGGAATGAAAAGCACCTTTCCTGTAATGAGCATGATACGGGCACCATCGGCATCCATCGAGTAACTGACAACATACTCCGACGGAACAACCGTCAGTGTGTCGCCAACACTCTGAATATAAAGGTAATCTTGGGCCTGAACGACAGACACAAAGAACAAGATGATGCCACAGAGTGTAGCCCTTCTCATATGCAGGCCAGCAGAGAGAGAAAGAGAAGGTTATTCGTCCAGTTTGATGCGGACGTTGCGGTACCAAACGTCGTCGCCGTGGTCTTGGAAGGCGATGTAGCCGCCGTCTTTCTGTCCCTCGACAATCATCATGTCGTAAGCTGCAGGGAACTCTCCGCCCTTCTTGAACTTGCTGCCGTCGAGCATTTCCTTCCACTTCGGTGTCCAGAGGTGATACTCAAGTACCTCTTCGCCGTTTTGGTAGTGCCATACGGAACCTTTGAAGACGCGAATCTTCACTGTGTTCCATTCGCCGAAAGGCTTGGCATTCTGTGGGCGGGCAGGAATCATGTCGTAGAGCGATGCAGCCTGACGGTTGCCGTCGATGCCTTGGTTGGCATCCTCATGGTTGGCATTGTCGAGCACCTGATACTCTGAGCAGGACTGCCAGATGGGGAGGTATTCGCCGTTCTGTCCCTTTGCCTCTTGAGCAAGATAGAAGATGCCGGAGTTGCCGCCCTTGCTAATCTTGTACTCGCACTCGAAGGTGAAGTTCTTGAACTTGTGGGCAAAGAGGAGGTCGCCGCCGCCCTCTACTTGTGCTTCGCCCGTGCCGCTGCCAACGAGGTGGATGCAGCCGTCGGCATTCTCCCAACTTGCAGGCACAGCATCCTGGCCGTAGCCGCGCCATCCGTCGAGGCTTGTGCCATCGAAGAGCACATAGTAGCCCTCGTCGTCAACCTTCAGTTGGGCCAGGTCGTACTGTTCGTTGTCAATGATTGTTGCGCTGTCCTGAGGGGCATTCGGATCCTGCTTTTCTACACAATTCTTGCAGGCCTCACAGTCGCAATTACACTTCTTCTGACCGCAGCAAGCTGCCAGGAACATCGCTGCCAAAGCAGCAAAGATGATAGATTTCTTCATAAGAAAGGAATGGTTATGTGTTGTGGTTAAATAGTTTGTCAGTAGTTAAGTAGTCAGAACAATCCCTCGAAGAGGTCGCCTTGGACGGGCTTCTTTGATGAGGTGTCTTTCTTGTAGAGTTTCTGCAAAACGGCAATCGTCTGGCGGAGGTCTTCGCGAAGGCTCTCCGGGGCCAGCACCTCGACACTTGTTCCCATTCCGAGGATGATGTCCTGCAACGTCTCGCTCATAGGCAGTTCTACCTGAATGGTGACAGTTCCTGTCTTGCTGTCCGTGTTGCGCCCAAGCATTTCGGGATTGCCGAGAAGTTGGCGGATGTTATCTTCGTCCTTGTTGATGCGTAGGGTTATGGCAGTCAGAGGACCTTCTGGCAGAGCGCAGGGGCAGGAGGGCACCGGTTCGCTGTCATATTTGAGGAACGAGGCGGCCTTGAGCAAAGGGTTCTTCCATTCCAGATTGATGTAACGCAGAATGCGCTTGTGTCCGCGACGGAAGCGTGGTTCGAGTCGTGCGCCCTTCTGTACGAAATAAGTCACGTCGTTCTGCAACATGCGCTTGCTGCAACTGAACTCGCGGTTGACGGCCTTGAGGCGCGTGTTGACATAATGGATGAGGCTACGTGTGTTGCCTGTCTCATTGGTTTTTGTTCGCTCGCCCATGAAGTATTCCATCACAGGATCGCGGAGAGCCTCGTCAAGAATCATCCAACGGAGGCGTTGCAAATCGTTTTGTATCATGGTTGATGTTATAAGTTTTTGAGGAATGCGGGGAGGTTCTTTATGGTGTCTGTCATGCGTCGGAACAATGTGGGCTGTGTTTCGTTGAACACCTTGTGCGCCGTAATGGTATAGGAGCCGGAGCCAACAAGGAGGCAGAGGTCGTTGCCCTCTAACTCTGCACTTGCCCAGCGCAGGCTGTGCATACCTTGAATGGTATAGCCGCTGGGGATGTGCACACGGGCGCTGGCATTGGCAGGGATGTCAATCACCCAAGTGATGCCTTCTTCCGTCCGCCACCATTCGCTGCTTACCTTGCCGTATGGCGTGTCGTGGGTAGCACGGACATGGTTCAGTTCTTCTGGCATATTGAGGTGCATGTCCAGTTTCTTGTATGCGCGGCTGCCTGCTGCCTGGCGGATGCCTGCCAGGTCTCCGTACATCCAAATGAGGAGGTCGCCGAGGAGCATGACATGGTTGCCGCTGTTCATGGCAGCGTCGGCAGTGTCGCCGTTCCAGAGTTCCCAGATTGTCGTGGCTCCTTTCTCTATCATGTAGCCAAAGCTGGGATAGTCTTTCTGCAGGATGATGCGCATGGCCTGGTCGAGGTGGCCGCGATGTGTCAGGCAAGTCATAAGGTGCTGCATACCGAGCACACCGCAACTGACGTGGTCGTTGTAGGTTTCCCTTGTGACATCGACGATGTTCTTCAAGACGCGCTCCTCTTCACCGTCTGGCACAAGGCCGAACTCCAGAGAGAGCAGGTTGGCGGTTACGGTGTTGTTGGCATAGCTGCCAGTCTCTGGATGGTAGAAGTGGCGGTTGTAGGCCTCTTTCAGCTTTTGCTGGCGTCGGTCGAAGTCGAGCATGTCGGCATCCTTGCCGAGCAGCATAGCCAATTCTCCCATCATGGTGAGCATACTGTAGTACATGGCAGAGGAGATGAGGCTGCCGTCCGTCTTGCGTGCCTCGTCTTCGCTGTGGATGAGGTCCGGACGTTCCGGCGGCATACACCAGTCGCCCCATTCGTTGGTTGTCACGATACCGTCCTTGAGGTTGTTGTCCAAGTAACGGAGATAGTTTTGGAGGAACGGATAGTATTTCTGCACAGCGATGATGTCATTGTATCGGCTGTAGAGCATGTAGGTGGCATAGACCGAGAGGGCTTCCCAGGCCACATCCTTTTGGCGGACCACCCAGAAAGCGGGGGCGACATCGGCGATGAGGCCGTCCTCGTCCTGTGTGTCACAGACATCCTGCAGCCATTTGTAGTAAAGTGCGCCGTTGTCCAGAAGCATGTTTTCGCCAAAGCATCCCATGACGTGGTCCCCCATCCAGCCCATGCGCTCGTCGCGCTGCGGGCAGTCGGTAGGCATTCCGTGATAGTTGCCGATGATGCCCCAGTAGGCGTTCTCGTGAAGCTTGGTGAGCAGTTCGTTATCGCACCAGAAAGAACCTTGGTCGGCCATGTCGTCATAGATGACACAGCCGGTGATGTCTTTTTGTCTGGGTTCTCTGTCAATCCCGCTTATCTCGACGAAGCGGAAACCTTGATAGGTGAGCTTAGGCTGATAGGAGAATGTGCCATCTGCTGCGGGGATATAGGTGTTGGCACACTTTGCCGAGCGCAGGTTAGCGACAGAAAGCTGGTCGGGGTTGTTTGGCTCGAGTGTTTCGGCATGGCGGATAACGACGGGCACATCTTTCTTTCCTATGAGACGTACGCGCAACTGGCCCACCATGTTCTGCCCCATGTCGATGATGTATCTTCCGTCTGCTGTGCGACGAATGCTTTTCGGTGTCAGTTCTTTCTGAATGCGCATACCAGGGCAGGGCTGTGGCAGTTCCACACCCGCCGGTGCCTTCATGCGGTCGGCCTGTTGCCACTTGCTGTCGTCGAAGGATGCCGATGCCCATCCTTTCATCTCGCGGGCAGCCTCATAGCGCTCGCCGTCGTAGAGATGGTTGCGCTGGATGGGGCCTTCCGTCGTTACCTTCCAGTCGGTTCCGGTAACGAAGGTGAGGGTGTCGCGGTCGGTCTCGACAACAAGTTGTGCCTTTAGCCGTGGCAGACCATACGAGGTGCAGTTCTGGTTGAAGCCCAACGCATAGCCGTTGCCCAGTAGCGAACCGACGGCGTTGTTGCCTGTGCGAAGCAGAGAAGTGACATCGTAGGTGTTGTAATAGACGGTTTTTGTGTAGTCTGTTTGCAGGGTGCCGAAGACATCCTTGCCCACCGGCTTGCCGTTGATGTAGGTCTGGCTCCAACCCATGCTGCTGATGTAGAGTGTTGCGCGACGCACCTTGTTGTTTATGGAAAAGGCGCGACGCAGGTAGCGGGCCGGGCAATCATAAGCCTCGCCATCTTTCCCCCCTTGGGAGGGGTATGGGGAGGCTGCGCCTATCCACTGCGCATTTTTGTCGAATTGCTTCAGTCCCGTCAGGAAGCTTTGCACAGGGCTTTTCAGATGCTCACCGGTGCTGAGCCACACTTCCACTTGCCAATAGATGCGGCTCTCATAAGGAAGTCGTCGGCCCTGATAGGGGACGGCAACGCTCTCGTCTGAAAATCTCTGCTCGCTGTCCCAAAGCAGGTTGCGTCCGGCCTTGAGGTCGGCCTTCGATGCCGCCACGCGAATGCGATAGGACATCTGCTTCACGTTGGGTTTCTTGCTGACACTCTGCCATGAGAACTGGGCTGTGCGTGTGATGCCGACTGGCTCCGTCATGCGGCAAACACGGAAGCCCGTCAGTTCGCTTCCTACGGCATTCTGCAGCATCATAAGCAATGCCAAAAGCGACAAAAAGAGACGATTCATATTATTATCTTGTGTTACAAGGTTTACACATAATTCGCCACAAAGATATGAAAAAAAGCGAAAACTGGGAAGTGAAAGATGAAAAAATAAAGGTTATTCTTGTCGAATGCCTATACTTCTTGTGTTTGTCGGCGCATTTTTCGGTAGGTGTTTTGACGGAAGTGACTTTTTGTTTGTCAAGAATTTTCACAAACAGACGCTCTCTAAGGCGTTCTTTTTGGTTTTGTGGCACTTGGGAACCTAAAAGACAAAATACGCGCTTAAAATTTATGTCATTTGAAAACCAATGTATTGCGATGTTGAATTCGTGGGCACTATGCAAAGAAAGTATAAGTTTTATGTGATAAATCACCCCGAAAGGCACGTTTTGGAGCAAAAAATGCCACGGAGGAATGGTAGTCGCAACGTGCGGGAAATGCAAACGCCGAGTGCGGAGTTGGCCATCGCCGCACTCGGCGTTTGTGATTTCGCCTTGTCGCATGACCATTAGCTCTAATATAGACAGTAATTTTTGTAAATAATTTTCCGTATTCATTGCATGCGATTTGACGATTCGGCTGGGATGAGGATCTTAACATAAGATATGGGAATTGTTTTTGCCATTACTTTACAAGAGGCTTGCCGCAATGCGACATGTCTCTTGTTTGTTATGTCAAGAGGTCTAATCTTTGTTGCTTTTAACCCTTTCGGTGCAGGAAAGGAATAAATCTTGACTCTTATTTATTTATTCTTAATTCTTTTTTGTATCTTTGCACGCGAAAATGAATAAAATGACAATAAACTTATGAAACGTGTTTTTAATTTTATCCTTGCTATGGTAGTCTGCACGGCGAGTGCCATGGCTTTTGAGCATGAACCGGCAGAAGGTTTTTCCTTTATGGGACTCTTTGGTATGAATGTGTCCAACCTACAGAGCCATCCCTACAATGCAAAAGTCGGTGCCACTTTGGGGTTCAGGGCGGATTATATGTTGCCAAAGGCGCACGGCACATACGTGACAGCCGGACTGGACTGGACGATGAAGGGTGGCAAAAAGACGACCACAGAAACATTGGCGACGGCTACCCCCCAAGGAATAGACTGTGACTACACCAGGAAGTACGCTTTGCATTACCTTGAAATACCTGTCCGGTTGGGCTTCCGATACAATCCGAGAGAGGATTGGGGGCTATATACGGAGATAGGACCTTATTTTGCAGTGGGAGTGGGCGGCTGTCACAAACTCAGCATCGACGCAGACGGGAATGATGCCAGGAATGTGGAAAGCAGTGAGACATTCGGTGCGTTCAGGAAAAGGATTGATATAGCCAGGCAAACGTTCCAGCGCTGGGATGCAGGCGTGAGCTTCCGCGTCGGCGCCGAATATAACGGGCATTATAACCTGCTGATGGGCTTCGACTGGGGATTGGCTGACATCTATCGTAACAGCCTGCGCGATGCCTATTGGGAGAATATGATACAGAAGACAGGAGCAGGCGAGCGCTTGCCAAAGGTTAACAACTTTAATTTCAGCTTGACTGTCGGATACCGCTTTTGAGAGACAAGTAAACGAGTTGGCAAGTTGACGAGTTGATGAATAAACAATCATAACAATGGCAAAAGAGTATAACTTTCGAGAGATAGAACAGAAGTGGCACCGTCTCTGGACGGAGCGCCAGACATATAAGGTCTCTGAGGACGAGAGCAGGGGGAAGTTCTACGTCCTTAACATGTTCCCTTACCCCAGCGGCGCAGGCTTGCACGTGGGGCATCCCCTTGGCTACATCGCCAGCGATATCTATGCCCGTTACAAACGTCTGCAGGGCTTTAACGTGCTGAACCCGATGGGCTACGATGCCTATGGTCTGCCTGCAGAGCAATATGCTATCAAGACGGGACAGCATCCAGAGAAGACAACCTTCGCCAACATCGACCGCTATCGTGAGCAGTTGGACAAGATAGGCTTCTGCTTCGACTGGGACAGAGAAGTGCGTACTTGCACGCCCGACTACTATAAGTGGACGCAATGGGCTTTCCAGAAGATGTTTTATTCGTACTTCGACGAGGAGCTTCAAAAGGCCCAGCCCATCGAGAAGCTCATTGAGAAGTTCAAGAAGGAAGGCACGTGGCCGTCTGACGAAAAGGCTCAGAGCGATTTGCTGATGCAGCATCGCATCGCTTTCCTCGGCGAGACAATGGTGAACTGGTGCCCAAAGCTAGGTACGGTGCTTGCCAACGACGAGGTGGTGGAAGGCGTGAGTGTTCGCGGCGGCTATCCTGTGGAGCAAAAGAAGATGCGGCAGTGGTGCCTTCGCGTCAGTGCCTACAGCCAAAGACTCCTCGACGGCCTCGACACCATCGACTGGAGCGAAAGCATCAAGGAAACACAGAGAAACTGGATAGGCCGCAGCGAGGGAGCGGAGATAGAGATAAAGGTATATAACGAGGAGCAAGGAGCAAGGAGCAAGGAGCAAGAGAATACCGACAGCTCCAGCAATCCCCTTGCCCCCTGCCCCTTGCCCCCTGCCCCCGTTTCCTTTACCATCTTTACTACCCGTGCCGACACGATGTTCGGTGTGACGTTCTTCGTCCTGGCTCCCGAAAGCGAGCTGGTCGATATGGTGACAACGCCTGAGCAGCGTGCCGCTGTGGACGAATACATCAAGTACGTCAAGAGCCGCACCGAAAGGGAACGTATGATAGACCATACGGTGACGGGCGTCTTCAGCGGTGCCTATGGCATCAACCCCATCACGGGCGACAAGTGCCCCATCTACATAGCTGAATACGTTCTTGCCGGTTACGGCACAGGCGCTATCATGGCCGTTCCTGCCCACGACAGCCGCGACTATGCCTTTGCCAAGCACTTCAATCTACCCATCATCCCTCTTGTGGAAGGCGCAGATATCAGTGAGGAAAGCTACGACGCAAAGGAAGGCATCGTGATGAACTCGCCCATCAGCCCAGACAAGAGCGTGGCGTATGACGGCGAGAGTCTCTGTCTGAATGGCCTCAGCATAAAGGAAGCCATCGCCGAGACCAAGCGTTTCGTCAAGGCGCACAATTTGGGACGTGTCAAGGTGAACTATCGACTGCGCGACGCCATCTTCAGCCGTCAGCGCTACTGGGGCGAGCCGTTCCCTGTCTATTACAAGCACGGCATCCCCACGATGATACCCGAAGAGTGCCTGCCCATCGAACTGCCACAGGTAGAGAAGTTCCTGCCGACGGAGACAGGCGAGCCGCCTCTTGGCAATGCCCAGATATGGGCTTGGGACGAGGTGAACCGCAAGATTGTTGACAAGAAGCTCATCGACGAGAAGACGGTCTTTCCTATCGAACTTTACACAATGCCCGGCTTTGCAGGCTCCAGCGCTTACTACCTCCGCTACATGGACCCGCACAACGACAAGGCATTGGTCAGCCCAGAGGCTGCCTCGTACTGGCAGAACGTGGACCTTTATGTCGGTGGCTCTGAACATGCCACAGGCCACCTCATCTACTCCCGCTTCTGGAACAAGTTCCTCTTCGACCTCGGCGTAAGCAAGACAGAGGAACCCTTCAAGAAACTTGTCAACCAAGGCATGATACAAGGCCGCTCGAACTTCGTCTATAGGATAAAAGACACCAATACCTTCGTCTCCTTCGGCCTGAAGGACCAGTATGATGTGACACCAATCCATGTCGATGTAAACATCGTCAAGAACGACATCCTCGACCTCGAAGCTTTCAAGGCGTGGAGTCCTGAGTATGCCACTGCCGACTTCGTCCTTGAGGACGGCAAGTACATCTGCGGCTGGGCAATCGAGAAGATGTCGAAGTCGATGTACAATGTCGTCAACCCTGACATGATTGTCGAGAACTATGGTGCCGATACGCTCCGTCTCTACGAGATGTTCCTCGGCCCTGTCGAGCAGTCGAAGCCCTGGGACACCAACGGCATCGACGGCTGCTTCCGCTTCCTCAAGAAATTCTGGGGCTTGGCTCAAAGCATTCTGAATAATCCGAACAATCAGAATACTCCAAGTGCCGAAGAACTCAAGGCTCTGCACAAGCTCATCAAGAAGGTGACAAGCGACATCGAGGAGTTCTCCTACAACACAAGCATCTCGGCCTTCATGGTGGCTGTCAATGAATTGAGCCAGTTGAAGTGTGCAAGCAGGGCTATCCTTGAACCATTGGTCATCCTCATTGCTCCTTTCGCGCCTCACATCGCAGAAGAGCTTTGGGAAAGCCTCACCACCGACGCCTCTCTGAGGAAGGGGGAGAGTGTATTTGATGCCCATTGGCCGCAGTATGAAGAGAAGTACCTTGTGGAGACCAGCGTCAAGCTCGGTGTGCAGTTCAACGGAAAGGTGCGCTTCGACATGTTCTTCCCTGCCGATGCCACACCTGAGCAGATGGTCGAGATGGTGACTTCTGCCCCCGAAGCGCAAAAGCATTTGGAAGGAATGCAGATAGTTAAGACCATCGCCATTCCCAAGCGTATCGTTAACATTGTCGTAAAGCCTTGCTAAAATAAAACCATGGACATTAAATTAAAGAAAGGCCGTGTTTGGGAGTTCTTGAAGGACTTCTTTGCCATCAACCTTGGCATGGCCACCTACGCTTTTGGTTGGGCAACCTTCCTGTTGCCTTATCATATCACCACAGGCGGAATGACGGGTATGTTCGCCATTCTCTATTATCTGACGAAGTTCCCAATCTCAGCAGCCGTACTGATATCGAATGCCATTCTGCTTCTCATTGCATTCAAGCCCTTGGGCTGGAAGTTTGTGGGTAAGTCGGCATACGCAGCCCTCGCCCTCTCCTTCTTCCTTGAGATGGGGCAGCAGATGATGACAGACGATACAGGGAACCTGATACAGGTCCTTGGAGAGGGACAAGACTCCATGGCTTGCGTCCTTGGAGCCATCCTGAATGGTTTGGGCATCGGCATCGTCTTCCTCGCTGGTGGTAGTACAGGTGGATGGGACATCATTGCAGCCCTGGTGAACAAGTACCGCAACATCTCCTTCGGTCGTGCCCTGTTGATGCTCGACTTTGTGGTTATCGCATCGTGCTGGCCCATCTTCCACGACGTGCGAATGGTGGTGTTTGGCTATGTTACTCTGGTCGTCTATACTTATGCCTTGGATATGCTCGTCAATAGTACCAGGCAGGACATACAGTTTATTATCTTCACCAGAAAGCCCAACGAAATCAGTCAACGCATTATCTCTGAGACCTGCCACAGCGTAACCTCAATGAATGGCGAAGGCTTCTACAGCCACCAGGACATAAAAGTCCTTATTACCATCGTACACAAACGTGAGGCCGTGACAATCCTGCGCATGATTCAGGAGACAGATCCGAGTGCCTTCGTTTCGCAAAGCAGAGCGGAAGGTGTGTATGGCAACGGATTCAAGGCAATAAGAGCATGAGGGATTAGGGATTAAGGATTAAAGTTGAAGATGACATTTAAGGACATCATAGGACCATCTCCTTGGACACTTCTGCGCGACTATCTGCAGATGTTTCTCGGCACAGTCATTTATACGATAGGCTACACGGCTTTCTTGTTGCCCTACAAGATTGTAAGCGGAGGCGTGACAGGTATTTCTACCCTCTTGTTTTATATGACAGGCCTGTCAGCGGGCAATACCTATCTGGTTATTAACATTGTTCTCCTCCTGTTGGCAATGCGTGTTTTGGGATGGCGATACCTGGTTCGCACAATAATTGTGACATTGCTTATCTCTACGGCCATCGGCATTCTGCAGACGCAGCTCACGGTGATAGGTCCGGACGGCTCGACAACCCTCATGCACATCGTGGGAGAACAGAAGTTCATGGCATGTGTCATAGGAGCCTTCCTCGAAGGTCTTGGTTTAGCCATCATCTTTTTGGCAGGCGGCAGCACGGGCGGAACGGACATCATTGCCAGTGCTATCAACAAATACTGGAACATATCGCTTGGCCGCCTGCTGTTGATGATAGACATCTTTATCATCGGCAGCAGCTATGTCATTGGGCACGAACTGGAAACGATGGTGGTGGGCTATGTGGCAATGTTCATAAGCCTTAACTTTGTGGACTACGTCATTAATGCCGCTCGACAAAGCGTGCAATTCATCATCATCAGCGACCGATATGAAGAGATAGCTCAGGAGGTCAATACGATGCTTGACCGTGGCGTGACCGTTCTTGAAGGAAGAGGCTTCTATAGCAAAGAAAAGCGACAAGTATTGCTCATCCTTGCCAAGAGACACGAAAGCCGCTATGTTTTCCAACTAATTAAGCGGCTTGACGCAAGGGCTTTTGTCTCCATGAGCAACGTTGAAGGTGTCTTCGGTGAAGGCTTCGACCCCATTAAGAAGTGAAAAGAGAAGAATGAACAAAGAACTAATCATGGCCACCAACAATGCCCACAAGCTAGAGGAAGTCCGGCAGATCTTGGGCAGCGCCTTCACGGTGAAAGGCTTGAGCGATATTGGTTGCACGGAGGACATCCCCGAGACAGCCGACACGCTCGAAGGCAATGCCCTACAGAAGGCACGTTATGTCCATGAGCATTACGGAGTGGATTGCTTTGCCGACGACACCGGACTTGAAGTCGATGCCTTGGGCGGTGCTCCTGGTGTCTATACCGCACGTTTCGGCGCTCTGAATGGCTATGGTGAGAGCCACGACTCCAATGCCAACATACAATGCCTGCTCGATAAGTTGAAGGAGGCCGAGACACGCAATGCCCGCTTCCGAACAGTCATTGCTCTTGTTAAGGGGCAAGGAGCGAGGGGCAAGGGGCAAGAAGAGACGCTTTTTGAAGGCATTGTAGAAGGAGAGATACTGCCCCAGCCTGTAGGCAACGGAGGCTTTGGCTATGATCCTGTCTTTGCGCCTATTGAAGCGAATGGCCTTGCCTTTGCCCAAATGAGTGCCGATGCCAAAAACGCCATAAGTCACAGAGGGCGTGCCACGAAGAAACTTGCAGAGCATCTCAGGCAGAAACAATAAATAGCATCCTCGAAACGTTTACATAATAAGCAAGCATATTTACAGACCACAAACATTAACCTTCCCCATGATAACCAAGCGTTTGTCTATAGCACTTCTCTGGTCGCTCCTGAGTCTCACCCTTGCCGCCCAGCCTTTGGGCACATGGCGCATGTACTTAAGCTATTATATTGCCACGAAGAGCGAAGCCGCAGGAAGCAGAATATACTCACTGATGAACGGCAACCTCCTCTCCTACGACACCGAGGACGGAGACCTGCGCACATACGACCATTTGGGCCTGTTGAGCGACGTTGGCATAAAGCACATCGCTTACAGCAAAGACGTCGGCAAGTTGCTCATCGTCTATGGAAACGGCAACATCGACCTGCTCTCTGACGACGGCAACGTCCAGAATCTTCCCTCCCTGAAGGACAAGCGCATCCTGAACAAAGAAGTCTCTGACGTCAGCATAGACGGCCATACAGCCTATCTCTCCACAGGGTTTGGCATCGTCGAAGTCGACATGGCCGAAGCTGTGTTCCGCAACACCTACAAGCTCAACATCTCCGTCAACTGCATCGCCGCGACGAGTGAAGCTGTCTATATCGGCACATCGTCAGGCGTGTTGCAATGTCCGAAGAGTGGCAACATGCATCTGTCGGAGAGTTGGACGTCACGGTTCAACTGGACAGGCATCATCAGCATGAGAGTGTTCAATGGCAAGCTCATGGCAATGAACCCAAATCACCTTTACTCCATCGACCTCAGCCGCATTCAGAACAAGACCTACTCCTCAGGTAAATACACCTTCCTGAAGGTGACGGGCGGCAAGTTGCTATGGGGAGATGCCACAAAACTCTATATCGTGTCGGAGGTCACGTCGGATGCCGCCACCGATGCTGTCGAGATACCGATAGCCAATAATTGGAGTGACATCACCTGCGTCTCCGGAACATATTGGATGAGCGAACAGGAGAACGGGCTGCGGGCCTACAAGATAGTCGGGAACGAGATAGCGCCCACCGGTCAAGTCATCCAGCCAAGCAGTCCCATACGTGACCTTGGCTACAACGTCACATGGGTAGGCGACCGTCTCTTAGTAGCAGGAGGCATCAACACCATAGACGCCTTCTACAATCCAGCCACCTCTATGTATTACGAGAACGGAGAGTGGACAAACTTTCAGGAGATGGAGAAACCCGCCGACCGCCCGAAGCTGCGTTTGAGCAACACCACCGACCTCGTACAAGATCCCTTGGACGCCTCACATCACTATGCCAGTCCGTATCGTACAGGTCTGTGTGAGTATCGGGAAGGCAAGTTTGTGAAGCTGTACGATTACACCAACTCCCCCCTGCGGAGCATCATCTCCAATTCCCAGCGATACAATTACGTCTCCTGTGCCGCCTTGAGTTACGACATAGACGGGAACCTATGGATGGCATCGTCCATGCGTGACACTGTGCTGCACATCCTCAAGCCCGACGGCGAGTGGTTTAATCCCTATTATGAGGAATTGGATGGTGTGTCCCTCGTGGACAAGATACTGCACCATAGCAGCGGTTTGAAGTTCATCACCAGCCGTCGCATAGACAAGCGTGGCATCTTCTGCCTTGACACCAGAGGCACCGAGCGTACGACCGACGACAAGACCAAGATGTACCAAACCATCACGAACCAAGACGGCACGTCCTACACCCCCACAGACTTCTATTGCCTGTGTGAGGACCTTGACGGCACCGTCTGGTTGGGAACGTCATCAGGTCTGTTTGCCTTGGAGGACGTTTCCCAAGTCTTTGACACCGACTTTCGTTTCACTCAGGTCAAGATAAACCGCAACGACGGCAGCGGCTTGGCAGACTATCTCCTGAACGATGTCTCGATAGCCTGTGTTGCCGTGGACCCTGCCAACCGTAAATGGATAGGAACCCAGGCCAACGGAGCCTACCTGATTAGTGCCGACGGTCAGGAGATGATACATCATTTCACAACCGACGATAGCCCTCTGCTCTCCGACAATGTCCAGAGCATCGCAGTTCATCCCCGGACAGGTGAGGTCGTCTTTGGAACGGATAAGGGCTTGTGCAGTTTCATGGCCGAAGCGACAGAGCCTGAAGCGGAACTCGACAAGGGGAATGTCACCGTCTTTCCCAATCCTGCTACGCCAGACTACAACGGTCCCATCGCCATCCGCGGACTGGTAAGCGATACAGAAGTCAAAATCCTCACCACAGGCGGACAGCTTGTGTGGAACGGCACCTCTGTAGGTGGAACATGTCTTTGGAACGGATACGCTAACAATGGCCGCCGCGTAGCCAGCGGCATCTACCACGTCGTGGCTAATACACCAGAAGGGAACAAGGCTATCGTGACACGTGTCGTTATTGTCAGGTAGAGCAGAGCGGTAGGCTACAGCGACATCTGCTCTATCTTCATCTCACCGCAACTTTCGATAATGCCGACGAGTTCCTTGAACTCTGGTGTGGCGGCATGTTTGGCGAGAACTTCTTCGTTTTCCCATGTCTCGCAGAACATGAAGATGTCTTTCCGTGTGGCACTTTCAAAGACATCGTAGGAAATCATGCCTTCGTGCTTCTGTGTTTTTGCAGTGAGCAGAATGGCAGCATCAAGGGCTTCATTATACTTGCCCTTCTTGGCTTGGAAAAAGCAGTTCAGTCGTAACATAAGTCATTTACCATTTAACAGTTTACCATATACTATTTATTCCCCTCATTTTTGGTTAGGGGTTTCGTTATTAGTTTCGCAGCCTTCTTTGGCGCACCAGGTTCTCCGAGAATGGCAGCCATGCGGTCGTAGCCTTGCAATTGTGCGTCTCTTGCGGGACCGCCAGGCAGGATTGAAGCAAGGTGTCTGCACACATTCCTTGCGTTCATCTGCCCTGCCACGAGTTCTGGCACAACCTCTTCGCCAGCCACAAGGTTGACAAGCGAAATGAAGGGCACTTTCAAAAACAGTTGCCTTGCAAGGGAAACCAACCAACCGGCCTTCGTGTAATAGCAGACAACTTGAGGCACACGTAACAGGGCTGTTTCAAGTGTTGCCGTGCCGCTGGTGACGAGGGCTGCTGTGCTATGCTGCAAAAGCCTGTACGTCTGGCCGCGGACCACGTTTATCATTGACCTTTTTACCTGTTCTTTATAGAAGTCGTCATCGAGGCCTGGGGCGGCGGCAAGCACGAGCTGGTAGTCCTTTCGGAAAGGCTCAGCGGCTTCAATCATCCGACGTAGGTTGTCGCGCACTTCCTGTTTGCGGCTGCCTGCCAGTAGTGCAATGATGGGACGCTCGTCGAGAGCGTTGTCCTTTCGGAAAGCATCGGCATCGGCAGGGTGTTCTTTCAGGTAGGCTTCCACCTCGTCAAGCGTCGGGTTGCCTACATAATATATAGGATAATGGTGTTTCTCCTCGTAGAACTTCTTCTCAAACGGCAGGATGCTGAGAAGGCAGTCCACGTCGCGTGTTATGTCCTTGATGCGGTGTTCCTTCCATGCCCATATCTTAGGCGCAATGTAGTAACAGACGGGGATATTGCTGTGCTTCTTTATGTGGCGTGCAATCTTGAGGTTGAAGCCAGGATAATCTACGAGGATTAGCACATCGGGCTTCCACCGCAGGATGTCCTCTTGGCATCGTTTCAAGCCTCGGAGGATTGTCGGCAAGTGCATGAGGACAGGGATGAAGCCCATGTAGGCGAGGTCGCGATAGTGCTGCACAAGCTCTGCACCTGCGGCAGCCATCATGTTGCCGCCGAAGCACCGGAACTGTGCCTCAGCGTCTTCTTCTTTGACGGCCTTAATCAAGTGGCTGGCATGAATGTCGCCGCTTGCCTCGCCTGCTATGAGATAGTACTTCATAATACTTAGGGGGCAGGGGGCAGGGGGCAAGGGGCAGGAGGATTGTTAGGGCAGGAGGTTTTCTCTTGCTCCTTGCCCCTTGCCCCTTGCTCCTTTAACCTTTCCATCGTATTGTATGCAGTCATGTCGAGATGAACGGGAGTGATGGCGGCAAAGCCGTGGTCCAAGGCCCAATAGTCTGTGTCCTCCGCTTCGGGTTCAAGGTTCTTGAAGTAGCCTGTCAACTGGTAGGCTCCCTCTCCCACCTGTTTCATTTCCTTCATCCACCTGCCACGGCTGATGCGGCAGACTTTCGTCCCCTTCAAGGCCTCCACCTCGGGGAAGTTGACGTTGAGCAACACATCCTCTGGCAACCCTCGTTCCAAGACATAACGGGCCGTCCGCATGATGACGTCCTCGTATGGACGGAAATCACATTGCTGGCTTTTCGTCTTCAGACTGAAGGCGATGGCCGGTATCTGCTTCATGCAGGCTTCGAGTGCTGCGCCGACGGTGCCGCTGTAGTGTATGCTGACCGAGGCATTGTCGCCGTGATTGATGCCGCTCACTACAAGGTCGGGCTTCGTTGTCAACAGCCCGTCCAAGGCCAGCTTGACGCAATCTGTCGGTGTGCCGCTACATTGGTAAACCTTCAAGCCCTCTTCTTCTCGCAATAGTCTGACGGTAATTGTTGTGATGGGCGAGATGCTGCACGACGAGGCACTGCGGGGACCGTCGGGAGCCACCACGATGACATCACCAAGCCGACGCATCATCGTGGTCAGTTCCCTTATGCCCTGCGCCTGTACGCCGTCGTCATTCGAGATGAGAATCAAAGGACGCTTTGGCATTTATTTCAGGATGACTTTCTTTATTGTACCGTCGCTCATGCGCATAATGTTCAGCCCGCGTGTTGCCTTTTGGCAGCCGGAGAGTGACCAAACGCCCTGAACAGCAGATGACTTCGAAGCGGTAGTGGAGCGAATGCCGTCAGGGATCACTTCGCCTTCAGTTATAGTATAGTCCACTTCGGAGATAACAGGATTCTCTGCCGTCACCTCCACCTCGGCAGGAGTGGATACAGTACAGCCGTCAATGTTGGGCAGCACCTTATAGGAGCCGAAAGGTACATTCTCGAAACGGAACCTGCCGGCATCGTCAGTGGTTGCCTGGGCAACGATGTCACCAGACTGGGCATCCAGCAGATAGACCATGATGTTGGTCTGAAGGGCAGCAGCTCTGGCTCTTGCATGATTGATAGTGGGGGAGTTTACCATACCCTCTATTATGCCAATGCCTGTCAAGGGTGCCGGTAGGGGCTGCAAGCTAATCTCCACCTGCTTGGGATTCCATGAGTTTTCTGACTCAATGCTTACAGGCGAAGCTGATATCCAAAGAGATGTGGCAGGATAGTAGGTCTCCATTGTGGAGTCGGTGGCGCGAGCCTTTACATAGTGGTCGCCCAGGAATACACGGTTGTCCGTATCTGTGTTCCAATCCTGTTCGAAGACAGCCTCACCATCCATGTTCATCTCCATCGATGCGATGACAGTGTATTGGCCGTCAATGTTCTTTCCGACGACATCAATAGTGGTGGGAACCGCATTGCCGTCCAGCGCAGCCTTTACGGTGAGGCAGCCCTTGTAACGGTCTGTCATAAGCTGAACTTCGCGATACCAGTCCTCCCCATCGCCCCAGATATCCTTATATATAAAGGTCAGGAAGTAGGCAGGGTCTGCCATCTCATAGATACAGTAGTTATACTCCTCTTCTGGCAGGCGGAACGCATATTGTCCAGGCTTTATCTCGCTGATGCACTCGGGGTTCAGTACGGGGGCGTCCTCCATCCACATTTCTCCGAGTACGAACATGTTCTGCGGTTCGGGAATCACATAGTCGGTATTCAGGATGAAGCCGTCGCTGCCTAAATAGGCAACAGAAGCCTGCACAGGCACACACACCACACCACTGAACGGGTGGTACAGGTAGAAGTCGCAGTGCTCCTTATCGCCGCTCACCTCCAAGACAAGTTGATAGCCAATGTCCTCCGGCAGGGGCGTATAGATACGGTCTGTAGCTCCCTGTATCTGTTCCCTGTCTCCATTGTTGGGATTGCTGCGATACCATTGGTATCTGAAGTACTCAGGGTTTTCTTCGAAGTTGTATTTCGTGATGTTGCCGCTCTCGTATGTTTCTGCCGAGAATGTGAAAGATTCTCCGATGGGTACCCCAACCATACAGTGTTCAACCGAAGGCGACTCCGACCAGCCTGTGTAGCGTGAGGCCATACTCAAAGGCCTGGCGGTCACAGTGTTCGAAACCAATCCATCCTTCTCGCCGCCGTGGAGCACCAGACGATAGTCGGTGACGGAATAAATATCTGGGCTGATGCCAACACTGCGGTCGCTAATTTGCCAAGTCGTGCCGCCGCTCTTCATCGTTTCCCACGCGGTCGTGCCGTGTGCACGGTATTGAGCCGTATAATACTCACAGCCTACCTCTTCCACCATTGGGAACGAGAGATTCGCTTCAATATCCACATATCCGTTAATGATAATCGGGGCATATCCCACATGGGAAAGGGTAAGAATAGGTATCTCGCCTTCACGGGCAGGAGCAATGTCTGCGGTCTTCGGTAGCAGCCCTTTTGAACCGGGCACTTCCACTTGCGATGGAGTGGGCTGTGCATATGTCAGGCATGTGCAAAGCAACATGCACCAACCAATAAATTGTCTTTTCATCGTCGTTATTAATTTAAGTTTAGAATATCTTCCATTTCCCGGCTTATCGTTCTCCGTTGACGTAAATCCTGTGGCTTCCGCGTCCCTGTGCCTGGATGGGGGCGTCGGGCTGCATGCAAATCTGGCGAAGTTCAATGGATGCTTTTGATTGTGACAAGCCTGTCAAGTCAGCGTAGTCCGCAACACGCATGAAGGCATTCTGTTCCAAAAACGACTTTGCCAATGCGATGCGCTCCTCCAGAGAGTATTTTGACACGCGCAGACGGCTTTCTCCGCCACGCTCCAGGTCACATTCGCGGTCGGTCTTGTATATCAGGCTCTTGTCGGCCCTGAAACCGATGCCGTTCACGGAAATAGACTGGGCATTGTGCTTCTGTTCGCCTGTTTCAAAGGAATCTTGCTCCTTGTCTTCTTTCATGCCGAGTTTGGCATAGAAGGTGCCGATGTTGTCAAGCTGCACCGAAAAGCCCTCTGCCAGCAGTCGGGGCAGTTCTTCGGACACCACGGTCAGGACGGCGTCCACCATTGCGCGGTTTACGCCGCTGCCGGAATGTGCACATTTGTCAACGAACTCATTGTGATTCAGCTTTCTCCACGTCTGCATTTTGTAGTACGCATGTGTCGTGCCTGTGTTGTTCAGGTCTGCAATCTCTTTCTTAATGTATTTTGCCATAGTGAGAAAATTTATTAAACCGTAGGCAAAGATAATCGTTTTGGTCCAACTTTCCAAATTTACGACGTAAATTGCACATTTTACGACGTGAATTGTACGTTTTACGACGCAAATTGTACAATTTACGACGTAAAATGAAGAATGCCGCACAGGGGGATGACTTTCTCCGCATTCGGAAAGAGAAATGTCAAAATAGGGGAGGGGAAATGCAGGATGAAGGGCGAGGTTATTGCTCCGATAACGAATAGTTATCAACGAAAACACGAACTTATCAACATTTTTGGCATAAATGCCGTGCAGAAAGGGCTTGCATGTCGTTGTTTTTGTGTATATTTGCAAAATGAATATAAGGAGATAAAAAGGAGACAGAAGGAGATAGAGGAAGATAGAAGAAGATAAATGAAAATAAAAGGAGACTTAAAATATGAGCAAAACGATAGCAATTGTTAATCAAAAGGGTGGCGTTGGCAAGACGACGACGAGTATGAACCTTGCCGCTTCGCTGGCCACTCTCGAAAAGAAGGTGCTTCTTGTGGATGCCGACCCGCAGGCCAATGCCTCCAGCGGCATGGGAGTGGATGTGAGCAAACTGGAACATTCCATCTATAATGCGCTGCTGGGGCAGGTTGACATTCACGACATCATATATACGACAGACATCGATGGCCTTGACATTGTGCCGTCGCACATTAACCTTGTGGGAGCCGAGATAGAACTGTTGAACTTTAAGAATCAGGAGCGTGTGATGAAGGAGGTGTTGCAGCCCGTCAAGCAGGACTACGACTACATCCTCATCGACTGCAGCCCCAGCCTTGGCCTCATCACGGTCAATGCCCTGACCGCTGCAGACAGCGTCATCATTCCTGTGCAGTGCGAATACTTCGCCCTGGAAGGTATCAGCAAGTTGCTTAACACCATCAAGATTGTGAAGACGCGCATGAACCCGCGCCTGGAGATAGAGGGCTTCCTGCTGACGATGTACGACAGCCGCCTGCGTCTTGCCAACCAAATCTACGAGGAGGTGAAGCGGCATTTCCGCGAGCTGGTGTTCAAGACAGTCATCCAGCGCAATGTAAAGCTCAGCGAAGCCCCAAGCCACGGCGTGCCAGCCATCCTCTATGATGCCGATGCAGCAGGCTCGAAGGCACACTTGGCTTTGGCACAGGAGATAATAGAGAAGAACAAGGGATGAGAAGTAAAAGAAGTTAGGGGAAGTTAAAGAAGTTAAAGGACAATAGTTTTGCACACATAATACAACATCCGAAAAGGGTATTGTCTTTTAACTTCCCAAACGAGTGAAGCGAGTTAACTTCTTTAACTTCCCCCAAAAATAGTAAATAGTAAATCGTCAAATTGTAAATTAACGAGATGGCAATTAAGAAGAAATACCAAGGACAGGCACTGGGCAGAGGCCTTGACGCACTGCTCCAGACAGAGAACATTCAGACGGGCGGCTCGTCCAACCTCTGCGAAGTGAGAATGGACGACATTCGTCCCAATCCCGACCAGCCGCGACGAGAGTTTGACGATGACAGCCTGCAGGAACTGGCCAACAGCATCAGGCAGATAGGACTGGTTCAGCCCATCACCCTGCGCGACATGGGCGACGGCTCTTACACCATCATTGCCGGAGAGCGTCGCTGGCGTGCCTGCCAACGTGTGGGCCTCACGACCATTCCTGCCTACATCCGCACTGTCGATGATGAGAACATGATGGAGATGGCACTTGTGGAGAACATCCAGAGACAGGACCTCACGGCATTGGAGGTGGCGCTTGCCTACCAGAGCCTCATTGAGCGGTACAACCTGACACAGGACCAGCTCAGCGAGCGCGTGGGAAAGAACCGTGCCACCATTGCCAACTACCTGCGTCTGCTGAAATTGCCCGCAAGTGTGCAAGTGGCACTACGCAACCGTGAGATTGACATGGGACATGCACGTGCCCTTCTTGGCATCTCCGATCCCCAGGCACAGCTCAAGGCGTTTGCCGAGATGAAGAAGGGGCAGATGAGTGTCCGCCAGATAGAGGAGATGGTGAAGCGGCTCAGCGAGGGAGCGTCTGTCAAGACGAAGACTGGCACGCGCATCCGTCAGAAAGGCTCCAACCTCAGTGCCGACTACAATCTCCTGCGGGAAGGTCTGAGGAAGATATTCAAGACACGTGTTGAGATGACTTGCTCATCCAAGGGAAAGGGCAAGATAAGCATCCCCTTTGCCAACGAGACAGAATTGGAGCGCATCATTGAAATGCTCGACAAACTCCGTAACTGATATGAATCTGTGGCGCATAACTCTTCTCCTTGTCTTGCTTTCGTCCTTTCGCCTTTTAATGGCACAGGACGAGAGAAGATGTTTGCCCAGCACAGACTCAACGGTGACGATAACCAATACAAGAGAAGGCGATAGCCTTGCCATCGACACCGCAGCGCTCTATGCCATTACAGACGGCATCCTGAAGCAGAAGCGTCCCCGTCGTGACCTGTCAACGTTCAAGCCGGACCCTATCCGCTCGATGTGGCTGGGGCTTGTGCTGCCTGGCGCAGGACAGATCTACAACCGCAAATACTGGAAGCTGCCCATCGTCTATGGCGGCTTCCTCGGTTGTGTCTATGCCCTCACATGGAACAGCCAGATGCTCAGCGACTACTCGCAAGCCTACCTGGACCTCATGGACAGCGACCCTAACACAAAGAGCTACGAGAAGATGTTGCCGCCCACTTACAGCATCGTCGGTCAGGAAGAGCGCTTCAAAGCCATCTTCAAAAGCAAGAAGGACACCTTCCGACGGTTCCGCGACCTCAGCATCTTTGCCTTTGGAGGCGTCTATCTTCTTTCTGTCATTGATGCCTACGTCGATGCCGAACTCTCCACATTCGACATCTCCCGCGACCTCAGCCTGCAGCTTCTCCCCACCATGATTGAAACAGAACGCATTGACACGCACCGGTGTCGAACAACACCAGGTGTCCAGTGCGTGCTTAACTTTTAATGAACGATGTATGATGAACGATGAACTAAAGATACGTCTCTCCCTTCTCCTTTCCCTCCTCCTCTTTTCTCCCTTTCACCCTTTAATGGCTCAGGAAGACAACGACATCGAGGAAAGCACAATAGAACTGCCAGAGGGGATGCAGACACAAGAGATAGACAGCCTCTTTGCAGACTGGCAGATACGCAACTACCTTTCCTTCGACGAAAGTTGCGAATCGACAGGAGAAAATCCGGAGTTCGATGCCCAGACGTATGCACAACGCCTCAGACGACTGCCAAACGTCATCGACATGCCATACAACAATGTCGTGCAGAAGTACATCAGCCTTTATAGCGGACGGCTGCGACACTCCGTTGCCGTGCTCCTTGGAGCCAGCAACTTCTACAACCCCATCTTTGAAGAAGCCCTCGAAAGCTACCAAATACCACTTGAACTCAGGTATCTGCCCATAATCGAGAGCGCACTCAACCCCACTGCCGTAAGCCGCGCAGGGGCCGTCGGACTTTGGCAGTTTATGATAGGAACAGGAAAACAATACGGCCTCGAAGTGACAAGCCTTATCGACGAGCGCCGGGACCCCGTTAAGTCCAGCTATGCCGCCGCACGTTACCTCCGCGACCTCTACGGCATCTTCAGCGACTGGACGCTTGTCATCGCCGCCTACAACTGTGGACCGAACAACATCCTCAAAGCCATCAAACGGGCAGGAGGCGTCAAGGACTACTGGAGCATCTATCCCTATCTCCCTGCCGAGACACGCGGCTATGTGCCTGCCTTCATCGCGGCAAACTACATTATGAACTACTACTGCGACCACAACATCTGCCCTCTCAACACCAAGCTGCCTATGGGGACGGATACAATACATGTCAGCCGAAACGTCCGCATGGAGCGCATCACAGAACTCTGCAGCATCACACAGGAAGAACTCCGCACCCTCAACCCGCAGTACCGCACCACCCTTATCCCAGGCGACACCCACCTCTGCACCATCCGCATGCCGTCGCCTGCCATCAACGCATTCATCGAAGCAGGCGACTCGATATACGTACAGCCGTCAGACGCGAAGACACCAATCGAAATACTCATCCCAGAACCATCCAAGAAAAGAGGGAGAGGACAAAGCGGCGGAAGAGCAACCGTGACCGTTAGAAAAGGCGACACCCTCGGAGCAATAGCCCAGCGCAACCATACAACAGTCGCCAGCCTCAGACGGCTCAACGGCATCAAGGGCAACACCGTCTATGCAGGGCAGAAAATAAAAGTGAAATAGCAGAAACGCTTCCATGCGTTACAATAAGACAAGGACTATGGAGGAAAAAAGCAATCGCCAGATAGAAGACGAGAAGATGGTCAGTGAAGCCTATCAGCACCTCATTGACACCTATCTCGCATCCCATCATCGCAAACACACCGACATCATCGACAAAGCCTTCAACTTCGCCAACGAAGCCCACAAAGGCGTCCGACGGCTTTCAGGAGAGCCATACATCATGCATCCCATCGCCGTCGCACAGATAGCCTGCGAAGACATTGGACTGGGCAGCACAGGCATCTGCTCGGCACTGCTGCACGATGTCGTAGAAGACACAGACTACACCGTCGAAGACATCTCCAACATCTTCGGACCAAAGATAGCCCAAATCGTAGATGGCGTCACAAAGATATCAGGAGGCATCTTCGGCGACAAGGCATCAGTCCAGGCAGAGTCCTTCAAAAAACTCCTGCTCACCATGAGCGAAGACATTCGTGTCATACTTGTCAAGATATCAGACCGCCTTCACAACATGCGCACACTAGGCAGTCAGCTACCCAGCAAGCAGTACAAGATAGCAGGAGAGACACTCTACATCTATGCACCACTTGCCCACCGCCTTGGACTGAACAAAGTCAAGGAAGAGCTTGAGGACCTCAGTTTCAAGTACGAGCACCCGGAGGAATACCGTACCATACAAGACAAGCTCTCTGCCATACACAGTGACCTCATCGAGTCCTTCGAGCGTTTCACCATACCAATCCGACAGAAACTCGACGCACTGCATCTGCAATACCAAATAAAGGCACGCATCAAAAAGCCATACAGCATCTGGAACAAAATGCAGACCAAGCACGTCAACTTCGACGAGATATACGACATCCTGGCCGTGCGTATCGTGTTCGAGACACAGGAAGGAATGGACGAAATAGCCGAATGCTTCAAAATCTACGCTGCAGCCTGCAGCATCTACAAGCCACGTCCCGAAAGACTGCGCGACTGGCTCTCCACACCAAAAGCCAACGGATACCAAGCCCTGCACACCACACTGATGAGTCCGTCCGGCAATTGGATGGAAGTACAGATACGCAGCCGACGCATGGACGACATCGCAGAACACGGATTTGCCGCACATTGGAAGTACAAGACCACACAAGATAACGACGACGACGAAAACATCAACAACGAGGAAGGACTCGACAAATGGCTGCACACCATACGGGAAATACTCGACGACCCACAGCCCAACGCCATCGACTTCCTCGACACCATAAAGCTCAACCTCTTTGCCAACGAGATATTCGTCGTCACGCCAAAAGGCGAATTCAAAACCATGCCAGCAGGATGCACCGTACTCGACTTTGCATTCAGCATACACACGTTCCTCGGCACACACTGCATCGGCGCAAAAGTCAACCACAAGCTCGTAGGCATCAGCCACGTGTTGCAGAGCGGAGACCAAGTGGAAATCCTCACCTCCAAGAACCAGAAAGTGGATAACAGTTGGATAACCTTCACCGCAACGGCAAAAGCAAAGGGGAAAATTGCTGCCATACTGAGGCGTGTGGAGCGTGAGAAACAAAAAGCAGGAGACGAAATCCTCACACAGTTCTTCCAGCAGAACGAAATAGAACCCAGCAGCATAAATATCGCACGCCTCTGTCGCTTCCACGACCTCCCAGGCAAGGAAGAACTGCTCTCCGCCATAGGCTCACACACCATCACACTCTCCGAGGCCGACCTCCGCGTACTCAAAACCATGAAGACCACCTCTGGGAAGTGGAAAAAGTACCTGCCCTTCTTCAAGCAAAAAGCCGCCGTCCCCCTTTCTCCCTCCGAAGCCGCCGTCCCCTCCACATCAGGGGAGGTCCCTCCATCCCCCGCCATCGACAAGAAAAAGACACTACTCCTGAGCGAGGAGAACATCTCGCGCTACATCATCTGCGACCATTGTCACCCCATCCCCGGCGACGACATACTTGGCTACATAGACGAAAAACAGCACATCATCATACACAAGCGACAGTGCGACATCGCCAAGCGACTCAAAGCCACAGGCGGAAACCAAATCCTTGCAGCCTCCTGGGACACACACGGCCAGCTCACCTTCCCAGCAACGCTACACATCACAGGCTTCGACCGCGTCGGCGTTCTGCACCAAATTACAGGCATCCTCTCCCAGCAGCGAAACGTCAACATCCACAGCCTCCACATAGAGACCGGCGACGGAATCTTCACAGCCGAAATAAAACTTGGCGTCCACGACGTAAGAGACACACAGACCATCTGCCGCGACCTCAAAAAAATAGAAGAGATAGAAGAAGTCAAACGATTCTGACACCCAAGAGAGCAACCTGTCAATGAAAAATAAGTATAAGATGAAAAGGAATTTAGTAGAGAAACTCACAGCAATACTCCTGCTCCTGCACGCAGCAAACAGCCTCTTTGCAGACAACTATGAATTGTATTCCGGCACAATCACAGAAGGCGACTACGTAATTGTTCAGACCTATGCCCTGAAGAATGTTATTTCAGAAAATAGATTCGCATACGCCTCAGTCACCGTCACAGACGGCATCATCAACAACCCCAGTCCAAATCTGGTTTGGCATATCGCACCCGACGGAGACTACTGGACAATATATAATTCAAGCGTCGGGAAATATGCTGGAGGCACAAGCACCAAATACATAGGAACACTTTTGGATGAAGTCACAGATTATGCCAGATGGACCGTCACAGGAACTTCAACATACGACTTTACCAACAAAGGCAGAGCAAATACAAGCACTAATTACCTTCGTAGAAATGATTCTGGTTTTGGTTGCTATACATCAAGTACGGGCAAGGCATTGACGCTTTACAAAAAGGTTCCCGACGATAGAGAAACACCAACACTCTCCATTGCCAATCAGACCGTAGTCTATGGTTCAAGCTTTACTCTCGACACGTCCGGTTTGCTGTGTGGTGACATTACCCTTACGCCAACCACGACTGCCGTTGCAACAGCCGATGGGCTTGTTCTTACACCCCAGGCCGTTGGCTCGACGGTCGTCACTGTGGATGCTGCGGCTAACGAAACGTACATTGCAGGCAGTACATCTTTTATATTAACAGTGACAGCCCCAGCCGGGCTATCGACAGCAAAGGAGGGCGGCACGGAGACCGTCACCCTCAATGCATACGGCTATGCAACTTTCTGCTCGCTGTATGCACTTGACTTCTCAGAGGCAGACGATTACAGCGCATGGGAGATTACGGACATAGAAGGCTCGACCATTACTTTTAGCCAGATAACAGGGAGCATCAAAGGCGGACAAGGCATTTTGCTCAAAGGCAGCGCAGGGCAGACGCTGACAATTCCCAGCAGGAGCAGTAGCGTAGTCCTTGCTGATAATCTGCTTGAGGGCACGACAGCCCCGACCTATGTAGAAGGCGACACATACTATGGTCTTAAAGGCAACAATCTTGTCCGTGTGGCGGCGAGCGTAGTGCCCGCAGGGAAAGCCCTTGTCGCTGCTGGTGGCGTATCGGCGGATGTCAAAGCCTTTACCTTTGTTTTCGAGGATGATGAGGATGGTATCAAAGAATTGGACAATTGTGAATTGGTGAATTCGTCAAATTGTCATATCTTCAACCTCGCCGGCCAGCGCGTCAGCAAGGCACAAAGGGGCATTTATGTTGTGAATGGAAAGAAGAGGCTGTACTAAAATGAAAAGGAGATATTTATCACCTGCCTGTTTGATAACTTGGATGGAGCCTACTGCTGTTTATTTGTCTGCAAGCAGCCCGACGATTGGTCTGGACTTGGAAACGGAACCTGTAAATGGCAGCGAACTGGATGTGAAAGGTGCTTCGGGAGATATCAATCTCTGGACAGACGAGTGGTGAGGCTTACTTTGTGTCTCTTTCCTTTAGAACGGGGAATTTCTGGCGGAATGTCCCCAAGCGTTTCATGTCAAGGGTGTGTGTGAGGACAGATGCTTTGCCATCGGGACAAAATGTTGCGATGCCGAAGGGATTGACAATGGCTGTCCCACCGCTATACTCACAGAAGGGGTCCTTACCGATACGGTTTACGCCCAGCACATAACATTGGTTCTCAATGGCACGGGCCTGGAGGAGAATGTCCCAGGCGTGTCTGCGCGCTGCAGGCCATGAGGCTACGCAGATAAGCACGTGGTAATCGTCTTTGTTTCTGAGCCATAGCGGGAAGCGTAGGTCGTAGCAGATGCTGAGGTGAAACCGTATGCCTCGCCATTCCACAGTCACCTGCTCACTGCCCGGTGTATAGCTTTCTGTTTCGCCGCCATAAGAGAAAAGGTGGTGCTTGTCATACCATTTACAATTTGACGATTGACAATTGACAGTTTCCTGCGGCATGACGAAGTACAATCGGTTACGGTATGTGCCGTCCTGCAGGTGGACTGCAATGCTGCCTGCAACAGCGGCGTCGAGTCGCTGTGCCATCTCCTGCATCCACAGCAAAGTCTCACCGCCTTCCTCCTCGGCCACGCCTTGTGGCTGGGTTGTGACACCTGTGTTCCACATTTCTGGCAGGACATAGAGGTCGCTTTTGTCGGCTGAAAGCATTGCTTCCTGCGCTGCCTTGCGATTGATGTCAGGCCGCTCCCAGACAATGTCGGTTTGAATGAGTGTGACAGTCACTTTCAGTAATACTTGTGGTTCTTGGATGCTTTAGCACCAAGGCGCGATTGTAGTCGCGGAACTTGGATGCTGTAGCACCAAGGCGCGCTTTTAATGCGCGGAACTCTGCGTTTTTCTGCTCTTTGTGTGTGGAAATGCCTTGCGAAACAAGGGGATTTGTCTTTCTGCTTGCGGAATTCTTCGTTTCACGACGTAAATTGTACGTTTCTCGTCGTAATTTGTATAATTTACGTCGTGAATTGTACAATTTACGACGTAAAATAAAGAATTGGTTTAGCGGGGTTGCAAAATTCGGTTGTCAGGCTGGCTTTTTTCTTGCAGTTACAATCAGGAACGTATGCTTTCAGACTTTGAGTTTCTCAGCGAGCTTTGCGAGCATGTCCTTTGTCATTTCTTCAAGTCCGAATTTATGCTGCCAGTCCCACTCTTGTCGGGCGCAGGTGTCGTCCATCATGTCGGGCCAGGATTCGGCTATGGACTGTTTGAGTGGATCAACATCGTAAACCATCTCGAACTGTGGCTTGTGCTTCTTGATTTCGCTGAAAATCCTTTCGGGATCAAAGCTCATTGCTGCGATGTTGAAGCCGTTGCGGTGCTTGAGGCGTGCGGGGTCTGCTTCCATGAGCATCTGTGCTGCGTGAAGCGCATCGGGCATGTACATCATGTCCATGCGTGTGCCGGCCTTGATGGGGCAGGTGAAACGCTCGCCGCGCACGGCATAGTAGTAGATGTCAACGGCATAGTCGGTGGTGCCGCCGCCTGGAGGTGTGACGTAAGAAATGATGCCAGGGAAGCGGACACTGCGTGTATCGACGCCGTACTTGTGGAAGTACCAGTCGCTTAGCAGTTCGGTTGTCACCTTAGAGACACCGTAGATGGTGCGGGGACGCTGCACGGTGTCCTGTGGCGTCATGTCGTGCGGAGTGTCTATGCCGAAAGAACCGATAGAACTGGGCGTGAAGACGGCGCATTTGTTCTCGCGTGCTATCTCAAGGATGTTCCAAAGTCCGTCGATGCCTATCTGCCAGGCGAGTCGAGGCTTTGATTCCGCTACGACGGAGAGGAGTGCCGCGAGGTTGTAGATGGTGTCGATGTTGTATTTTTTGACAGCATCGGCAATGCTGTCAGCCTTGATGACATCGGCGATGGCAGTGGGGCCGCTTTCGAGCAGTTCGCCTTTTGGCTCGGCGCCAGGGATGTAGCCTGCTACAACGTGTTCGTTACCGTAAAGACTTCTGAGGTGCATGGCCAGTTCGGATCCGATTTGTCCTGTCGAGCCGATGATAAGGATGTTTTTCATTTGTAAGGTTTTAAGATTTTAGACTTAACAAGTGCAAAATTACAAAGAAATTAAGAATTAAGAAAGAAGAATTAAGAATTATTTTGTACTTTTGCAGTAATGAAGCACATTATTATATATATAGTAGTGTTTTGTGGGCTTTTTCCTGTCTCTGTTTCCGCACAAAACGTCCATGAGCACAGCGATTGTCTGGAGGACAGTATCAACCCGATGAAGGAAGCCATCCTGAGCGAGGTGACGGTACAAGGCATTGCTGGCACGCAAAGACTCAAGGATGCTGCGGCACCCTTCATGGTGGTCTCGCCGAAACTCTTGCACAACGCCATTGGTACAAACATGGTGGATGCCGTGAGTCATCTGCCAGGCCTTGCCCAGATAAGCACAGGCAGCGGCATCTCGAAGCCTGTCATTCGCGGTCTTGGCTATAACAGAGTCGTCGTCGTGGAGCAGGGCATCCGTCAGGAGGGCCAGCAGTGGGGCGACGAGCACGGGCTTGAAGTCGATGAGGAGGGCGTGCATTCCGTTGAGGTTCTCAAAGGCCCGGCCTCGCTCATGTACGGCAGCGATGCCATTGCCGGTGTGATGATTCTGCATCCGGAGCATCCGCTTGAGGAGGGCACGATGCAGGTCAAGGTGGGAAGCCAATACCAGACGAACAACGGCCTTTATGACTATCGCGTCGGTTTTGCAGGAAACATCAACGGCTGGCTCTGGAACTGGCATTTCCTCGACAAGGCGGCACACTGCTATAAGAACAAGGCCGACGGCTATGTACCTGGCTCTTGGTTCAAGGAGCGCGACGTGCAGGGAATGTTCGGCGTGAACAGGTCCTGGGGACATTCGTGGCTTCGCTTCTCAAGAGTAAACTTCACGCCAGGCATCACTGAAGGCGAAATGGTGGGAGGCGACTTCAGTGGACACAGCTACAGCATCTTCTCGCCCTATCAGAAGGTGCAGCACACGAAAGCTGTGAGCGACAATGCCTGGTATTTTGGCAACGGCACGCTGAAAACCATCATCGGCTATCAGCAGAACTATCGCCGTGAGTTCGAGGAAGAGGAAGAACCCGAACTTGCCATGCGGCTGCATACCGTCAACTACGACATCAAGTACCTCCACACGCTGCCTCACGACTGGAAAATCTCGGCAGGCGTCGGCGGCATGTGGCAAAGAAACATTAACCAGGGCGAAGAGTACCTCATTCCTGATTACCATCTCTTCGACATCGGCTTCTTCGCCACAGCGGAATGGCAATGGAACAAGTGGCACTTCTCTGGCGGCGCACGTTTCGACAACAGGCATCTCAACACCTCTTCACTGATGGAGGACGGTGATCTCCGTTTCCCCGCCTTGAACAAGAACTTCACGGGTGTGACAGGAAGCCTCGGTGCCGTATGGAATGTGACCGACAAGCTCAATCTGCGCCTGAATGCGGCACGCGGATTCCGTGCGCCCACGGTAAGCGAACTTTCCTCGAATGGCGTGCATGAGGGCAGCATCCAGTACGAATATGGCAATCCCGAACTCAAGCCGGAGAAAAGCACACAGATTGACCTTGGGCTTGACTACACGTCGCATTATGTGAACCTTCAGGCCTCTGTATTCTGCAATTGGATAGAGGATTATATCTTCCTCTCACGTCTGCCTGCGGATAAAGACGGTTATCGCACCTATCAATACCGACAGGGCGACGCAAGGCTTATGGGCGGAGAAGTGTCGATAGACGTTCACCCCATAAATCCGCTCCACATCGAGAATGCTTTCAGCTTTGTACGAGGCGTGCAAGGCGGGGGTGGGGCTTTGCCCATGATGCCTGCCCCGCGATGGACGAGCGATGTGCGCTATGAGTTCCCTGATTTTGCGAAAGAACATTGCCGTCGCTCTTTCCTTGCCTTCGGGATGGAATGCAACCTCCGACAAAGCAAGTTCTATGCTGTCGATAACACAGAAACGGCAACACCCGGCTATGCCATCTTCAACATCTCTGCTGGCATGGACCTCCACATCTTCGGCCATAACTGCATAGAACTCACCTTCTCCTGCCAGAATCTCCTCGACAAGGTCTATCAGCCGCACTTGTCACGCCTGAAGTACATTGATACGAATGCGGCAACAGGCAGGCAAGGCATCTCGGCAATGGGCAGGAACTTCTGCATCAAAGCCAACATCCCCATTGATATTCATCTGAAATAATTCATAATGACGAATGCCTAATTCATAATTATTTCATATCTTTGCAAAACAAAACCTAAACGGCTAAACAACTAATCACCTAAACGACTAAATCATGTACGGAAAGATGAAACAGCATCTCAGCCAGACGCTCGCTGAGATTCGCGAAGCAGGACTCTACAAAGAGGAGCGTCTCATAGAAAGCCCACAGAAGGCAGCCATCCAAGTGAAGGGCAAGGAAGTCTTGAACTTCTGCGCCAACAACTATCTCGGCCTCTCCGACCATCCGCGCCTCATCGAGGGCGCAACGAAGATGATGGCTGAAAGAGGCTTCGGCATGTCGAGCGTCCGCTTCATCTGCGGCACACAGGACATCCACAAGCAACTCGAAGCTGCCATCAGCGATTACTTCAAGACGGAGGACACCATCCTCTACGCCGCTTGCTTTGATGCCAACGGCGGTGTCTTCGAGCCGCTCTTCACGGAAGAGGACGCCATCATCAGCGATGCCCT
>CAMZAE010000010.1 GCA_947304115.1 uncultured Prevotellaceae bacterium | reverse complement strand
TGATTATAGGAGCTGGCGGCGTAGCTACCGTTGCAGCTCACAAGGTGTGCCAGAACCCTGACACCTTCACGGAAGTAATGATTGCCAGCCGCACAGAGAAGAAGTGCATCGCACTGGCTGAAGTCCTCAACAAGAAGTACGGCACGAAGGTGAAGACCGCACAGGTGGATGCCGACAGCGTGGAACAGCTTGTCAAACTGCTGAACTGTTACAAGCCAGACCTCGTAATGAACCTCGCCTTGCCTTACCAAGACCTCACCATCATGGAGGCCTGCCTGCAGACAGGTTGCAACTACCTCGACACGGCCAACTACGAGCCGAAGGACGAGGCACACTTTGAATACTCTTGGCAGTGGGCTTACCGTGAACGCTTCGAGAAGGCAGGTCTCTGTGCCATCCTCGGCTGCGGCTTCGACCCTGGCGTGACCAGCATCTTTACGGCCTACGCAGCCAAGCACCACTTCGATGAGATTCAGTACCTCGACATCGTGGATTGCAACGCAGGCAACCATCACAAGGCTTTCGCCACGAACTTCAACCCCGAAATCAACATCAGAGAAATTACGCAGAAAGGTCTCTATTGGGAGAACGGCAAGTACATCGAGACGGAGCCGATGGAGATTCACAAGCCTCTGACCTATCCCGGCATCGGCCCCAAGGAGAGCTACCTGCTCCATCACGAGGAGATAGAGTCGCTTGTCATCAACTACCCGACCATCAAGCGCGCCCGCTTCTGGATGACCTTCGGCCAGCAGTACCTCACTTATCTTGATGTTATACAGAACATCGGCATGAGCCGTATCGACGAGGTGGAGTACGAAGCACCGCTTGTTGAGGAGCAAGGAGCAAGGTGCAAGGAGCAAGAGGATACCGTCTGTCCCAGCAGTTCTCCTGCCCCTTGCCCCCTGCCCCCTGCCCCCAAGACAGTCAAGGTCAAGATTGTGCCTTTGCAGTTCCTCAAGGCTGTGCTGCCCAACCCGCAGGACCTTGGCGAGAACTACGACGGCGAGACCAGCATCGGCTGCCGCATACGCGGCCTTCGTGATGGAAGCGAGCATACATATTATATATATAATAACTGTTCGCACCAAGCCGCATACGAGGAAACAGGAATGCAAGGTGTCAGCTACACCACCGGCGTGCCTGCCATGATAGGTGCCATGATGTTCCTCAAGGGCCTTTGGAGCAAGCCCGGCGTGCACAACGTTGAGGAGTTCGATCCCGACCCCTTCATGGAACAGCTTAACAGCCAGGGCTTGCCTTGGCACGAACAATTCGATATTGATCTCGAATTGTAGGAGCAGGGGGCAAGTAGCAAGGGGCAAGAGAAATGTAATAAATCTCAGAATTATGGACGACTTCTTCTATCGGAAGCTTAATGTTTACCAGCAGTCTTTGCTTCAGGTAAAGAATGTCTGTGCCCTTGCACGGAAGTTCCCTCCATATGAGAAAAGTGTGTTGACAGACCAAATTCGGAGAGCCGTCATTTCTGTCCCGTCCAATATAGCAGAAGGTATGGGTAGGAACTCTGTCAAAGAGAGGATTCACTTCTTGGAGATAGCAAAAGGTTCACTAACAGAAACGATGTGTCAATTGGAGATTGCTCACTCACTTTCCTATATTTCCGATGAGGAATTAAAGACCAATGAAGCGAATATGGTTGAAATCTCGCGCTTGTTAAGTGGATTAAAGAAATCATTAGAGGATAAAAGCAACAAACAATAATAACACATTTAGGCAAGTTCAAGGGCCAAGAACAATCCTCTTGCTCCTTGCCCCTTGCTCCTTGCCCCCAAAAATCACAATTATGGCAAAGAAAGAAACTGAAACGGCTGCCCCGGGGCAGCAGAGCGAGAAGCTGAAGGCGCTGCAGGCGGCGATGGCGAAGATAGAGAAGGACTTCGGCAAGGGGTCCATTATGAAACTCGGAGAGGAGAGGATTGACAACATCGAGGTCATTCCGTCGGGATCCATTGCGCTGGACTACGCGCTTGGCGTGGGCGGCTATCCGAGAGGGCGCATCGTGGAGATATACGGCCCGGAGTCGTCCGGCAAGACGACGCTTGCCATCCATGCCATTGCTGAGGCGCAGAAGCAGGGCGGCATCGCTGCCTTCATTGACGCAGAACATGCCTTCGACCGCTTCTATGCCGCCAACCTCGGCGTAGATGTCGATAACCTTCTCATTTCCCAGCCCGACAATGGAGAGCAGGCACTGGACATTGCCGACCAGCTTATTCGCAGTGCGGCGGTTGACATCATCGTCATTGATTCTGTCGCAGCCTTGACACCGAAGGCAGAGCTGGAGGGCGACATGGGCGACAATAAGGTTGGTCTGCAGGCACGCCTGATGAGTCAGGCCTTGCGTAAGCTTACCGCCACCATCAACAAGACGAACACCACCTGCATCTTCATCAACCAGTTGCGCGAGAAGATAGGCGTCATGTTCGGCAACCCCGAGACGACCACCGGCGGCAACGCCCTGAAGTTCTACGCCTCGGTGCGTCTTGACATCCGCAAGTCACAGAGCATCAAGGACGGCGACACCATCATCGGCAACGAAGTGAAGGTGAAGGTGGTGAAGAACAAGGTGGCTCCTCCCTTCCGGAAGGCAGAGTTTGAGATTATGTACGGCGAAGGCATTTGCCGCGTAGGTGAGGTTGTTGACTTGGGCGTCAACTTCGGTATCCTTGAGAAGAGCGGCTCCTGGTACAGTTACAACGGCAGCAAGCTCGGTCAGGGCAAGGAGGCCACGAAAGGTGTCCTGCGCGACAATCCCGAACTTCAAGAGGAGATTACCGACAAAATCTATGAAGCCATGAAATAAACAAAAGCCGCAAGTTCCTCAACTTGCGGCTTTTTGTTTAATACTCTTTTATTTCGCGTAGGCGATAGCGCGTGTTTCGCGGATGACTGTTATCTTGACCTGCCCAGGATATGTCATCTCATTTTGAATCTTGGTGGCAATGTCAGAACTGAGGAGTTCCGTCTGCTTGTCGTCTATCTTGTCGGCACCGACGATGACACGCAGCTCGCGGCCTGCCTGGATTGCATACGTCTTGATTACGCCCGGATGACTCATGGCGATGTCCTCCAGGTCCTTGAGACGCTTGATGTAAGCCTCCACAATCTCGCGGCGGGCACCAGGGCGGGCACCGCTGATGGCGTCGCAGGCCTGCACGATGGGGGCAATCAGGGTAGTCATCTCCATCTCGTCGTGGTGGGCACCGATGGCGTTGCATATTTCGGGCTTCTCTTTGTACTTCTCTGCGAGTTTGGCGCCGTAGAGAGCATGTGGCAGGTCTGGTTCCTCATCGGGCACCTTGCCGATGTCGTGCAAGAGGCCGGCACGCTTCGCCTTCTTGGGGTTGAGGCCGAGTTCGCTTGCCATGACTGCACAGAGATTGGCGGTTTCACGGGCGTGCTGCAGGAGGTTCTGTCCGTAGCTGCTGCGGTACTTCATCTTGCCGACGATGCGGATGAGTTCGGGATGCAGGCCGTGTACGCCAAGGTCGATGGTGGTGCGCTTGCCCACCTCGAGGATTTCCTCGTCAATCTGCTTCTTGACCTTAGCCACCACCTCTTCGATGCGTGCTGGATGTATGCGGCCGTCGGAAACAAGCTGGTGGAGAGCCAGACGGCATATCTCACGGCGTATGGGATCGAAGGCGCTGATAACGATGGCCTCGGGTGTGTCGTCAACGACAATCTCTGTGCCGGTGGCTGCTTCGAGGGCGCGGATGTTACGGCCTTCGCGACCGATGATGCGTCCCTTCACTTCGTCGTTGTCGATATGGAATACTGTGACGGAGTTCTCCACGGCAGTCTCTGTGGCGACGCGCTGGATGCTCTGGATGATGATGCGCTTGGCTTCCTTTGTGGCCGTCATGCGTGCGTCGTCCATAATCTCGTTGATGTATGCCGCCGCATTCGTCTTGGCTTCGTCTTTTAACGACTCAACAAGGCGCTCGCGAGCTTCTTCAACGCTCAGGCCAGAGATTTCCTCAAGTTTTGTGCGCTCCTGATTGACGAGGTCGGAGAAGCGTGCGTTGACCTCCTCTTCCTTCTTTTCAAGCAGAGCCTGCTGCGTCTCCATGCGTTGGCGCTGTGCGTCGGCTTCCTGTTTGCGGCGCGTCAGTTCGTCCTGCTTTTGGTTAAGCTGCATCTCGCGTTGCTTGATGCGGTTCTCGCTCTGCTGAATCTGCTGGTTGTGCTGACGTACTTCCTTCTCAAGCTCTGTGCGCTTGCTAAGGAATTTCTCTTTCACTTCAAGCAGCTTTTTCTGCTTGATGACTTCTGCCTCTTTTTCGGCATTCTCGCGAGCTTCTTCGGCGAGAGCCTTCCTCTTAGCCGGCACAGCCACGAAGTACCATACCGCTACGAGGACAAAAAACAATATGATGGCTACCGAGAGGGCAACGATAATATCTGTTGTCATGGATAATAAAATAGTTTGATATAAATGTTAATACTCGGGGTCACGAACTCTCTTATTTTTTGATGAGTGCGGCCTCGACTTCTGCAAGCAACGGACGGAGGGCATCCAGAACGGGCTTTGTATCGTGGGTGGTTTCCTGTCGCTTGCTCATTACGGCAATGTCGAGGATAGTCATCACAAGATACATCTCGGTGTTCTGCCCGGGATAGCTGCTTGTATAGAAGCTGAATCTCTCCTTGATAAGCTTTTCTGCCTGGCGATAGACATATTCTTCGTCACGCTTGATGGTCATGGGCAGTGTCCATGAACCGAAACGGAGAGTTATTGAAAGGGTGTCATCCATAGTCTGTGTTACTGAGTTACTTTGAGCATAGAGATGCACCGGTCAATATCGCGCACCATCGTTCTGATACGGCCTCGCATGTCTTTGACATCATTGTCGGCCATGTCGATGTACTTTGCCATCTTCAGACGGCTGTATTGTTGTTTGAGTTCTTCGTTTTGAACCTGCAGATTGAGAATTTCCTCGTCCTTCTTGCTTAGTTGACGCCGCAAACTATCCTCCTCTTCCTGCAACTGGGTTTGCTGCATGATGAGTTGTCTGACGCGTGTCTCAAGCCGGATAATGAGGTCTTTCAGTTCTTGATTCATGGCGAATTAACTCAATTTGCGGACAAAGATAATACTTTTTTTGTCTTTATGCAAGTTTATTGCTCACTATTTTTCTTTGGCTCCTTCTTCGCCAGCATGACAATGGTATGCACGTATTCCGTCATCCATTGTTCTGTATAACCAAGCACGTTTTGGTATTTGCGGACGGAGATGCAGGCTTTGCGCACGCCTTCGTCCTTCCAGTCGTTCTTCGTCAGCACCTGGTGAACCTGCTTTGCGGTCATCTCGCGAAGTGCTCCCTTGAAGAAGCTGGGCAGCCGCATTTTCCATTGCATGAGGTTTCCCATGAGCATCATCAGGTCTTGGCTGAAGCCCTGGAACTGGATGAGGTAGCTTTGTGCGTCCTGAATTTTGCGGCAGTGTTTGCGGATGCTGCCGTCTATCTCTGTGAAGAAGCTGTCACTGCAGCCGTAAATGTCTTGTATGAGTTTGCGGCAGTGCTTCTTCTCGGCAATGCCGAGCTTGTTGTTGAGTGTGGCGACGCGGTAGGTCTGCTTGAAGATGCGCAGGTCGGGTAGTGCACCAAGGTTATTGATGCCAAGCTGTGCAGCTATTACCGCTTGATAATAGACGCGGATGAGAAGCATGAAGTCTTCCATGCCGCCAACCTTTGTTTGCTGTTCGTTTCCGTTTCTACGGAATAGTTTACTGAATATAGACATGGTGATAATTTTCGATGTGACTATTTACGATTTACTATTTAATTGTTTGCTGTTTCCTACATTATATATAATTGATGGATGTCGCTTTTGAATTGTTCAGCAGTGTGCCAAGACGTTGTAGCATGATGCGTAGGTCGAGCCAGAAGCCCCAGTGACGGGAATACCAGATATCGGCCTTTGTGCTGCCCTTGCTTTGTGAGGCGAACTGATAGTTTGTGATGCCAGCCTTGAGCCGGTTGCCAGAGGCGAAGAGTTGTCTCAGTTCGCGACGGTAGTCGGCGTATTGCTCCGGCCGCATTGTCTGTGAGCCGATGATGGTCATGCTGCCCCAAAGCACACAGAGGAATTGCGGCAGAAGTTCCAGCCGTGAATGCTTCAGGAACTTGCCGAAAGGGAAGTAGCCAGGGTCGCCTGTGCCGTCGAAGAAGGAGGGTGCAGCCTCGTAATGGCGCGTGCGGAAGGTGAGGCATTGGAACACTTTCCCGTTCATGCCGCACATGTGCCGTATTGTGAGGACAGGACCGCGACTCTGTCTCTTGATGCAGATGAAGGCGATGAGAGTAACGACAGGGAAAATGGTGAGCAGGACAAGAAGGCTTGCCACAATGTCTGTCAATCGTTTGATGGTTTTGTTGACGAGGTTTTGCAAGGGAAGTTCGGCAGGCGAGAGCACACTGATGGAGCCGCGACATTCACTTTGCATTGTCGGGGGCAGGGAGCAAGGGGCAAGGGGCAGGACGTGAAGCATGAGGCCCTGTTTGCGGCAAGTGTGCGCAACATCCTCCAGCTCTGCCGCTGTCAGTGCCGAGGGTGCACAATAGACACTCTCCGTCTCGGGATGTGCTACAAGATATGTTTCCAATTGTCGCGCCGTCTGCTCTTCCAGGCGGTTCAGTTCCAGTCCGTATGTGTTTTGCAGCAGAGCTTGCTGTTGCCATGATGTCTCGCCGCTGCAGAGAAGGACACCATGTTCGCTATGCCGTATGCTATAGCGGATGAACCAACTGTTTAGGATGAGGCGTTCTGCAATCAGTGCAAGAAAGAAGAACAAGCAAGAGAGGAACAAAAGGGGCGTCCTTTCTGTGTAAACGGCAAGGGCAAGCAAACTGACGAACAGCGCTGTCTTCGCGGCTTGTGACACCACTTCGTCGCGTCGGGATGTACGGCTATAGGCATTGTTGGGAATGAAGCGTGTCACGACAAGGAGGAATGCGAACCCCCAGCCCAGGAGAACATACCAGGCGAATGGAAGGATAGTGCTTGTCCATAAATGTTGCAATAGTGTTGCCGCATAAGCACAACCTGTCCAGATGAAGGCTTCTGCCAGGCAAGTCATGCCGTCACGTAGCCATTTGCGAATGGGTATGTTTGTCGTGTCCTTATGCATAGTTTGTTATGGACGATGTGCGAAGTGTGCACATAATCCATGCAAAATTACAACATTTTGTTCATTTTTAGGGGAAATGGTGCTGAGAAATATCAGGAAGGGGTATTTTTTCCGGCAAATTCTTTAACATTATTATAATAATTCATATCTTTGCACGCCGACTGCATTATAACGTAAACAAATCAAATCTAAAAATATGGCAGAGTACGTAGCTAACGAAGAATTACAGAAAGAGGAAGAGTCCAGCATTATAAGCGTGAAAACGATATGGACCATCATTGTGCTTAACTGGCAGTGGATAGTGCTGTCCACAATCATAGCCCTTGGTGTTGCCTTTTGTTATCTGCGCTACACCCGGCCGGTCTATACGTCGGCAATGAAGGTGCTGATTAAGGACGATCAGGGTAGCAATAAACGCTCAATGGGCAACCAGATGAACCTTGAGAACATGGGCCTCATCACCAATACGAATGGCTTTGAAAACGAGCTTGAGATACTGAACAGCATCAATGTCAACAATCGTGTGGTGAAGACGTTGAAGCTCTATGTCAACTATGCTATAGAGGGCCGTGTCCGCAAGATAGAGCAGTACCAGAACAATCCCATCATTGTGGATATGCCCCAGCACCAACTGGCTGTGCTGCGTATCCCCATCGAGATGGAGATGACGAAGGCTGGTAAGGGCCTGCATGTGGTGGGCAAGGTGAATATGGGACAAAAAGAGCCTGTCACCTTCGAGTACGATGTCAAGAAGCTGCCCGGTAGCATCAACACGCCTATGGGCATCATCATCTTTCAGCAGAATCCGGGAACAAAGTGGAAGGACGAGAAGCTCTATGCCACCATCCTTCCCGTTGAGAGTGCCGCACGCATGTACAGAGGGCGGCTCTCGGCTGCGTCAACCAGCAAGTTCACCACCGTGGCGAGAGTTTCGTTTACCGACACGCAGGTGGGCAGGTCGATTGACTATTTGAACGAATTGCTCAACAGCTATAATGAAGATGCCAACGAGGACAAGAACGAGGTGGCAATGAAGACAGAGGAGTTCATCAAGGAACGTATTGACTTCATCCGCGGAGAACTTGACGTGACGGAAGGCGAACTGGAGCAGTACAAGAAGAGCAACGAACTTATCAACCTGACCAACGATGCCACGACGGCTCTCTCCAGCACCACCGAATACCAGAAGAAGCAGGTGGAGTTTGAGACGCAGCTCAACCTCATCAATGCCCTGGTCAACTATGTGAACAATCCCGCCAATGCCATGCAGGTCATCCCTGCTAACCTTGGTTTGGAGAATGCCAACCTCAATTCCCTCATCAGCAAGTATAACGAGAATGTGCTGCAGCGCAACCGCCTGCTGAAGTCATCAAGCGAGGACAATCCATTCGTCCAGCGTATCACTTCCGAACTTGAGGAGATGTGGCCTTCTATCAAGATGAGTCTTGATGCCATCCGTAGCGATGTGATGACGCAGAAGGCCAGCGTGGACAGCCAGTACCACATGTTCAGCAGTCGTATCAGCAGCACGCCGACTCAGGAGCGTGCGCTGACCAATATGAGTCGCCAGCAGGAGATTAAGGCCAACCTCTACCTGATGCTTCTCCAGAAGCGTGAGGAGAACTACATCTCCCTGGCCAGCACAGCAGCCAAGGCACGTCTCATCGACTCCCCGCAGCTTGTAGGGCAGGTGGCGCCAAATAACCAAATCATCTGGCTCGCAGCTTTGGGAATTGGTGTATGTCTGCCTATTGGCATCCTCTTGTTGATGAGCTTGCTTCGCTATCGCATAGAGGGACGTGAGGATATAGAGAAGCTGACAAAGATCAGTATCCTGGCTGACATCCCAATGGATGGCAAGATGGTCGATGGCGAGAAGGCACTTGTGGTCCGCGAAAACACGAACAACTCTATGGAAGAGGCGTTCCGAGGCTTGCGCACCAATCTCCGTTTTGTCTTGGAAGAGGGTGAGAAAGTCATCCTGTGTACCAGTTGCATCCCAGGTGAGGGCAAGACATTTGTCTCCACCAATCTCGCCATGTCGTTGGCATTGATGGGCAAGAAAGTCATCATTGTCGGCCTCGACATCCGTAAGCCTCGTCTGGTGAAGCTCTTTAATATGCCTTCCGACAAGAAAGGCATCACGAGCTTCCTTTCCAGCAACGACCTGTCATACAGCGTGCTTGAAGAGCAGATTGTGCATGGGATGAAAAATGAGAATCTTGACGTGTTGCCGGCTGGCATCATTCCGCCGAACCCAGGCGAACTCCTGTCGCGTGAACAGCTCGACCGTGCCATTGCTCTGCTCAAGGAGCATTATGACTACATCCTGCTCGACACACCGCCCATTGGCCTTGTGAGCGATGCGCTTTCCATCGGCCGTGTCGCCGACATGTGCCTCTTCGTCTGCCGTGCCGACTACAGCCCCAGAGCCAACTTCGAACTCATCAACAATCTCAGGAATGAGAACAAACTGCCAAAGGTCAACCTTGTGCTCAATGCCGTTGACATGAGAAAGAAGAAGTACGGCTATTACTATGGCTACGGCAAATATGGGAAATATGGCAAGTACGGTAAATTCGGCTATGGCCACGGACGCTATGGACATTACGGCATTTACGGTCAGTACGGTAGCCAACAAGGAAAAGAACACACCGAGAAATAGCCCGGTGCTTTCTCTTACAGCCCTGCGCTGATGTAGTAACGCGGGCCAGCCAAGAAATAGCTCATGTAGGCTTCTGCACGCTCAACGGCGGTCGTCAGGTCGTCGCCTTTTGCCAAATGCGTCGCGATGGCGCTTGCCAAGGTGTCGCCCGTGCCGTTGCGGTCGTCGAGCACCAGTTTCTTTTTAGGATGCGGAGTAAGCGTCCCCGTGGCTGTTTCGTAGAGATAGTCCACCAGGTAGTCGCCCTCTTCCACACTCTTTACCAGCACGTTGCATCCCCATTCGCTGAGCTTCTTCAGGTCGCTTTCGGGGTTGGTGATGGCGTGCCCCAACAGGAATTCCGCTTCGCGGACATTGGGAGTGATGAGTGTGGCGAGCGGGAAGAGTTCGTTTTTGTAGGCAGAGATGGCGGCGTCGCTCACTAATTGCTCCCCTGCATAATTCACAATGACGGGGTCGATGAGGATGGGTTGCAGGTTGAAACGACGCAACACCCCTGCTACGGCATGGATAATCTCTTCGGTGGGCAGGATTCCCGTCTTGATGCAGTCTGCCCCGACGGTGCTGAGGAACGACTCTGCCTGCGAGACAATCAAGTCCGTTGGCAAGTGGTGGATGCCTTTGATGCGGTTCACGTCCTCGTCCACGATACAAGTCAGGGCTGCCGCCGCCCAGCCGCCGCAACGGGTGATAGCCTTGATGTCGGCCTGCACCCCTGCACTTCCTAAAGGTTCGCTTCCTGCAATGAGGAAAACCTTTCCTGTGTTTTCTTTCTTTTCCATTTTGGCCGCAAAGATATAAAGAAAAGAGAAATGATAGAGAAGGTAAGGAGAATTAAAAGCCGTTTCTTTTCAGTTTTTGTGTTTTTTTCAGTACTTTTGTGGCTGCAAAAGAAAAACAAACAAAGAATTGGCAAATGAAGAGAAGTCTCGCATTCTTTCTGACAGCATTATTTTATAGCCTTTTAGCAGAGGCTCAGCCTTTGGTAACTCAGACTCCCTATCATGGGAACCATCACACACATCGTTTGCCTGACGTCAATGAACGACGCCTTGCTCGTCTGGAAAAGATGCGTGAAGCCAACCTTGCCCTGCGTCACAGGGAAGGCCCTTGGCGTGCCCAGGCACAGCCTCAGACAAAGAAAGGGCTGGTCCTTCTCGTCGAGTTCTCCGACGAGAAGATGAAAGGCGATGCCGCTGCCGAATGGCAGAGCCGTTTCAACCAACAAGGCTTCTCACAATACAACCATGTCGGCTCCGTGCGTGACTACTTTTTAGAACAGAGCTATGGTCTGCTTAACATCGATTTTGATGTCATCGGCCCCCTTGAGCTTACAAAGACGCGAGCTTATTATGGTTCCAGTCCGAACAGCAACGTTAATGACCGGGCTGCGGAAATGGTTATCGAGGCACTGAAACTTGCTGACTCGCAAGTCAACTATGCCGACTACGACTGGAATGACAACGCAGAGGTCGATCAGGTTTATGTCATCTATGCAGGCATGACCAGCAGCACAGAACCCGGATACATCTGGCCCCATGAATGGAGTCTTTCCAGCGCAAAATACTATGGAGTCGGTTCCGGAATCCAGCGGATGGACGGTGTCTCAATCAACACTTATGCGGTTTCCAATGAAATGGCAAACGAGACCACCCTCGAAGGCATAGGCACCGCCTGCCACGAGTTCAGCCATTGCTTGGGCTACCCCGATTTTTATGATACGGCTTATACTGGCGGGACAGCAGGTCAGTTCTGGGACCTCTTGGACGGAGGCTGCTATAACGGGCCTAAGAAAATAGGTGAAACTCCCAGCCCCTATACTGCCTATGAGCGCTGGTCTGCAGGATGGATAGACCTCATCCCTCTGACCGAACCTTGCAAAGTATCAGAGATGCCTGCCATCAACGAGGAGGGCGTGGCATACGTCATTAAGAACACGGGCAATTCCAACGAGTACTACATCCTGGAGAACCGCCAGCAAACAACCTTTGGCGCAGGCAATCGCGGTCATGGCCTCATGGTGTGGCACATCGATTATAACCAGAGGGCTTGGAGCAGCAATAAGGTTAACATCAACAAAGACCACCAGCGCATGACCTTTCTGCCTGCCGACGGAAGCGTGGGCATTCTTGTAGAAAAGGATTATGGCTATGCCTATGAGATAAGCATGGACGATGAGGCAGGGGACCCCTACCCGGGCTTACAGAATGTCACAAGCGTCCAGCAACTCACATGGTTCACGGCCGAGAAAGCCGGCACCAAGACGCACCAGAATCTCATACGGAACATCTCGGAAACAACCGATGGGAAAATCTCCTTCATCTATGGCGACTATTTCCCCCTGCCTACACCTGAGCTTGCCCAGCCCACAAACGTCACTTCTGATTCCTTCACAGCAAACTGGACCCCGGTGAAAGGAGCGGCAAGCTATACGCTGCAAGTCGAGGCCATGACCGACGAACCGACGCTTGCCACCATTTTCAGCGAAGACTTCTCCGGCTTTGCCAGCGTGGGTGCGGATGCACAGGTGGGTAGCAGCGTTGTGAACATCTACACGCAGACGGCAGGTTGGACCATCTCCAACATCTATGGCACAGCGGAAGCGTCTGTCCGTGTCGGAGCAGCAAAAAGAACAGGCCATGTCACCACCCCAGTCTTCAGCAACAGGGCAGGAACACTGCAGGTGGAGTTCGATGCCGCCTACTACAACACGGACGGCACCAGCATCGTCGTCTCCGTGCTCCAGGGTGCCCAAACAATAGCGGAAGAAACCGTGCAGTTGACAGACAGCCGTGCCACCTATAGCTGCACCTTCGACAATATCCCTTCCGAATGTCAGGTCAGATTCGCAACAACAGCCGTCAAGCAGCGCTTCTATCTCTACAATGTCAACATAAAGGATATGGGTGGAACAGTCGGCGTGGTCACTACCTACACAGGCTTGACCTCAACCAGCCATGCTGTAGGGCCTGTAGAGGCGAAGATGTGTTACTACCGTGTGCAGGCAGCCTGTGACGATGGCACCTCGAAATGGAGCGACTGGATGGCAGTGGAAATGGCGTCCGCAATAAACGGAATCTCCGCTGACACAAACACGGAGGAAGAACTCGCAGGTGCACAATACTACGACCTTTCTGGCCGTAGGCTGCAACACGTACCGCACCACGGCATCTATATCCGAAACAAAAAGACCTGCATCACACGCTGACTTTTCCTTCCCAGGCCGTTTCCAAAGCAAACAGGCAGCATAGAATTCTCTATTTTACGTCGTAAATTGTACAATTTGCGTCGTAAAATGTAGAAATTACGTCGTAAAACGTACAATTTACGACGTAAAATGAAGAATTCCATATTCCGCGGAATTTTTCCAAAAAAGCCTAAACATATCACTAAAATCAGAGCATCGGTTTTTTCAGACAAAAACAAGGGGTTTTTCAGCCAAAAGACATTGCTTGTTGAATAAAATTAACCACATTTTGTTAAATATCCTTAAAACAAGCCCTGTTTCCATAGGTTGCATATTGCGTTTCGTAAAAAAAACATAAATTTGCTCTGTTGAGTGCGCATAAAAGCGTAAAACGAGACAAAAAAACGTAAAAAACAACAAAAAACAAAAATAGAACAATGCGTATGACAAACCTTTTAAGCAAATGTAGCAGACATTCCTCACGATTGGCGTGTCTGTTGGCAGTTTGCGGGCTGATGTATGCTTGTAAAGACGAGTTTATTTTGGACGACGAAAAGCCCGCATGGCTCAAGACAAGCATTTACGAAAGCCTACAGGAGAGAGGCAACTTCAATACATATCTGAGGTTGCTGGCCGACAAGGATGTTAATCCGGATGACCTGCGTCCTCTGACCGATGTGCTGAGCAGAACAGGTTCCAAGACGGTCTTTGTTGCTAACGACTCTTCGTGGGATGCCTTCTTTGCTGCCAATGCCCAGCTTCCCGAGGAAAACCCATGGCATTATGCCACGTGTTATGAGAACTTGACTCCAGCCCAGAAGAAGTTGTTGATACACACCAGTATGCTTAATAACGCGATTGTGATGGAGAACCTGGCCAGCAGTGAGGCAAGCGAGTCAAACAACAACCCTCCCGTCCGAGGCGAGTACATGCGCCGCTACACCGATATGGAGGCCACAGACTCTATAACCCACATCTGCGCGGCTAACAAGAACCTCAGCGCTCTCCCCTTTAGCAACAACTACTATTGGAATCTCGACAGAGGAGACGGTCAGCAGGGTGTGGAAAAGGACTATTGGCAGCGCTTCCGTCCTGAATTTGGCGGCGATGGCATTTATATGGTGACAGACTCCACGCTTCCCATGATGCTTTGCTTCACGGACGAGCACATGTCCAACAATTCTTTCGACAACACCCAAATCAATGACTTCAAGATGTTTATGGGAGGTCGAAACGGACGTACTCGCAAGCCCGGCGATGTCCATATCTACGATGCCCTTCTGGTACAAAAGGACGGTGTCTGCGAGAACGGTTACATCAACGTCACCGAGAAGCCGCTTTGCCCCCTCACAAATATGGCCGAAGTTATCCGCACTAACGGTAGGACAAAAATTTTCAGCCACATGCTCGACCGTTTCAGCGCACCGTTCTATTGTGAGCGTATCACAGACCGTTACAAGACACTTCATCCGGACTTCAACGACTCTATATTTATAAAGAGGTATTTCTCCAACAATAACTTCTCGGTGAAGGGCGGATACGTCAGACCTAATGAAAACGGGGAAATTCCCAAGTTCGAGCCTGCACCCGGAGGTAAATACCAAGCATACAAGCCCTACACGGACAATGCTCCACTCAAACTTCAGCAAGGTATTGCTCCATTCCTCAAGTTCGATCCGGGATGGAACGGCTATTACGATGAGATGGATGTCCGCAAGGATATGGCTGCCATTTTTGTCCCCAACGACAAGACGATGTGGGAGTTCTTTAAGACAGGATTTGGTGCAGAACTGATTGCAACATACTATACCCACAAGGGTGAGGGCGCACCTACAGAAATAGATCCTTATGTGGCACCAGCCGATAACGACTACGACGCCCTGTACAAGCAAATAGACTGCATCCCCCTCAGCGACGTTCAGGCAATTATCAACAACTCCATGCAGCGCTCCTTCGTCGGCTCCGTCCCCAGCAAATGGGGCAAGCTCACCAACGATGCGCAGGAACCTCTGTTCGACGACCTTGCGTTGGCCAGGGCACAACTCGACACCAGCCTCGTTTGCAGCAATGGCGTAATCTATGTCATAAATGATGTCTGTGTGCCTGCCGACTTCCGCTCGGTGACAGGACCTGCATACATCAGCGAAACAAACAAAATCATAAAACAAGCCATTTATGGCGATTTTATGAAGCTGAACTACTATGCTTATCTCAAGGCCATGCAGAGCCGCTTCACATTCCTCTTGCCAAGCGACAAGGCTTTGGCATACTACTATGATCCTGCAAGCATGAAGAGTAAGACGCCGCGTGCCCTCAAGTTCATCAGCAGGAACAATACCGATTTGCCGGTGAAGCTGGAATTCTACGATTACTATTGTGTTTATAATCAGAGTGAAGGAACCATCGGGACAAAGAGTGAGAAAATCATGGCGGGAACAACTGACAACGATTACACGAAAGAGGAGGTTGTCAATCGCTTGAAGGATATTCTTGAAAGCCATACCATTGTGCATGACGGAACCAACCCCTTGACACATACCGGCGAAGTGGGCCAGGAGCACTGGGGAATAGACTCATCCACACCGCTTGACGAGTACTACCTCTCAAAGAACGGCAATGCTGTGAAAGTCATCCGCGACGAGAATGACAATATCATCAAATTCAAGGGTGGCTTCCAGTTGGAGAACGAGCGCCAGGGCATTGATCCCAGTGTGGCAGAAGTGGGTGTCCTCGATTGCCCGATAGAGGTTGACCGTTATATGGACAATGGTAATACCTATGTCTTAAAAGCTCCGTTGATTCCAACCTGCCGAAGCGTGTACAGCATCTTCACCAATGATGCAGACTGGAAAGGAGAAGGAACGGGAGGCATAACACCTTACAGCGCGTTCTATGACCTCTGCACCGTAGAGAACAACAAGGACTTAATTGTCGGCTGCGGACTTATTGACGCAAAGCTTTACTCGACCAACGAAAAGCAGGAGAACATGCTCAAGAAGTTCAGGATTTTCTTTGATGACAACGGACCTGACTTGAATGTCCAGTTCTTCAATAACTACCGCTACACAATTTTTGTTCCCACCGCCGAGGCCATAAGTAATGCCATCGCAGACGGTTTGCCCACATGGGATGAAATACGCGATGACTTTATGAGCCATAGAAAGCCGGAAATGGAAGAACAGGACGACGGAACATGGGAAATTAAAAGAGACGAAGACGGTATAGTCTATACCGACTCTCTTCAAACCCTTGAAGACAGCGTGCGTATTGCTACCAAAATCACTTACCTGATTAACTTCATCCGCTATCATTTCGCCGACAACTCAATCTTCGCCGACAAGACAGTGCTTACGCCTAACGAAATGGTGACATCCAGCTATGACAAGAAACTTGAACTCTTCTGTAAGCTTCATGTGGATCGCGTAGCATCAGGCTCTGGCACACAACTCCGTGTGTGTGACGATGAGACATGGAAGGCCAACGGCAATCGCATGGAAGGCGTAAAGCAGCCCTTTGTGACACTTAGCGAATACGGAGGTAAGGATGTGAAGAATGTCTTGGCCCGTGACATCTCTTGTAACGAAAAACCTTTCAAGAAACAAATGAAGGGTATCACTATAGAATCTTCCAGTGCTGCCGTGATACATACCATCCCCGGATATTTGAACCACACAAAACTTGTTGACGGACGACACGACAAGACCTGGGAATCAACACTGAGTGCTAAAAAGTATTTACAGAGATACGCTATCCGATAAATCATCCTACACTATGAAGAAAAATATAACGAAGCTTTTACTGCTTTGGGTAGTTGCACTTATGGCACTGCCCGCAAGCGCACAGCAACGGCGTATCTCAGGTACGGTTTCTGATGACATTGACGTCATCATCGGTGCCAACGTCGTAGAGAAAGATAAGAACAATCGTATTGTCAGTCAGGCCATCACCGATATGAATGGTAACTTCACCATGAACATCAAGGACCCGAACAATACATTGGAGGTCTCCTATATCGGCTACAAGAAGTTCAGCCAAAAAATAGGCAGTGGCAAGAGCGTTTTCAAAATAACGCTTGTGGACAACACCAAGACCATGACCGAAGTCACCGTCACCAGTAAAAAGATGGCACCCACTACTGGCCTCGAGATTCCTGCCCGTGAATATGCAGGTGCTGTTCAGAATTTCAAGATGGACGACATGGAAGGTCTGGCCTTCGAGTCTGTTGACCAGGCACTTCAGGGACAGATTGCAGGTCTGGATATTGTGCCTAATTCTGGAAACCTCGGTTCTGGTACTACTATGCGCCTGCGCGGTACCACTACTATTAATGGTAACGCACAGCCTTTGATTGTCCTCAACGACCACATCTTCGAGCTTCCGGAGGATGCTCAGGACGTCAACTTCGAGACAATGGACAATGAGGAACAGTTCTCCACACTCTTGAACGTCAACCCCGAGGATATTGAAAGCATCACGGTCTTGAAGGATGCCGCCAGTACCGCCAAGTGGGGTATGAGAGGCTCCAATGGTGTCATTGAAATCAAGACACGCCGTGGCTCACGTGGCAAGACACGTGTCAATTTCACGTACAAGTTCAAGGGTACAAGGCAGCCCGCTGGCTATAAAATGCTCAATGGCGACGGATACACTATGATGCTCAAGGAAGCATATTATAATCCTCGTCAGAAGGACACCTCATTGCCCGAATTAGACTATAACCAGGATCTGCGTTATGTGTATAACCACTACAACCACAACACGGATTGGGTAAAGGAGGTTCAGCAATTTGGTCAGGAGCACAAGTTCACTGTCGCTATCACAGGCGGTGGTGAAAAAGCAACGTTCCGCGTTAGTGCCAACTACGATAAGAGTACAGGTTCCATTATCGGACAAACGCTCGACCGCTACACCACATCGAGTGCTTTGGACTATTGGGTAAGTGACCGTATCAAGTTCTCAAGTAATATCAACTTGGCATTCACTACCAACAACAAAAACTACAAGAACGACATCCTGTCCCGTGCATACAACGCCATGCCTAATATGAGTGTCATGGAGTACGATGCCCAGGGCAAACTCACGGGCAACTACTTTAATATGTTGCCTTTGGCTGCTGTCTATAGCACCGGTGGAACGGATCGTATGACTAACTATGATACCAACAGGTACACGTCATACGACCTCAAAGATATGTTTGTGAACGGAAACCCTGTGGCTCGTGCAAAGGGAGCCTGGTGGAAGCAAAAGCAGTACAATCTGACACCACAATTCAATGTAGAATATAAACTGTTGGGCAAGTCCGATAACGAACACCGACTGAACTATGTGGGTGACGTACAGCTTAACATCTACAACACCAGTAATGATGAATACTGCCCAAGCGAGCTCAGGACGATGGCCTGGGTATGGGGTGGTGACAATAAAGCCAAACTCACCGACAACGAGCGCAACTATGTGAGCAACGATGAGTATAAGTCTCTCGAGTTCACCACCCGCCATGACTTGCGATACTACTCAGCATTCAAGAACCGTGACCATAGTTTGTCAGCTTTGGTTCGCTTTGAAATGGCTGTGGGTAACAGTAGTTCTCAGAACCTTGGTTTGTGGAACGTGCCTAATGGCATCACGGACCCCACCGTCGTGGCACTGCTGCGTGCAGCCAGCTCAAGCACCAACGAGTGGAGGCACCAGACATTCTATGGTACGGCACACTATTCCTACAAGAGCAAGTACTCTGTTGATGCCTCTGCACGTTTCGATGGCAGCACCAGTTTCGGGCGTGGGCACAAGTACGGATTCTTCCCCTCTGCCGGTGCGCGTTGGAACATTATCGACGAAGGCTTTATGAAGTGGAGCAAGAACTGGTTGAGTATGCTTGCAGTGCGTGGCTCTTGGGGTGTGACCGGTGGCGGCAGTGCCGGCAACAACCAGTACAACAAATACTCTACAGACGGCTACTACAATGGACACCAAGTCATCACTCCGGAAAACCTTTCGCTGACAGAACTGCGTTGGGAGAAAACGAGAAAGCTCAATTTCGGCTTTAATGTCGGTTTCTTCAAGGATGTGATAAACTTCGAGGGTGAGGTTTATGACCATAAGACCACAGACTTGTTGATGGGCGACCTTCGTATTCCCAGTGCCAATGGATTCTCCAATTTGGCAAAGGTCAATGCCGGCGTCCTTCGCAACAAGGGTTGGGAGGTCAACTTCTCCACCTCGCGCATCTGCAAGATAGGTAAGTTCTCAATGAAGTTACGCGCCAATATCGCACAGAACTTTAATGAGGTTGAAGAAATGAATCCTCTCATTCTGGAAAGCCTGAACGGTGCCGAGACCTATCAGCCCGGTAATCTGTCCTATAACCAGCGAGTCCAGATAGGCAATGCACTTGGCTCAATCTATGGCCTTCGCTACTTAGGTGTATATAAATACGATTACCAGCATAACGGTGTAAAACCAGACTCTTGGAAATGGTACGGATATGCCGAGAGCGTGCCCGATGGCAAAGGCGGCTATCGTGATGCTGCCTCTAAGGATGAGGCCAGAGATTATGGCACGGGCTATCACTACGGACTGAATGAAAAAACAGGAGAGTGGGAGGAACAGTATCCCATCAACACTGCGTCTGCCGATGCGCATCGTGCGGGACATCGTCTTGACAGGCTGGAAGCAGGCGAGATTCCTCTTTGCCCCATCGCTTACGATGCCGACGGCAACATGTTGACCGATGCCAAGGGCGATCCTCTGCAAATGTACTATTGTTATAATGAAGGCTCTCGTTATAAGTTCGAGGGCGGCGACGCCATATACGAGGATATTAACCACGATGGTCAAATTGACCGGTATGATATGGTGTACCTTGGTAACTCAAATCCCAAGTGCAACGGTGGCTTTGGTATCCAACTCTTCTTCGGCAGATTGTCTTTGAATGCCGGCTTCAATTTCCGTATGGGCAATCAGATTGTCAACATGGCCCGCATGAATTTGGAGAGCATGTTGAACAACCAGAACCAAAGTTTTGCAACCACATGGCGTTGGCGTAAGAATGGCGATGACACTGTCGTGCCGCGAGCATTGAGTAGCGTCAACGGTTACAGTAGTTACAATTCTCTGCCAAGTGACCGTTATGTGGAAGACGGCGATTATCTGCGTCTCCAGTACATTCAGTTGAGCTATGACTTTGATGCCAAGAAACTCAAGAAGTATGGTATCAATAAGCTGAAACTGTTTGCTTCTATGGACAACCTCTTTTGTTGGACAAAGTACACAGGTGTTGACCCCGACGTCTCTCCACAGGGATTCGCTGTTTCAACCGACAACAACCGTACTCCTCGCACAAAGTCATTCACATGTAGTTTAACCCTGGGCTTCTAAAATTATGACGACAATGAAAAACATAAAGAATGGATATTCTATAGTCTTCATCACAGGGCTGTTGGCTCTCAGCATGTCTTCCTGCACTGATTGGCTGACCATCTACCCACAGGACCGTGTTGTAGAAGAGAACTTCTGGGAAGACAAGAATGACTTGGAGGGTGTGCGCTATGGTGCATATCGTCAAATGGCACAGACGGTATCCAAATTAGCTATATGGGGAGATCTCCGTGCAGACTCCTACGTGGATAACACGGCAATACAAAGTGATATTTCCACACACAACAAGTATGTTGATGTAAGAAACGGCCAACCCGACTCAAGCATGGCTTTCTTTGATTGGGGTGGCGTATATACTACTATCAATTACTGTAACAAGGTGCTTCAACATGGTGGTGAAGTCCTTGAAAAGGATAAGCAGTTTACATCCGGAGAGTGGATGCAGATGAGCGCTGAGATAACTGCACTCCGTGCCTTGAATTACTTTTATCTGATTCGTGCCTTCAAGGATGTGCCTTATACAACAAAAGTGATTAACAAAGACTCGGAAGTCGAAAACTTCCCTCTTGTCAATCAACTTGTAGTGCTTGATTCCATTATCAATGACTGTGAACGCGTAAAAGGCAAAGCCCGCAATCGTTTCAGTAATAAGGCCGACTCCAAGGGTATGATTACAAACTGTGCCATCTATGCCATGTTGGCCGATATGTACCTTTGGCGCGGCTCACTGCACCAGGGACGTCATGGAAAGACAGGGACAGACAAAATCAATGGCGAGGATGTGAGCCATAATGTCAATGAGGACTATCAAAAAGCCATAGACAATGCAGATTTGTGTCTTTCCTATCTTGCAACCCAAAATGCAGAAGAGAAGTCCAGCGGCGGAATCTCCATGGCCAGTTCGGAAACGAATAACTATGGCCTCACGAATTGTGACATGATCAAGAACGATTTCGAAGATGCGACTCAGGAAAATTCCGAATTGAACCTTGAGGCACAAACAGAGATCTTCTATGAAAAGAACAGTCGGGAAAGTATCTTTGAATTGCAGTACAGCACTTCTGATAACTTGTCGAATTCTGTTGTCAACAGTCTTTACGGGAATAGTACAAGTACGCATCTTCAGGTGAATAAGGAAGCCATGACTGCGCTTTATGACGGCGGTTTTGACGGTAAGGGAGATAATGCCGGATCCTGGGATTCTCGTCTTTGGGTGTGCTGTCAAGACAAACTTTCCACTGGCAATTCATCCACACCTGTTCAGTCAACGAACATGTACTATTGCATGAAGTATCATTTGCCAGCCAGGGACATCTTAAACATGGAGGGAACGGGCACCAATCGTGAGATAAAGAGTCTCAAATACACATCAAGGTCAGATAACAACTGGATTATTTACCGTATGACAGACGTAATGCTTATCAAGGCGGAGGCTCTTGCATGCATTGGCGGAAACTCAAGTGGTGTGAAGGCAATATGCAATGCCATTCATCGTCGTTCATATTGTAACTATAAGAATTCGAAGTTTCCAGACAACGATGCAACGACGGGTACTATTGGCAATGCCTATGCCACTGCCAAAAGCGTCAAGATTGTGGAGTCTGATGCAACTTCAGGTGTTACAATTCCTGTGGAAGAGATGTATGTCTTAAATGAAAGGCAGATAGAATTGCTCGGCGAAGGCAAGCGTTGGTTTGATTTGGTTCGCTTGGCAGAGCGATACAGTGTAACAACCGATTCTCCAGATGAGCGTGAATGTCCCATTGACGAGGTCGCAACGCGCAACGATCCCAATGGTAAAGTTCATTATATAGAGAAAGATCAGCCAGGATATGTGGGCAATGGTCAGACTGGCATGACAGCAGTTGTCAAGGCATTTTTCAAATCCGAGAATGCCACGACATTGGTCAATCGCTTTAAGAACCGTTATGGCATGTACTGTCCCATTTACTATATGGAGGTGAAGGCCAGCAATGGCGCTATCAAGCAGAATCCAGTGTGGAACAAGTCTAAGTACGAGCAGTAAGAGAATTATAAAGAAGATCAGTTATAAAAGACATACATAAAATGGCTAATAACAGAACAAACAGAGTCCTTGGTGCAATTGCCCTGAGTGCGGTCTTGATGGCTGTGCCAAGTTGTACTGACACATGGGACGACCATTATGGCGTCAAAAATGAGTCTGCTTCCGGGGCAACGCAGACGTTGTGGGAAATAATAAAGGACAATCCCGACTACAGCAATTTTGCGAAAATTGTTGAAAATGCCAAATACTATAAGGACAATACGCATCCTGTGTCAGGCTATACTTTTGCAGATATCCTTAATAGTGGACAGGTAAATACCGTTTGGGTTCCCGACAACAGTGCGTTAACAGACGAGATATGCCAGGAGTGGCTGGACATGCTGGGCGAGAGCAGAGCAGATGATGGTGAAGACAACATCAGTGCCGGCTATAATGTGCAGCAACAGCTTTTGGGCAACCATATTGCCCTCTGGCGTCACAACATCTCGGAGGGTGGCGTTGATACGGTGAAGATGATCAACGGTAAGAACTTAGTCTTTGACAAGACAGCCAAAACATTAGGTGGCGTTGCGCTTGGAGACATTAACATCCCCACCAAGAATGGTGTGATGCATACTCTTAAGGGGATTGCTCCATTCCACTATAACTTCTATGAGTACCTCAAGTTCCCAGCCGCAGGGCAGCCAAGGACAAAGCTCGGAGAGTATATTGTAGCAAAGGACACAACATATTTTTCAAAAAGCGCCAGCATCGAGGGCCTGCCCGACGAGAACGGCAATCCGACTTATGTGGACAGTGTGTACTTTACGTCCAACCGTTTGTTTGAAAGGACCAATTACCTTCCAGATGAGGGGCGTGAGGAATGGCTGATGGTTGAGAAGGGTTTCGGTGCCCCCATCAACAAAGAAGACTCCGCCTTCGTTATGCTTTTGCCTACCGATGCCGCGTGGGATGCGACTTACGAAAAGTTGAAGCCAGCTTATAAGTACACTACAACCTATGAAGACAAGACCAAGGGTGACAACAATAACACCGACACGAAGGAAGTCAAGGATGTCGATTCTTTGCAGCAGATGAGCATAGTGATGGATATGATATCTCCTTTGGTCTTCAATCTTCATAAGCAGCCAAAGAAAGGTGATAATCTGTGGGGCAAAGAGGATTTCTCCCAAAATATAGACTATTTTGACAACTATGAGGATTCGAAGAAATTTTTGCTCAACACCTATGGCGACACTTTGCGTGCATTGCCAGATTGGCAGCCATCTTCGCTCTTTAATGGTAAGAAGATAATGATGAGCAACGGACTTGCTTATGAAATTGATTCTTGGAACTTTCCAAAAGAGTATTATACTCCTGACGTGGAGGTTGAGATAGAGAACACCGGCATGTTCTATAATAAAACGGGCACGAACTACAGTATCGGCAGGTTATCTCAACGATACACCTTCCCCAAAGAGGGATACCAGTTGATTCTTGATAAATATGGCAATGTCAACCATAATAATTTCTATCATATAGATTCTCCTGGCGGAACGGCAAAGCCCACGGTTGAGATTAAGCTTTTCGGCAACGATCCAAGTGCTTATGTTCCCAATGCTCAGGTAATGAGTGGCAAATACGACATCCAAATAGTCCTGGTTCCCCACTGGTACATCGACATTGCTGATGGACGCGGAGACAAGTTCGTCGTGACGGATACGATTATCAACGAATTTGACATTACCGACACGACGTTTGTTCGCAGGATAGACGAGGAAGCCGTGGAAGAAGCAGCCGGCAAGAACAAGTATAAGTTTACAGCCAAGTTATCATTTAGGCAAAAAGCGACAGGCAATAATGACAAGACAGAAACGCTGAAAAAAGATGTAACGTATGATGGACGTGAGGTGCAGGTAGTAACGCTGAAAGAAAATCACGAATTCCCATTCTCTTATAAGAATATGCGTTTCAGTTATCCGGTACTTCAGATTTCGGGTACTGCGAGCCCAACCGATGTGTCAAAGAAAGGTTTTGTCTATGACCTTGTGGTTGATAAAGTCATTCTTAAGAGAAAGGATTAGCTTGTCCCATTGTAATACCATAGCAGAATTATGAAAAAGATATTCAAAAATACATTCTTGCATAAGACTTTGGGTATAAGTCTATGCTTCACGGCTCTTTCCTGTCTTTGTGTGACAAATGCATATGCACAGGATGAGTTTGAAGAGGAAGAGGCTGTAGTCGTCAAGAAGACGCCTAAGCAAAAGAAGGAGAAGACATACAAGATGAAGGAGGTGACGGGCACCGTAATAGATGATGCCACTTATGAACCTATGGGTGGTGTCCGTGTTCAGGCCTTGGGATTAGAGAAGTACTCCACTCTTACAGAAGAAGATGGTAGCTATAAGTTGTCAATCCCCGTGTTCTCTGATGCAGTCTATGTTTATGCCGAGGGATACAATCCCTTGCAGGTGGCAGTCAAGGACGGAAGGGCAGATGCCAATCTGATTGTAACCACCTTCAACGGCAATTTCACAGACGGAACGTCTATCATTTCTCAGAAGACGGCTTTTGTTGACGAGAGCAGCAGTATCTCTGTTGACCAGGATATAGAGAAGCTGTTGGCAGGCGATGTCCACACCGTCCTGCGCAATGGCGTTCCAGGCATTGGTTCCTATATGACCATTCGCGGTGTGAACTCCATCAATGCCAATGCCCAGCCCCTTATCATTTTGGACGGCAACATGCTCGACTCCCAATATGATCGCGTGACCATGCACGAGGGTTTTTATAATAACCTTCTTGCAGGCATTGATCCCGAGAACATCGAGAGCGTGCAAGTGATTAAGAACGGCACGGCTCTTTATGGTGCAAAGGGTGGCAATGGTGTCATCAACATTACGACAAAGCGCGGCAAGAGCATGGCCACGAAGATTGGCGTGCGCATCTATGGCGGGGTAGAGCTGACTCCAAAGAAAATCAGTGTTCTCAATGGCGACCAATACGGCATCTATCTGAGTGACATGGTCAGCACCATCAAGAACATGTCAGCAAACACGCTCAGCCAGTTTGCCTTTTTGGACAAGAGTCCCACCAACTACTATCGCAATGTCTTCAGCAACAATACAGACTGGCAGAAGGACATGTATCGCAATGCGATGACACAAAACTATAAAATCAATGTCGAAGGTGGTGATGATGTCGGCATGTATGTCCTTTCTTTGGGTTATACCTCAAGTAAATCCACAGGAAAGGGTACGGACTTCAGCCGCTTGAATCTCCGTTTCAATACAGACATCCAGGTCTTCGAGAAGGTTCGTACTGGATTGGACATTGCCTATAATCAGGTGAGCTATAATCTCCTCGACAATGGATGGAGTGAGGATTATACTATGCAGAATGTGGGTTCCACCAATGTGCTTGGCCTTATCCAGGCTCCTTTCATCAGTCCGTATTCTTATTATTATGATGAGACTTCCACAGCCCAGTATTCCAGCGACCGTCTGGCTCTGTCACATGATTATGCCGGCAAGTATGCCAGCACAGGAGGCAATTGGGTGAATAATCCCTTCCGGTTCCCGCTCAACCTTGGCCTCAACGAGGCTCTCCGTAATCCTTACTGGATTCTTCAGAACTCTCCGGGCCAGAACAAGAACTATGCCCAGTGTACGCAGATTGACCTGAACGTGAGTCCCAAATACCAGGTGACGAAGACGTTTAGCATCTCCGACCGTTTCAACTTCCTGATGACGCGTAACAGCGAGAGGTACTTCCTGCCTGTCAACGGCACGACCAACTACTTCCTTCAGGATTTGGGCTACATCAACGCCGTGCAAAAGACACTCTTTTCCAAGGAAACCACCTTGCAGAACGACCTGCGCTTCGACTGGCGTAACAACTATGGTGCCCATACAGTCAATGTCTTTGGCGGATGGCGTTATAACAACTACGCTTACAGCTACAACTACATGCGTGGCTATAACAACGAAAACGACAAGCTGCCAATCATGAACAAGAACATGGCTTACCTCAATTATGGAGGCACCAACGACAACTGGATTGATATGGCGCTTTATGCCGATGCCAACTATAACTACGCAAACCGCTATTTCGTGGATGCAACCTTAAGCATGCAGTCCAGCAGTCGCTTTGGCAAGAACACGAAGGACGGTATCAAGTTGTTTGGTGTTAGCTGGGGCCTCTTCCCCTCGGTACAACTTGGTTGGGTTCTCACCAACGAGAAATGGTTCCCCTACACAGACGGAAATGTGAACTATCTCAAGTTGACAGCAGGTTTCGACCAAAGCGGTAATGACGACCTTGACTACTATGCAGCCCGCACCTATTGGGAGAGCATGAAGGTGACGAACAACACTGTGGGCCTCTACCTCAATAACATTGAGAACAGTACCATCCAGTGGGAAACGACCACGAGGTGGAACGTTGCCCTTCAGGGTGTGTTCCTCAACAATCGTCTCTCCGCAGGTTTAGACCTCTTCTGGAACAAGACAGACAATCTGCTTACGCTCAGGGAGCTTCACTACATGGCCGGAATGAGGAAGTATTGGACCAATGAGGGCGCCCTCACCAACCGCGGCTATGAATTTAATTTCAATGCTGCGATAATCAATACGAAGAATTGGAAATGGGAGTTGGGTGCTTCTATCGGCCACTACAACAACGTTGTCACAAAGCTTCCCGAAGGTACCAGCAACTATATCATCCAGACCGACGTTGACGGTGGGAGCAGGCAAGAGATTCACGGCTATACCTCCAGTGTCTATGGCGATCAGACCGTTATTACCGCTGTCGGCAGTCCCATTGGCAGTTTCTGGGGTTGGGAGACGGATGGCGTCATTGCCAGCGACGACGAGGCAAAAGTGGCAGGCAAACTCGGTTATCTCAAGTACGAGACTGGCCTGAAGGATGAAAACAAGAGGTATTATGATTTCAAGGCAGGTGATGTACGCTTTGTGGACAGGAATAACGATGGTGTCATCAATGAGAGTGACAAGACAATCATCGGCAATCCCAATCCGGACATCTACGGCAACATCTTCAGCAGTCTTACGTGGAAGAACCTTCGCCTTGATGTCAATCTCAAGTACAGTCTTGGCAATGACATTTATAACTATCAGCGCAGCGTGCTTGAGGGTATGAACACGACCTACAACCAGACAACAGCCGTGCTGCGCCGTTGGACGCATGAAGGCCAGGATACCGACATGCCCAAGGTTTGCTATACGAATAGCGATGACTGGCGTAACAACGAGCGCATGAGCGACCGCTGGATTGAAGACGGCAGTTATATCAAGATCAAGAACGTGCGCCTCACCTATAATGTCCCTTATCGCAACAGTTGGTTGCTCGGCTTGAAGATATGGGGCGAGGCAAACAACCTCTACACAATAACCAAGTATCTTGGCACCGATCCCGAAATGAGCACTCGCAACAGTAGTCTCTATCAAGGAGTGGATACCGGTTTGCTGCCAAGTGGCCGCACCTTCAATGTCGGTGTGTCGATAAATCTCTAATATAGTTCATAATTCATAATAAAGAAATGAATAAGATGAAAAGGAAATCAATCATAGGAATGTTGTTGATGGGCATGATGATGGGTATGTTCTCCACTTCTTGTCAGGACATGCTTTCCCCCAGCAGTGAACGTCATTCTTACGAAGTGGCAAAGGACACGCTTTATTCCTATTGGGGCATCCTCAAGTCCTTGCAGAATATCGCAGAGAGGTACGTCATTCTGAATGAGTGTCGCGGTGACTTGGTCGATGCGAGCAGTTTCGTAAGCGACACCATTGATGCCATCGTCAACTTTGGTGACGTGGGAAAGGCAGAAGTTTGGAAAGACGGAGCCTGTGCTTATCTGAGGATAAGCGACTATTATCATGTCATCAATAGTTGCAATGCCTATATCGCCATGTGCGACACAACCCTCACCACCGGCACGAACAAGAAATACATGCTCAAGGAGTATTCCCAGGTGCAGGCCATCCGTGCATGGGTGTATATGCAGTTGCTCTATGCCTATGGCGAAAACCGTGTCCCCTTCTACAAGGAGCCGATGCTCACCACCGACGACATAAACAATTTCATTGCCGACAAGAACCACAAGAAGGTCAGTGCGCAGATATTGGTTGATGAGCTTGGTCCGGATTTGGAGAAGATGGAACCCGTGGAGGTGAACATCTTATTGTCCGACCAGACCGAGGACCAGCGCCAGTACACTTATCAGGGCATGTTGGAGTACTACAATTATGGTGATGTGAACAGCAGCAATTCGCATTTCGTTTGCCACAGCAGCAAGTGCCTGTTCCCCGTGTCCATCGTGTTGGGCGACCTCTATCTTTTGGCCGGCAACTATGAGAGGGCTGCACGTCATTATTATAACTATATCAACACCGAGACTTGCGGGCCTCTTCCTGTGGACAAGTTCTATAGCACGGGCCTCCGTGACGATAGTAGCTCCGATCCCTTGATCTACGAATACGATTCTCGCAATATACCTTATACGGAGAAAGGAGCTGTCAGCAAGTCAACAGAAGCGATAACCTGTATTCCGAGCAACAAGGGCAAGCTTGAGGGAAGGGTGCTGACCGACATCAACCGTCTGTTCGGTTTCGAGGCCCAACTGACTACCAGCGCGAGCGAAGAGGGGTCCAGCTCTTATGTCGGCCTAAGTCGGAACTATGAGCGTGAGCTTATCCCCAGTGCCGGATACGAAGCACTCTGTAATAGTCAGAAGTACGAGATTTACGAAGGTAATTTCAACGTTAGTAATCCAGACTGGAGCAAGTGTCAAATCAGGGAGTTGCCAGGTGTAGGCGATGCGCGTCGTGCTTGGATTTATGCTTCGCGCGGCAAACAATGGACCTTCGCTGTGGGAGACGACATTCTGTATGGCAAAATGGTGACAAAGCAGAATCCCGGAGGAGCGTTCTCCACCACCTATCCCGTCGTCTATCGCAGGAGCACCGTTTGGCTGCGCTATGCAGAGGCCCTGAACCGCGCCGGTTTCCCTGCCTATGCGTTTGCAATCCTTAAAACAGGCTTGTGTTCAACCGACCAGGATGGCAACAAGTGGTATCCCATCAATCCCCAGGATGTGTTCGCACAATATCAGAAAGAGCCAAAGAGCCTTACTGCCGATCCGCAATACGACTATCCTGTCAAGGAAGACGAGCGAATCTACTGCTATTGCATCGGCAAGGATGAAAATAACGAGGAGATTTACGTCCCAGAAGACTGGATTGACGGGACACAACTGCATTCCATCGACGAACTGAAGACCTGGATGACAGACTATTATCAGCAGCAGTTCGACGATTACAATGCAGAACATCCGGATGAGCCAATGGAAAGCCCCGAAGCCCTGCCGGATCCGTTTGAGAGCGATCCGAAGATTCGCTTTGCTCCGGCCAATGAGAACGCTTTCGGGAACATACCCCTTAAATCATGCAATGCTGCATGTTATTACATCCCCCTGCGCGAGTTGCAGCAAGCAAGCACCTCATACTTCCTGAATTTCAGGTCCTCTCAAACTTATCTGCACGGACCTAACAAAAACCAGACAATCTATGTCAAGGACGAAGGCAAATTGTTGGACGGCAGCCGTATCACCAAAAGCTATGGCGGCTCAAGCAGCGGCAGCGCCTATTATACCATGGGCGTACATCAGCGCGGTTGCGGCTTCATCCTCTACAATGATCCACAGAATTGCCGTTCTTCCTACAACTACGTAGAACAGGTCGGCAACAAGCTCAGGGAATACGACAGTAACATCAAGGCAATTTATACTCAGTATGATAGCGACGGAGACCAAGATGCATTCTTGGCAGCGCTGGAGACATACATTTATGATGATGCCAATCTTGCTAATGTGCAAAAGGCCGTTGAGGACCTCATCATCGACGAGATGGGTTTGGAACTTGCATTCGAGGGTACGCGCTTCAGCGACCTCTGCCGCGTGGCAATGCGTCGTAACGATAACAACTATCTGGCAGAGCGTGTGGCGAAGCGCCATGGTACTGTTGACCCGGCACTTCAAAGCAGACTTCAGATAAGGGACAACTGGTTCCTGCCTATTCCCGAATAGTATAAAGTCAGAATAAAAGAAGTAGAATCTTTTTCTGGGACCGTCGGAAACTATCACCTCCGGCGGTCCTTTTTTTTCACCCTTATAAGGTGCCTTCCAAACGCCGCGTGGAGAGTTGGCCAACGCCGCGTGGAGGGATGACAAACGCCGCGTGGAGAGATGCCCAACGCCCTACAGGGCGTTTGGGCACTCCCCCAGACGAGGGATTTTGTAGCCTCATTTGTCCCACCTGAAACATTGTTGTATAGAGGAAAATGTCGGTAAAATGGACAGATTATACCTTATTTTTCTTTTTTACTCTAGTAAAAAGTCGTACCTTTGTGCCCGATTATAAGAAAAATCACATAAACAAATAAAAACAAGTATTATGAAAAAAACATTACTCACAATCCTTTGTGCCATGACAGCCCTTTTCGGCATGGCACAGACAGAAGCGAACTACACCGAACAGTATGTTGTCAGCCTCAACGGAACTGCCCAGACTCCCCAAGACGGCGAGGAGACAGTTGTGGCAAACACAGACGGCACTGTCAACTTCACGCTGAAGAATTTTTCATTCGAGGCTTACGGTACGCCAGTTTCTGTCGGCGACCTTACCCTGAATAATCTTTCTGCCTCCATCGAAGAGGATGGCCTGATGCATTTCGAAGGCACAAGCACATTCTCAATCCCTGTTGAGAATTTGCCTGCCAACCTTCAAGCGTTGACAACCTATGGGGTGTCTTTTGATAATATCCCCGTTAAAATCAGCGGCAAGATGAACGACGAAAAGCTCTATGCCCTTATAAACATCAACATGGCAAGCATAAGAACGCAAATCACTGTCGAAGTCGGTACAGAGAACTTCAATAGCAAGGTGTATCACAATCAGCTCATGGTCATAGTAAACGATGAAATCATGGATCCTCAGGATACAGATGTCACCGTGGTTGACAATGGCAACGGCACCATCAATTTCGAACTGAAGAACTTCTTCCTTGGTGCTGGCGAAGAGGCTATGCCCGTAGGTAGCATCGTCGTTGAGAACCTTGTCACGACAGAGGGCGCAGACGGCTATAAGTATTTCTCTTACGATGCTCCTCTTACCATTCAGCCTGGCGATCTGGAAGGATATACTTGGGTAGGTCCTGTGATGGGGGAGATACCAATCAACCTTCAAGGTAAGATGAATGATGAGAAGCTCTACGTCACCATCGATATTGACTTGGGCTTCCAGGTGGTTCGTGTGCTGCTCGGTTATGCTAATGTTTATACAGAGCCGCTTGTCATCACGCTCGAAGGTACAAGTTTAGAGCCTCAGGAAGCTAATGTCATAGTCGTTGATAATGGCGACAACACCATTAATTTCCTGCTCAAGAACTTTATCCTGGGCGCAGGAGATGAAGCCATGTATGTGGGCAATATCTATGTTGAGAATATCAATGTCATTGAGGGCACAGATGGTTTGAAGTATTTCTCCTACAACCAGCCTTTGACTATTCGCAAGGGAAGCCTTGATTTGGAAGACGGTAAAGAGTGGATAGGTCCTGGTTTGGGCGAGATACCTGTCGATCTCAATGGCAAGATGAATGACAAGAAGCTCTATGTCACCATTGATATTGACTTCGGTATTTCAGTAGCCGTTCAGCTTGGCACTGACGACTTTGTGCTGCCTTCCGTGAAGACATACCCCGCACAGCCCTACTATGTTACCTTCAAGGGTGTCAAGTCGGGCAGACGGTCAGCGGATATTGAAGTGCTTGAAAACAGCGATGCCACCATCGACTTCACGGTGAAAGACCTTGTCCTTACAGCAGGCGAGATGGTAATCCCTGTCGGCGACCTCACGCTTCACGCCCTTAAGACCGAGGCTGGTGCGAATGGCAGGACAGCCTTCAGCGGCGAGCGCACAATTTATGTCTCTGTTGACAAGTTGCCCCAGGAATATCAGGCAATGGTCAGTATGTCTGGCCTCACGGAGATTCCTGTTGGCATTGTAATCAGCGGCTGGTACGACGACGAGAAGGTCTATGCCGATATTGACGCAAGTATGCAGCTCATGGGCGATTGGCAATTCCAGGTACAGATTGGCTTTGCACGGGGTGACGTGAACTGCGACGGCACCGTGGATATTGCTGATGTCGTGTCCGTGCTGAACGCCATGGCCGGCCAGACAGTCGATGGCGATGCCAATGTAAATGGCGACTACACCGAAATGGGCGAACCCGTGGTTGATATAGCCGACGTAGTGTCAGTCCTCAACATCATGGCTGGGGTTAAGTAAACCATGAAATTGCGGTTATATACTGCTGCTTGTTTCTTTGCTGTCCTTGCCTCGTTTGTATGTCGTGGGCAGGAGTTGATGACGGATAGTTTGGAGCAGACACACCAGGATTCACTTGCTGTCACAGAGTCCGACGACTTTGTGACGGCAAGCATCCTGACGGCAACTCCCTCCGACGTGCTCTATTCCTGTGTCGGTCACGCCAGCATTCGTATGCAATGTCCGCACCACAACCTTGATGTGGTCTATACCTATGAGTCGGAACCTGTTGCAAACAGGGTGCTGTCCTTCTTTATGGGCAGCTTGAAAATGGGTATGACATCAGTGCCAACAGAGCGTATGCTGGCAGATTATGGCAAAGAAGGCCGAGGTATTGCCGAATACGTCCTCAACATACCCTTGGAAAAGCGCAAACAGCTTTGGCAGTACCTCGACAGCAAAGTGGCGGAAGGCATGAACCTTCCCTACGACTACCTCAACCGTAGTTGTGCTCTTGGCTGTCTGCGTGCTGTTCGTGCTGCGGTGCTGCCCGACACGCTTTCTTTCGGAGAATGGGACGAGAGGCTTGTGCGGAAATCTCGTCGGGCATTGTTGGGCGATAGGACAGAAGACTTTCCCTGGGATCGCTTCATCATCTTTTCGATTACAGGAACAGAAGCAGATATGGCTTGCAATGTGATGGATAAGGTTGTTCTCCCTTCCGACCTGACAGAAGTCTTGCAGAAGGCAACGCTCAACAGTCAACCGGTACTTGGCGAGGCAAACACCTTATTACAACAAACCACCGGCATTGACGAAGGCGGTTGGCTAACGCCGATGTCGCTGGCTTGCGTCCTGTTGTTGCTGGCGATTGTCAGTTGCTTTTGGATGCAGCGTCCGTTGTCACTCCTGCTGTTGGCTTTGCAGTCGGTCTTAGGCCTGATGATGACTTATCTGATTGTCTTCTCTGCACTGCCTAACACGAGTTTCAGTTGGCTCATCATACCATACAATCTTTTGCCGCTCCTTTTGTGGAAATGGCGCAAATGGTGGCTGCTGCCTTTCGGCGTGGTATGCCTTGTCTGGTGTCTCGCCATGCTGACGCACATAGGGAACCCATTAGTTGATAATGCTCACATTGTCCTTGTCATGGCGTTTGCTGTTAATTACATGGGACAGTGGAATAAAACACGAAATAGTAACCAAAATAAAATAACAAAGTGATTATGAAATTAAAATTAGTTAGGCTATTAAGCTTAATGATGGTGATGTCCACCATGTTTAGTATGAAGGCATTTGCCGTTAGTAGCAGTTATTATTCCAAGGTGACAGTCAAGGCTGTTGGCGAGGGTAAAGTATATGCCAAGTATGGTTCTGCTGCTACTTCTTTCAGTTATTCAACAGAATCTTCTTCCACATCAGGAGGGCAAAGCAGCCAGGATCACAAATACCACCTTTATGCACAGGCCAATGATGGCAATGCTTTCGCGGGTTGGTATGAAGATGAGAAATGTGAAGGTACTGCCATTTCAACAGAGACAGCTTATGAGGTAACGGTAAATGCCACTGCAACAAGTCAAAACAGCCCTACAACCAAGACATACTATGCTAAGTTCGTGGATGCAAGTGCACCAATTCTTGGATATGCAGAGACGCGTATCTATGCAAACCTCAGTGCAGCAACATATAAGAATGAAACCCTGACAGCGGAGAATGTAGATGAGATTACCTACGAGTCGAGCAACGAAAACGTAGCTATCGTTGCAGCCGACGGAAGAGTGACATTAAAGAAGAACGGTTCCTGCTATATCAAGGCGAAGTCTGGCGATTTAGAGGCTACTTACACACTTACTGTAATTGATGACGTTGCCGCAGGTGTTACACAGATTGGCAATGGCGACTTTGAGAATTGGAGTAATGTATCTTCAAGCAACCATGCCCCCAACAACTGGAACTCCTTCGAAACGGCCGAGGGATTATTGGCCGGCACAGCAAGTGCTATCCAAGTAGCAATGGTAGAAGGTGGCCGTCCTGGTAGTGATGGCCTATATTGTGCAGATATTTATTCTCGTTCGGTATTTGGTGTGATAGCACAGGGTAATATCACTACAGGTTGCGTTAACGCTGGTGCGATGTCAGCAGCAGATTCGGGTAATTACAACTACTCCAAGACATCAGACGCATCAAAGAGCGAGACGCTTTCACAGGTGCCGTCTGCTATCAAGTTGTGGGTAAAGTTTGTGCCTGCGAAAGTTAATGCAAACTATCCTAATGCACATGTAGCAGTGGTAGTTCACGGGAATGGCAACTATATCACATACAGCGACGATAGTTATGACAATGATACCAACAGAGGTTTGGCTATAGCCAAGGCAGAATATGATTTCCCTGCCTGCGATTGGACAGAACTGACAATTCCTTTCGTTCCGACAGGCAACACGACTGATGGTCAGATGTACATCCTTGTCAACATTTCTACTAATGCCATTCCAGGTCAAGGACAGAGTGGAGACCACTTATATATCGACGACATCGAGCTTGTTTATCCCGAAGGACCGGAGCCTGTTGTCTATGACAAGTATATCGGTATTACCGTTAATGGCGTGCAAAACGCTCCTGTGGCAGCTCCTATTGAGGTGACATACAACGACGACAGCACCATTGACTTCGGCTTGAAGAACTTCGGTCTGGATCTTGGCGGCACCTATGCATATGTAGGTAATATCATGGTTCCTGGTCTGGCAATAGACAATAATGGAAACTTCTCTTTCACTGGCGACATTCAGATCACAGAAGGAGATTTGGAGAATGTTCCTGTGTGGATAGGCCCAGAAATGGGTGACATCCCTCTTGAAATGACCGGCACGATTACAGACGATTACTTCTATGTGCATCTTGACATCAACGTGGGCTACCCTGTTGAAGTTGAGGTCGGCGACCTTGCCACAGCAACTGTAAGTGTCAGCGACGCGCTCATCAGCACCTTCTGCGCTCCCTTCACCTTGATTATTCCAGAGGATTATCAGTCTTTCGTTACAGCAAGCACTATTACCGGTCTCAACGGAAATGTCTTGACGCTGGAACCCGTAGAGAATGGCCGCATCCCTGCTCATACGCCTGTTGTGGTAGAAATACCTTCGGCATACAACTTGCCTGTCGGCGGCATATATGTTAAGGGTACTCCTGCTGTCGGCCTCCTTACAGGTGTATATGAAAACACCCTTGCTCCTGTGGGTAGCTATGTCCTGCAAAACCTCAACGGCAAGGTAGGCTTCTATGAGGTAGAGGAAGGTAAACAACCCACAGTAGGTGCTAACCGTTGCTATTTGAACATTGTTTCCCAAATCAAGGCATTCTACTTCGAGGAGGACGATGCAACTTCTATAAATGAAGAATTAAGAATGATGAATGAAGCATCAGACGCCGTCATCTACAATGTTGCCGGACAGCGCATCAACAAGATGCAGAAGGGCATCAACATCGTGAACGGGAAAAAGATTTTATTTTAATTAAGGAGATAGAAGGAGATAGAAGAAGATAAAAGGAGATAAATGAAGATTCCTCTATCTACGCGGCAAAGCCGCATATCTTCCTCTAACTCCCTCTATCTACAGAATAATATATTCAAAAGATGAAAAAGACATATTTATTGCCTGCCTCGCAGGTCAACGAAGCTGAGATACAGGACATCGTAGCCGTTAGTCTTCAGGGTGGCAAGGCAGACCCCGAGGCTGAGGTCCTCACGAAGGAAGACACCAGTTGGAACATCTGGGACGACGATATGGAATAAACGATGAAATGTTAAAGAGTTGAAGGGTTAAGGAGTTAAAACATCGTGGAACTTCACATTTTAACTTCTTAACCCTTTAACATTTTAACTCTTTAACCTTTCAACCTTTTAACCTCTATGTATAGCGGGCTTATCACCATACTCGGTCCTACGGCTTCTGGCAAGACGACGCTTGCCACCCACCTTGCCGCGCGTCTTGGCAATGCGGAAATCATCAGTGCCGACAGCCGTCAGGTGTATCGGGGCATGGACATCGGCACAGGCAAGGACTTGGGCGACTATACGGTGGACGGCAAGACAATCCCCTTCCATCTTATGGATGTCTGCGAGGCAGGGGAAAAGTACAACCTTTTCCGCTTCCAGCAGGATTTCCATGCCGCCTACGACGACATTCTCTCCCGTCACCGCAGGCCTATCCTCTGCGGCGGCACGGGGCTTTACATCGAGTCCGTCCTGAAGGGTTACAAGATGGAGGCTGTGCCAGAGAACCCCGCTTTGCGCGAAAGGCTCAAGGACCGCTCGTTGCAGGAGCTAAAGGAGATTCTTGAGGGCTACAAGACGTTGCACAACGTCACCGACCTTGACACAACGAAGCGCGCCATTCGCGCCATCGAGATACAAGCCTATTATCGCGAGCACGGCACGCTGGAGCGTGACTTCCCTGCCATAGATAGTTTCATCGTGGGCGTCAGCATCCCTCGTGAACTGCGTCGCCAGCGTATCAGCGAGCGTCTGCGTCACCGTCTGGAGAAGGAAGACATGGTGGGCGAGGTGCGCCGGCTTTTGGAGCGTGTGCCTGCCGAGGACCTTATATACTATGGTTTGGAATACAAATACCTGACGCTTTATTGTTTGGGCAGGCTTTCATACGATGAAATGGTGGAAAGGCTGGAGATTGCCATCCATCAGTTTGCCAAGCGGCAGATGACATGGTTTCGCGGCATGGAACGTCGCGGCTTCACAATTCATTGGATAGACGGCACGCTCCCTTTGGAGGAGCGTATTCAATTCATAATTGATAAATTCATAATTCATAATTAAGCTACGCCCTGCATTTGAGCGAAGGGGATAATTATGAATTATGAATTGAGAATTATGATTTGTCAGTTCAGCTGTACTTTAGGATTTGTCCGGGACGCAGGACGGTGGTACGCTTGATGTTGTTCAAGCGACAAAGGCGGTCAATGCTGGTGCCACACTTTCGTGCAATGGAGGAAAGTGTCTCGCCGGATTTCACCTTATGGACAAACGTGCGTGGCTTAGCCTTCTGCTCTTGAATCTTGTTCTGTTGGAAAGCCACACTCTCGGCCTCTTTTGCCATGAGTGCCTTGGCTGTTTCCTCGTCCATCTCCTCTTCGCCGCCAACAGCATTGCTGCCTGCGGCCAACATTGTGCCGCGACCATTGGAACGGAAGAGGTAGAAGTCTCCCCTTACGTCTTGTGCATCGAAGTCAAAGAGCTTTTCCGGATCGATGAACTGACCGAGGAAGCGTGTCTCGAAGTGGAGGTGTGAGCCTGTGGAGCGCCCTGTGTTGCCACCCAGTCCGATGACATCGCCTGCCTTGACAATTTGGTCAGGCTTGACAAGGTGCTTGCTCATGTGGCCGTAGATGGTCTCCAGCCCGTTGGGGTGACGTATGACGACATAGTTGCCATAGCCGTTACGCTCGAATTTTACCACGCGAACCTTGCCTGAGAAGGCTGCCCTTATGGTATCGCCCACGAAGACCTTGATGTCGGTGCCGTAGTGCTGGCGGCGGAAAGAACGACGGTAGCCGTAATGACTTGTGACCATGCGGCTGTCGCAGGGCATATGGAACTGACGGAGGTCAATCCTGTACTCAGAGGGAAGCGCAACGTCGTAAGTGCGTATGTAGTCGTTGCTCCAGGTGGGATAGAGTGCTGCTGCGGGGTTCTGCAAGTCGTAGGGCGACTCCTGTCCGCCAAGCCGTACCAATGCAATGCTGTCAATGGTGCGCATCTTTTGGTCGATGGGCGCAATGTTGGCTAAGCGGTCTTGTGCCATACAGCCCGCTACGATGGTGAAAATGAGGGATAGGGTGGTGAATATCTTCTTCATTAGGTGGTTTGTCGTTATTACGTTGTTACGTTATGTCGTTATAACATTCAATTCAAGAAAGGTCCAGTGCGTAGAGCCTGTCCATGTTGAGGTCGCCCAGGTCGTAGAGTTCTTCGGGCTTGAAGAAACGTTTTATTTCGATGGCTGCGGATGTGGGCGAGTCGGAGGCGTGAACGATGTTCTGCTGGTTGCTCATGCAATAGTCACCGCGAATGGTTCCAGGCTCTGCCTTGCGGCCGTTGGTGTAGCCGGTAATGAAACGTACCACTTCAATGGCATCTGTTCCTTCGAGGCACATGGCCACTACCGGGGTGCGCATCATAGATGCCTTCAGTGCAGGGAAGAATGGTTTGTCCACCAAATGGGCATAGTGCTCGTTGAGTATCTCGTCGTTGAGCCAAATCATTTTCATGCCGACTATGCGCAATCCCTTCTTCTCGAAGCGACTGATGACTTCGCCAATCAGACCTCTCATCACTGTGCTTGGCTTGAGCAGCACTAATGTTCTTTCCATGTTTTAGCGTGGTTTGTCCTTTATTGAAAAAGGCATTTTCTACGTTTCCGGCTGCAAAGGTACGACAAAATCACGTGATTGCCAAATACTTTTAGTATTTTTAATAATTTAGGCTCCCTTGTGCCTTGAGTAGTTTTGTGTGTGCAATCTGCAGTTGGCACTTGGCATTGACATGGTCGGCTGATGCCTGTTGCCACATGGCCTGTGCATCGAGCAACTGGGAGAGGGGTTCCAATCCGGCATCGTATTGCTGGTGTGCCAACCGCATGTTTTCTTCGGCTTGCTGTAGGCTGTGCTGTGTGATGTGAAGCTCTGTTTTTGCCTCTTCGAAGTTGTTTATGGCTTGTGCCAGTTCTAATTGCATCTGCTCAATGATATCCTGCTGTTCTGTCTGTGCAATTTGCTGGCGTGCCTTGGCAGAGCGAATCTTGTATGTGCGTTCACCGAAGGTTACAAGAGGCATTTTGAATGTCGCTCCCACTGCTGCCGAACCATTGTCAAGGAGTTTGCTCCCTGCAAGCTTGATACCATTGGCGTATGAATAGCCTGCAAACAGAGCCAATTGAGGGAGGTAGTCGCTGCGAGTGAGTTTTACTTGTTGGCCTGCGATATCAGTTTTGGCCTGAAGTATGGCGGCTTCCGGACGGGCGCTTACCGACAAGTCTCCTGTCTGTGCGTTTGTGGCGGGCACATCTTCGGAAAACTGGTCAGCATTGAGTTGTAGAGGCGTGTTTAAGGGCAGTCCGATGACATGGCATAGATTCATGGCGCTCAGCCTTGTGGCATTGTCTGCCTGCTGAATAGCAAGTTCCGCTTCGTTGAGTTTCACCTGCACCTTCAGTTGGTCGTTACGTGTCTTCATGCCATGACGTACGGCACTCTCTACGTTCTTCATTAATTCGTCGAGCAACTTTTTATATGCACGTGCTACGTTGGCAAGCTGTCGTGTGCGCACGGCCGTCATATATGCCTCGTCAGTGTTCAGGATGACTTGGCTTTCGGTAAGTCGTATGTTCTCGTTGGCCATCTCAGCTCCGCGCGATGCCATACGGTAGGCAGCCGTTATCTTGCCGCCCATGTAGAGAGGCTGGGTGAGCGAGACGCTTCCAAGAAAGATGTTGCCTATCTTGTAATCCATCTTCTGCGAAGGGAAGTCTGCATACTGATTGAGGGTATAGCTTCCGTCTGCAGCTACCGACACATTTGGAACATATGTACCTGTGGCGGGGTTCATCATGTAGATGGGCAGGTGCCCGCCGGCAATGGTGAAGTCGCCCTTGTTCGTGGAGTATAAGTCGGCGGCCATAACGTTGATGCGTGGGAAGTAATTTGTCTTGTATGCCTTGGCATCATAACGTGTCTGTTCTAATGTCAGTTTCGACTTGGCAATATCCTTGTTGTGTTGCAGGGCCAGCTCGCGAGCCTGTCCGAGCGTGAGGTCGCGTGCCGTTTCTTGTGCGCAGACATCGGCCAAGGGTACAGCCACAGCACATGCCATCAACAAGAACACATTATATAGATAAGTTTTCATACTTACTTTATTTTGAAGAACATGGCATAAAATACTGGAATGAATATAAGTGTGATGAGTGTGCCGATGAACAGGCCTCCCATGATGGTGACAGCCAGGCTGCCAAACATGGCATCGGGGATGAGGGGAATCATGCCGAGGATGGTGGTGAGCGAAGCCATCATCACGGGGCGCAGTCGGCTTTTTGAACTGTTGACCAAGGCGGTTCGTGGCTCCACTCCCTCGCTTATCTGCAGGTTTATTTCGTCCATGAGCACAATACCGTTCTTAATCATCATGCCGATGAGACCGAGCACACCCACGATGGCAACAAATCCAAACGGCTTGCCGGTAATCAGGACAGCAGGTATCACGCCAACGAAGATGAGCGGGATGCAGCAAAAGATAATTGCAGGTTTCTTGTAGTCCTTGAAGAGCATGATGAGAATCATAATAATCAAGATGATGGCAAGGGGGAAGCCGTTGAAGAGGTATTTCATGGAACGGTCGCTTGCCATCTTCTCTCCCTGCCAGGAGAGCGAGTAGCCGGAGGGTAGCTTGATTTTCTCTATCTGCTCCGCGATAGCTTTGCGTGCAGCTTCTGTGCCTACTCCAGGATATGGAGAGCACTGTACGCGCTGTTGCCGTTGACCGTTGTAGCGCATTACGACAGGCTCTTCCCATTTCAGTTCAACATCCTTTGCCACTTGCTTGAGCGGCGTTGTTAGCGTAATCATCTCAATGATGTCGTTCTTGTTGAAGTTCCCTGAGAAAATCTTCTGTATGGTGGAGCGGTTGAGCAGGTTGTTGAAGTTGGGCATCATGCCAAAGACACGTACATTGTCAATGCGGTCAATGTCGCCCCCCTGTGCGTCGGTACACTTGAGCACGATGCTTTCGCTATGGATGCCGTCGTAGAAGGTTGCAATGGGGATGCCGCTGGTGTATGCCAGAACGGAGGTTGCCACATCGCTGCGGCTCAAGCCTGTGGTGCGGGCGGAGGGCTGGTCATAGTTGACGGTGAGCACCGGCACCTGTGGCTCCCAGTCCGATGTGGGCAGATAAACCTTGTCGGATGCGGCAATGATGGCCATTGCCGAGTCGGAGAGCCTGTGCAGGACAGAAGGGTCGGGACCGCTGAAGCACACCTCGATGGGGTACTTTTTGAACATCAGGTTGTAGCGTTTCAGCTTGATATATGCATCGGGATAGCGCTTGTTCAGTTCTTGCTGGATGTCGTCGATGTTCTCCACAAGTGCCTGGGGTGTCTCGAAGTCGATGATAAGCTCGCCGTAGGAGAGCGAAGGCGTGGCAATGCTTCGCACCAGATTGTAGCGGCTTGGGGTGCCGCCGATGGAGGTTGTGATGTGCTTCACCTCCTTCCGCGTCTTCAGGTACTCGCAGATCCCCTCCAAGTCCTGTGCCACCTGTGTGTGGTTGGTGCCTTCTGGCAGCTTGTACTCCATGTAGAGCTGGTCGTATTCCATATCTGGGAAGAATGCCTGGTTGAGGAACCTGTAGCTCCACACACTGAGCAGCACTAAAGCCACAGCCAAGCCTATCATAGTGAAACGGAAACGGAGTCCGAAGTCCATGATTTTCTCAAGCAAAGTATAACTCCATCCTTTGTATGGATCGCCGTCGCCGTTATCAGTTGTCTTTGTTGCCTTTAGCATACGGTCTGCCATGACGGGAACATGCACGAGGGCGAGAATCCAGGACAGCAAGAGCGAAACGGCAATGACGATGAAGAGGTCGCGCACATAGACGCCTGCTGTGTCGGGACTGAGGAAGATGGGCCAGAAGGCAAGGATGGCAATAAGTGTGGCGCCAAGTAGCGGCATTGCTGTACGGCGTCCGATGGTGGTTAGTGCGTCCATACGCGAGCGTCCCTGCTTCAGGTCAACGAGTATGCCGTCAACAATGACAATGGCATTATCCACCAGCATTCCCATTGCCAGAATGAATGCTGCGAGACTTACGCGCTGCAGGGTGCCGTCGAACCCTTTAAGCACAAGCAGCGAGCCGAGCACTATTGTGAGAAGACTGAGGCCGATGATGAGTCCGGACTTGAAGCCCATTGTGAAGATGAGCACAACGACAACGATAAGCACCGATTCGAGTAGGTTGACGAGGAACGTGTTGAGGGCTGTCTCAACGCGCTCTGGCTGGTTGAATATCTTCTCGAACGTCACGCCCAGGGGCATGGTCTTACTGAGTTCGGCAATTGTTTTTTCCACTTGTTTGCCGACCTTGATGATGTCTTTGTCTGCCACGCCGGCAATCGAGATGCCAAGGGCGTGCTGGCCGTCGCGCTTCATCTCGTTGCGTGTCGGGTCGGTGTAGCCTTTATATACCCGTGCCACGTCGCTGACGCGCAGTTGCTCGTCGTCGTGGCCTTGTATTATCATGTTTGAGATGTCCTCCACCTCCTTGAAGCGGTCATCGACAGTGACGCGGACACGGTGCGTGCCGTTGTCATAATAGCCGGAATAGGTGGCGCGGTTCTGGTTGTTGAGTGTCTGAATGACCTCTACGGGCATTACGCCGAGGTTCGCCATTTTGTCTTGCCGCAACTCGATGTAGATGCACTCTTGTCTCTGGCCGTATATCTCTACTCTCGATACGCCGTCGATGTCTGCCACGTTGCGTTTCACAAGCTCTGCATAGTCCGACATCTCTTGGTCGGAAAGTCCGTCGGCCGTAAGGGCATAGAACATGCCATATACATCACCAAAGTCATCGCGTACAATCGGCGTAGAGGCCGTGCTGGGAAGTGACGACGCGGCATTGCTCACCTTGCGGCGCAAGATGTCCCAGAATTGTTCTACCTCTTCATCCTTAACAGTCGTCTCCAACTCTACGGTGATGAGGCTCAAGTCGTTCATCGACTGGCTCTGCACATTGTCAATGCCCGGCATCTCTCGGATGGCTTTCTCGAGCTTGTCGGTCACTTCAAGCTCCACTTCGTGAGCCGAGGCGCCGGGGTAGGTGGTGACAACCATTGCCTGCTTCACCTTGATGGCAGGGTCTTCCAGCTTCGGCATGATATCGTAGCTTATCATGCCTCCCACGACTAAAATCGCCACGAAGAAGGAGACAAGCTTGCGGTTGTTGAGTCCCCAGGAGGAAAAGTCAAGTTCCATAGTTATATTTCGCAATTCATGTCACGTCAATTTGTCCAATTGTCAAATCACAGGAGTCCTCCCACGTTGGCATCAGAAGGCTTTTCCAATTCCCTTACTTGCTGCCCGTCGATGAGGTAGCGCACTCCGGCGCACACAACAGTCTCATTCGGATTCAGGCCCTTAAGCACTTGTATGTTGCCGTTCAGGTCGATGCGGCCCACTTCTACTTCGCGGCGCTTGACGATGCCTGTCTTCGTGTCGAGGACGAAGACGTAGGTCTGTCCGTCTTTTCTGTCTATGGCTGTAATGGGAATCGTCACGCCGTTCACTTCGTCGGAAGCGTGATACGAAGCATAGACCATTGTGGACATGCCTGGCGTTATCTTCTTATGGTCATAGTCGCCCTTGATGCGTAAACGAGCCGCATAGAGTTGGCTGGCATTGGCCTCCTTGCTTACACGAACAATCTCGAGCGGATATGTTTTGCCGGGTGTCACCTCGAAGGAGCAGGTAGCACTGAGCAGGTCGTTCTGGCGGGCGTAGTCGGATGCAGGCACGAACACCTCGATTTCCACATCGCCGGCATTGAACATCGACACGACCGGCATTCCGGCACTGACGGTTTCGCCCGACTCGTGTATCTTGTTTTGGATATAGCCGCTGATGGGTGCATAGAGGCGTGTGTCGGCGAGTTGGTTCTTGTGGTGTGCCAGTTTTTCTGTGATTTGTTGCAGGCCATAGCGTGCACGGTCATAGTTCGACGCCGTTGTGCCATCTTCTTTATACAGTGCCATCACTCGCTCGGCGTCAGCTTTGATTTGCTCGTACTCGGCTTGTGTGGCAGAAAGCTGTACTTCGTAGTCGCGAGGGTCCATTTGAGCGATGAGTTGTCCCTTGCTCACATATTGTCCTTCTTTTACAAAAATGCGTTGAATAGGCCCACTTACTCGGAACGCAATGTTCACTTCTTCTGAACTCTTTGTCTTGCCAGGGTAGCTTAGTTCTGCCGCGTCACTTATTCGTTTTGCCTGCGCCGTTTTCACATACTGGACTTCTTCTGTCCCTTTCTCGGATTTCCCACATGCCGTAAGCAGGGTGCAAACAACCGCCAGGGCTGCCGCAAACAATGAAATGTATTTAGTCATACACCTTTATATTCAATTAATCCCTAATCCTTAATCCTCAATCCCTAATCCCAAATCCCCAAAAAAGGGCGATTACTCCCACTCAATGGTCGAAGGTGGCTTTGAGGAGATGTCGTAGCAAACGCGGTTCACGCCCTTCACCTTGTTGATGATGTCATTCGAGACCTTTGCCAGGAAATCATAGGGCAGGTGTGCCCAGTCGGCAGTCATGGCATCGGTACTGGTGACGGCACGAAGTGCAACGGGGTTCTCGTAAGTGCGCTCGTCGCCCATCACGCCAACGCTGCGGACATCGGAGAGCAGAATGGCTCCTGCCTGCCAGATTTGGTCGTAGAGGCCCCAGTCGCGCAACCCTTGGATGAAGATGTCGTCGGCTTCTTGCAGGATGCGCACTTTCTCTGGCGTGATGGCGCCAAGGATGCGGACTGCCAGGCCTGGCCCTGGGAATGGATGGCGTCCTATGAGGTGCTCTGGAATGCCAAGCTGTCGGCCTACGCGACGCACTTCGTCCTTGAAAAGCCACTTCAATGGTTCGCACAGCTTGAGGTGCATCTCCTCGGGCAGACCGCCAACATTATGATGACTCTTGATGACCTTGCCCGTTATGTTAAGGCTTTCGATGCGGTCAGGATAAATCGTGCCTTGAGCCAACCACTTTGCGTCCGTAATCTTCTTTGCCTCGGCGTTGAAGACCTCGATGAAGTCGCGGCCGATAATCTTGCGCTTCTTCTCCGGCTCTGTCACGCCTTCGAGGTCGGCAAAGAAACGCTGGCTGGCATCCACTCCGATGACGTTCAGGCCCAGGCACTCGTAGTCCTTCATCACATTTTGGAACTCGTTCTTGCGAAGCATTCCATGATCCACGAAGATGCATGTCAGGCGGTCTCCGATGGCACGGTTGAGCAGGACGGCTGCCACGCTGCTATCCACGCCTCCAGAAAGGCCGAGGATGACGCGGTCATTGCCTATCTGCTCCTTTAGCTCTGCCACCGTTGTCTCCACAAAGTTCGCAGGCGACCAGTCCTGTTTGCTGCCACAGATGTCAACCACGAAGTTCTTCAGGAGCAAGGTGCCTTGCAGCGTGTGGAACACTTCGGGATGGAACTGCACGGCAAAGACAGGGGCATGGGGCGTGGGGCATGGGGCAAGTGGAGAGGGAGACCAGAAGGCGGCGTTGGTGACATCCTTCGTGCTGCCGATGACTTTGAAGCCTTCGGGAATGGCGGTAATGGTGTCGCCGTGGCTCATCCAAACTTGCGAGTTCTGGTCGAAGCCGCGGAAGAGCGGATTATCGGCATCTACGGTTTCCAGATGGGCACGTCCGTATTCTCTCGAATCGGCTTTCTCAACACGTCCGCCGAGGCTGTGCGAGATGAACTGTGCTCCATAGCAGATGCCCAGCACAGGCAGCCGGCCAACGAATTGGCTGAGGTCAACCTTGAAAGCCTCGGAGTCGTGCACGGAATAGGGCGAGCCGGAGAGGATGACACCAATGACATCCGTGTCCGAAACGGGGAACTTGTTGTAGGGCAGTATTTCGCAGAACGTGTCCAGTTCGCGCAGGCGGCGGGCAATAAGCTGGGTTGTCTGCGAGCCAAAGTCCAGGATAATGATTTTCTGTTGCTGCATGTTTTAGTGGCGTTAGGGTTTCGTCTGCAAAGATACAAAGAAAAAAAGAAAAAAAGGTCAAGAATAAAAAATTGTTGGAGAAAAGTCTCAACATTGCACTTTGTGAGGCCGATGGCTCTGATGGGTTGTAATCAGGAACGGCACTTTGACAAAACGTAACGTAAAAAACAAAAATGCTGACATTTTGGTGTTTGTGGTTATGTTGCGGTGCGCGAAAAATGGCTTCGGCCATGCTTTTATACCTTTTTTTGTTTTTTTGCGCTTAAATCGAAGGCGCACTGAAACAGAGAGACTTATGTTTCGTCTTTGAAGTTCAAAAGGCAGGATTTGACAACTATGCTTAGCAAAAACAGCCCATTTTACCGTAAAAAACGCCATTTTTGGCTGAGAAAATCCACAAACGCTTACTATGGGAAATTAAAACGCTCTGTGCTGCGTTGGCCAACGCAACACAGAGCGTTGGCCAACACCCTGTATGGAAATTGCTGAGAAAGCACAGGAACCTCCCGTTTTTGCTATTTTTAGTTTTGACAAAAAGAAGCGAGAAACAGGAAAGCGGTGACAATTTGTCAAACGCAGATGTGCGTCAGAGCCTTGTCAGTAACTGATTTCGCTGACCTTGGCTGTGGGCTTGAGGTCGGTAATTTTTTCAGGTGTCCCTTCGCCCAGTACAAGGCCTTCTGAAGGGACTGTGTAGTAATACTCTCCGTCAGAGCAAAAGAGTCCGGACTCATAATCGAAATACCATTCCAGGTTCTTCTTGAAGAGTTCGCGGGCGGAGTAGCCCACATAGATGCCTTTGGCTGTTTTGATGTTGGAGGCACCTTCGAGCAGTGTGAAGGACTGGACTTTCTTGTTCCCTTCGTCAATGTTGGCACGGAATACGGGCTTCCCTGCCTTTGTGAAGAGGTAGTATTCTATCGTCCATGTCTCGTCGGAGTCATAACTGTCCCCGTAGGTCTCTTCCGTCTTTTTCTCGAACTTGTCATACAATCCTTCTACCTGTTTCGGGAATGTGCTGACAAGCACACCCTTCTTTAATGGCCCCAGCGAACCATTGCCCAGTATGAACACCTTTGCCGCAGACGGCTGGTCCTTGACTTCTGTCACATTTGTTTGGGCAGGTTGTGCCGTTGTGGTCGTCGTTGTGGGTTGTTGTGTTGTTGTCGTGGGCGTAGTCAGGTCTTTCAACACGCCTTCCCCTACGTTTTGGAGGGCCTTCCCAAGGTTCTTCAGGAACTGTGCGTTGGTCTGCTGTGGCATAGCCATTAGGAGGAAGGCAGCAACAAGTGTCAATAATAGATTCTTTTTCATAATGTTCATAATGGCTTATTTATTTGATTAAAGTAGGCATGGTGACATGAGAAATCTTACCTATCTTCATCCGATCATATGTTCCAGACTATAGGCAAGGTCAAGGTCGGTCGTCAGAACAATTTTGTCAATGCGGCCGAGGGCCTCTGGACTGCATACACCTAAATGGAAGGAGATGGTTCCTTCTTCCTCGTCAAAGTGGAGACTGTAGCGGGCTTTTTTGCATCCTGCGAGGAAGAGGACAGGGGTGTCGCCATCGTAGCCTATTGCAGCAGTATTAATGAATTTCTCATACTCATAGCCCTTTACTTTTGCCTTAAGTTCTATTTGCTTGTCGTCGTCATCGTCATCGATATCTATGGTGAAGCCCTTTTCTATGGTGAAGCCGGTTTCCTCTGTTGCCTCTGTTTTTATCTCTACGCCGTCAAGACTTTCATATATTTTCTGGAGTTTCTGTTTGTAGGGTTCCATCTCCTTTTCCACCTTTTCATTGAATCTTTCATTGAACTCCCAAAAACTTTCCGAATCGCGTCGTACTTCAGATTCACAGATTTTAGCGTACTTGTCTGACGCTTCTTGTTTAATGGAAGCATATTCTTTGAAAGGTTTGTTGTCTGAACAAGATGCCAGAAGAAGTGCCATTCCGATGGCGACGAATGTTTGTTTCATTGACGTTTTCATAGTGCATGTTTTTATGATTAGTGATAAATGAATTGTTCGTGTTTATTTAAGACCTGCGTACAAATGTAAGCAAAAATTCGCAATATGACAATATCGGGATGTTTTCTTTGTCAGATAGGCTTAAAAATTCGAAAAGTTTGTCTAAATTTGTGCCCGTATTTGAATAATGACCAATGCCGACAGACCAATTCACCATACAGGATGTCACCATTGTGAACGAGGGCAAACGCTATCAGGCGGATGTCCTTGTTGAAGACGGAAAGATAAGAAGCCTCACCCCAGCCCACTCCAAGGGAGAGGGTGTCTCACAGTCATGCGGGATGGGGGAAGCTGTCCTGCTCCCTGGCATCATCGACGGCCATGTCCACATGCGCGAGCCAGGTCTTACGCACAAGGCCACGATGGAGAGCGAGACGAGAGCTGCTGCCAGAGGCGGCGTGACAACGGTGCTCGACATGCCGAATGTCGTGCCGCAAACCACGACGCTCCAACTTTTGATGGAGCGTTATGCCTTGGCCGAAGGGCGGTGCCATGTGAACTACGGCTTCTATCTCGGTGCCACCAATGACAATATAGAGGAGATTAAGCACCTCGACACAACAGGGTGTCCTGGTGTGAAGCTTTTCATGGGCAGCAGCACAGGCGGTATGCTTGTTGACAAGGAAGAACGGCTCCGGCAAATCTTCCGCGATTCACCTTCGCTCATTGTGACACATTGCGAGGACACATCTATAATAAATGCCAACCTTGAGCGAATTCAAAAGGACTCCCATCTCCTCGGAGAGGCGCAGGGGGTGAGGCTTCACCCTCTCATCCGCGACCACGAAGCCTGCTATCGAAGCACCGAGCTTGCCGTCAGGCTTGCCAAGGAGGAGGGCGCACGGTTGCATGTGGCACACATTACAACGGCACGGGAACTGGAACTCTTCTCTCCGGACGACGACCGCATTACTGCTGAGGCTTGTGTGCCGCACCTGCTCTTCACGGACGAAGACTACGAGACGCTTGGCTCCCGAATCAAGTGCAACCCAGCCATCAAGACGGCTGCCGACAGAGATGCCCTTCGCAAGGCTCTTACCGACGGGCGAATCCGTACCATTGCCACCGACCATGCACCACATCTGCTCAGCGAGAAGCAGGGTGGTTTGAAGGCCATGAGCGGAATGCCGATGGTGCAGTTCTCTTTGCCTGCCGTGCTCTCTCTCGTAGATGAGGGCGTGCTCAGCCTTGAGAGGGCTGTGGAGTTGATGTGCCACAACCCTGCCCAACTCTATGGCATCAAGGAACGCGGCTTCATTCGTGAAGGCTACTACGCCGACCTCGTCCTTGTGCGCCGCAAGCCGTGGACAGTGACAAAGGACTGCATAGAGAGCCTCTGCGGTTGGAGTCCTCTGGAAGGCCGTACCTTCAACTGGCAAGTGGAGAAGACCTGGGTGAATGGCCGCCTTGCCTGGGACGGCACCACCTTCCCCCTGCCGCCAGCAGGGGAAAGAGTTTTATTCTGTTGAATATCGGCGGGAAAATGAAAATAACAAATGGTTAGAAAGAGAACGAGGTCAGTCTGATATTTCAAAAAAAACTTTTCGATACAAATTGTTGCTCCAAGAATAAACCTTTGCGCATTGTCACGGTCTATTGATAATAATTGGCTAAGATTTGTAAATGGGCGAAGCCCCGTAATTTGTAGATATATATAATAAATGAATAGGTTCTCCTCTCTCCTCATACTTTGCCTTTGCTCTATTATGGCTGTGGCGCAGAAAGTAACCGTCAGCGGTATTGTTATGGATGGCTCTACGAAAGATGTGCTGCCTGGGGCGGCGGTCGTTTTGCTTCAGCCCAAGGACAGCGTTCTGATGGCAGGTGTCTCGTCCGACCTTGAGGGCAAGTTCAAGCTCCCGACAGTCAAGGCGGGCAACTACATCCTGCGCATCAGCTACATCGGATACCAGTCCTATACCCGTAATATCGTGCTACCGAAGGGCAACAAGAACGTCAACCTCGGGGAGATTACGCTTCAGGAGGACAGCAAGGTGCTCAAGGAGGCAGAGGTGACGGCAAAGCTGGCACAGGTGGAGATGAGTGCCGACACGTTCATCTACAATGCCGATGCCTACCGTTTGCCCGAAGGCTCTATGCTGGAGGAGCTTGTCAGGAAGTTGCCTGGAGCGGAAGTGGACGACGAGGGCAACATCAAGATTAACGGCAAGAGCATTTCGAAGATAATGGTTGACGGGAAGGAGTACTTCCAGAACGACACAAAGATGGCGATGAAGAACCTGCCCTCCAAACTTATCAAGAAGCTCAAGTCCTACGACAAGAAGAGCGACTACAGCCGTATCACCGGTATCGACGACGGCGAGGAGGAGACTGTGCTTGACCTTTCCGTCAAGAAGGGCATGAAGGACGGCTGGGTAGGCAACTTCGACGGGGCATACGGCACGGAAAGCCGTTACTCAGGCAAGTTCAACGTGAACCGTTTCATGGACAACAAGTTCCTGTCCGTCATCGGTAGCCGTAACAACATCAACGACGGCGGAGGCCGTTGGGGTGGGGGGAGCAACGGTATCACCACAAGTACGATGCTTGGTGCCACCTTCGCCTGGGAGAATGGCAAGCCCGACTACTCTGCCGGCCTCCTGAAGCTGGGCGGCAATGTGCGCTACAGCAACAGTGACAGCGAATCGAACTCGCGTACCAACAGCGAGATGTTCATGACCTCGGGTGCAAGCCAGTTCTCCAACTCCAAGAACCAAGGCACCAACTGGAACCAGAACATCAACGCAAACTTCCAAATCGAGTGGTTCCCCGACAGCCTCACAAACATCCTGTTCCGTCCGAACTTCAGCCACTCGAATGGCAGCAGTTTCTCGCACAGCCACAGCGTCACCTTCAACCAGAGTCCTTTTGAGGCTGGACTGACAGACCCTGTCGAGGAATATGAAAAGCCGGAAACGCCGAAAGCCATCATTGTCAATGGCAACGAGCGTTTTAATAATGGCAACAGCCACAGCAACAACGTCAACGGCGAGTTGCAAATCAACCGCCGCCTTTTTGTGCCTGGCCGCAACATAACCCTTAACCTCAACGGCTCTTACAGCGAGTCTGACAACGTCTCCTATAGTCGTTCAATGATTAAGTATTTCCAACGAACAACCGACAACTTGAATGCCGACTACCAGAAAATCATGTCGCCCTCCAAGAGTTACAGCTATCAGGGGCGCATCAGCTACACCGAACCCATTCTGAAAGGAACTGTCTTGCAACTGAGCTATCAGGCGCAGTTCCGCTTCCAGGACAGCGACCGAGAGATGGATATTTATAAGGAACTGGAAAAAGCTTTGATAAAAGAAGGCCTTACTGATGTCACGGCTCTTGACCTTTATAATGGGACATATCTTGGTCTGCCCTTTTCGAGTTATAACATTGACCTGACGAATTTGGAAAAGGATATGGAGAACAGCCAGTATGCCAAGTATAAGGAACTTAATCAGTCTGTCAATCTCATGCTCCGCCACACCAGCAAGTTCGAGAACGGACAGGAGCTTCGCTTCAATATGGGTGTCAATTGGCAACCTCAGCGCACGGATATGGAATACGACAAGCGGGGCACCCACATCGATACCGTGCGCCATATCCAGAACTGGGCGCCACGCTTCAACATGCGATGGAAGATATCGAACACCAGTCAGCTTCGTGTCCGCTATTTCGGCAGTATGACGCAGCCCTCCATGACCAACCTCATTGAGGTGATGGACAACAGTAATCCTCTTCGCATCAGCACGGGTAATGCCGGTTTGAAGAGTTCTTGGAACGACCGCTTCAACATTGATTACAACAACTACATTACTGACAAGCAGATGGGCTGGAACATCAGCGCCAATGCCAACATGAACCGCCGCTCCATCAGCAATGCTACCATCTATGACACAGAATCCGGCATCAGCTACAGCCGTCCCATGAACATCGACGGCGGGTGGAATGCAGGGGCAAGGATGGGCTTCAATACGGCCATAGGCAAAGGGAAGCACTTCAACCTCCACTGGAACCAGAACATCAAATACTCCAACAACGTAGGCTACATCAGCAGCGACCTTGATGCAGGAGCCAAACCATTTATTACAGGCACTGTCGATATGAATGGACTTTTCAAATATATGAATGACAATAACCTGTTGAAGAAGTCCACCACCCGCAATACCAATCTCGGCGAGGACCTGCGTCTCAATTATCGCAATGACTTGATAGAAGTCGGCGTCAATGGCGGTATGAACTACCTGCATGCACGTAACGATATGCAGAAAAACAGCAATCGCGACACCTGGAGCTTTAACTACGGCGGCAATGTCGTCATCAACACTCCTTGGAACTTACAGTTCAGCAGCGACATCTCACAGCAAAGTCGTCGCGGCTACGACGATGCCACCATGAACACTAACGAACTCATCTGGAACGCCCAAATCAGCCAGAACTTCCTCAAATCGAAGAATGCGACGGTCAGCGTGCAGTGGTACGACATCCTGCGCCAGCGTTCCAGCATCAGCCGCAGCTACTCTGCGACGAATCGCAGCGACACCTGGACAAATGCCATACACAGCTATGTCATGGTGCACTTCATCTACCGCTTCAACCTCATGGGCAGCAAGGAAGCCCGTGCCGCAGGCTTCAACGGCAATCGTGGCGATGGCCCCTCTGGTGGTCGTGGTGATGGCCCTTCCGGCAATCGCGGCGGCTTTGGCGGCTTTGGCGGCGGAAGATTCTAAATGCTCAGTTCGTCGAGCACCTTGATGAGTCGCTTGTCGAAAGGCTTGTCAGTGCGGATGCATTCGCTAAACGGCACATAGACCACATCGTTAAAGCGATAGCCTATCATCACGTTACGCTGGCCCTGCTTGATGGCCTCGACAGCTCCTACACCCATGCAACTGGCAAGGATGCGGTCGCGGGCAGACGGACTGCCGCCGCGCTGCAGGTGGCCGAGAATGGATACACGCACATCGAAGCCCGGGAACTCCTTCTTCACACGGTCGGCATAGTAGAGGGCACCGCACTTGGGGCTTTCAGAGACGATGACGATACATGATTTCTTGGACTTTCGGATGCCTCGATGCATGAATTCGGCCAACTGGTCGGCATCAGTCATGTCTTCGGGAATGATGGCTGCTTCTGCTCCGCAAGCAATGGCAGTGTTCTGGGCTAAGTATCCAGCCTCGCGTCCCATTACTTCAACGAAGAAAATGCGCTCGTGTGAATTGGCCGTGTCGCGGATGCGGTCCACACAATCCATGATAGTGTTCATGGTGGTGTCATAGCCGATGGTGGCATCGGTGCCGTAAAGGTCATTGTCGATGGTGCCGGGCAGTCCAATGATAGGAAAGTCGAATTCCTCTGCGAAAATACGTGCTCCGGAAAGTGAACCGTTGCCACCAATGACGACAAGCGCATCTATTTCTTCGCGCTGACAAGTCTCATACGCCCTCTGTCTGCCTTCAGGTGTCATAAAATCCTTGCTTCTGGCGGTTTTCAGAATTGTGCCGCCACGAGAGATGATACCCGAAACATCTTCTGTAGTGAAGGCCTTTGTCTCGCCATTAATGAGTCCTTCGTAGCCTCGGTAGATGCCTTTGATGCTGAAGCCATTATAAATGCCGGCACGTGTCACGGAACGAATGGCTGCGTTCATGCCAGGGGCATCGCCGCCCGACGTCAAGACGCCGATAGTTTTAATCTTACCCATTTTTGTGTCCTGTTTTATGTTCTTATCTTATTTCCTATGAGCATGGCATTTGTTCCAAACGCCCTGTTACGCACTTTAGAATTCGTATCCCAAATCAAGGAAGAAGTATGGTTTCTTGGTGTGGTTGCTATAGCCAAAGGTGGCGCCCAAAGGGCCGAAGATAGTGTTGTAGTAATAGGCAATCTGCCCGCCCAGTAGCGTGCGGTCGTCAAAGAGTTCTTTCAGCCTGTTGGACTGTTGGCCGGCGGCAAAGCGTAATAATGCGTAATGGTTCTTGCCTATGCGCATTTGTCCCTGAAGTTGAGCGGCGACGAACTGTTTTCCCACATACTCCATGTTGCCGACACCTGCAAAAGGCATCTGCTGGTCAATATAATGGCTGAACCAATTACCGCCGATGATGTTGCCGAAGATGTTGTGAACCTCGTTGCCGAAGAGCATCCGGCCATAGACCATGGGCTGGAGGGTGAACCGTTTGCCAAAGGTGAACGACATGCGCCAATTGGCACTGACATCACTCATACCCGATTGGCCGTTGAGATGCAGGAAATTGTCTGTCACAAAGGCATACTCAGCCTTGAAACGGGCACCGCGAGTGGGGAAAATCCAATTATCCTCGTTGTTATAGTCTGCCCTGGCGCGATAGCTGAAATAGTGTTTGTTATCAAGTGTCAGAGTTGTGCTTTTCTCTTCAGACATCAATATGTCTCGGTATCTTACATAATCCCAGCGCAGTCCCATCTGCAGGTTGAAGTGCCGGACATCGAAGTTGAAAGGCAATAGCTCTGCCTGGTGCTGATGGTATAGGATATTGTAGTCGTGGTCTCCATGAACATAGACATCTATGTCATTTCTGCGGAAGGAATAAGAAACAGTAGGTCGGGTAAAACTGAGCGGATGGAAAGTTAGGTCGCATTGTGCCATCATGCGCTTGCCCAGCCTGAGCGTTATGTCGGAGTTAACAGGAGTCGATGTCTTCAGGGGAATTTCTGCACTAACTTGCAAAGAGGCATGTTCCTCCGTATCGTAGCGCATGCCAGCATGCAGTTGAACGGTCTTCCGATTCCCTGCCGTGATGATAACACGCACGCCATCCCCGTCTGGCACGAAGCGGCACTCGGCAGTCTGGTAGAACAGGTCGGTGCGCATGCAGGTGGTGATTTCCTGTGAAGATTTTACATCAATGCTGTCGTTCTTCTGCAAATGGAATTTCTGGCGCAGGAACTTCTCTGCCTGCGGAGTCATATTCTCGAAAGTATAGCTTGTGACGCGCTGCTTCTCTGTCATAACCTGCGGACGCAGGGGATTAAGAATGGTGGGACGAAACGCTTCGTCAATACCAATACGCTGCTTCAAGGCAATAATCTCATCCCAATGGCGCATAGCCTCTTCTTCTCCTCGGCGAATGAGCGTGTCTATGGCTGCGGCAGAGAAACTGGCAGAGCCGTAGCCCTTGGTGTTCACCTGCATGTGTAAGTCTGTAATTGCCAGATTGTCCTCTACCTTGTTTTTGCAGTTCACGTCCACTATTTGGCTGATGATGCTCATTGTGCCACCCATGTCTTCGGCCACTTTTGGAGCACCCTGCACGGTAACACCAATGATAATCTCTGCTCCCATCTCCTTGGCAATGTCGGCAGGGTAGTTGTTTTTCAAACCGCCGTCCACCAGCACTCTTTCGCCGATTCTGACGGGGGAGAAGGCTCCGGGGATAGACATAGAGGAGCGCATGGCCTGAGGAAGTCGCCCACTGTGGAAATCAATCTCGGAGTTGTCTATGATGTCCGTTGCTACGCAGGCAAAGGGAATGGGGAGGTCCTTCGAGAAATCCAGCGAGTCGGTATAGCCCGTGCAGAGTTGCTGGAACAATTCTGCCAGATTTTTTCCTTTAATCAGACCGCCGGCATTCATGTCGCGTTTGCCGATGGTCAGCCCCGTGGTAAAAAAGTAGGTGTACTGCCTCAGCCTGTCTCTAAGGCTCTGTTTGCGCATATCCTCCTTGTCGCTGATGACGTAGCTCCAGTCCTGTGCCCGTGCCACAGAGTCGAGTGCATTGGCGTTGTAACCTATGGAATAGAGACCACCGATAATGCTTCCCATCGAAGTGCCGGTTACGATGTCAACAGGTATGCCCGCTTTCTCTAAGACCTTCAGCACACCGATGTGCGCCATACCCTTTGCTCCGCCGCCACTGAGCACGACGCCCACCCTTTTCCTCTTGACTGCTGTGCTGTCTGTCTGGGCGTTTGCTGTACCAATCGTCAGCACGGCAACAGCCATCAATAAGATATTTCTCATTTCCTTTTATGAATTAGCATTACCTTTTTCAGAATGATGCCCCAGTGTGGCTAAGACAATGGTAACTGCTCTTTTGCTTTGCATGTGGAAAGCCGCCATTGTGAGCCTGAATTGTTTTTTGTTCGGTAAAGTTACGAATAATTCCTGAAACACCATCATTTTTATCGGACTATTTTCATTCCTGCTTGTATATCTGTCTGTCGCTAAATACCGAATAAAAAAAACGTACAGCTCAATTGGGCTGTACGTATGAGGTTTCACTATTGATTATCAGTTGTTACTTCACCTCCTCGAAAACGACTTTAACTGACTATCAATGCGTTAGCACCGGATGTTGCACACATGTCGCAAAAACGGAAATAACCATTGATAATCAACATGTTACAAAATCACTGCAAAGGTACAGATTTATCCCCAAGCAACCAAAAGAAAACACATAAAATATCACATTCTTGCTACATTTTCTTGATTTGGATTGATTATGGAATGCGGAAATGCCCCTGTCATTACTAAAATATGCCAAAACTGGCAACTTTTAGTCGTGAGGCTTGTCTTGGTCGCATTAAATATCTGCCACTATTGGCACTTTCTTATTCAGGAATACCTGTAAAAGAGCTCCATTGTCTCTTTCTTTGGCAAATTACCAGCAAATTAAACTTGTTTATAATTATCACTGATTATCAGCATATTAGACATGCTTGTATCCGCATTTTGATTGTTTCAGCAAGTTGCCAGCAAATTGCCAGCAAATTAAATTATGCTCGAAGAGGAATGCGATTACATTGTCAAAATGACTTGTTTGTGCAAGTAACGACGCCAAATACTTGATAAAATCATCAAATTTTCACCACAAACAATAAAAATTAAGTGTATTCTACTGAATTATGAATAAATTTTTGTATCTTTGCCCTCAAATAAGAGAAATCTATCATGGCAAAATTAAATCGGATAAGAATCGTTCTAGCAGAACACGACCTAAACAACAAGTGGTTGGCGGATAAGCTTGGAAAGGATCAGGCAACTATTTCCAAATGGGTCACCAATACCACCCAGCCAAGCCTTGAAGCACTTATAGCAATAGCCAATGCGCTTGAAGTGCCTGTACAGGAGTTGGTGAGACAAGAAGAATTCAATCAAGAGAAATAAGCCAAAACGATGACAATAGAAGAAATACAGGCTCGCAAAGAATGCCAGACATTCGATTGTAAGAGCATTCAGATTGACCCCAAGGCATTAGCAATACCTATTGTGGCTATGGCTAATGCCGATGGTGGTGTGCTTGCCATTGGCGTTTCTGACAAGACTCGCAGAATAGAAGGGATTAATGGAAACGAGGAACGGCTCAATGAGTTGCTTCGCGTCCCTTTCGACTTCTGCAATCCGTCTGTAAAAGTTAGGTGCGAGTATCTGCCATGTACGGATTATAGTGGTAAGGAGAATCGCATTCTTCTAATGCACATTCCTGCAAGCAGTCAACTTCATACCAATCAAGCAGACGAATGTTTCATGCGGGTAGGCGACAAAAGCAAGAAACTCAACTTTGACGAACGCATGCAACTCCTCTATGATAAGGGCGAACGATATTACGAAGACAAGGATGTTTATGGTGCTACCATCGATGATATTGACATGACTCTTGTCAATGATTATATTAGTGTCATCGGCTATGGGAAGTCTGGCATGGAGTATCTGCGAGAGAATAATGATTTCGTTATAGAGGCAGATGGGCAGCAGAAAGTAAGTACTGCATGCATCCTTCTCTTTGGCAAGAATCCACAGCGTTTCTTCCCTCGTGCCCGCACTCGCTTCATCCGTTATGAAGGAAAAGAGGAGAAAGTGGGCAGAGACATGAATGTTATCAAAGATGTGACATTCGAGGGTGCCATACTTCAGCAGGTTCGAAGCACTATCAGCTATTTGGAAACGCAAGTCAGTGAACACTCATTCCTCGGAGAGCATGGTGTTTTCGTTACTCGTCGCAACTACTCAAAGTACGCCATACAAGAGATGGTTGTCAATAGTTGCTGTCACAGAGCCTACAACATCAAAGGCACCGAGATACAGATAAAGATGTTTGACGATCGCCTTGTCTTTGAGACTCCAGGAGATTTGCCTGGGCTAGTGAGACCAGACAACATACGTCATACCCACTTTTCTCGTAATCCCAAGATCGCCCAATACCTAAAGGCATACAAGTATGTCAAGGAGTTTGGCGAGGGTATTGACCGTATCTGCAGTGAGTTGGAAACAAAAGGTTGTGCTATCCCATCATTCCATGTCGATGCATTCATCCTGAAGGCAACATTGATGGCAGAGTGGACAACCGAAAATGAGTTTGACCGTTCAAGTACCGTCCAAGTACCGTCTAACTATCGTCCAAGTTCCGTTCAAGTAGAAAAGTTGGTTCAACTAATGCATGACGAGTATTTAAATGTCAGCAAAATGATGGAGCTATGTGGTATTAAACATAGAATGACTTTCCGTGATAATTATATAAATCCAGCACTTAGTGATGGGTCTATAGAAAGAAAATATCCTGACCAGCCTAATCACCCCAAACAGATGTACCATCTTACGGAACAGGCTAAGGTATGGAAGTTGAATAATATTAATGCAATATGAGTAAGATTGACAACGAAATAAAGGAAGGAACTCCACGTTTCAAGAAAGGCGATGCCTTTGTTGGAATGGCTCCACATCCTCTTGTGTTCATGGAGGCAAACGAGGTGGAAGGGAATGCAGGAAACAAAGACTTCTGTATTGTGACGTGGTATTCGCTTGACGAAAAGGGGCTCAATGCCCAGCGTCGATTCCCGATGGTTGCAGTTGATGGTGAGTTCTGTAACTTCAAGCCAATCTCTCGCAAGCTTCTCAAAGAGGCTGAAAGCTTGATGCACCAATACGATGCAGAAGTCAGACAACTGACGGATAAGAAAAAAGCGAAATCACTGTACAAGGATTATAATCGCAAGTTGATAGAGTTGCTCCCTGATGCAGAAGAAAGACTGGCACTTGCACAGCGAATTGAAAAGGAGATTGTCACAAACAAATGGCTCGACTGTGAAGAAGACAATTACTGGGTAGAAGATTCTGAACAAGGTAGCAAGTGCATTACTCTTGTCAGTGTAGCCTCGGAGTCATACGATGATAAGAATGATAAAACCATTACCGAGCAATCCATCTACCTGCGTGATAACTGTCCGTATGGTTGGGATACACTTGTTAAAAGTGGCGCTAGGTATATGGTGATAGAAAAACCAGAGGCCGTAATATAAATGCAATATGAGCAACGACAATAGTCTAGGTTACGTTTATATACTTACCAATCCAAGCTTTCGCGAAGATTGGGTCAAGATAGGAAAGAGTTCGCGTCCAGTAGATGTGCGCTCTAAGGAGTTAGACAATACGGCAGTTCCTCTGCCATTTGAGATTTATGCAACTTTAAAGACATCAAAGTTCGATAAGGTTGAAAAGCAAATTCACAAGCAGATTGACCGCTTGACGGATTTGCGCATTCGTCAGAATCGTGAATTCTTCAATATCGCTCCTTCCGTAGCTCTCGATATTATGCGTGATATAGCAGATTTACTCGAAGATGCAGAATTGGCTGTTTATGTTGATGGAAAACCTGTCATCAGCAAGAGCAAGGAGGAGGACAAGAATATAGAAGCATACAGCAAAGAGAATGAACGCAGAGCGCAGAAACCACCGTTTAAGTTCCACATGATTGGATTAAATGTTGGTGATACAGTTGTCTTCGATGAATTGAACCTGTCTGTCATCGTGGCATCAGATGATAAAGTGGAATACCAAGGCCGCCTTTGGTCTCTCTCGGCCTTTACACGTGAATTTTTGCCAGAAAACAAGCAAAACTCTTCAGGGGCTTATCAAGGTCCTAAGTACTTTAGTTACAAGGGTAAAACGTTAAATGAATTGAGAAAAGACTCTGATAGATAGTTTAAAATACATCGTAATAAAATCTTATGATAAACGAAATAAAAAACAAAATACGAACCCTCGTCCAGAAATACGAGCAAGGCAAGGAGGTTTATCGCACATCGCGTTTCAATGAAACTCAGGTGAGAAACGAGTTCCTTGACCCATTGTTCGAGATTCTGGGTTGGGACATTCGTAATTCTGCTGGCAAGAACACCAATGAGCGTGAAGTCTTGC
>CAMZAE010000009.1 GCA_947304115.1 uncultured Prevotellaceae bacterium | reverse complement strand
AGGCGATTTAAGTCTTTACTTTCCATGTTACACATTATTATATAATACTGGGTACAAAGATAACGATTTTTTAGCAGAAATCATCAAGTTTTGCTAAAAATATGAGCGTACAGACAAAAATATTGGTCTTTTAACAAATTCTGAAAGCGAGAACAGCAAAAAGTCCCACCAGACTGACTGATGGAGTACTGTTTTCGCACCAAAATAATAAAAAACAAGGGTCAAGCTTCAAATTTTTATTAAAATGTTTGTTATATTAAACATTTTTATTTATCTTTGCACCCAATAAGATACAATTATGGGAAAGAATACATTTGGTAAAACGATGCCAAGGGCATTGAGCCAGAACCTGAAGATTATGGGCGAGCAAATCATGTTGGCCCGCAAGCGCAGGCATTTGTCTATGCAGGACATAGCAGACAGGGCTACTGTAACGCGTCTGACTGTCTCTAAAGTGGAGCATGGCGACCCAACGGTTTCCATGGGAATCTATGCGCGTGTACTCTTTGCACTTAATCTGGAAAAGGACATCACCCTGTTGGCTGCTGACGATGCTCTTGGCAGACAACTTCAGGATGCAGAATTACTCAGAAAATGAAAAGAATTACAGTTTACGCAGATTTTGACTTTCTCTCTGCCCCACAGGAGATAGGAACGTTAGGCTACGAACATATTCGTGGCAAGGACCATTTTGTTTTCGAATACTCGCGCGAATGGCTGAAGCAGCATGGTGGCATTCTGCTGAGCGGTGATCTGATGAATGTCCCTTCATTGCAGCATCCACGTGGTAATGATAATGTGTTCGGCTTTGTCAAGGATTCCTTCCCCGATCGCTGGGGACGTTTGTTGCTTGACCGTAGAGAGCGACTGACTGCTCAACAGGAAGGTAGGTCGAAACGTATGCTCACGAATTACGACTACCTCATAGGGATTGAAGACTTCACCCGTATGGGAGGCATACGTTACAAAGAGGAAGATAGCGATGGCTATATAAATGCAAGCAAGAAATACCTTGTACCTCCGATTGAAAGCCTTCGCGCCTTGTGCGATGCGTGCCATGAGATTGAGTTGGCAGAGGAACGCAATGAATTGCCGGAACAACGCTGGCTTGACCAGTTGATTGACCCTGGAACCTCGCTTGGCGGTGCTCGCCCTAAGGCCAACGTGGTTGATACGGACGGCAAACTATATGTGGCTAAGTTCCCATCTAAAAAGGATTTGGAGAATACCGAGCTTATTGAGCACTTCTCGCATCAACTTGCGGCCAAGGCTGGCATCAACGTGGCAAAGACGCGAACCATCAAGATTTCAAAAGACCGTGACCTGCTTCTTTCAGAACGCTTCGATAGAACAGCAGAGGGCCGTCGCATTCATTTTGCTTCCGCTATGTCGTTGCTTGGTCTTGATGATGGTGCTGGCAGCAGCACAGGGAACGGCTATCTTGACATCGTTGATTTCATTCTTCGTGGGTGTACCGATGTGCGTCAGAATCTCCGCGAACTCTATCGCAGAGTGGCATTCAACGTTATGTTTGGCAACACCGACGACCACTTCCGCAATCATGGTTTCCTGCTTACCTCGAAAGGCTGGACGCTCTCTCCTGCATACGATATCAATCCAGGAGCAAAGTCACATCAATGCTTGCTCATAGACTCATACACAGAAGAGTCGGACATCAACGCCTTACTCTCTGCAAGTGAGAGCTACATGCTTGAACGCCAAGAAGCATCAGAAATTATCGAAGAGGTTCGTGCCGCCATCAAAGACTGGCGCAAAACCGCTACCGAACTGCAAATACCCATCAAACTGTTAGAATCATATTCCATTCGTTGGAATGAATTATAAAAAAGATAGCGCATTCTGCACGTTTTTCGTGAAAAATGTGTAACTTTGCGGCAGAATTGAAATATGTAGCGAACAAAGAGAAACTTGTAGATATCCAGTGGGATAATACATTCTAGCGAGCATTTCTCAAGTCGAGCAAAAAGGCGCGGTACAAGTTGAACTGTCAAAGTGCTTATTATCAAGTATTTGCACTTTCACTTACTTTCGAAAAGACTTTCGAAAATTAGCTTTGTACCGATTAAAGCCGTAGAACGCCGATATTACGTGGATTGCCGTTGGTGCGTGGGAAAGTAGATTCTGCGTGGGGAAGTAAATTCTGAGTGGATATTGATGTAATGAAAAACCAACACCGACTGCCAGCCAGAGGGGGTACTCAACCAATCCTGTAGGATGGCAGTTTGTTTGTATCCGCAACTCTGAAAAAGGGCTATGGACGCAGCATTGCATTCTGGCACAAAGGCATAGAGTTGATGGATGCCCCAATGAGCGGAGACGTAGTTCGTCAGCAGGCGTAGGGCTTCTGTGGCGAGGCCTCGACGTTGCTGCTCTGGCACGATGACAATACCCACTTCTGCCCGATGATGAAGAGGCTCGTAGTTCTGCAAATCAACGAAGCCAACGCTGATGCCATCGGCTGTCTCTATGACGAGCCGCAACTGGCGGTCGCGGAAGATGTCGTTGCTGCTCTCTGCAATATATTGTTTGAGGGCAAAGTATGAGAAAGGTACTGAAGCCTGACCATAAGGCCATAACTCTGTATCGTTTTCTATAAGATACATGAGGTCGAGATCTTCTGGCTCAACGGCTCTCAGCCTTATTTTATTGCCTTTTAACACAATAGTATTTTACAATTTGATAATCTAACAATTTCACAATTTTAATCCTGTCTCTTTTTAATATCATATAAGGGGAACAGGAACGCAATGGCTAAGATGCCAAGACCATAAAGTTGCGTGGTATCATCGAAGTGGAAGTAGAGGAACAGTACAAAAATTGCTGCCACCGCCACTGCCGTCATGCGTATGTAAGCATTCACTTTCCGATACCGAATGGCAAAGAAAGCCGAAAGCAAAATCATTGCTGCGCAAAACAAAGTAAGAATGTAAATTAACATTGTGTGAATTGTTCGTTATTTCATTATGACGACACGCGGAGGCTATTTGCCGAAAGGCACCCTGCCTGCAAGGGCGCGTCCAAGTGTCACTTCATCTGTGTATTGCAGTTCATCGTTCTGTGCTATGCCTCTGGCTATGACGGTCACTTTGACACTTGTTTCTTCCAGTTTGCGAAAGATGTAGAAGTTGGTGGTGTCGCCTTCCATTGTCGGGCTTAAGGCAAGGATGACTTCCTCTACCCCACCCTGACGGACACGCTCTACGAGGCTTTCTATCTGAAGATCACTTGGGCCGATACCGTCCATTGGACTGATAACGCCACCAAGGACATGATAAAGACCTCGATACTGCATCGTGTTCTCAATAGCCATCACATCCTGTACGTTCTCCACCACACAGACAAGACTGCTTTCGCGATTAGGGTTACTGCATATCTCGCAACGTTCATCGTCGCAGATATTGTGGCATACCTTGCAGTAATGTACCCCCCTGCGCATCTTGACGAGGCTTTCTGCCAAAGCCTCTACCCTGCCCTCTTCTTGACGAAGAAGGTGCAAGGCAAGTCGCAGAGCCGTCTTACTTCCAATGCCTGGTAGTCGGTTAATTTCCATGACGGCCTTTTCGAGAAGCGAGGAAGAAAACCTTGTATTTATCATTTCACAATTTTACTATTTCACAATAAATTGTTTGATTGTCAAATTGTCCAATTGTCAAACTATAGTGTTCCTTTGCTTGATGGCAGTTGGAAGTGATTGATGTCCCGACGTACAGCCATCCGGAGGCTGCGGGCAAAAGCTTTGAAGATACCTTCAATCTTATGGTGCTCATTCTGCCCTTCTGCCTTGATGTTGAGGTTGATAGCGGCACTGTCGGAGAAGCTCTTGAAGAAATGGAGGAACATTTCTGTCGGCATCTCGCCAACCTTCTCGCGATGGAACTCTGCAGCCCAAACGAGCCAGGGACGGCCTCCGAAGTCCATTGCAACCTGGCAAAAGCAGTCATCCATAGGCAGGCAGAAGCCATAGCGCTCTATGCCCCGCTTGTCGCCCAAAGCCTTGCGGATGCACTCGCCCAAAGCCAATGCCACATCCTCTATCGTGTGGTGCTCATCGACCTGCAAATCCCCATTGCAACGAATATATAGGTCAATCATGCCGTGCTTGGCAATCTGTTCCAACATGTGGTCGAAGAAGCCCAAGCCTGTCTGTATGTCGCACTTGCCGTTGCCATCCAAGCAGACGCGCACTTCGATGTCCGTCTCCTTTGTGGTACGCCTGACTGTCGCCGTCCTTTCACCTGCGAAGATGAGTTCGGTTATCTTCTCCCAAGTCATGTCAGCGCCAAGAATGAGACTACGGCAACCAAGGTTATCGGCAAGCTTTGCATCCGTCTGTCTGTCACCAATCACAAAACTTCCTTCCAAGTCATAGTCCCCTGTCATATAGTCGGTGAGCATGGCAGTACCTGGCTTGCGCGTCGGCAGGTTGTCCTTCGGGAAACTTCGGTCGATGTGTATGGCGTCGAAGGTGATGCCCTCGCCCTTGAGGATGTTGAGCATGAGGTTCTGCGTTGGCCAGAAAGTATCTTCAGGATAGCTCTCTGTACCAAGCCCATCCTGATTGCTGACCATCACAAAAAGGAAGTCGGTATGCAGGCGCAAGAAATGCAGAGCACTGATTGCTCCAGGCACAAAGCTGAATTTCTCGAAACTGTCTATCTGTTCGTCAGCAGGCTCACGAAGTATTGTGCCGTCTCGGTCGATGAATAAAATTCGCTGTTTCATTGCTTTTTATTTGTAGAAACGCAACGCTCCAAGCAGTTCGTTGTTTTCTTGTCTCGTACCAATCGTGATGCGAAGGCAATCTTTGCATAGCTGGACACGATTGCGATTGCGAACCACAATGCCTTTCTCTATCAAATAGTGGTAAACACTGTCTGCATCCGTCACACGGACAAGCACGAAGTTGGCATCCGTTGGGAACACCTTCTGTACGATAGGCAGCTCATTTAGGGCTGGCAGGACATTCTGTTTTTCGCGTCTGATCTGTGCAAGCCAGTTGTCAATAGCACCTATGTCATTAAGCAGGGCGTTGGCTTTCTCTTGAGTGAGTTGATTGACATTGTAAGGATATTTCACCTTATTAAAAAGTGCAAGGATATCCTCGCTCGCAAATGCCATACCTAAACGAATAGCAGCCGAAGCCCAAGCCTTGCTGAATGTGTTCAGGACAATCAAGTTCGGATATTTGTCAAGCGCACTGCGAAAAGGTTGGTTGGTAGAGAAGTCAGAGTAAGCTTCATCAACAACAATGATCCCATTGAACCTCATTAGCACCTCGTGAATGGATTCGCGAGAGAAATCATTGCCTGTTGGATTGTTAGGCGAGCAAATCCAAATGACCTTTGTGTTCGCATCAGCCGCATTGAGCAGCGCTTTAGGTTCAAACTGCCAATCCTCTGACAATGGAACACTTCTGTATTCAACATCGTTAATGTCAGCACACACTTTGTACATGCCATAAGTGGGTGCTATGGCGACTACATTATCCTTGCCAGGAATGCAGAAAATACGGTAAACAAGGTCAATAGCTTCATCGCTTCCGTTGCCAAGGAATATCTGTGAAGGTCGCACTCCTTTCAAGGGAGCAAGACGCGCTTTCAACTTCTCTTGCAATGGATCGGGATAACGATTTATCGGTTCATTGTAAGGGTTCTCGTTTGCATCAAGAAAGACGTGTGCATCCATTCCCTTGAATTCATCTCGGGCACAACTGTATGGTTCAAGTGCCCAGATATTAGGGCGAACAAGCTTTTGTAGTTCAAAGTCCATGTTTCAATTTTCAACTTTCAATTGTCAACTTCCTCAAAGTCATTGCATTCTTGTGAGCATCAAGTCCTTCGGCTTCGGCCATCAGCTCTACGGCTCGACCTATTGCCTTAATGCCTTCGGGTTGGATATGTTGGAAGGTTATCTTGCGGCAGAAGCTGTCGAGATTCACGCCGCTATAAGCCACAGCATAGCCGTTAGTGGGCAGGGTGTGGTTAGTTCCGCTTGCATAATCACCTGCACTTTCTGGTGTCAACGAACCCAAGAATACGCTTCCTGCATTAATCACCTTTTGCTCAAGCTCCATATAATTGGCGGTCTCTATGATGAGGTGCTCCGGGGCATAACGATTCGTGACTTCCATCATTTCGTCGTCGTCATGCACTACGATGGCCTTGCTGTGTTCAAGAGCTTGGACTGCGATGTCCTTTCTTGGCAAAAGAGCAAGCTGACGCTCCACTTCCGCCTCCACTTGCTTGGCTGTCTCGACGTTCTTGCAAACAAGTAGCACCTGGCTGTCAATGCCGTGTTCCGCCTGACTGAGAAGGTCTGCAGCAACGAAGGAGACATTGCTTGTTTCGTCAGCAAGCACTTCCACTTCGCTTGGGCCTGCTGGCATGTCGATGGCGACATCGTGCAGGCTGACTTGCTGCTTGGCACACATCACGAACTGGTTGCCCGGACCAAATATCTTATATACCTTTGGCACACTCTCTGTGCCATAAGCCATTGCGCCAATAGCCTGAACGCCTCCTATCTTGTAAATGCGGCTCACACCTGCAACTTTCGCAGCAACAAGGATGGCGGGATTGACGCTCCCGTCTTTTGAAGGCGGCGTGCAGAGCACAATCTCTTTGCATCCTGCTATCTTCGCAGGTGTAGCAAGCATAAGTACGGTGCTGAAGAGAGGTGCAGTACCGCCTGGTATATAAAGACCTACTTTCTCTATTGCAACAGACTTCTGCCAACATTCCACACCTTTGGTCACTTGAATGTGCTCGCCCTCGAAACGCTGCGCCTCGTGGAAGCGTTTGATGTTCTGGTGAGCCAGGCGGATAGCCCCCTTCAAATCTTCGCTGACAAAAGTTTCTGCTGCCAGAATCTCATCCTCTGTAACTGCAAGTTCAGTGAGACATACCTTGTCGAAGCGTTCTTCATACTCGTGGACGGCTGCATCTCCCCGCTGCCTCACGTCCTGAAGGACAGCAGCGACGGTGGCGTTCAGTTCCGACGCATCACGGGCAGGCCGCTTCAACAAAGCATCAAGTTCCTCTGAAGTAGGATATTTATAGATGTTCATGTCTATGGAATCATTTTCTCGATGGGCACGACAAGGATGCCTTCTGCGCCAAGACCTTTCAGCTCCCGAATAATCTCCCAAAAGCGTTTCTCTTCGATAACAGTGTGCACGCTACTCCAGCCATCTGTGGCAAGAGGCATGACCGTCGGGCTTTTAACACCAGGCAGAACCTCAACAATATCCTTCAAGCGTTCTGTCGGGACATTCATCAACACATATTTCTTGTCTTCAGCGTTCTTGACGGCTTCTATGCGAAAGAGCAATTCATCAAGCACGGCCTTCTTTTCATCATCAAGATTCTTGTTGGCAATGAGAATGGCTTCGCTTTGCATCACGGTCTCCACCTCCAACAGGTTATTGCTGACAAGTGTCGAGCCACTGCTGACAATGTCAAAGATGGCATCGGCAAGACCTATGCCAGGGCTTATTTCCACACTGCCCGTAATGATATGAATGTCTGCAGCAATATGATTGTTCTGCATATAGCGACGAAGGATATTGGGATAACTCGTGGCAATCTTCTTGCCTTCGAACCATTTCAGGCCATAATAGCCACAACCCTTTGGAACTGCCAGGGAGAGACGACACTTGCTGAAGCCCAGGGGACGAACCACCTCTGCATCTTCTGCCCGTTCTTCAAACTCGTTCTGGCCTACAATTCCAAGGTCGGCAACACCGCTTGCCACGCTTTGAGGGATATCATCATCTCGAAGATAAAGTATTTCGACGGGAAAGTTGCTGCTCTGTACGAGCAAGGTCCGTTTGCTGCTACTCACCTTGATGCCTGCCTCGGCAAGCAAAGCCATTGTATCTTCAAAAAGACGTCCTTTCGACTGTACTGCTATTCTTAACATCTTATTATTTAACATTTAAGCATGTACCATTTACTTTTTCGGGCGCAAAGGTACGACAAATAATTCAAAATGCAAAATTAGAAGAAGCAAACATCGCTGATGACAGGGGAACCGACATAGTCATTAAGCTTCTTGGCAATGCGTTTGTGCTCCATCATAAGGTTTTGGCGGAGTGGAGCACTTGTGATTTGCACCTGCAGCTTGCTTTCCCGCACAAAAGCCTGCTTAGTGTAGCGACTAATCGTTTCGCCCATTACTTCAGGCCATGCTTGAGTGATGCGGTATTCCAACAGAGGCGTTTCGAGGCCCTCTTGACGAAGGTATGCCAACAAAACATCTTGCAAAGGTCGCGACTTCATGTGTATCATGCCTTCACCTCCCCCCTGTCAACATAAAATATCTTGTTGTCGCTTTTCATCGAGGCAAGAATGGCATCCAAATGATCGCGATTGGTATCCGTAATGAATATCTGCCCAAAGCGTTGACTTCCTCCGACCAGTTTCACGATTTGCTCCACCCTGTCTGCATCAAGCTTGTCAAAAATGTCGTCAAGCAAAAGCAGTGGTGTGGTACGTGTTCCTGTACGGCTTAGGAAGTCAAATTGCGCCAGTTTTAAGGCTATGAGGAAAGTCTTGCTCTGGCCTTGAGAGCCTTCCTTGCGCACAGGATAACCGCCTTGCAACATGTCGAGGTCGTCCTTGTGAACGCCATGCAGGGAATAGCCTACTGCCCTTTCTTTGAAACGACTTGCCATTAGTTGTTCTAACAAAGGGCCTCTTTGGAGGTGGGAGATGTAGCGCAGTTCCACCTGTTCTTTGTTCTGGGAAATCTGATTGTAGAATTGTTGGAATACGGGAATGAGTTCGGAGATATATTCGCTGCGTTTCCTGTAAATATACTCGCCTTCATTAGCCATTTGTTCCTCGAAGACAAGCATGACCTCGCTATCAGGCTCTTCTTCCGCTTTGAGCAAGGCGTTTCGTTGAAGCAAAGCTTTATTATAGCGCATCAGAGCCTCTGTGTATGAGGTATCGTATTGACAAATCACCATGTCGATGAAGCGACGCCTTTCGTCGCTGCCGCCCAAAACAAGAATCTGATCTGCAGGCGACACCATGACAAGCGGAATGAGTCCAATATGTTCCGAAATACGACGGTAGGCCTTCTTGCCTCTTCGAACAATTTTCTTCTGCCCCACTTTCAAGCCTATATGGATATCCTCGGTTGTACCGTCCTCGTTCTCATAAAAGCCCTGTAACGACATAAACTCCTGTTCGTGCCTGACGCTCAACACATCAATACTGCTGCTGTAACTGCGGCAGAAACTCAGGAAATGGATGGCATCCAGCACATTTGTCTTGCCCTGTCCATTGTCTCCAATGAAGCAGTTCAGCTTGGGAGAAAAATGCAGTTCTGCCTCCGCAATGTTCTTATAATTAAATATAGTAAGGTCTGTCAGTTTCATTTCTTTTGCAAAGGTATGAAATAATTCACAATTCGTAATTCATAAATCACAATTATTTTCTGATTTTGCACACAAAACAAAAATAAAAGTGCAGCAGGATGGGAAAAGATTTAGCGCACTCTTGCGGGAGAAAGTTTGTACGGAACAAACAATTCTTCGTTTTACGTCGTAATTTGTACGTTTTACGACGTAAATTGTACAATTCACGACGTAATTTCTACAATTTACGTCGCAAATTAAAGAACTTGCTGTGGCATGATGGCTTTTGTCGCGTGCTTCGTCTCATTTTTCTTTCTGCCGAAAGTAAAAAGCCCCATTTATGAATGTTTCGGTTTCTTCCGCATTTGCGATGCTGTGGCTCTAAGGAATCCGCGAGGTTTCTGTGCCTATAAGATGCACTCAGGTATAGTTGCTTTCTGAAATAACCTTCAAAACAATTCGTAAAACAGAATGATAAAGGATTTTTTAGATAAGTTAATTTGTTATTTGGAAAATAAGTCGTATCTTTGCACGCAAAATTAAATTAAATAATAATAATAAAATGTCTAAGAACAACAACAAAAAGCAGGTGAACGAGTTCGATGAAACACTCGCTGCCTCAAGAACATTTTACGAGAAAAACAAAAATGCCATCCTCTATGGCGGCGGTGGACTGATTGCTATCATTATCATAGCACTGCTTGTACACCAGTTCTACATCACTCCGCGCAACAATCGTGCCAACGAAAGCATTTTCTATGCTCAACAGGCCTTTATGGATGGCAACTATGAGAAAGCACTCAATGGCGACGGCATCAACATGGGTTTCCTTTCTGTCATTGACGAATTTGGCTGCACAAAAGCCGGCAACATTGCATGTCTTTACGCTGCCAAGTGCTATGCTGCCACAGAAAAGTATCAGGAAGCCATTGATATGTTGGACAAGTTCGATGGTTGTGGCGACGCTATGATTAGCCCCGCTGCAATTGCCCTTGAAGGTAACTGCTATGCAGAACTCGGTGAGAACGAGAAAGCTGCCGAATTGCTCTTGAAAGCAGCCAAAGAAGCCGACAACAATTCCATCAGCCCCACATGCCTGCTCCAAGCCGGTCAGTTATATATGGCTTTGGGACAGAACGATAAGGCCTTAGACTGCTTCAATCAGATTAAGAGCAAATATCAGCAAAGCAATATCTATTACGAGATAGATAAGTACATTGAGACAGCTCAGTAATGGCGACTTTTCTTCATAACCTTTCTGATTACGACATCCATTCCGTGCCTGATGCAACGGGCATGAGAGTGGGTATCGTTGTCAGCGAATGGAACGACAAGATTACGAGTGCCCTTTTTGATGGTGCTTGTAAGACTCTTATCAAGCACGGCATTCGCGAAGAGGACATTAAAGTGAAATTCGTCCCAGGCAGTTTTGAGCTGGTTTACGGCGCATCGCGCCTTGTCAATTCCGGTTTGGTAGATGCCGTAATAGCCATTGGCTGTGTGATTCGTGGCGACACGCCCCACTTTGAATATATCTGTCAAGGCACAACCCAAGGTCTTGCCGACTTAAACCGCGAAGGTAAGATACCTGTTATCTACGGCTTGCTTACCTGCAATACTTTGGAACAGGCACAAGAACGCAGCGGTGGGATGTTGGGCAACAAAGGCGACGAGTGTGCAATCACAGCTATCAAAATGGTAAAAGGCTGGGAATAGCCATACATGAAATTATCAATCCTAATTCCTGCCTATAATCAGTCGTGTCTGAAGTTGGCGACAGCTTTGCATCGTCAGTGCAATCAGGAAGGATATGATTTTGAGATTCTTGTTGCCGACGATGCATCAATCGATACAAAAGCAAGGCAGGATAACGAAAAGGTCGGAAGTCTGCCTTGTTGTCGTGCCCTAATGTCAGAAGTGAACAAAGGACGAGCGGCCACCCGGAACAAGTTGGTACGTGAATCCTCTGGAGACTATCTCCTCTTTGTTGACAGCGATGCAGAAGTAACAAGCGAGGATTTCATTCATCGTTATGTGGCAGAATGTCCTACGGATGCCGTTCTTTGCGGCGGGATTCTGCATCCTGATGTTCTTCCCTCTCCCCGTGTTTCTTTACGCTATCTGTACGAGAAGTCTTGTGAACCGCATTTTACGGCAGAGCAACGCAACCTTCATCCCTACTTATGCATCAGGTCTTTTAATTTTATGATGCCACGAAAAGTTGCCCTTCAGTATCCTTTCAATGAAAAGATACGCACTTATGGCTACGAAGACACATTGATGGGGAAAACGTTTGAATGCGGCGGAGTTAAGGTGCGGCACATAGACAATCCTTTACTGAACACCGACATAGAAGAAAATGTTGCTTTTTTGGAAAAGACAAAAGAGTCTATGCAAACTCTTTTTCAAATGAAAGAGGAGATGAGAGGCTATTCTTCACTCCTGACTGTTTACTCTCGTTTGAGCAAACTACATTTTATTTCATTTGTTTCTGTCGCTTTCCGCATTACTCGTAACATGATAGAGCGTAACTTGTTGGGGGAAAAGCCGTGTGTCAAGCTGTTGCAGTTCTACAAGTTAGGCTACTATGCGCAGCTAACTTAGAAAGGCATTCCGACGGCAAAGTGGAAGGTGAAGTCGCGTTTGAACTTCGGATGAATTATTGGGAAATGCTGCCATCTGTCTGTATAGGCAGGATGTATGGCTTTCATGCCTCCGTCGAACCTTAGGATAAAATAGTTGAAGTTAAGACGAAGTCCAAGTCCGTAGGAGACGGCAATCTGTTCCCAGAACTTGTCGAATCGGAACTGGCCGCCTGGCTGGTCTTTATAGTCGCGGATGGTCCAGATATTACCTGCATCGATAAAGGCTGCGCCGTCGAGCTTCCAAAACAGATGTGTTCTGTATTCTGCATTCAAGTCGAGCTTGATGTCGCCTGTCTGGTTGATGAAATCAATGCGACCGTCGGTTCCTTGGAAGCTACCAGGGCCTAGCTCACGGACACTCCAGCCACGTACGCTGTTGGCACCGCCACTGAAATACCGCTTTTCATAGGGCAGAATGGTAGAATTACCATAAGGGAATGCGATGCCAAGAGCTGCATGAAGTGCCAGCGAATTGTTCTTGTTAATGAGGAAACTCTTGCAGAAAGCCACATCAAACTTGGCATACTGGGCATAGCCGATGCCAAAATACTGGAATTGCCCGTCATCATGCTGTTTGGCGCCAGTTGCGTTGCTAATGGCATAAAGCATATTGCCAGCAGTCTCTATGCCAAGCCGAAGCGTATATGCGTTGGTTCCGTAATTCGATGCTGAAGTGCCAAGAGGCCTGGAACTATAAGACAAATGATAGCTCCAGTTCATTATGAAAAGATTTTCGTAGTTATACTTTAAGATGGCATTACGATTCTGCGGATCGCTGAGGTATTTGTCGCGGAATGTATCGCTTATCCATGGCATGAAGACATAGTCAAGGTTTAATAGGTCGAAGCGGTGCTGCAACTGTCCCTTCAAGCGAGACCATCGGTAACGCAGTGCGCCTGTCAACACACGACGATGGAATTCTGGCCGGTCTTGCGAGTCGAAGCTGATATTTATTTCTGTTGTTGCCTGTGCTTCTCGTCGGAAAGCAGAACGAAGGAAAGGAAATTTGAAGTCGGGGAAAGTAATGCCAGACTCGATGCTGTACTCTATGAAATTCTGGTCTGCATAGCCACTCAAGCCTTTGATTGCCTCAAATGCACCGCGGAGTTTTATGTTGAAAAGTTCAGAGCCACGGAATAAGTTGCGGTTCTGATAGGAAAGACTAACGGCAGCACCAAAGTCGCCCGCAGAGTTTGTGCCCTCAAGCTCTGCACCAAAAGAGTTGCGCTTATTTGGTGTGAGCGAGATGTTGACATCAAGTGTGTCAGACAAATCTTTCCTCTCCTCTACCCTGACACTTGTTGCCATAACAGCGCTTAGCCGCATCATACGGGTGTACGTTTCATGCATCTTGGATTCCCGGTAGAGTCCTCCGCTGTTGATGGCCGTAGCGTTCCTTAAAACCGTCGGACGCAAGAAAGCACCCTCTGTGGGGAATGTATATTTAATGTCACCAATATGATAGCGATGATGTGTGAGGTCGGAACTTTCTGTATCCCATCTTGCCTGCTTTACTATCATTTCCACATCTGCCAAATGACGTCCAAGTGTCGTGTCAACACGAAAGTGTATGTATTCCTTGTTGAACTTATAGTAGCCATTATCAAGAAGCATATTGTAGAGTTTGCTGCGTTCCGATTCAAGGGCATTGATACTATAGGGTTTGTTCTTTTTATTAACTTCTTGAAGCATTGCCGGCTTATATTCAAGGCTGTCAAGCGTCTTTCGAAGCGTATCGTCCATGACATTGAGCGAAAAGTTCAAAACATGGTAGCGCTCGTGAGGGACTACATGGTAATCAATCTTTATGCGATTTTTCTTTGTTTTCTCAATCAGAAAGACCTCTGCGCCAAGATAACCCATATTGCGGACGCTGAGTTGCATGTTTCTACAAGCCCCCATCGTCCGTTCACGGTCATAAATAACCGGAGCCTCACCGAGATGTTGCAGGAAACGGTTGATTCGCTTTGTGCTATCTCTGCCCGAAAGACTATAGATTCCGAGAGGAACCTTGAAAATTGAGAACCACTTGTTGTTTGGGCGTTGCGGCAGACAAGCTTGTAATTCGTCGGTCTTTACATGCTTGTCCTCGCAGGATATGCTTGTCTTCGTAAGCAGATATCCGTCCTCTGGAATGAAACGTGACGTGTGGCATCCGCTCAACAGAATGAGGAAATGCAGCAAAAAGAATAGCTTTATGTGGCGTTTATAGACTTTCACGCTGGCAAAGATACAAAGAATTTAAGAATTAAAATTAAGAATTATAATTTATATTATAACTATGAATTAAAAGTTGTACCTTTGTACGCAAAACAAGAAACAAATTCTAATGTCTATTTCTTAACAGAAGATGATAAGTAAAGCGCGTATTAAATGGATTAAATCGTTGGAATTGCGCAAGTATCGCATAGAGCATAATGCATTTGTGGCAGAGGGACCGAAGCTTGTCGGCGAACTGCTTCCCTACTCCAGTCCTGTCTATGTTGCAGCCACGAAAGAATGGTTGGACAGGAACCAACATCTTTTGGCAGATGTTAAAGATGTGGATGAGGTAAGTCAGGAAGAATTGGAAAGAGCAAGCCTTTTGCGCACTCCGCAATGCGTTTTGGCTGTAATGCCTATTCCACATCATACTGCTGATTTCCTGTCTCAAGACTCCGACCACCAACTTGTTTTGGCCTTAGATGGCATACAGGATCCTGGCAATCTGGGCACCATCCTTCGCATTGCCGATTGGTTTGGCATTCGACATGTCCTGTGTAGCGACGGGATGGCAGACGTATATAATCCCAAGTGCGTACAGTCGTGTATGGGGGCATTGGCAAGAGTTAAAGTGTGCTATTGCAAGCTGTCTGAAGTCTTGGGGAAGACAAAAATGCCTGTATATGGCACGTTTCTTGACGGAAAGGACATCTACGGGGAAGAACTTTCCCCGAATGGCATTATTGTGATGGGCAATGAAGGGAACGGTATCAGCAAGGAAGTGGCAGAACTTGTCAACCGTCGTCTTTATGTTCCTAACTATCCACAAGGCTCACCGACGACCGAGAGCCTTAATGTAGCCGTTGCCACAGGAATTGTCTGTGCAGAATTTACTCGTCGTCTTCGCTAACGTCCTCGATAGACAGACCTTCTTCTTCAAGATCCTTTACATTGGCTTCTGGAGTGAGGCTGCTGTAATAGGTGTCGTCATTTTCCATGCCATCATCATCGTCTCTCATTTCATAATCTTCTGGGAGAGAGACGGGATTGCCATCCTCGTCATATTCTCTTTCGGAAATATCGTAATGAATCTTTGGGGTAGGATCTTTCTTCTTTGCGAATATCGCTTCCACCCATGTCCCCTTGGGAATTTCAAGGACATCGAAGCCCTGTGCCACCTTTTTCTCAAGAGTGCCCCCTGGTGCATGAATACGGCTTGCTGGCAGTTGTGTGGTGCTTATTTCGAACCCTGTCTCAATGATGTCGCGAATGGAAAGGGATATGGAATCCCATCCGCCGCCAAAGTTGCGACTGATGAGTTCTAATAGCATAGGCGCTCCTATGTGCTTTATATTCTCATAGCTCAGGTCTGTGATGCGCTCAATGGCCTTTCGGCGGATTGCCACACAGCCTTTCGACTCCTGACAATGCGTTAGCTTCGCCCATCCTCCATTCTCGTATTTATTAACATCACGTTCATTTTCCGGATTGTAATGCACGACCTCAAAGGCCAGCCTTATCGTATTTAGAAGCTTCTGTTCACTGATACTGAAATCCTCCTCCTCGCGTTCCTTCTCCCATGTTTCGGCTATGGCAAACTCGTCCAGTTCCCATATATTGTTAGCATTCAGATCAAGGATACTCTCCAAAGTCTTGACGCTTTTCTTTGCTGCTTTCTTTTTCGCCGCTTTCTTTTCTTCCTTCATTTTTGTCAATTCTAATTCTATTTTCCTGCAAATATAGATAATTTTTCTGAATTTTATGCTTGTCTCACTGAATAAAATCGTCTTTCTTCTATGGATAATCCATATAACAATAAAATTGGCACTGAAAATTTGGAAAATACATAAGCTAAATGTAAATTTGCAATGTAATCACAGAAGCAGCAATCTCGTTGATGTGGTTATCCTGGTTTACTCACAAAGGAAAGACATTAGGCAAAAAGGAAATGGTAAGTGAAAGAATAAATAGCATCAAACAAGCGTTGCCAGAAGGTGTTCGCCTTGTGGCTGTCAGTAAATATCACCCCGCGTCGCTCATACAGGAAGCATACGATGGCGGACAACGCATATTTGGCGAGAGCCACGTTCAAGAGCTTGTCGGAAAGTATGAAGCACTGCCAAAGGACATAGAGTGGCACTTCATCGGCCACCTTCAGACGAACAAAGTAAAGTACATCGCACCATTCATTAGCCTTATTCATGCGGTTGATTCTGAACACCTGTTGAAAGAGATAGACAAACAGGCCAAGCGTTGCCAGCGCACCATCCCTGTACTTTTAGAGGTCAGAGTTGCTCAAGAGGAAACGAAGTATGGCTTTGATCCCAACGAATTGCTTCTCTTTATGGAAAGCGGAAAGTGGAAGCAATACACAAATGTAAGCATAGTTGGCCTTATGTGTATGGCAACAAACACAGATGACAAAGCCCTTATTGCTTCCGAGTTTGAGCAAGCCCATCAACTCTTTTTGCAAATAAAGGCACAATGGACAGAGTGTTCATGGGGCATGAGCAACGACTATATGATAGCCATCCAGTATGGCAGCACTATGGTTCGTATAGGAAGCCTTATCTTCGGAGAAAGAACTTATAATTAATTACATATTATGAACACAATAAACGACCTTCTGCAATTCCTCGATAGTTCGCCGGTGAACTTCCTGGCTGTCGAGGCCATCAGTAATAAACTAAAAGGAGCAGGCTTTGAGAGCCTTGATGCCTGCGACAAGCTTGGCGAAATGAAGCCCGGCCGTCAGTTCTTCCTGACGAAGAACGACTCTTCCATCTATGCCTTCCGTATTGGTACAGAGCCGCTCTCAGAGGCTGGCTTCCGCATTATCTGCGCACATTGCGACTCACCGACCTTCCGCATCAAGCCCAATGCCGAGATGACGGGCGAGGGCGGCATCGTCCGCCTCAACACAGAGGTTTATGGAGGCCCGATTATGAGCACTTGGTTCGACCGTCCGCTCACGCTTGCAGGTCGCGTCATCGTGCGTTCAGAGGACGTGATGAACCCAAGCACAAAGCTCCTGCATGTCGGTCGTCCGCTTCTGCAAATCAGCAATCTTGCCATCCACTTCAACCGACAGGTGAACGATGGCGTGAAGCTGAGCAAGCAGAAGGACATGCTGCCCATCCTGGGCATTATCAACGACGAGTTGGAGCGCGGCAACCTGCTCATAAACCTGATATGCGAGGAGCTGAAGGTCAAGCCCAAGGACATCCTCGACTTCGACCTCTACCTTGCGGATGCCACGCCTGCCTGCACCTTCGGCATCCACGACGAATTCATCTCCAGCGGCAGGCTTGATGACCTCAGTATGGTTCATGCGGGCCTTCAGGCACTTCTGCAAAGTGGAGAGAATACACCGAAGGTGACGCAGGTTCTCGCCATCTTCGATAACGAAGAGACTGGCTCGCAAACAAAACAGGGTGCGGGCAGTCCGTTCCTTGCAAACCTCCTCCAGCGTATCGTCTTGGCGCAAGGAGGCACAGCCGAGGACTTCCATCGAAGCGTGGAAAAGGCCTTTATGGTGTCTGCCGATAATGCTCATGCCTGGCATCCCAACTATAGCGAGAAGTACGACCTGACGAACCATCCCGTGCTCGGAGGCGGACCTGTCATCAAGTTCAATGCCGCCCAGAAGTATGCCAGCGATGCCGTGTCGGCAGCCGTCTTTGCGGGCATTTGCGAGAAGGCAGGCGTGCCTTGCCAACGCTTCGTGAACCATAGCGATGTGGCTGGCGGCAGCACGCTCGGCAATATCCTTGCCTCTTCGCTTCCTGTCCGTGGTGTCGATATGGGCAATCCTCTCCTTGCCATGCATAGCTGCCGCGAGACAGCCGCCGTAGCCGACCACCTCTATTGCATCGAAGCATTCCGCACGTTCTACGAATAAGTCGCTGCCCGAAAGCCTCGCCATTGAGACCTTCGGGCAGCAACAAATAATAAAACTGAATCTCGTTCATCCTTGCCGACGCGTCGACAAGCCAAAAATCGTTCAGTTTCCCGTTCTACCATTCCTCGTCCCAGATGCTATTAGAATCATCGTCGCCACAGCTGCTCTCACGAACATAAGAACTATTGCTGCTCACTTCATCGTGAAGTCCTACATCTTTACTCACTGTCAATATCTGATTAGCAGCCTGTGCCTTATCAGCCATCATCGATGGCTTCATATATCCTTTCCTGTTCATAACCGTGTTGGATTAATTGTTCAGACTATTATTTAATCACCATTTTGCGACCGTCCTTGAAGTAAATACCCTTCGTCGTGGGAGTGTTGACGCGGCGACCGTTCAGGTCGTACCACACATGCTCTGCCTTCTGTTGCTTGTTCTCAATCGATGCAATGCCTGTGACATCATCATCATCACCAGGCAGGCCGAGGAACATACGTACTCCAGCAGGAGCAGCCGGCAGTGCCAACCAAGCCTTGTTGGCAGGCGATTCGAAAGCTGCACCACCATCTGCACCCCAGTACCAACCAAAGACGGTTCCGGCGTTGTTGTATGTCAGTTTGTAGTATATTGCACCACCATAAGTAGTGGTCTTCGTGTCGCTGCCATGAAGCAGATTGTTTGTAAAGGAAGGGTTCACGTCACGAGTATCCTTAGAATCGGAGTAGAGCATAAAGGCAGTACCAGCAGGTACGGTTTTATGATTTTCATCATCACCATCAGCAATCTTTTGGTAGGTCAGCTTGCCGTTATTCACGCCTGACACAATGTAGGCAGCCACACCTGAAGGCAATTTCACATCATTATACATTATTTATTATATTTATCGCAATCCCTGCAATAAATCTGCAAAAAGGATAAAAAGCGAGAACCAATCCGCTCAATGTTGGCCAGCGCCGAGGAATTAAGGGAACACAAAGACACGAAGACACAAAGCTAAAAGCGACACAATCTTTGTGTCTTTTGGGATTCTGTGGCTGTGCTATTGTCTTTGTGCCTTTGTGTCTTTGTGTTCAGTTTTGTCCCTTTTCGCCTTGGATAATAATCAGGAACTCGTCTTCGCTCATAATGCGGATGCCGAGTTTCTGGGCCTTCTCTAATTTTGATGGCCCTATGTTGTCGCCAGCAAGGACGAAGCTCGTCTTTGCGCTGATGCTGCCTACGTTCTTGCCGCCGTGTTGCTCGATGAGAGCTTTGTACTCGTCGCGGCTGTGATGCTGGAACACACCGCTGATGACGATTGACTGTCCGTCGAGTTTGTCGGACTGTGCCTGCTTCTGCTGTTCGCCGATTTCCATCTGCAGGCCATAGCTGCGCAGACGTTCCACGAAGGCGCGATTGATGGGATTGGCAAAATACTCTATGACACTCTTTGCGATGACTTCGCCAATGCCGTTGATTTGCATCAGGCTCTCCATCGAAGCTTCAGCCACCTTATCTATGCTACCATAATAGCGAGCCAAGGTCTTGGCTGCAATCTCGCCGACAAAGCGAATGCCGATGGCATAAAGGACGCGTTCGAAAGGAACCTGCTTGCTCTCAGAGATACTTGCGAGAACCTTATCCCCCTCCCGACCTCCCCCGGGGGGGAGGAGTTCATACAGATCAGCCGCATCATGGATGAGACCTTGACGATAGTATTCATCGACCGTCTCAGGGCCAAGCGAGTTGATGTTCATGGCCTTACGGCTGATAAAGTGTTCTATCCTGCCAAGAATGAGCGGTGGGCAACCCGTGTCATTCGGACAATAATGTGCCGCCTCGCCCTCATAACGGACAAGCTTCGAGCCGCAGACTGGGCAGCGGTCCACAAAGGAGATAGCCCCCCTCCAAACCTCCCCCCGAGGAGGGAGGCTTTCTTGGCGCAGCTTTCTCCCCTCCTCCTCGGGGGAGGGGTCTGGGGAGGGGGCTTTCCCCACTATCTTCGGAATAATCTCGCCTCCCTTCTCTACAAGCACGCGGTCGCCGATGTGCAGGTCAAGCGAAGCCATTACGTCGGCATTGTGAAGTGTGGCTCGCCGTACTTGTGTGCCTGCCAACTGTACAGGATCCATATTTGCCACAGGTGTAACGGCTCCCGTTCTTCCAACCTGAAAGACAACTTGTCGAAGTGTTGTCTCTGCCTGCTCTGCCTGGAACTTATAGGCAATTGCCCAACGCGGACTCTTGGCCGTTATGCCAAGGCTTTTCTGCTGGGCCAGAGAATTGACCTTCAGCACGACACCATCTGTTGCGACGGGAAGGTTCCTGCGCTCCTTGTCCCAATAGTCGATATAGGCAAACACTTCGTCCAAAGTATTGACGAGACGCATGTGCTCACTTACCTGGAAGCCCCATTTCTTGGCAGCCTCAAGGTTCTGATAGTGTCCGTCACCAGGAATGCCATCGCCTAATAAATAATAAAGGTAAGCATCCAAGCCTCTTTGTGCCACGGTACTGCTGTTCTTGCTCTTGAGCGTACCGCTTGCGGCGTTGCGAGGATTGGCGAAGAGAGGCTCTCCAGCCTCTTCTCTTTCTTTATTGAGACGGTCGAAAGACTTCCACGGCATCAAGACTTCGCCGCGAATTTCAAACTGGCGGGGATAGTCGCCATCTTTGGGAAGCAACAAGGGAATGCTTCGGATGGTTCGCACATTGGCTGTCACATCATCGCCCTGCACGCCGTCGCCTCTCGTAACAGCCCGAACCAATCGGCCGTCCTCGTAATGGAGGCTGATGCTCAATCCGTCAAACTTCAGTTCACAACACACTTGGAAAGGCGCTCCCATCAAACCTTCGCTCACCCTTTGCCAGAAGTCGGCCACCTCCTCGCGATTGTAGGTATTGCCAAGGCTGAGCATGGGACGGGAGTGAACCACCGTCTCAAACTCGTTGTTGAGGTCGCTGCCCACTCGTTGCGTAGGGCTGTTGGCATCGAACAGTTCAGGATGCTTCGTCTCGAGGTCCTGCAACTCATGCATGAGGAAGTCGAACTCCTGGTCAGAAATGACAGGATTGTTCTCCACATAATATCGGAAGTTGTGCTGATGCAGTTCCTCCCGAAGTTGCAGGATACGCGCCTTTTCGTCCATTGATTATCCGAGGGCTTTGATGGTTGCTTCAAGGGCAGCTATCTTGCTTTGTGCATCGGCAAGTTTCTTACGCTCCAGCTCTACGACTTGTGCAGGAGCATTCTGCACGAAGCGCTCGTTCTGCAACTTCTTCTCGATGCCTGCCATGAAGCCTTGCAGACGCTTAATCTCCGTCTCGGCCTTCTCGCGCTCAGCATCTGCGTCTATCAGGTTGCCAAGAGGCACGGCATATTCGTCTGTGCCAACGAGGAAAGCCTGTGTGCCCTCGCCCTTCTCGCAGACATTCTCTATCTGGCTCAGTCCTGCAAGCTTCCCGATGATGGCAGCAAAGGCAGGTATGCTTGTCACGCCTTCTTTGGCAGAACCTATTACCTGCAAAGGCAGAGGCTCGCGCGGCGAGATGTTCTTGCTCTGACGAATGGCACGCACGCCGCTCACAATCTGCTTCATCTCCTCGACTTGGGCGATGAGCTTTGCATCTTCTTTCGTGGGAGCGGCAGTCTTGAAGACAGACACCATCAGTGACTCACCTTCCTTACGCTCGGCGATGTGTTGCCAGAGTTCTTCGGTGATGAAGGGCATGAAGGGATGTATGATGTGCAGAAGCTGGTCGAAGATGTCGAGCGTGGCAGCAAGTGTCTTGCTGTCGATGGGTGCCTGATAAGCAGGCTTTATCATTTCGAGGAACCAGCCGCTGAACTCGTCGGTGAAGAGCTTGAAGACAGCCATCAGTGCCTCGTTTAGGCGATATTTGCTGTAGAGGTCGTTAATCTCTGCGAAGGTATCGTTGAGTTTTGCATGCATCCAAGCAACGGCGGTGGCATTGGCTTCGGGCTGGGCGAGGTCGTTGCTCACTTCCCAACCTTTGACGAGACGGAAGGCGTTCCATATCTTGTTGCAGAAAGCAGCACCCTGCTGGCAGAGTTGTTCGTCGAAGAGGATGTCGTTGCCTGCTGGAGCGGCAAGCATCATGCCCATGCGCACACCGTCGGCACCATAGTCTTCAATAAGTTTGAGCGGGTCGGGCGAGTTGCCGAGCGACTTGCTCATCTTCCTGCCAAGCTTGTCGCGGACAATGCCTGTGAAATAGACGTTACGGAAGGGAATGTCGCCCATGTACTCCTCGCCGGCCATTATCATGCGTGCCACCCAGAAGAAGATGATGTCGGGACCTGTCACGAGGTCGCTTGTGGGATAATAGTACTTAATCTCCTCGTTGCCAGGATTGTTGATGCCATCGAAGAGGGAGATGGGCCAAAGCCAAGACGAGAACCATGTGTCGAGGGCATCTTCGTCGCGGTGAAGCATGTCCATCGTGATGTCCTTTCCGTACTTCTCCTGTGCCTTAACGAGAGCATCTTCAGGTGTCAAAGCAACCACGAAGCGCTCGCTCTCCTCCCCCTCAGGGGAGGTTGGGAGGGGGCTGATGAAGTAAGCCGGAATCCTGTGTCCCCACCAAAGCTGGCGGCTAATGCACCAGTCCTGTATGTTCTCCAACCAGTTGCGGTAGGTCGTGACGTACTTCGTGGGATGGAACTTGAGTTTGCCTTCGAGCACGGGCGGCAGAGCGATGTCGGCCATGTGCTTCATCGAAAGGAACCATTGCTTGCAGAGGCGCGGCTCTACGGCTGTGTCCTGGTTGCGCTCGCTATAGCCCACCTTGTTCTCATAGTCCTCCACCTTCTCAAGGAGACCTGCGGCCTCAAGGTCCTTTGCTATCTGCTTACGGCACGCCATGCGGTCCATGCCCACATAGAGAGGCGACTGTTCACTGATGGTGCCGTCAGGGTTGAAGATGTCGATGGTTTCAAGGTTATGTGTCTTGCCCAACTGGTAGTCGTTTACATCGTGGGCAGGCGTCACCTTCAGGCAACCCGTGCCGAACTCGATGTCAACATAACGATCCTCTATGACAGGAATGACGCGGCCTACAAGCGGCACGATGACTTTCTGCCCGCGCAGCCATTGGTTCTTCGGATCTTTGGGGTTGATGCACATTGCCGTATCGCCCATGATGGTCTCGGGGCGCGTGGTGGCAACGACGGCATAGTAACCCTTCTCGTCTTTGTGGACGATGTCCCCCGTTTCGTCTGTTGCGTTGTCAACGCAACAGACGGGACTGGCCAGGTAGTATTTGAGATAATACAGTTTGCTCTTCTCGTCGCGGTAGATGACCTCTTCCGTGGAGAGCACCGTCTGTGCCTTCGGATCCCAGTTGACCATGCGGAGGCCGCGATAGATGAGACCTTTGTCGTAGAGGTCGCAGAAGACTTTGAGGACACTTTCACTGCGCTTCTCGTCCATCGTGAAGGCCGTGCGGTCCCAATCGCAACTTGCGCCAAGCTTGCGGAGCTGCTTGAGGATGATGCCCCCGTGCTCCTCTGTCCAAGCCCAAGCGTGCTTGAGGAACTCCTCGCGCGTAAGGTCGCGCTTTTTGATGCCCTGCTCTGCCAAGCGGTTCACCACCTTAGCTTCTGTGGCGATAGAGGCGTGGTCGGTGCCAGGCACCCAGCAGGCGTTCTTCCCGTCGAGGCGTGCCTTACGAATCAGTATGTCCTGAATGGTGTTGTTGAGCATGTGTCCCATGTGGAGCACACCCGTCACGTTTGGCGGCGGAATGACGATGGTATAGGGTTCGCGGCCATCAGGCTTGCTTGCAAAAAGCTTATGCTTTGTCCAATACTCATACCACTTCGCCTCGACCTCAGCGGGGCTGTATTTCGTTGCTAATTCCATGTTGTTATACCCTAATTTATATAATATCGGACGCAAAGGTACAAATAAACGAAAGAAATACCAAATTTATTTGTGTATTTCCGAGAGAAGAAATCTATCGAAGAAGTCAAATTACGATATAAAATGCAGAAAAATTCCTTTCAGCGGTATGAAATCATTCTTTCCTAACAGAAAAATCTCCAATTTGCGACGTAAAATGTATAATTTACGACGTGAAATGTACAAATTACGTCGTAAAACGTACAATTTACGACGTAAAATATAAAACCCGCAATGCGGCGATCGTTTTCCTTTTGTGTTAAAATTAAAATATCAATGAAATAAAACCACTTTATCTATACAGAACTAACGATATTTTTCTTAACTTTACGCCCGAAATGAAGATATTTGGTATAGGCATGAACTATGCAGCACACAATAAAGAGCTGCAAAATTCGTTATTAAATATAGAAGAGCCAGTGGTATTCACGAAGGCGGAATCTGCCTTGCTGACGCGGGGTATGCCGTTTTTTATCCCTGCCTACACGAAGCGATGTGACTACGAAACAGAACTTTGTGTACGCATCAATCATTTGGGGCGTAGCATTCCTGAGCGCTTTGCTCACCGCTACTACGACGAGGTGACAGTGGGGATTGACTTTACGGCACGCGACTTGCAGGAACAGCTACGTCAAAAGGGACTGCCCTGGGACCTTTGCAAGGGCTTCGACGGAAGTGCAGCCATTGGTCGGTGGATGCCTCTCTCACACTTCGGAAAAGGCATTCAGGAACTAAAGTTCCATCTGCTTCGCAATGGCGAACAGGTCCAGACGGGTTGCACAGCCGACATGCTCTTCGGGGTTGACCGACTGGTGAGTTTCATCAGCCAGTTCTTCACACTAAAGACGGGCGACATCATCTTCACGGGGACGCCTGTCGGTGTGGGACCGGTGAACGTTGAGGATCACTTGGAAGGCTATCTGGAAGGAGAAAGAGTTTTGGAGTTTAATGTGAAATAAAGAGCAAATGAACAGGTTTATCACCATACTGATGCTTGCCGCACTGACGCAGGGCATCCATGCACAACAAGAACTGACCTTCACCAGCCTCGACTGGAATGAGATGAAGATAGATTCTGTACTGCCTGTCTATACTGAGGTAGTACCTTTAGAGACAGACTACAGGACACACACGTACACCGTCTCCCTACTCTACCCCGAGTATGCTCCGCTGAGCGGCAAAGAGGCACAGGTGGCAGAGCAATTCGACAGCCTATTGAGCGAGACGATAGACGTTGAGACATTCGTCGGCATAGAGCGTGGGAATGGCTTGCTCGACATCTCGTTCATCCCTGTTCGTCGTAATGGCACAAGATACGAGAAGCTTGTCAGCGCACAGATTGTCATAAATGCCACTCCAAGAGGAAGGCATAAAGCCAGGAGGATGACTGCTGGCGAAGGACGCTATGCCGCACACTCCAAGCTTGCAAGCGGCAAATGGGTGAAGGTAAGCATCACCGAGGACGGGCTTTATCAGTTCTCGCGTGCTTCGCTCAAAAAGATGGGTTTCAGCAATCCCGACAATGTTCACCTCTATGGCTACGGCGGGCATCTCCTGCCAGAACTTATCAGCGAGGGCACACATTATGACGACCTGGTCGAAGTGCCACTCTATTACAACAGGGACACGGACAGTTGGATTTTCTGGGGCAACGGTCTTGTCTATTGGGAGAACGATACACGCATTCTCAACACCTACGCCCGAAATGCCTGCTACTTCTTGACAGAGGAAAGCGTGCCATCCACATTGGAGACACTTACCTACGATCCCAGCCTTCCCCGGAATGGAGAACTCACCACGAGAGCACATGCTCTTTACGAAAAGGATGAATTTGCATGGAACCCCATCGGACGTCATCTCTTCGACGGCGAGAACTATGCCAACAATAACAGCCACACTTATTCACTTTCGGCCAACAACCCGGTAGGAAACGGAAAGCTTACAGTCGTGATTACCGGCTCGGAAAGCACTTCAAACACAGTTGAAGTCACAATCAACGGAAATAAAGCAGGCAGCTTAAGCATCTTACCTCCAGGAGACTACATCTGTGCCACATCCACCTCACGCAACTTCTCCTTGGACAATATCGAAGATTCGGAAGGAAACAAACTTGGCACACCCGCCACCCTCAGCGTCAACCTTCGCTCTGTAGCTAACAAGAAAGCACACCTTGACTATCTTGCCTATAGTTATGACCGTGACCTCAACACCTCCACCAACGGCTACGCTTATGTGGACTTCACGATGCAGGATGCGAATGGCGGTCCTGCCCGTTTTTGCATCGGCGGCTCTAATGTTAAGGTCATCCGCACCGGCAGTGTCGGAGCAAGGGACGCACTCGTGGAATGCACACGGGAGGGTAACACATATTATGCCAATGTGGACAATGGCGGAGAGCATTTCGTGGCATTCAACACCACAGGCACTTTTCCTGAACCCACTGTCGTTGGAAGCGTTGCCAATCAGGACCTGCACAGCCTTGACAACCTTGACATGGTCATCATCATACCGGCCAGTGGCAAGTTGCTTTCAGAAGCCCAGCGTCTGGCAAATGCACACCAACAGTACGAAGGACTGCGCGTAGGCATCGTACGGGCTGACCAAATCTACAACGAATTCTCAAGCGGTACGCCGGACCCAACAGCCTATCGCCTCTTTATGAAAATGCTCTACGACAAGGCAGAAAGCGTAGATGTTTCACCTCGGTATCTTTTGCTCTTCGGTGACTGTGTGTGGGACAACCGTATGCTTTCCGGCAGTTGTCGCAACCTCAACCCCGACGACTTCCTGCTTTGCTACGAAAGCGAAAACAGTTTCAGCGACACCAAGAGCTATGTCATGGAAGATTATTTCGGACTGCTTGACGATGGCGAAGGCAACAACATCCTTCGTGACAAGAGTGATATAGGCATCGGACGCTTTCCTGTCGTTCTGCCCAGCGATGCAAAAATCATGGTGGACAAAACCATAGCGTATCTCAGCAACCAGAATGCAGGTCCATGGAAAAATCTTATTTACATGCTCGGCGACGACGGCGACGAGAACGAACACATGAGGTATGCCAACAATGTGGCAGAGAACATCATCGCCAAGTTCCCTGGTTTAGAGGTACACAAGATAATGTGGGATGCCTACACCCGTGTCAGCACCGCAAACAACAACACTTATCCCGAAGCGACAAAACAAATCAAAAAGCAAATGAGCGAAGGCGCTTTGGTGATGAACTACACAGGCCATGCCGCCACCTACGGATTCAGCCACGAATTTGTCCTGTTGCGCGAAGACTTCGAGTCAAGCAAAAGTACAAAACTACCTTTGTGGGTAACATGTGCATGCGATGTCATGCCTTTCGACTCATACATCGGGAATATCGGTGAGTCTGCCGTGCTCAACCCAAAAGGAGGTGCGTTAGCCTTCTACGGGACGGCACGCACCGTCTTTGCCAGCCAGAACTACAACATGAATCGTTACTTCATGCAATACCTCTTCACACAAGATGGGAACTACAGGCGAAACCGCATCGGCGATGCCATCCGATTGGCAAAGAACAGCATCATCAGCGACGGACGAGAAGCTGGCTATCTGGAGAACAAGCTGCAATATGCCTTGCTTGGCGATCCAGCTCTTACCATGGGCAATCCTTTACAGAAGATTGTCTTAGACAAGATAAACGACAAGGACGTGGATGGCACGCAGATTCCATTGAAGGCGGGCGAGCGAGTCAGGCTTTCCGGCCATATAGAACAGGCAGACGGCACACCCATGACCAGCTTCAATGGCATCATATACACACGTCTCTTTGACAACAAGGAGACTATCACCTGCCACAACAATGCCAGAGCGACAACGGCCTTCACCTTCACAGACCGCAACAATATGCTATATGAATCGCAGGACAGCGTGCGTTCCGGTGTGTTCAACGAGGAATTCATCATACCGATTGACATCAACTTCTCGGACGAGACTGGTCGTTTTGTGTTCTATGCCATCAACGATGACAGGAACACAGAAGCCAATGGCTACAACGAGGATATTCCTCTGGGCGGCATGGTGGAAGATACCGACTTTGACAAAGACGGGCCTCAAATCTTTGCCTATCTTAACGATGAAGGTTTCCAGGATGGCGGCAAAGTCAATGCCACACCCCTTTTCGTGGCTCAACTAACCGATGCAAGTGGCATAAGTTCCAGCGGCAACGGCATCGGTCACGACCTTACGCTGTGTATCGACGGACGAGGCGACCTTACATATAACGTCAACGAATACTATACGCATGAGTTTGGTGACTTTACAAGAGGCTCTGTCGCCTACAACATTCCTCATCTTGAAAATGGAGCGCACAGCCTCACCTTCCGTGCATGGGACGTGCTTAACAATACCAACCAGACAAGCCTTAACTTTACCGTCGATGACGGGCTGACAACAAACATCCTTCGTCTTATGGCAAGTCAGAACCCGGCCACAACCAGCACGAACTTCCTGGTAAGTATTGACCTTCCAGGCAGCGAATGTGACTTCATCATAGAGGTCTTTGACTTCACCGGCCGCTGCATATGGATGTATGAAGAGACTTCTTCCGAAACAAGAGGCATCTATTCTGTTACTTGGGACCTAACCAATGGGGCTGGTTCTAAAGTTGGCTCAGGCATCTACTTATACCGTTGCCGAGTCAGGTCCGGACAAAGCAAATGGACCTCAAAAACACAGAAAATTGTGGTAAGGAACAATAAATAGCCTCCCTGCGCAGTTATTATAAAGTATGAAAGCACAAAGAATCATTCAAATCCTCCTGCTGTTTGTCGTATGCAGCACAGAAGCAGTCCTTGCGCAGGACAAGCAGAATATGTTCAACCCCATTAACACCGCTGCGACATTCATGTCCATTGCTCCCGATGCAAGAGGCGGTGGTATGGGTGATATCGGTGCCGCTACCGAAGCCGACATCTATTCCCAGTATTGGAACCCTGCCAAATATCCCTTCAACATAGCCCGTGCCGGAGTCGGTGTCAGCTATACACCCTGGCTGCGCAAACTGGTCAACGATATAAACCTTGCAAACGTGACCGGATTCTATCGCATAGGCGACTATAGTGCCGTTCATGCTTCTCTGCGCTATTTTAGCTTGGGCGAAGTATTCATAGAAGGCATGGACGACATGACAATAAAACCATACGAAATGGCTATCGATGCAGGCTATAGCCGTATGCTCAGTGAGACATTCTCTATGGCTGTCAACCTTCGATTCATTCTTTCCGATATTAAATATGACTACACAGCCGAGAGCAGTGCTGCCAAAGCCTTTGCCGCCGACATTGCCCTGTATCGTCTGGGCTATTTCATGGCAGGCAACAGAGAATGCAGCTTAGGCTGGGGCATCAACATTAGTAACATTGGTTCCAAGCTCTCATACGGAGGTAGCGACCAATCCGAGTTCCTCCCAACGAACCTCCGCATCGGCCTTAATTTAACCATTCCTTTCAATGAGTACAACAAATTCAGCTTTGGCGTTGATTTGAACAAGCTCCTCGTGCCTACTCCACCAAAGCAGGAAGAAGGAGAATCGACAGAAGACTTTATGAAGCGCGTGAACGACGAAGGCTATTACGGCATTTCATCTATTGCCGGCATCTTCAAAAGCTTTGGCGATGCACCTGGTGGGTTCAAGGAGGAAATGGAAGAGATACAATACAGCCTCGGTTGCGAATACACCTACAACGACCGTTTCATGCTCCGTGCCGGTTATCACCACGAAGCAGAGAACAAGGGCAATCGTAAATACTTCACTGTCGGTGCGGGTTTCCACATGAGTGTCTTCACGGTTGATGCCTCTTACGTGTTCTCTACAGCACAGAGCAATCCGCTTGACCAAACCATGCGATTCTCGCTTGGCTTCGACTTGGATGGTATGCGAGATCTCTTTGGCAAGATGAAGAGAAGAAGATGATAAGAGTTGGCTTTGGTTATGATGTCCATCAGTTAGTTGAGGGACGTGAGTTGTGGCTCGGCGGCATACGCTTTGAGCATGAGTTGGGGCTGTTGGGCCACAGCGATGCCGATGTGCTTATCCATGCCATTTGCGATGCCCTGCTTGGGGCTGCCAACATGCGCGACATCGGCTATCATTTCCCTGACAACAGCGAGGCGTTCCACGGCATTGACAGCAAAATTCTCTTGCATAAGACGGTGGAACTCATTGCCACAAAAGGGTACAGGGTTGGCAACATTGATGCCACTGTCTGCGCCGAGCGTCCTAAGCTGAAGGCCCGCATTCCTGAGATGCAGCAATGTCTGGCAGAAGTCATGGGGATTGACATTGATGATATTTCCATCAAAGCAACGACTACGGAAAGACTTGGCTTTACAGGTCGGGAAGAAGGCATTTCAGCCTATGCTACCGTACTTATTGTATCCGATTAGCTTCAATGTAATTAAAGGTCCATCTCTATCGTTCCCAAGAACTGGCCGTTTTTGCCTTGATGGTCAACAAGCACTTCGTGGTCACTCTTGTCCTTCACATAATGAGGTTTATCGAAATAAGTATGTGAATGACCTCCAAGAAGGATATCAATTCCATGTGTTCTTTTGATGAAGTCCTGGTCCATGATGTCGGGGGTGTTGCCCCATCCAAGGTGACTAAGACAGATGACGACATCGCAATGTTCTTTCTTCCTCAATCTTTGAATAACCTTTTTTGATGCTTTGGCAGGGCTTTTATAGTGCATCCCCTTGTAATTCTTGGCAAGAATAAGACCTTTAGGCTGTGGACTGACACCGAAGATGCCAACGCGCACGCCCGCACGTTCTATTATTATATATGGCTTTACCAAACCTTCGCAAGGGGTGCCCTTGAAGTTGTAGTTGCAGCAGACGAAGGGGAATTCTGCCATTCGAATCAGTCGTGCAAGGTTGTCGAGACCAAAGTCAAACTCATGGTTCCCAATGGTACATGCATCGTAGCGCATGAGGTTCATCAACTTTATTTCTACATCGCCCTTGAAGAGATTATAATAAACAGAACCTTGACTGAAATCTCCACAGTCAAACAACAGGAGGTCTTCCGGGTGTTCCTTGCGTAGTTCTTCGAGAAGTACAACACGGCGCAGAAAACCAGCCTTGTTTGCTTGCTCCTCATTCTTGAAGTTTGGAGAAATCGGCTCTATACAAGAATGTGTGTCGCTGGTGTGAACAACGAAAAGAGACTTTTCCTGTGCAAGCGCACAAGATATAAGAATCAGACTAATGAATAGTAAACAATCGCGTTTCATAATTTCTCATTCTTTCATTTAATTGTTATCCTACCTTCCAACTTACTGTCAATCACCTTGTGCCTCAAGATATATTCCATCATTACATCTCGAGCCAGAATGCCTGTTTTGTGCTGCTTCAGAGCTTTCTTCAGGGCAAACATCTTGTCGTTGCCTTCGGCAAGATAGTCAATCGTGGCAATAGTATAAATGCGGTGAAGGTCAATCTCCTTGCCGCCAATCGTGCAGGAAAGCAACTCGCCGTCTGCAGTTATCTCCATACGGACGCTCTTGCTAATTCCTTCTCCGTTGACAGCGGCGATGTTCTTCATCAATTCGAGCAAATCGCAACCTTTCATTTCGAGCACCACAAGATAATTCTCAAAAGGCGAGATGAGCATGATGTCGCCTCTGCGAACTATGCCTTTTGGCATATTGTTACGCAGTCCGCCGATATTGAAAAGCCCCATATCAACAGGATTTAAGCCTGCTGCAGTTGCTCCTTCCACCAGCACGTCCGCAGCCCAATTGCTCAAAAGGCTTTCTGGCCTCTTCGCAGTCATCGCTACAAGGCTCTCACCAAGAACAGGAAACATAATGCTATCCACACTCGATTTGTAAGGAGCTAAAATAGCTGCAGCCTCGGCAGATGGTTTTGAGTCGAGCCTTGATGTCACTTCCACACGATTCCATCTAAGGGAATGAACCTTATTTTCTTGTGCGGAAGCAACACAATGAGTGAAGAGCGGAGAAAGAAGAACAAAAAGAAGAATAAATCGCCTCATAATTCTTATTCCTTTATTTAAACGTCGTTTTATGATGAACAAAAGTACATAATTTTACACAAATAGCAAAAAGTTTCAGCTTTTTAATTCAACTTTCAACTTTTTATTGTATCTTTGCACCCGCTTTCCCGTAGGTCGCTGGCAGGAAAAAGAGAGACCTGTTATGCCTACGTGTGATCGACAAAACAATTTTTAACCAATTAAGCATTATGGCTGATTTAATCAAAATTGCTGAAGAAGCATTTGCAACTGGTAAGAGCCATCCCACATTCAAGGCTGGTGACACTGTTACCGTTGCATACAAAATTGTCGAAGGTAACAAGGAGCGTATTCAGCTCTACCGTGGTATCTGCATTAAAATAAGCGGTCACGGAGAGAACAAGCGTTTCACAGTTCGCAAGATGTCAGGCACCGTAGGTGTGGAACGTATCTTCCCCATCAACAGTCCCAACATCGACAGCATTCAGGTGAACAAAGTTGGTAAAGTACGTCGTGCTAAGCTCTACTATCTGCGCAACCTCACCGGAAAGAAGGCTCGCATTGCTGAAAAGCGCGGTGTTGCCCTGAAAGAGGACTAAGTCCTTTTACCGTCACAACAAAAAACTCGGAGACGAAGAAGCATCTGACCATTAAAAAGTCAGATGCTTTTTTCTGTCTGCCGCCTACATTTCCCCCTGAACTGTTCTTACATTTTTCAAGGAGAAAAGAGGGATGTAAAACGCCCTACAGGGAAATGGCCAACGCTCCACAGGGAAATGACAAACGCCGAGTGGAGCGTTTGCCAACGCCCTACAGGGCGTTTGGAGGCGCCTAAAGTTTACCTGTTTTGTACGAAGTTGTGGCTTTTTTTTTTGTGTGTGCCATAAAAAGAAACGACGGACAAATCAAAAGTGACTGTCCGTCGTTGTCTTTGTGGAGAATATCGGGCTCGAACCGATGACCTCTTGCATGCCATGCAAGCGCTCTAGCCAGCTGAGCTAATCCCCCAAATGCTGTGCAAAGGTACGTAATAAAGTTGAAAGTTGAAAGTTGAAAGTTGAAAATTATTTAATTTCATGCTTTTTTTGCTTTTGACACATTATTTATATAGTTTTTTTGCGTACCTTTGGCACGCAAAAAATACACGAAGACGATATGAAACGACACATACTTGCCTTTTTGCTGACCAGTTTGACATTATGGGTAATGGCTGTTCCTGCCCTGAGAACACGAAGAAGTGTAACGCTCGACGATGGACGCATCGTGATGGTGACAGCTTTTGGTGACGAAAGCTTCGACTATCTCTTAACCGACGATGGCGAAGTCGTGACAGAAGAAGACAACGTCTTTCACGGTACAGGACTTTCGCTTGAGGATTACATAAAAACCCTACCTTCCCCAAAACGTTCCACACGGAGAAAAGTCGGCAGTGTCGCAAAGGCTCTTGTACAACCTTACGGAACAAAGAAAATCCCTGTTATCCTTGCTGCTTTCAACGACAAGCAATTCTCTGTGGCAAGGAGCGAAACTAAAGTGCGAAATTTCTACGACAGGTTTTTCAACGGCACCGACCTCTATGCTACCACGGGCAATTGGGGAAGCGTAAGGCAATACTTCATCGACCAAAGCCAAGGACAGTTCCAACCGGAGTTCACTGTCATCGGTCCCGTGCAGCTTGATAGCGTCTATAGCTACTACGGAAAAGACAAAGGTGGAAGCAAGGATGTGAATTACTCCACGTTTGTCTGCGAATCCTTCACAAAGGCACAGGCTATACAGGAAGACTGGGTGCAGTTCGATAACGACGGAGACGGCAACGTGGACATGTGTGTCATCATCTTTGCAGGTCTCGGACAAAACTACACTAACAACTACAAAGACAAGAACACTATCTGGCCTTGCGAAATGCCAACCTCTTACACCATCAACGGTGTCACGCTTTCCGGCTGCTCATCCGGCTGCGAGCAACGCCCGACAGCAGCCACCGACAGTGTCATCACTGCCACACAGCCCGATGGTGTCGGTTTGATTGTCCATGAGATAAGCCATGCCATCGGCCTCCCCGACTTATACGACACAAACAACAGAGCTTTTGGTATGGACTTCTGGAGCGTCATGGACTATGGCATGTACACGAGGAGCAGTAAGTGCCCTGTTGGATACACTGCTTATGAACGTGAGTTTCTTGGCTGGCAGCAGACAGAAACGATTACAGGCCCTTGCACTCTTCACCTTTACCCCTTCGCTCAAGGAGGCAAGGGTTATAAGTTGGTGAACGATGCCAATTCAAATGAATACTATATCCTCGACAACCGTCAGGCAGTTGAATGGGACTGGGGGATGTGCAACATTCGTGGACATGGCATGTTAGTCATGCACATTGACTACAAATCTGACCGATGGGAAACGAACACCGTAAACACAAGTGCCAATCACCAACTTATGACCATCATCCCGGCCAATAGTTCGTTTATAGGCAGCAATAATCATTCCGATCAAAATGAATGGCAGACGAGTCTGCAAGGCAACCCCTACCCTGGCATCACAGAAAACCATGAGCTGACCAACGACTCAGAACCTGCCAGCCTTGTCTATAAAGGCACATATATGAACAAGCCGCTCGTTGACATTCAAGAGACAGAGGATGGTGTTGTTACCGTCAAGGTGATGCCTTTGGGTACTTTGGAAACTCCAACCAGCCTTGTTTTCGAGGATGTAAACGTCCATAATGCAAAAGCTGTTTGGGATGAAGTGGAGAATGCTGAATTATACAATCTTCAGCTTTGGAGCGATGGCGAAATGGTATTCCAGCAGGACAGCATCGCAGGGAACTCCTACAATCTGACGGAATTGCAACCTAATAAAGATTACACCTATACCGTCCAGGCAATCAGCGACAGTTATCTTAACAGCGAATGGGCAGAGAGTGAAAACTTTCGTGACATTATAGATTGTATTTCTGAGATGACAGAAAGCACAGAATTGGTGCGCATATATGATCTCAACGGATGTTGTGTCGGGGAATGCTTCGCAGATGAGTTACACCGCATCGTTCTCAGTCACGGAATATACATTATTCGCCGCAATAACGGGAAGACAAAGAAAATAATGTTTTGAGAACATAAATGAAGTTATTCACGTCCTTACTCTTCTGCCTCTATGTGATGATATTGTCTGCCGTCCCTGCAAAAAGGGAACGATACACACTGCACCTTGCTGACGGCACAACTGTAGAAGCAACGGCGATGGGGGACGAGACAATGCATTTCTTTCAAACCGATGACGGACGACATCTGCAATGTGACAGCCTTGGCATTGCCCATTACGTTGAGATTGACAATCTTTTGAAACACCAGAAAGCAAGGTCTCTCAAACGACAGGCAACTCTCGCAAAACGATTTGCCTCAAGACAAAGGAAGTCAGAAAGGTCATTGATTGGCAGCAAGCCAGGCTTGGTCATTCTTGTCCAGTTCCCGCAAACACCCTTCCGCTATACCAATGCCGACTTTCGGCGCCTCTTCAACGAAAAGGGCTACACCGATAACATCAACATAGGCTCTGTCCGCGACTACTTCCTTGATGCCAGTTATAGGCAATTTGACTTCACTTTTGACGTGGTCGGTCCTGTAACCGTCAGTCAGCCTCTTTCCTTCTATGGCGCTAACAACGACAATGGCGATGACCAGCATCCGGCAGTAATGGTAGCCGAAGCTGTGCAACTGGTGAATGATAAAGTTGATTTCAAGAAGTATGATTGGGATGGCGACGGGGAAGTTGAACAGATATTCATCATACACTCTGGTTTTGACGAAGCACAAAACACCTCTCAGCCCAATAATATATGGTCACATGCCTGGACTCTCACCGAAGCATTGGACGAAAACGACGGCGAAGGTCCAATCATGGCAGATGGAGTCGTAATCGACAGCTATGCCACAAGTGCAGAACTACATGGCAATAGTAACATCAACGCCAAAATTGCTGGCATAGGCATAGCCTGTCACGAATTCTCCCATTGTTTCGGCCTGCCAGACTTCTACAATACCCAAGGATACAGTTCCGGGATGAATTCCTGGGACCTTATGGACTTTGGTGAATACAATGGCAACGGAGGTGCGCCTGCAGGTTTTACCAGTTATGAACGTATGTTCTGCGGGTGGCTTCAACCTACAGAGCTTGTTGAACCGATTGTCGTTCAAAACATGCCTGCCCTTACTTCGGAACCTGTTGCCTATATATTAAGGAATAGTGGAAAGGCGGATGAGTACTACTTGTTGGAGAACCGCCAGCAGGAGGGCTGGGATAGTAGGCTTGCCGGACACGGACTGCTCATCTTGCATGTTGACTACGATTCTCAGGCATGGGCAGAAAACACAGTCAACATCATCCCTTCACATCAACGTATGACTATCATCCCTGCCGACAACACCTTGTACAGTTCCACATTGGCTGGCGACCCTTGGCCTGGCACTTCAGGCAACACAGAACTTTCCGACACCACTACTCCCGTTGCCAAGCTCTTCAACAAGAATGCCGAAAATGATTACCTGATGCACCACTCCATTTCTGAAATCAGCGAATCGGATGACGGCCTTATAAGCTTTATATTTGATGAGGGAACAAGTGGAATTATGTCCCCTTCTACGTCTGCAGAAGAGGGGTTCTTCTATAACCTTAGCGGGCTAAAAGTGTCGCCGGATTATAAAGGCATTGTCATAAAGAACGGGAAGAAAACTTTTATCCACAATCCCTAACCGACCACCCTTCCGTCTTGCATTGATATCTTCTGATCGGCAAGTTCTGCAAGCTGTTCGTCGTGTGTCACGATGACAAAAGTCTGCCCCATTTTGTCACGAAGGTCGAAGAAAAGACGATGCAGTTCCTGCTTGTTTTGTGTATCAAGAGAGCCGCTGGGTTCGTCGGCAAATATCACATCGGGCTTATTGATAAGAGCACGGGCAACAGCCACTCTCTGTTTCTCTCCGCCGGAAAGCTCGTTAGGCTTGTGCGAGACGCGGTCGGAAAGCCCCATGAAGGAAAGGAGTTCTTCGGCTCGCTTCTTTGCCTCACGTCTTGATGTCCCGCCAATGAGAGCAGGCATCATCACATTCTCAAGAGCCGTAAACTCAGGCAGGAGTTGGTGGAACTGAAAGACAAACCCCATGTGCTTGTTGCGAAAAGCCGAGCGCTTGGCATCGCTGAGTTTCATAACATCCACGCCATCTATAATGACACTGCCGCTGTCAGCCCTGTCAAGTGTGCCCATAATCTGCAGGAGAGTTGTCTTGCCAGCACCACTCGCCCCGACAATACTTACCACTTTACCCCGCTCGATATCAAGGTCTATGCCTTTGAGCACTTCAAGGCTGCCAAAGCTCTTCTTTATGTTGCGTATCTGTATCATTTTCTCAGTTCCTTTCTTCCGTTAGTAATAACGATACCTGTATAATGTTCATCTACCCTTTGTCCTGCAAGATTGAACAACGCTCCTTCTCTTTGAGGAGAGACAAGAGGTTGTAGTATCTTGTCAGCATGAAAAAGCAAGTACTCAAGTCCTGCCTCAGCATTTATCTCGCCGTAACCGCAGTCATTGTTGGGGTACACAAGAGAAGTGTCAGGACGTCGGCAAGTCGCTTCAAAGACCTCAATAACCTGCTCCCGTGTGAGTGTAGGAACAGCTTCCATCCACTGGGCAATGATACCAGCCACCATAGGGCATGACATACTGGTGCCCGTCTGTGAACTCCAGACATAGTTGCGCCCGTTGAAAGCATAGCGACCGACATCGTAGTCAGTCATATAGTCATCGGGGTTCTCTTCGGAGTAGAAGCTATTGAATGCTGCCACGACATTTGTCCCTGGTGCCAGCACATCGGGCTTAATCGAACCGGAGAGAGTAGGCCCTCGGCTGCTATAGGTCGCCATTTCACCGCCGCTGCCATAGCTGTCCTTTACCCAGTTGCCGTCGTAATGCAAGAAGCCTGTCCTGTATGATGTCGCTCCGACACAGATAACACTGGAGGCGGAACCGGGGAAATGGATGTTGTGCGTTGATTCGGCATCTTGATAATCTGGGTAGTTGGGATGATTGTTAAGATAACCTATCTCTTGAAAGACCTCTACCTCAGATTCCTCGCCAACGATGCCAATTCCCATAGTGACTGTATGAAGCTTCCCATTGCCTATCTTCGTAATCACGACATCAGTCACCAACTGGCTGCCGTCATAACAAGAAGGATAACAGCCAAACACAAGCTGGAATGTAAGGTTTCCCGCCGTAATGGTATCGACGAGCAGGCTGTCTTCTGTGGCAAGGACATCTTCTATCGGCATGTTATAATTAAGCAGAGTCTCTGAAGGAGAAGCCATGAAGTCGAGTTGTATATTGAAATTGCCACGACTGCGAAGCATCATATAGGATGTGTTGCCTGTTGGCTGGATAAGAGAAGCTGAACGTTCCTTTCCATTGGGCTTCTGCATATAGGTTTTATAAAGACTTTGATTGCCGGCCGCAGCACAAATGATACGGCCTGGACGTACAAGGCTGTCAAGAACTGCATTGTAAAGCTGCGCTTCTCCCTCAAGGTCTTCATGTGAGCCTTCGCTGAAACTGATGACGCATGGCTTGTCAACCATGTCGGCATAGCGGAATATATACTCAAAGCCAAGCAAGTCGATAGCTGAGCCATACATCTCAAGAAGAGAGTCCGGCACAAGTTCCTTGTCACTCGATACAGCATTCGATACCAGACATATGTCGGCATCGGGTGCCATGCCAATGTATGGCGAGTCGTATCCGCTGCCAGCGGCTGTACTGGCTGTGTGAGTGCCATGATACTGCAGGCGGCTGTCCGAGGAACAAGCTTTGCGAAGCACATCAGCACTCAAAGTGTAGGCCGTGCCAATAGGAATTTCCAAGCCATTGACCATTTCCCCTTGTCCCTTGCCTCCTGCCTCTTGCCCTTCATAATCAAGCATATCCCAGAAAGAAGAAACACGATAGGCTCCGAGATCACGGCTGTAAAATGTAGGATTGGTCAGGTCGAAGCCGATGTCCATCACTCCTACCACAACACCTCTTCCTGTATAAGCCGACCTGCCGGGCGTGGGGGTTCGCAGAACGTCGGAACGTATGATGATGGCCGAGGTGTCGATAAGTGCATCGCACACCTTGCCGCTCTCGATACGAAGCACTTCCGGACGTAGCGACAGGGCAGCCAGTTCTCTCTTGGGGACACAGGCTGCATAGATGTTCCCCCAATTGGCATAGCATCGGCAGCCATGCTGTTTGAGCACATCCACGCTCGAGCACTGTACAAGGGTAAGGTAGCTCCCCCCGTATTCATCCTTATGAGGGCTGCTCTTGAACATCCTCCTCGTTCCTTGCTTCTTGTCATTTGCACTTTGCTTCAAGACAGAATACCGCACCATCGACGACATCTTGTCAAAACGGGCGCGCTGTGCCATTAGAGGTGAAGGCGCAAAAAGAAGAGAAGACGATGCGAGCATGAACAACAATAACGCCGAGCGTCTCGCAGAAAAGAGCCAGCGACGCAGCCATCCTCCAAAAGAGCGTGACTGCCGCTGTACCGCTGTGCCGTTGGGTGTGAAGACAGATATGCTTTCCTGCGGCTCGCCCCATTGGTCGGGGAAGAGGAGCATGACACTGGTATGGCTGAAGTAACGATGAATGAGCATGGGCAGTTCCTCGAACTGATTCTGGTATGAGATAAAACCTGGCCTTGCCGTGACAGCAACAAGCATACAGCCAAGGTTCATGTCATGCCGCAAATCGAGGAATTCCGACCACTTGTTCATCTCGATATAATGCGAGCGGACATGGCTGTGCTTCTGCTCCATATAACCTTTTATATAAGGCAAGGTGTCGGCATGAGCATGGTATTCAAGATGACAGTCAAGCTCTTCACCGATGCGGCAGATGTGCTCCAGCCATTTGTAGAATCCAACCTCATATTCAGCTTTCTTTGGAACGCAGACAACCAGTCTTCTGATAGTGCCAGGCGGCACAATGCTGCGAACAGCCATCACTTCTCGGTGGCTGCCGCTTACCACATTGTCTATTGTCGTGCCAAGCGAAGACTTTGCCATGCCTGTTGTGCGGTCGTTGAGGCAGACGATAACCTCTCCGCAGTCATACTCGCTCATGGTGTGCAGTATGCCGCCCGCTATGTTGGTGCTCATGCGGTTGAGTATCGCCATCGGCACATCGGCAGCCGCAGCTATCATCTGAGCCTTTTCGAGCAACTGCCTTCCTTTGCGATGACTGTTGTCTGTTGTCTGTTGTCCATTGTCGTACGCAACACATAGCCCCATTAAGCTGTCGGGAATGAAGGGGTTGCGGATGAGAATGGCAAGCTGCGTCATCACATCGACATTATCCTCCTGGCTATAGGTAATCAGGCATTTGCCATGATAGGAACCTCGGTTTTCCTCAAGAGACGTGTCGCTCAAGGCAAGTTGCTTGGCACCGCGAGTTGTGGCAAAGCCACTAATGGTACAACTGAAGAGGATGAGCATAACGGTTCCTCCCAACACCTCATCGCTCATAAGTTGCACATTCGGAGCAGTGCCTATGGTAACGATGGCAAGTGCTCCGGCTGCATGGGCATTGGTAAGCCCGAACATGAGCCACAGGCTATGTCTTCCCTCTCCCATCGTCCAAGCCATAATAGCAGAAGCAAGGAATTTTGAGAGGGCACCTGTTACAACCATCACGACAACCAGCCAGATTGTTTCCGGGTGGCGTACAAGGATGCCTATATCGATTATCATGCCTACACCGATAAGGAAATAGGGAATGAACAGGGCATTGCCGACAAACTCAAGACGTGACATCAAGGGGCTGGTCTTTGGGATGAGACGGTTGATAATCAATCCTGCAAGAAACGCCCCAAGTAAGCCTTCCAGTCCTACCATCTTTGCCAATGATGCGCTGAAGAACACAATAGCTAAGATGAAGATGAACTGCATCACGCCATCCTCGAACCGTCGCAGGAACCAACGGCCGACACGAGGGAACACAAGGATGGAAAAGGTGACATAAACAGCACACTTCAAGCCGAAAAGCAACCATGTGAGCCAAGTTGTATCGGGATTCTGACCGCCTACCACCAATGCCAGTACCAACAAAGCGGCAAAAAGGGCTATTGCTGTGGCAACGACACTCACAACGACCGCGCCATGCCGCGCCAAACCATAACGTCCGACAATAGGATACGTCACGAGCGTATGGCTGGCATAGATACAAGCCAGCAGAAGGCTGGTGGATAGACTATAACCAAGCAGCCATATACTTGAGGCAATGCCAAGCAAAAAAGGAATGGCAAAGGTAAGGATACCGAAACGAAGCCCGTCACGGCCATAATGCTCCACGCTGCCCATTTCCAATTCCAAGCCGGCAAGGAACATGATGTAGTAAATGCCCACCTGTCCAAATAGTTCAAAGGAGCGGTCGTGTGCCAGGAGATTAAAGCCATACTGCCCGACAAGGATGCCTGCCAGGATGAGACCAATGACTGGCGGCACCCTGAGTCGTCTGAGCAATAGCGGTGCAAACAATATGATGCAGAGCACCACAAAGAAAATCCATGTGGGATCTGTTATGAGGGCACTATTCTTTATCATTGAGCTTTGAAATGCCTAAATCGCTGCAAAGGTACAAATAAATCTCAATTCTTGACTCTTAATTCTCATTTTATTTGTACCTTTGCGGCCGAAAATATACTAAACGACTAAATAAGATGAGAGTTGCAATTGTTGGTGCCAGTGGTGCCGTAGGGCAGGAATTCCTGCGCGTATTGGACGAGAGAAACTTCCCGATTGACGAACTGCTTTTGTTTGGCAGCCAGCGCAGTGCTGGACGCAAATACGTCTTCCGAGGGAAGGAGATAGAAGTAAAGCTCCTACAGCACAACGACGATTTCAAGGGCGTTGATATTGCCTTCACAAGCGCAGGCGGCGGTACAAGCAAAGAGTTTGCAGAGACCATCACTAAGCATGGAGCCGTAATGATTGACAACTCCAGCGCATTCCGCATGGACGAAGACGTACCTTTGGTTGTGCCTGAATGTAATGCCGAGGACGCTCTTGTCCGTCCCCGTGGAATCATTGCCAATCCCAACTGCACAACCATAATGATGGTTGTAGCCTTGCAAGCTCTCGAAAACCTGTCCCACATCAAGCGCGTACACGTGGCCAGCTATCAGGCAGCCAGCGGTGCTGGGGCTGCGGCTATGGCGGAACTCTACGAGCAGTACCGCCAAGTGCTTGCCGGCGAGAAGCCGACAGTCGAGAAGTTTGCCTACCAGTTGGCTTTTAATGTTATTCCCCAGATAGATGTCTTCTGCGACAACGGCTATACAAAGGAAGAGATGAAGATGTACAACGAGACGAAGAAGATCATGCACACCGACTGCCAGGTGAGTGCCATGTGCGTGCGTGTGCCGTCGCTCCGCTGCCACAGCGAAAGCGTGTGGGCCGAGACAGAGCGTCCCGTCAGCGTCGAAGAGTTTCAGGAAGCTGTAAGAAATGGGCAGGGGTTACAGCTTGAGGATAGCCCCAACTTCCGAGAAGAAGGGGCACTGCCCTACCCCATGCCGCTTTTCCACGAGAACTGTGATGACGTCTATGTGGGCCGTGTGCGCAAGGACCTTGCCAATCCCAACGGCATAACCTTCTGGCTTGTAAGCGACCAGATTAAGAAGGGTGCAGCCCTCAACGCTGTGCAGATTGCCGAATACCTCATCAAACACGACGCGGCCTCCTGTTGCTGAAGGTCACTTTGCCGCAGACAATGCCTGAATAGATGTTATGGATGGTGACAACGAGCTTGCCATCCTTGACCTCTCCTTCTATAACCGTAGGGAAATGGCCAGGCTTCTTGCCTGCCATATGGGGGCCTCCGCCTACTATCTGCATCCACTTGTGTTCTTCGTTGGGCACGTCAAGGCGATAGACGTGCTGGTGTGCTGTAAGGAGAAGCTGACAGCCAGCCTCTTCAAGCAATGGTCCCCAGAGCTTGGCACAGGTGCGTTGCCACTCTGCAAAGTCACCTTTGTGCACATTGTCCTTGTCGGCAGGATAAAGGTCGCCGGGATTCATGTCAGGACGCGGATCGTAAAGCGGGATATGGCATACAGCAACGAGATAGGGGGCATTGGCAATCTCCGGCTGTCGGAGTGCATCGCGAAGCCACGTCTGCTGGGCAATGCGATATGGTTCGCTGACAAAAAGGTTGCAGAATATAGGGTTGGTGTCCAACTTGTCCTCGCCGGTATCAAGGCCTACAAAGGCTATGTCGCCCATGCGGACGGCAAAGTTGCGACCTAAATCCCAGTCTCGCGGCTGGCGCTCTTCCGGCTGACGGTACATCCAGACACGTTCCAGATGGCGGTTCGCCAAGCCTCGGTTGTCGTGATTGCCAGGGCAGAAGATATACGGGATATTGGCTGCGAAGTCCTTCCTGTCAATCTCAGGCTTGAAGAAGATGCGTTTCTGAGCCGCTATTGTCTCTTCTGTATTGCAGGCGTCGCCGTTCCAGATGACGCAACTCGGCTGCAATTCCATCACCTTGTTTATTGTAGGATTGACGGCTTTCCACGAAGCGTGCGTGTCATTGATGACACAGAAGTGCGACCTTGCCCCTTCGCCAGCGGTGCGAAAGGAGTAGATGTTTGGCTTCTCTTCGTTGCCTGTGATGCGGATATGGTAGCCGTCTTTGTACTCAATGCGGTCGGCTCCTATCTTATAATAATATAATGTATAGGGTTTCAGACCTGTCAGTCGGACTTGAATCACTTCGTTGTCCATAGCCGTCATACGATAGCCGCCGCACCACACCTTCCGTCCGTCGCTCAGGTCAGGCTTCTCGCCATAGATGACATAACCGTTTGCCCAGTCTGTCACACTGAAGGCAATGCCCATGCTCGTAGCCGCATAGTTCTGCAGGACAGGCTCGCTGTCGATGAGAGGAGCCTCCCCTGCACCCTCCAAAGGAGGAGTAATCGACGGTACTGCTCCCTCTTCTTTGGAGATGGCCGGGGTGAGGCTGCCAATACCACTTGTTGCAGCAACAATGGCAGCGTCCCGAATAAATTCACGCCTTTTCATGTTCTTAAAGTTGAATTACGTTACAAAAGCAAAAAAACAACATCGCATTCATTGCTCATACATGTAGAAGCAATTGCTTGTTCATGTATAAGCAATTGCTTCTACATGTATGAGCAACAAGGGAAATTAACAGCGGTTGCTTCATCACAATGTTCCTTTTGTTGTCACAAAGATAGGCTTTTTCCCTCTTTCAGCCAAATAATCGAGCGCTTTATTTTGTATTGTCGGCAATAAAACGTACCTTTGTGCCAGACAATCAAACAAGCAAACAACTAAACGACCAATCTACTAAACAACTAAATAACAATGAAAAGGAATTTCTTAATGACAATGCTTGCTGCCATTTGCTTGACGGCTTGCGCAGAGACAAAGACGGAAGTCAAAGTTATGGGCGAACTTGGAGAACCTCAACCAACGTTCCTCTACAACATGTTCGGTCGTGAGACCTACGCTGAAGGACAAGTTGCCAACGGTGTCGTTACATTCAATGTGGATACGGTTGAGAATGCCTTTGCCGTGATAGGACGCAGTGCGGACAGACGTCAGCCTGTTTGTACCGTCATCCTCGACGGCGAACCCATCGAGATAACCATTAAAAACGGTGAAGCAGAGGTCACGAAGGGTTCAGACAACAACATGAAGCTTGCCGAAGCAATGGAGCGTGTGAAGATGGCAAGCAGCCAAATGGACCAACTTTACAAGGACTATGGCGAGGCTCGTGAAAAATATGGGGAAAAGATACCTGCAGAGATAATGGATGGCTTTGACAAGCGATACGGTGAGATATCCGAAGAAATCACTGCCACGCAGAAGCAGATTATTCAGGAGAACAAAGACAACCTCGTTCCTGTTTACTTCCTGCGTGCCAGCAGTAATGCACTTGGTGTGGAATTCATCGAGAGCGTCTTAAAGGACTACAAGTATAAGGACAGCAAGCTGCTTGAACCTGTTCTGGCCTCTATCGGTGGTGAAAGGAACAAACAACCCGGTGCTCCTGTTGTCGATTTTGTAGGCAGGGACCTCAACGACCAAGAGTGTCACCTGACCGACTATGTGGGCAAGGGCAAGTACGTCCTTGTGGACTTCTGGGCAAGCTGGTGTGGTCCCTGCCGCGCCGAAATGCCAAACGTGAAGGCCAACTACGAGAAGTACAAGGACAAGGGCTTTGAGGTTGTAGGCATTTCCTTTGACAACAAGAAGGAAGCTTGGGAAAAAGGTGTGAAGGACTTGGGTATCACTTGGCCGCAGATTAGCGACCTGAAGGGTTGGCAATGCGCTGCAAGCGACATCTACAACATCAAGGGCATCCCGTCAACCATCCTTTATGGTCCCGACGGTAAGGTCATCAAGGCCGACTTGCGTGGAGAAGAATTAGGCAACGCACTTGAAGAGTATCTTGGAAAGTAAGGTCCCCTCTAAATCTCCTCTCAAAGGGGAGATTTGTTATTCCGACATCTTCGCAGAGAACACCAACATCAGCAGTATGGTACTGCAAGATGGCAAGGTGAGCCAGGCGCAACAGGTGTGCCTGTATGGTGCAGGCATACGTGCTGTGAATGGCACAGAGACGAGCTATGCTTACACGATGGACTTGAGTGAGAACGGGTTAATGAAGGCGGCAAGCAGCCTCACCCCATCCCCTCTCCGAGGAGAGGGGCTTCCCTTAAAAAGGTTTTCGCATCCATTTCTCCCCTCTTCCCGGAGAGGGGTCGGGAGTGAGGCTGCTCGACAGTTCCTCTTGAAAGTTGAGGAGAAAGCCCTCTCGCTTGATGCTTCCGTCATAAAAGTCAAGGCATACGTCTCGCAGCGGATGCAGGAGGTGCAGTTCGCCGCAAACGACGGCACTGCCTTCCACGACTTCCGTCCACGCACATCGCTTTCCGTGAACATCGTCATGGAACGGGGCGGACGGACACAGATGGGCTTCGCCTCCCGCATGATGCAGATGGGGGCGGAGTTCTTCAGCGACAGTCTTATAGAAGAAGTGGTAAGAGAAGCCATCAGCCGCACCGACTTCCTTTTCTCCGCCACACAGATAGAAGGCGGCGAGATGCCTGTGGTGATGGCCGCAGGCAGCAGCGGCATCCTGCTTCACGAAGCCATCGGCCATGCTTTCGAGGCAGACTTTATCCGCACGGGCGACAGCATCTTCACCGGCAAGCTTGGCAAAGAAATCTGTCATCCGAGCATCTGCATTGTGGATGACGGCACGCAACCAAACGATGCTGGAATGCTTCGGTACGACGACGAAGGCATCCCCGGACAAAGGACCATACTGGTCGAGAACGGCCGCCTTAACAGCTATCTCTATGACCGCATCAGCGCAAAACACTTCGGCGTGAAACCCACAGGCAATGGCAGGCGTGAGAGCTTCCGCTGTATCCCCATCCCCCGAATGCGCTCCACCTATATGCTGCCAGGCGAGGCAAAGGAAGAAGACATCATCCAAAGTGTGAAGCGAGGCATCTATGCCCAGTCGTTCACCAACGGGCAGGTGCAGATAGGCGCAGGCGACTTCACCTTCTTTATGAAGACAGGCTACCTCATCGAGAACGGCAAGTTGACGCGACCTCTGCGCGACCTCAACATTATTGGCAACGGCCCCGAAGCCCTTCGCCGCATCAGCATGGTGGGCGACAACCTAAAGATTGACCACAGCGCGAGCATGTGCGGCAAGGAAGGACAGAAAGTAGCTGTCAGCCAAGGCTTGCCAACAGTGCTGATAGACAAACTAATAGTAGGATAGATTATAGATGACGCAAAAAAACAGTGCTTTTTCCTAGCATTGAAAGCATTTTTTCTATAATTTTGTGTCGTCATAATTCTATTTTTATGCTTTATGAAAAAGATTTTACTATATCTTACCACTTTTGTGGTCTGTTTTAGTGTAAAGTCACAAGTAACAGATTATCAGAACTGGATGGCTGGTCTCGACGACAATGCCTTCATCTGCCAACTCTCCATCCCTGGCGCTCACAACGCCTGCACAAGTTCCTTCACGGGACTGATTGGCAGCATCGGCTCAGCCTTTGCAGGAAAAGTGCAGACAAAGACGGTGCAGGAGATGTTGCCACTGGGTGTCCGCGCCTTCGACCTGCGTCCTGCCGTCGTTGACGGCAAGCTTACCAATTGTCACGGTGAACTTGTCACGAGTTACGACTTCAACACCATCATGCAGCAACTCTGCAGCTATCTGGATGCTCATCCAACGGAATTCTGTGTTATTGTCTCCCGACATGAGATAGAAGCCGATAATAGTAACTCGAACTTCAGTTCCATGCTACAGGCAAGCCTTGCTTCCATCAAAGACCACCTTGTGGATTTCCGCCCCAATCTTACCGTTGGCGAGGCTCGCGGAAAGATTCTCTTCATCAGTCGGGACGCATACGACGAACCTATGTACGGCGGCAGAACCGTTGACCTGCTTGACAACCGGTCGGACATCAGCGAGATGCTTGGCGGGCATTGCTACGGCCCTGGCTCATACAAATGCTCGTGGTGGTCGCAGGGCTATTACAGCTATTCCGACGTAAATCTCAAGAAAAAAGCCATACTCGACATGCTTGAGAAGAGCTACAAACTTGCTGGCACATACAACTACATTTGGGTGAACAACGGTCTGGCTGGTTATAGCGGGCAAGGCACAAACTCCGCCTGCCAAGCCAATGCCCAAACTTGCAACCCATACTTGCAGAGTCTTCTCAAATCGGGCAACTATAACGGCCCTGTAGGACTTGTCTTCATGGACTACATTTGCGACGGTGACAATTCCGGCTACTACGGCTTGAGCCTCACAAAAGAACTTGTCAACCATAACTTCCGCTATACGATGTCGAAGCAAGGGGACCTCATCTACAACGACAAAGGCAGATTCTTTCTTGCCCCCAAAGGCCAAGAAATGATGTGGGAGGGCAAACTCCTCCGCAAGGAAAGCAACACAGAGTCAGGGCCATCAGGATGGACCAAAACGGACTTCAACGACTCAGAATGGGAGACTGTGAACTTCCCCGTTGCCTCCAGTGGTGCCAATGCGCCTTATTACTCGCTTTGGGATGGTACAAACAATACGGTCTTTATTCGTCGTGAGTTTTATGTTGACAACGACGCTTCAATTGACACCTTCACGTTCTATGTCCGCCACGATGACGACTACACGGTCTATCTTAATGGCACACAGCTTGACTCGCAAACCGGATCGATAGAAGAATACCGCACCGTTAGCATCCCTTCCTCCAACCTGCATGTTGGCCGCAATGTCCTTGCCATTCAGGTAAAGCAGTACACGGGCATAACTTACTTCGACTGCGGTGTACTGATTGCCGAAGCCACCAACGTACCTCTTTGGCTCCCAGACGACACGTGGCAAACAACCATTGTGTCTGGACGTAACCTGGACTTCACCGACACAAACGTAGAAGCCTATAAAATCACGGGAGTCATGGGTGAAACAATTGTTGCGTTTGCCAAAGAAGAAAGTGTGGACATCCCTATTGTAGAAGAATTGGCAAGCGCCGATATTGCATATATCATCAAAGAAAAAGTAGATGTTGTCCCTGTCGGCGAAGTGATTCTCGTCCGTTCTGACAGTGGCAAGGGCACCTACAATATCCCTATCACAAAGACCTCTGCCATTTTCACAGACAACCTGCTGAAGGCGGTCACTGCCAACCGGCTCAAAGTGCCACAAGCCAATACCATCTATTGCTTAGAAGAGCAGAACAGCCTTCAGGGATTCTATCCAAAAGGTGCTGGAAAGTATCTGACAAAAGGCAAAGTCTATCTTGATTTGAGCGAAAGCAGCATAAGGCCCAACTACATTCTGTTCTCCCCTGATGATGCCACAGGAATTAATGGTGTTGAACCTTCCATCTCCAAGCAAGGCCCGACGGTATTCAACCTTGCAGGCCAGCGTCTCAACAAACCACAACGCGGCCTCAACATCATCAATGGCAGGAAGATTCTTTATTAAAGTGTGGATTATGAATTGATATACCGCGCCGAGGAGGACATCAAAAGGCTTCCTGACAAGCTTGACTACAAACTTGTCCTGCTGGAGAACCACGAGGACAACATCATTCTGCGCGACGGCAAGATAGAGAAGATGCTGCGAGCCACTTCCCTTTCGCTTGCCATTAACCTCTACCTTGACGGTCGTGACGGGTTCTTCTATACGAATGACTTGCGACGAGACTCTGTCAGCAACTTCATCAAGCAAGCCTATGAGACGACGCGACTCTTAGAGCCTGACGAGAGCCGCACGCTTGCCAACCCTGACAGATACTACAAAGGCGGCGGCCCAGACCTGCAGAACTTCGACGCCACGCTCTCCGAGATTGAGCCTTCGGAAAAGATAAGGCTGCTACGGGAAACGGATTCGGAAATAGAGGGAAGCGACAAACGCATCATCAGTATGCAGACGCGCTACTCCGACCGACAGCATCAGGCGCACTATCTCATCAGCAACGGCTTCGACGCAAGCGAGCAGAGCAGCTATTGCACACTGACAAGTATCATTACCGTGGAGGGCAAAGGCGGTCAGCATCCTATGGACGGATGGGGCGAATCGCGTATCTTCTTCAACCAGATGCCGCGCACGGGCATAGCACCGACAGCCCTCCGCCGAGCACTCCAAAAAATCGGGCAACATCCAGCACCTGGCGGCCGATACCGTATGATATTGGAGTCGCCTGTTGCTGGCAACTTTCTCCAGCCCATCCTGAACGCGATGAACGGGCAGGCATTGCAACAAAAGACATCATTCCTCTTGGGCAAACTTGGAAAACAAGTCCTTTCACCGCTTGTCAACATCGTAGATGATCCTTTACAGCCAAGCACTCGCGGAGCATCGCTCTTCGACTACGACGGCGTTGCAACTCGTCGCAGGGAACTCTTCAAAGAAGGTCGTCTGCAGACATACTTCATTGATACACCAATGTCGAAAAAGCTCGGAATGAAGCCAACGACACAAGGCATTCACCGCCTAATAATGGGACCATCCTCCCCTAACCTCTCCCCAGAAAAGGAGGGGACTTCCATCCTCGTCACCGACTTCAACGGCGGTAACTGCGACCTTGTGACGGGCAACTTCTCCTACGGCATCGAAGGACTTCTCATTGAGAACGGCAACATCATCCAGCCTGTCAGCAGCATGAACATCACAGGCAACATCCTTGATGTGTGGCAGCGACTGAGCCACGTCTCAAACGATGCCGATCCTTGGGAAACGGAGGTCATCCCTACCCTCACCTTTGAAGATGTGGCATTCAGCGGCTGCTGAAAAATTCTTCATGCTAAACTATGATTTATGAATTAGTTTTCATATCTTTGTACCCAATATAACAATTTAGAGCACCAAAAACATCGTTATGAAACGACATACTACCCTATTACTCCTTTCTTTGCTTCTTCCATACATCACTTTGGCAGGCATTCCAGAGGGTTATTACAGCGCGGCCAACGGCAAGAAGAAGGCTGCTCTCAAAGCAGCAATGTATAGTATAATTTCGAACCATACGGAATTAGGATACAACAATCTCTGGAAGTCATATGAAAAAGTTGATTACCTGCCTGCAACTAATTCACAGGGGCGGCATCAAGTAATGGACTATTACAGCGATGAGGTGCATTACTTTGTCGGAAATGGTAGTGCAGTAAGTGGCATGAACAAAGAGCATGTGGCTCCACAAAGCTGGTGGATAGGTGGAACAGGTGTAGCTGTCGGGAATGACCTAATTCAGGTTATTCCGTCTGAATCAAAAGCTAATAGTAAAAAAAGTAATTATCCTCTTGGCGTGGTAACAGGCTCTGTTTCGTATCCGTCTAGTGGCACTTTCAACACTCGAATGAAAACAGGACAGGATAAAAACGGTAAATTAGTGTTCGAGCCATGCGATGAATACAAAGGAGACTTTGCAAGAATCTACTTCTATGTGGCAACTTGTTATCCAAATGTAGACTGGCAAAATCGTAGCGATGTGAATGTCTCATTCAGAAAAGAAGACTATCCGACGATAAAAGAAGACATTCTTCCAATGTTGCTGGAATGGAGTCGAAACGACCCTGTATGCGAATGGGAAATCACTCGCAACGATAGAGCCTATAAAGAGCAGCAGAACCGCAATCCTTTCGTGGATTTCCCTTACCTGGCAGAGTACATTTGGGGCGACAGCATTAACTTCGCCTTCAATGTAAACGGAACATCGCAGGGCGGAAGCGGTAGTGGAGGCGATGAGCAAACGTCTGGCTTTGCCACTTTGGTTGACTGCCCGATGACGTCAGGCTTCGGTCCTTTCTTTGTCCGCACATATGAAGGCTGCGATGGCGAAGCATGGACGAGCGATTCTAAATTTGGTGCTAAGGCCACTGCCTATAGCCTCCCCGACAAGGAATCGGACGAATACCTCATGCTTAACCTCGACCTGACACACGCAGAGACAGCCACACTCTCTTTCCAACACGCAACAGGCTACAATAAGACAGAAGCGGTGAAAGACACCTACTTCCAAGTGCTTGTAAGCAAAAACTATGACGGAGTGCCAGAGGATGCCACATGGGAAATGCTCAACGCCACATTCCCGCCATTACCATCATCAAATAACTTCACAAGTTTCGTTTCCTCCGGCGACATCAGCCTGGGCAGATACAGTGGTTTGAACATTACGTTAGCCTTCCGATATACCAGCAACAACTCTGCATGTTATACGTGGGAGATTAAAAATGTCAAAGTAACGGCATATACTGTGCCAGATGCCTTGCCACTGATCATGGAAGACGATGATTCCTTACAGCCAATCACTTATGATTTGATGGGTAGGCAGGTTCCTTGGAACACAAAAGGTGTCGTTATCAGAAACGGTAAGAAGATATTGCAGAAATGAAGAAGATAACCATCCTCCTACTCCTCCTATGTCTTATTCCCTTTGAGGGAGCAAGAGGGGGGCAACCCAGTGACTACTACCGCAAAGCCGAAGGTCTTCGCAGCACAAAACTCAAGGCTGCTCTGCACGACATCATCCAGCCTTCCCTTGTGCTCGACTATGGCGGTGGTGCAGGCAAGACTTGGAGCGGTTTTTGGCAAACAGACCAGATGGATGACATGCAGGTGCGCGACCGCTATAGCAATGAAATCCGCTACCTCAATCCCGACATGAGTGCGGTGAGCAACATGAACATCGAGCACATCTGGGCAAACAGTTGGTGGGGACACTTGAAGAACAATGCCTACTGCGACCTCTTTAACCTCTACCCTGCCGATGCCACAGCCAACGGACGTAAGAGCAACAACCCTATCGGTGTTGTAGATGGCAACGTGGCATATACAAACGGTGTCACGAAGGTGGGCAAAAGCACCAGCTACAGAGCCGACAGCCTCATCACGGTATGGGAGCCTGCCGACAGGTGGAAAGGCGACTTCGCGCGCACATATTTCTATATGGCAACCTGCTATAGTCACATGACATCTCTTTGGACAACCACAGAAGGGTTGCTGACTGTCGATCCGAACAGTCCTCTTCTCATGCGACCATGGGTTTATAACCTTATGCTCGAATGGGCAGAAGCCGATCCGCTTGACGATATAGAGCGGCAGCGGTGCGATGCCATCTGTGAGATTCAAGGCAACCGCAATCCTTTCGTCGATTATCCTGAATTGTGTGACTATATCTGGGGAAAGAGAACTAACGAACAATTCTATTGTTCTGAGGAACACGGTGCCGAAATTTTCGTGCCGGCAGCAGAAGAAGAGATTGATTTCGGGCTGCATCCTCTTTCACGCCCCTTCAGTGCCAAAGTGCAGGTGCGCGGAAGAGGTCTGAACGAGGGAGCAACCCTTTCCGTTGACAACGAGGACTTCGCCCTTGATAAGACAACACTCCTCACAGACGAAATCACCGAAGGTTCTGACATCATTGTCTCTGTAATGCCATCAGCAGAAGGCACATACGCCACAATGCTCGTGCTCGAAGGAAGCGGCTATGTGCAGCAGACACCATTGACTGTCACCTTTGTTGACGGCATTCCTGCCTATCCTGCCACGGACATCGTCTGTGCCGTAAGCAGTCGCCGGTTCAATGCCAACTGGATGAACTACCAGCCTGGGGCTACTTATACGCTCACCGTCTATACAAAGGATGCAGAGGGGAAGGTCACTCTTTTCGGAACATACGAAACCACAGACACAACGTATCAGGTCAAGAATGTTCTGGCAAGCACTACATATTATTATAAGGTAAGCATCTTAGAGAACGGAGAGGAGACTGTAGGCAGCAATGAGATAATGGTTGAGATGCCGGACGTGGCTCCTGTCTTCTCTGTCAGCACCGAATACATTGCCTTTACCTCAACGCCTGGCAAGCCGAGTGCTCCCACACAAGTGACGGTGACAGCAATGGCTGTTCCAAGGTATGTGACGGAGGTCAGCACAAGTGCACCGTTTGAAGTGAGTGCCGAAGGAGAGGTGTGGTCCCAGCAGCTTACGCTTACAGGCACAAGTCCAGCTTTCTTTGTTCGCTTCGGAGGTGCTTTCGAGGAAGGTGACTATGAAGGAGAAGTCATTGTAAGTACGGAAGGTTTGGATGACAGGATTATCTCTGTAAGCTGTAGCGTTGATGAAACGAAATCTTTCTTCGAGGACTTCGAAACAGGTTCAAAAGGTGCATACGCTGCTGCAGAAGTCACTTGCACCGCAGCCACCTGGGAAATGAGCAACGCCTTGATAGCCGGCGATGACAATGCTCTCGACAAGAAGTGCGTGCGGATGAAAGGCTATGTCAAAACAAGCGGTGTTATCACTACACCTGCATACCTTATGATGACCACAGACAAGGTGAATGGTTGTGACAGCCTTTGGTTCTATGCCGGCAGCTATGGTAGCGATACCGGCGTGAAGATGACGGTCAGCTACAGCATTGACGGCGGACAAAGTTGGACGAAGATTGTATCGGCACTCTCGGTTGGCACCATGAAACGCTACGGCTACAAAATCAACAAGGACGGCGACATACGCCTTAAGTTCGAGAACGACAACACGGGCAACAAGCGCGTCAACATCGACAATGTGCAGATGAGTGATTGGGAGGATCCGGACGGCATAGAGAGAGTTGAAAGTTCAAAGTTGAAGGTCGAAAGTTACAGCTACGACTTGAACGGACGGAAAGTCATAAAGGGCAGGACATCAAGCCCCATAATCATTGAGCAAGGCAAGAAAAAGGTTCAATGGTCAACGGTCAATAGTCAATGAGATTCTTCATCACCCTTTCCTACGACGGCACTCGCTATCATGGTTGGCAGATACAGCCAAACGGTGACAGCATCCAGCAACGGTTGCAGGAAGCACTCTCCACACTACTACGTCAGCCCATCCAAGTCGTTGGCGCAGGGCGTACCGATACGGGTGTCCATGCAAAGATGATGGTAGCACACTTTGATATAGCCCCTACTCAACATCCTCTTAAGGGAGAGTTAGAGAGTGTCCTGGCCTACAAACTCAACAAGCTTTTGCCATCTGACATTGCAGTGCAGGACATTCGTCAGGTTCCAGACGACATGCACGCACGCTTCTCGGCCACCTCACGCACTTATCACTATTTCATCCATACCTATAAAAATCCCTTTCTCGCAACTTACAGTTGGCAAATACCCTATAAGCTTGACTTCCAGAAGATGAACCAAGCCGCACAAGTGCTTCTTGAATACAAAGACTTCACCAGTTTCTCAAAGGTAAACACAGATACAAAGACAAATCTGTGCGACATGAAAGAAGCCTTTTGGGAAGAAGTCGCATCTGGTCAATGGCGCTTCACCGTCACTGCCAACCGTTTTCTTAGAAACATGGTTCGTGCCATAGTGGGGACACTTGTTGAGGTAGGTCGGAACAAGTTAAGTATAGAAGATGTGCGACGCATCATAGAAGCCAAAGACCGCTGCCAGGCTGGTGACAGCGTCCCTGCCCATGCCCTCTTCCTCGCCAGCATCAAGTACTGAACGCCATTATCGGAATGGTCATTTGTCAAATCACAAATGACAGTCAGCTTCTTGACACATTCTTGACACCCCTTACGTTCCCAAGCTTTTTGATGAGCTGCTGCAGACGTCCCAAATCGTCAAGCATAACAGTAAGCGTACCATAGAAGAGGCCGTCGCTTGTATCTATGCTGATGCTGCGCAACAGTATTTTCTCCTCCTTGCTAATGATATTTGTGATGTTGTTGACGATACCAATATCGTCGTTCCCCACCACACGAAGCGTAATGGGATACTGACTTCCACGTTTCCCCGCCCACTTTGCCTTGACAATCCGATAGCCAAAGCGCTGGCGAAGCTGTGGAGCATTCGGACAGTCCTCGCGATGAATCTTTATGCCGCCACCGCTTGTCACAAAGCCGAACACCTCATCGCCATATACAGGATGACAGCATCTCGCCATCTGGAAATCGAGGCCTTTTAGGTTCTCCTCGATGACAAGGACATCTGCCCCCTCTGCATTTCCTTTTTGCGTACCAGGTTTTTCTTGCATCACGTAAGCGTCGGCACTTTGCGCAGGAATGGTCTTCTCGGCTTCACCATGGTCGAAACGCTGCTGCTGGGCGTAGGCTTCAAGGACAGCGTTCATGTCAAGCTTTCCGTCGGAGAGCGCAGCATAAAACTCCGTTACAATGCGGTAGCCCAGCTTCGTCATCGTGTGCATCATTACAGACTCCTCGAAATCCAGTTTCCTGTTCTTCATCTTGCGCTCAAGCTCCTCCTTAGCCAGCTGCGCCTGGCCCGCCTCCATCTCCTTAAGGCACTGACGCACCTTAGCCCTGGCCCTTGTCGTCGTCACGATGCCCAGCCAGTCTCGCTTTGGTGTCTGGTTGCTGCTGGTGAGGATTTCAATCTGGTCGCCGCTTTGAAGTTTTTGGCGAATTGTCACGTTTTTCCCACCTATACGAGCACCGACACAACGATTGCCCACATTAGAATGAATATGGTAGGCGAAGTCAAGCACCGTAGCCCCCAATGGCAGTTTGAAGATGTCGCCCTTTGGAGTGAAGACAAAGACCTCGTCCTCCTTTAGGTCGAGACGGAACTGGTCCATGAGCATAGCATCGTCGTTTGTCTCCAATGCACTGCGGACGCCTGCAAGCCACTCCTCCACACCGCTCTGACCTGTCTTGATACCCTTGTATCGCCAGTGGGCGGCGAGTCCGTGTTCTGCAATATCGTCCATGCGCTCCGTCCTGATCTGCACCTCAACCCACTTCTGTTCAGGGCCGAGCACTGTGATGTGCAGACTTTCGTAGCCGTTGCTCTTGGGGACGGAGAGCCAGTCGCGCATACGTTTCGGATTGCTTTGGTACATGTCGGTCACGATGCTAAACACCTGCCAGCATTCCATCTTCTCCCTTTCGGGAGGCGACTGGAGGATGATGCGGATGGCAAAGAGGTCAAACACGCCGTCCACGTCCACCTGCTGCTTTTGCATCTTCTGCCAGATGCTGTGTATGCTCTTTGTGCGCCCCTTCATGTGGTAGTGCAGGCCAGCGGCTTTCAACTTCTCGTCAAGTGGTTTTATGAACCTCTCAATGTATGCATCCCTGCTGCGTTTCGTTTCACTGAGCATATCCTTGATATGGTAGTAGGCATCATGCTCAAGATACTTGAGGCTCAAGTCCTCCAACTCACTCTTCAACTTGTAGAGGCCCAGTTTGTGGGCAAGGGGCGCATAGAGATAGGCAGCCTCCATCGCCATCTTGCGGCGCTCCTCGACTTTGTCTGTGTCCCTTATCTGACGCATCACGCAGATGCGATTTGCAATCATAATGAGGATGACGCGCATGTCCTCGGCAAAGGTCACAAGCAGGCTGCGGAAGTTCTCGCTTCCTACCGTCGCGCTCTTTGCATATACCTCGCGGATGCGCATCAAGCCGTGAAGAATCACAGCAGTATCTTCGCCAAAGTCCCTCCGTACCTCGTCAATTGTAATTGAACCGGACTCCACCAGCGCGTTCAGCAACACGCCAAGAACACTGCCCCTGCTCAACCCTATCTCACCGCACACAAGGAGTGCCGTCTCAGCGTCAGTCACAATGGGGTTAAGCCCGAAACAGTCCCGCCTCAGCAACGCGCGCTCCGCAGCCCGCTCAATATAATGCGTCAGTTTGGCCTCGTCGCCCTCCTTAATCACATCGGCAGCCATCACGAACAGCTCATGGAGAATGTCGAAGGTGCGCCGGCGCTCATCATCCGTAAATATATCCGATAAAGTCATAACATCACAGACATTGGTTTTTCGAGCGCAAAAGTACGACGTTTCCAGCAAAAGAACAAACATCTCCACCTGTTTTTTCACCATATCATTTCTGTTCCGCCATAAAGAGAAACCTCTCCGCACAAGAGAAGAAACCCTATCCCTATCGAAGAATTCTTTATTTTACGTCGTAATTTGTACATTTTACGACGTAAAACGTACAATTCTCGACGTAAATTATACAAATTACGACGTAAAATAAAAAACTCAAAACAAAAAGACCACTTTTTCTCTTTGAGGAAAAGGACTTTTCTCCATCATAAAACATTTTTATTCCTCAGATATGACCACTATTCGGATTTTTTGCCTATATTTGCATAGCAATTATAAAACAGTTTTAATATGTTCAGCAAAGAAGACATTCTGCAGATAGAGCAGAAAGGCATGAGCCTGGCGCAGATAGAGGCGCAGTTAGCATGTTTTAGAAATGGCTTTCAGTTCCTGAAACTGAAGGGAGCAGCGGCCGTGGGTGAAGGCATCGTCCGTCCGACAGAGGACGAGGCAGAGGCTTACATCCGGGATTGGAACGACTACAAGGAGGAGGGACACGCCATCACGAAGTTCGTGCCAGCCAGTGGCGCAGCGAGCCGAATGTTCAAGAACATGTTTGAGTTCCTGAACGCAGAATATGCTGTGCCTACAACGGAGTTCGAAAAAGTGTTCTTCGACAAGATACACAGCTTTGCATTTTTCGATGCGCTGAACGATGCCTGCTTCCTAAACGAAGGAAAAGGTGTGGATGCGCTTATGGAGGAAGGCAACTACAAGGCCGTAGTCGAAAACATGCTTGAGGAGAAAGGCCTCTCCTACGGACAGTTGCCGAAAGGCCTGCTACAATTCCATGCCTACGACGACTGCGCGAAGACTCCGGTTGAAGAACACCTTGCGGAAGCTGCCCTCTATGCCAGCAGCAGGGGTGATGCAGAGGTGCACTTTACGGTGAGCAGTGAGCACAGGGAACTCTTTCAGAATCTTATCAACCGTGTTCTGCCTGAGGCTGAGGAACGGTTCAAAATCAAATACACGGTGAGCCTGAGCGAACAGAAGCCGAGCACGGATACGATTGCCGTGAACATGGACAACACGCCTTTCCGCACGGAAGACGGCCGGTTGCTTTTCCGCCCTGGCGGTCACGGCGCGCTCATCGAAAACCTGGGGGATATGGAGAGCGACATTGTCTTCATCAAGAATATCGACAACGTAGTACCCGACCGTCTGAAGGACGATACAGTATTCTGGAAGCAGGTAATCGCAGGTGTATTGGTAAGGGCACAGAAACAGGTTTTCTCCTACCTTCGTCTGCTGGACAGCGGCAGATACAGCCACGAGGACATTGAGGAGATGATCCGTTTCGTGCGCCATACCCTATACTGCGATGTGCCGGGATTGAAGGATATGGAAGATGCGGAGTTGTGCGTACTGCTCAGACAGAAGCTGAACCGTCCTATCCGAGTGTGCGGCGTGGTGAAGAACGTGGGCGAGCCAGGCGGCGGTCCGTTCCTGGCCTACAACGCCGACGGCAGCATCTCGCTACAGATATTGGAAAGCAGCCAGATTGACCAAAACAATCCGGAATATGTGAAGATGTTCACAAAGGGGACGCACTTCAACCCCGTTGACCTTGTCTGCGCCATCCGCAACTATAAGGGGGAGAAGTTCAACCTGCGCGATTTCGTGGATGAACAAACAGGCTTCATCTCATATAAGAGCAAAGACGGCAAGGAACTGAAAGCCCTTGAATTGCCTGGACTATGGAATGGAGCGATGAGCAACTGGAACACCATTATGGTAGAAGTGCCCCTCTCGACTTTCAACCCTGTGAAGACTGTCAACGACTTGCTGCGTCCACAGCACCAGAATTAAGCCACATAACTCTCCAGCAACTTGACGCCTTCGTCGGGAACGATGGTGACAGACGTTATGGAGGCAGGTACTACAAGTGCTTCTCCCTGATGGAGAAAGATTCCCTGACCTTCGGGGCTGAGGAAACAACACTGACCTTCGAGGCATATATAGACACGGAAACTGTCCATGCCTGTAGTATCGCGATTGAATGGTTTTGTAAGCTTGAGTTCGTTGGTCGTGAAGAATGGGCATTCCACAAGTCCGACAACAGCGTCGCGTATTTCGGTATAGCTGACTTTAGGATCAGTCGTGATGTCCTGGAAATTGATGGCTTCCAGGGCAAGTTGAGTGTGCAATTCCCTTAGATTACCATCGCGGTCGCGACGCAGGTAGTCGTAGATGCGATAGGTGACATCGCTTGTCTGCTGTATCTCAGCAATGACCATTCCGGCACCAATGCCATGCACACGCCCTGCAGGAATATAGAAACAGTCACCTTCGCAGACATTGACTTTGTTGAGGTCGTCCTCTATGCTTCCGTCCGCCACCTTTTGGGCATAGTCGCTTATCTCTATTTTCTGCCGGAAGCCGGCAATAAGCTGACTGCCACGGTCGGCATTTATGACGTACCACATCTCGTTCTTGCCCTTCTTTCCGTGCCTTTTGGCACTGAGGGCATCGTCGGGATGCACTTGTATGGAGAGGTCCTGACGGGCATCGATGAACTTTATGAGCAAGGGAAATTCTGTGCCGAATTCCTCGACATTCTTTTTCCCAAGGAAGTCAGCGCCATAGCGGTTAATAATCTCTGGGAGTGTCAAACCCTTGTCATCGCCATTTGTGGCAATAGACTCTGAACCTTTCACCGCAGAAACAACCCATGTCTCCGCTCCCCAAAGGGTGGGCTTGTAAATCGGACTAAACTTTAGTATTTGCATAATTACCGTTTTCTACTTTCTTCATTCTGAAAACAATCCTTGCCAGACGCAGTTCTTCCTCTCTATAAATGTCACCGTATTCTTCCATAGCACTCTCTATGTCATCGGATGAGGAACTTTCAAAATAATCCAGCAACTCGTTCATGCAGTCTGCGCCGAGCACCTCGTCTGTAAAGTAAGTGATGTCTAAATAACGCCCCTGTTCGGCAAGCATCTCCAAGTCGTCAAGCACTTCATCAATACCCAGTCCTTCGCTTTCTGCAAAATCCTCAAGCGCAATGTGACGGTCAATGGCAGTAATGAGCTTTATGTGTTGCTTGGCAAGAGGCGAAACGCAATGGCCGTTAATTTGGCTCTCTCTCTGCTCCTGTTCAAAAAGAGGATCTATCTCAGGGACATCAGACTCAGTTTCGTTTATTGATTCGTCGTCCGGGATAATAAATGATTTGGGCTTCTTGGCAAACTTCTTTCCTATAGCAGTGGGAACCAAAGCATTATTCTTCGTCACCATCTGTTTGAGGAGTCCGTTTTCATAAGCAACATCAATAATCGATGACCAGAAATCCTCATCGTTCATCTCGCCTATGCCATACGTCTCTTTGTCAAACAATTCGTATTCTTCTATCTGACGGCTTTTTCTGCCCAACAGGAAATCAACAAGTAATTGGCGCTGGGCAGGCATATTTATATCCAACAGCGCCCTTATAAGTTTTGCAATCGAATCCTTAGCTTCCATATATTACTAATAAAGAATGAAGGATTTATTGGCCTTCATTGCTCAAAAGTCAATGTTTTTATCGTTTTCGGGATGCAAATATAAAATAATTATCTATCGTCGCAAAGGAATTTTAGTTTTTTTTCGACACGAACTTAAAAAGAACTGTCATTAACGACTACATCGCGCTAATTGTTCAGCAACTGAGCGACCTCCATCAAGCCAGAAACAACGACATCTGCTCCGGCATCCTTGAGGATACGGTCTTCGAGGGGGCCTGTGTTGGCAGCGATGGTGAAGACGCCAGCTCCCTTGGCCGACTCTACGCCAAGCGGCGCATTCTCCACGACAATAGCTTCATCTGCCTTGACACCTGCTTTCTGCAACCCCATGAGATACGGCTCCGGGTGCGGTTTGCCATATTTAACATCGAAGCCCGTTACCATTAGTTCCTCACGGAAGAAGCCAGGGTAATGCTGCTCAAGACGTTCAAGCAACGAGACCTGGGCACTGCCCGTCACCAGCACAATTTTACACCCAAGTTCCTTCGCGGCGGTCAGAGCGTCGAAGGCTCCAGGCATGGGCTTCGCTTCTGGAAGCGTATTAAACAGTTCGGCTTTAGCAGCATAGATGCGCTCTATCTCCTCTTCCGTCGCATCACGTCCCCAATAACGCTGAGTCAAAATGTCAATCGTCCCGCTGCCCGTCCTGCCTTCGTGCAAGTAGGCTTCGTAGGCGGTCATCTCCAAGCCGAATTGCGTCATAGCATGCGACCAAGCGTAAGCATGATTGGGCATACTGTCGAACAATACCCCATCCATATCAAACAGCACGGCTTTGGGCCGTGCTGTTAATTCGAGGTTCTCCATTAAAGACGAGCTTTGATTGCTTCGGTTTCCTTCTCGTAGCCAGGTTTGCCGAGTAGGGCGAACATATTCTTCTTGTATGCCTCAACACCTGGCTGGTTGAAGGGGTTGACACCGAGGATGAGACCGCTCACGCCACAGGCCTTCTCGAAGAAGTAGATGAGCTGACCGATATTGTACTCATCGAGGCGAGGAACGCTGATGCGCATGTTCGGCACGCCGCCATCCACATGAGCGAGTTGTGTGCCAAGCTCAGCCATCTTGTTCACTTCATCCACGCGCTTGCCGGCAAGGAAGTTCAAACCGTCAAGGTTCTCTTCGTCGCTTGGGAAGAGCAGCTTGTGCTCCGTCTCTTCCACGCTGACAACGGTCTCGAAGATGGTGCGCTCGCCTTCCTGAATCCATTGTCCCATCGAGTGCAGGT
>CAMZAE010000008.1 GCA_947304115.1 uncultured Prevotellaceae bacterium | reverse complement strand
GTGTAGTTGAAGACCGCATCGATGGTCTTCAATTCTCTTTCTTCCCTTTCTTTATGTATAATAATGTGGTTGTCGTCTTCGTATGAAGGATGACTATCGGTTTCTTTGGGCATAGCAGTCTCTTTGGGTTTGATGGAACCAATAAGGGCACGTCTAAAACTGTGGCAATAGAGAAAGGACAGTACAGATGAGTTGAAAACTAATCCTAATAATGAGGCAATGACATCGAGTTGGACAACATTGTGTAAACCGATGTAGCAAACCATAGATTCACCAGCAAGAGCGATGAGTGCGACTTGGTCATATACCGTGACTTTTCTCATATATAGCGATTGATATTAATCTGAATTGCGGTACAAAGTTACTCCAGTATATCTTTTCTGCCAAATCGCGTTAACATTCTAAAACATTCACATTCTGCACGTTAAATGAGCAGAACGAGTTTTCTTTGAATTTTTGGGTCAAAATTATTTTTCATATGATTGACTTGTTTGGCACTTGTTTTCATTCTTTTCACGTAAAGGAAAATGAAGATTTAACATAAATTAAGGGCAAAAATGACGTGTTTGCCATCTTTGCCCCTTAAAAACGATAAATAACGGATAACAAGAACTACTATTTCAATGAGATCTTATCGACGGTTTCTCTCTTCTTTTCATTGACAAGGTCTGCATAAATCTGAGTGGTATAGACGTTCCTGTGAGTGAGCATCTTTGATACGGTATAGATGTCGGTTCCAGCTGCTATCTGAAGTGTAGCGTAGGTATGTCGAAAGCAGTGGAAAGTAATGTGCTTGTTGGTAATGCCAGCATCAGCCACCCATTTTTTCAATGGACCTTGCGTCCAACAACGTTTGAGACCTTTGAACACCTTGCCCACACCACGCTCACCAAGCAATTCGTATGCTTGGAAGCCGATAGGTATAGTCACATCTCTATCTGTTTTCTGTGAAGTAAAGCGCAGGCAATATCCTTCATCGGGTGCCAGCTGTATTTCTTCCCAAGTCAGTTTGAGGATGTCGCTGATACGCAGACCTGTAAGACAAGAAAAAAGAGAGGCCTGTTTCAGTACAGGATAATCGCATGGGGTATTCGCCAGCTTGATGACTTCCTCCTGGGTGAGGTACTCCTTATGGACATCTTCTTTTTTGAGGGCACTCAGATAGTCGTTGATGTTCTCACGTAAATACTTGTCAAGGTATGCCTTCTTCACGATTGCACGGAAGGTGCCCCAAAAAGCAGCCACAGTATTCTTACACATCTTCTGTTTGGGATGTATTAGAGAAGGTGCATCAAGCAAGTATTGCTGGAACTTCAGACAGAACTCTACGGTCAAGTCGCCAAAGGTACATTTGCCGCCACAGAATTTGTGGAAGTGCTTATATACAGCTTCCCATTTGTCGCCCTTATTGTCAGCGTGCTCTTTAAAGTAGGGCAAGAAGTCCATCTTCTTTTTGTTGTGATCCAAGAAGCCGAATTCCTCATTGATGATTGCGGTCTGGCGCATGCAGCAGATGGCAAGTGCCTTCTCGCGGATTTCCTTGTTGTAGGCAACGAGGGCATCACATGTTGGTTTGGCATAGAGATACAAGCCAAGATACTCACGACGTGTCTGTTTCATTGTCTTCGGGTCACGGATAGGTGGATAATAATCCAGATAAAGTGCGATGTGACCAGTTTTCTCGTAAAGACGCTCACGAAGCGTCACCTTTACTAATGTATGTACAAAACTCATAATTGAAATGTGATTATAAATTGGTGAATATTTGAATTACTGATTATTATTGAAACACGGTACAAAAGTACCAAGTGAGATTCGGGTGAAAAAGTTAATATGTGGTTAACAGATTTTCAACCAAAGGTAATGATAGATATCATATCGATGGAGGGGCCAAAGCCGCGTCAAGCTCCCGTTTGTTCATGAGTACGATGCGACCTTCCATGTGCTTGGACACCTTGGCTTTCTTGGCATATTTGTAGATTTGGTCCTCTGTCATGCCAAAGTGTTGTACGGCTTCTTTCATCGTGTAGAACTCTTCCTTCGGTGGTTCATTGATACCCTTTGCTGCATCCACGTGCTGCTTGCTGTAGTAAACCAGTGTTTTAATCTTCTTTTTCGGGATGTTGAACTTCGACACAAAGCAATAGACTGCAGAAGTGGTCATATTGAATTTCTCCATCATGTCCTGAACGGAATACCATTCAACGATGCTGTTGTTCTCAATGTGTTTTGCAAAATGCTTATCGACGTGCTGCTTACTCCAGTACGTCTTACCATGGTGGAGAACCTTTGGAATCTTCTTCTCCTTGGCAAGTTTGAATACCCATGCCTCTGATACACCAAACTTCTCCTGGATCTCTTTTGTGGTGTAGAACTCAGTGATGGGTTTGCGCTCTGGCTTAACCTTTTTCGTGTAAATATGTCCTTCAAACATTCTCTCGATGTCAGCCTTACGAACAAAAGTCATTCTGCTGCTAAATTTGAAAGCCTGAAGTACCCCATTATATATGAGGTTATACACACTTCGTTTGGTGATGCCAAACAAAACAGACGCGTCTTGAAGAGATAGGAATTCCTTGTTTCCTACCTCTTCAATTGTTTTTTGTAGAACTCTTGCTTCTGCCTCTGTGATTTGTCTTTGTCGCCTCCGTTGTTTATAGGCGAGCTCATTGCATCGCTTACTACAGTAGCGAGTGCTGACCTTCTGTGCGTAAAACTCCTTACCACAGAATTCGCATGTCCTAAGGACTCTGAACTTACTTGTTGACATTTTTACTCAATTTTTTGTTAATAATATGTGGCTTACAATGGACAATGATGACGGACTTTATCATGAATCATCGTGAACCATCGTGCACCATCGTGAAATTCTTCTACTATCTCGCTAACCTCCGCCGCTATAATAATGGCTGTTCTTGAGGTCGCGGTACAGGAGCGGTACAAAAAGTCGAGCAAAAACTATTTATAACGGACTTTACTTAAAAAGCACGCAAATAGAAAAGGCGCTCATAATGAACGCCTTACGTGATATTTTGTAATTGATTGTAATCGATGCTAATCGGGATTTACTTTCCCACGCAGAAGGACTTAAAGATGTTTTTGAGGATGTCCTCTGAGGTTATTTCGCTGCCGGTGATTTCGCCGAGGTGATGGAGGCATTGGCGCAGGTCTTCGGCGACAAGGTCAGTGGGTGTTTGGTCGGAAAAAGCATGTTTCGCGCGGCGGAGGGATTCAAGGGCTTGAACAAGGGCGTTATAATGCCGGACATTTGTTACGACGGAATGGCATAAATCAAGATTTGTGGGTAGAGACGCCTCTTGTACCAAAGCATGGCGAAGAAGTTCCATTCCGTCGCCGCTGGCTGCTGAGATGTGGAACAAGCGACCTTCCGGCTGGCGGTGATAGAGATAAGAACTGCTTGGCAGGGACATATCGCACTTGTTAATAACTTTCAGAACAATTTGGTCTTCTCTGAAGTCAATATCCGGGAAGGGTACATTGCTTTCTGTCAAGAGAAGAATTATTTGGGCTTTCTCGGCAGCTTGAATGGAGCGTTCTATGCCCATACGTTCCAACTTGCTTTGTGTCTTTCGAATGCCTGCTGTATCGATGAAGCGGAAGGTGATGCCATCTATTTGCGTGGTGTCCTCGATGAGGTCACGTGTCGTGCCTTGAATGTTTGAGACAATTGCCCTTTCTTCACCTACAAGAGCATTGAGCAAGGTTGATTTGCCGACGTTTGGCGCACCGATGATGGCAACTGGTATGCCGTTTTTGATGGCGTTGCCCATCTGGAAAGAGTTTGCCAATTGGCTGATATGTACCTCCACTTTGTCCATCAGTTCCGAGAGCTGCTGTCGGTTGGCAAACTCAACGTCTTGGTCGTTGAAATCAAGCTCAAGTTCCAATAGAGACGTGAGATGCAGAAGTTGTCCCTGAAGGTCTTTCAACTCCTGGCTGAACTGTCCCCGCATCTGGCTCATTGCCATCTGGTGAGTCGCTTGCGTAGAGGAGGAAATGAGGTCAGCAACTGCTTCTGCTTGGCTGAGGTCGAGCTTGCCATTCATAAAGGCTCGCATCGTATATTCACCAGGTTCAGCTTGCCGCGCGCCATTCCAGATAAGCGACTCTATCAAACTCTTTACAATGTATGAGCTTCCGTGACAGCTTATCTCCGTGCTATCCTCGCCTGTATATGAATGAGGAGCACGGAAGACAGAGACAAGGACTTCATCAAGTTCTTTGCCGTCCATGTCCATGACTTGTCCGAAGTGCATGGTATAGCCCTCCGCATCCTTAATCGACTTAGAGAAGATGCTGTCGGTAATAGCGACGGAATCAGGCCCGCTGACGCGAACAACAGCAATGGCACCGCCTGGAGGCGTTGCAAGTGCACAGATAGTATCTTGCTTCATTGCTGCAAAGGTACAAAAATAAAATAGAAAAAGAATAGAGAAGGAAGAAAAATTTATCGACCTTCACTTAACTAAAACCTTTTTGTTTGTTCCGTCAGAGTATCGTATGATGTTGATGCCCTTTTGAGGTTTGCTGAGTTTTTTGCCATCAAGCGAATACCAAGCCTCCTCAATGTTCAATGGTGAATGTTCTATGTCTTTTATGCCGTCTTCGTCCATCTCGCCAGTCCTGAACGTCTGAGGCTCGCCGTAGAAGGTCTCGCCTTCCGAGGTTGTCACGAAGGCCACATAGCAATATGTCGTCTCATAGTCGAGGTTCTCCAGCTTTGCAGACATCACATTGCCAGAAGACAACACCTTTGTTGCGTTGACAGGTATGCCTTTTGCGTTCTTGCGGGATGAAGAAGAGATGGTGACGTTCCAGTATATGAAGCCCTGGATTGTGATATTGTCCGTGCCTCGCATCACATAGCCCCAAATCTCGGCCATGTTGCCTATCAGGTCGATTATTGAATATGTGTGGACGGTCGGCTCGAAGTAGCTGGTGTTCGAGGGGTCGATGCCTATCCATTGACTATAGTAGCGGTTGCCTGTGTTCGCCTCATAGTAGGCTCTGTACTTCCATAGCCTATCTGTATTGATGATGACCATCGGTTGTTGGGGTTCAAGTGAGAGAGGCTCTGTGCTGAATGAGAAGGCCTTCGTGTATGATGCGTCATCTACTTCGTAATTCTTATACACCTCTCCATCCACCTTATACGTTAAAGAATAACTATTGATTCGCCACTGAGCCACTACTGTCATGTCGCCTGCGGGCATCGTCTCTGGGATTGCTGGCTCCCAGCCCATAAATGTATAGCCTTCTCTTGTAGGGGCTTCTGGAGGAGTGATGGGAGTACCAACAGCTTGGGTTATAGAGGCTATTTCACTACTGCCATTGGTGTCGAAGATAAGTGTGTATATGGATTCGATTGTCCAAATGAACTCTTTTCTTGGGATATTTACATTGCTGTCATCGCAAAGAATGACACCAATGAAAGTAAAATTCTTTTTTTCATATAAGTTAGTTTTTAAAGTTTGTCCTTTAATCCCCTTCTGACAAGCAGCACTAACTTATGGACACAAGAAAAGCGCAGACCTGCCATATCTCTGCCAGGCCTAGCACAGCCTAAATACCTTATGGAGAAGTCTACGCTCTGTTCGCACACTCCAACAGGTATTAGGCAATGTCCTTACGAAAAGCTATGCGTGCATATCTGGCAACATAGTTACTATGTTATGCCACAATGATTGCTTATACATGTATGAGCAATTGCTTGTACATGTATAAGCAATCGCTCTTACATGAAGAAGCAAACTACTTGTGTGGATTTGAAAAACGTCACACCGGTCATCACGCCATCGTAAGAGGGTAGGGCGATGACATCGCAGCGGACAGAACGCGATGGAGGGCTTAGATTCTGTCGAGAACAAGCTGTATGAGGTTGTCGATGCTGTTCTTGTATTCGGTGTTCATCTCCTTTGCATAACGGTTGGCGATGACCATGCAGCAGGTCATCGCACGGTGCCCGAGCAGAGATGCAAGGCCGGCAAGGGCAGACGACTCCATCTCGAAATTGCAAATCTTCAACTCCTTGCCTTCGGGTGTTGTGTAGCGGAAAGACTCGACCTTCTCGTTCTGATTGGTGTCTTGAATCTTGAGGCGAACCTGTCGTCCTTGAGGTCCATAGAATCCTCCGCAGGCAATCGTGATGCCAGGGAGCATGTCCTTCCCTGCGACTTGCTCAATGAGAGAGGCATCGGCACAGGCAACATACGGTGCCCCTTTCTGCGAACTCCAGTTCATGTGCTCGGTAAAAGATTTTTCCAACTCGAGGTCGCAAACGTCGTTACGACCTGCGTAGTAGTTGAGCAAACCATCGAAACCGATACTCTTTACGCTGGCGATGAATGTTCCGAGTGGAGCCTCTGGCTGCAAGCCGCCGCAAGTGCCGATGCGGACGATGGTGAGTGTGCGATGTCCGGGCTTGTCGTCGCGTTCTTTAAAGTCGATGTTGGCGAGCGCATCCAGTTCGTTCATCACAATGTCGATGTTGTCGCAACCGATGCCTGTGCTGAGAACCGTTATGCGTTTGCCGTTGTATGTGCCAGTGATTGTGTGAAACTCGCGGCTTTCTATTTCACATTCTTTCGTGTCGAAATGGCTGGCAACAGTAGTAACACGCCCTGGATCGCCCACGAGAATGATGCGGTCGGCTAACTGTTCTGGTTTGATGTGAAGGTGGAAAATGCTTCCATCCTCATTGATGATAAGCTCAGATTCTTCGTATCTTTTCATTTGCAATGTATTGTTTAAGGACGTTGTTCCCTAATCCCTAATCCTCTTTCAGTTCCAGATGGCGTATTTCTTTTTCGAGAGCCAGTTTGTCGGCAGCAAGACGCTCAACGGTAGCTTCCGTGAGGCGTATTTGTGCTGCAATTTGGTTGCGTCCTGCCTCATTCATTGTTGCGTACTTGTCACGAAGTGTGCTTAGTTCTTTGCTCTTCGTGTCATATTCTTTTTGTTTTTCAAGCCATTTCCTGGCTTTTTGCTGTGCCTGCCGGTTGTTGAAACTATCAAAATAATAATATGTGCGGCTGTCGTTGATGACAAATGTCAATTCCCGATGCATTTCGAGTCCTGTTCCCCGTTCTTCGCTCCTTGCTTCGGCAAGGCGCTTCTTAGCTGTATTGACAGCACTCATATCTTTCCATGTATCCTTTATGGATGAGATACGAGCCAAAGACGCCAGTTTTTTCGTACCGACCTTTTCTTCATTATAGATGTGGCGCGTCTCTGTAGGAATAAACGTGTAGAGGCACACCATCCCATCATGTTGGTTGCGGTCGGTCACGAACCAGCCCAATTGCTGAAATTCGTCGATGACCATCAGGTAATCGTTGGCAGGAGAGTTGAAAGGCATACCGATATTCTCAGGTGCGAGGAACTGCTGGCTGTCGGTATCGTAGCGCGTCATAAAGATGTCGTAGCCGCCGATGCTTTCCTCACATTCGGCAGCGTAGTACATTGTGATGCCGTCGCTGAGCATGAAAGGGAAGTTAAGGTTGTCTTCATCTTCCTCTCTGAGTCCTTTCAATTGTTTCTCCATTGACCACTCTCCGTCAATGAGCGACCTCTCCTTTAGGCGTAGGCGGCCTTTCTGATTTGATTCGGAATAGACTATGTGATTGGAAAGCTCGTTACAGAACAGAATGCAATCCTCCCCTCCAGATTTGAAGAAATCTGCACAACTCTGAATTTTGCCGCACTCTTGGGACAGCTTGATTTGCTGGAGGACTTGATTTTTCGGCAGCACCATACTATCTATGAAAGTCACCTCCTCTGTGGCATGAAGCCTCATCTTAGACTTACGCACCGTCTCGAGCAGTGCCTCTTCTTTGGCGGTCGAATGTTTCTTTTTGGTCAGGTCCACTATCTGTTTTTCCAGGATTTCCTCTGCGAGAGCAAAATTATAGTCGGCCATTGCATCCTGTACGGTGATGGCCTGGACTGGTTTCTGCACAACTCTTCGTCCCTTGCGTTGTGATGATGATGCAAGAGAGAAGAACAAAGCGACGAAAACGATAATTATTTTCTTCATTTTGATGATTATTTGAAGACGAAATAGACAGCAAGAACCAGACAGATGAGTGCTGCAAGATGGTTCCAGTGAAGCTGTTGCCCTTGGAAGAGGACATTGGCGATGATGACAAAAACGATGAGAGAAACGACCTCCTGTATGACCTTCAACTGCATCAGCGTGAAGGGACCGCCGTTACCGACAAAGCCAATTCGGTTGGCAGGCACCTGACAGCAGTATTCAAGGAAGGCGATTGCCCACGAGAACAGTATGATGCCGTACAGCGGCCAGTTGGTTGAGACACCAGCCTGGTTGAGCTTCAGGTGTCCGTACCAAGCAAGCGTCATAAAGATATTGCTTGCAACCAATAATAGTATCGTATATAATCCGCTCATTTCACCTATTCAATTCATCACCTTTTCACTTTTTTCATCCTTTCTGTTTTTTCACCTTTTATTAAGGTACTCCTGCATTGCCGCAGCCGCACGGCGTCCGTCGCCCATGGCAAGGATGACTGTCGCACCGCCGCGAACAATGTCGCCGCCAGCGAAGATGGCCGGGATGTTCGTCTGCATACCCTCGTTCACAACGATAGTGTTCTTGCGGCCTAATTCGAGACCTTGTATCGAAGTGGGAACGATGGGGTTGGGACTTACGCCGACAGCCACAATAGCTTGGTCGATGGCGATGGTCTCGGTTGCTCCTGGAATGGGTACCGGCGAGCGGCGACCGCTGGCATCAGGCTCGCCAAGCTCCATCTTCTGCAGCACCACCTCGGTCACATTGCCTTTCTCGTCTGCATGATATTCAATGGGATTGTGCAGGGTGAGGAACTCAATGCCTTCCTCCTTTGCGTGCTTCACCTCTTCCAGACGGGCAGGCATCTCCTCTTCGCTCCTGCGATAGGCGATGAACACGCGCTCGGCACCCAGTCGCTTTGCCGTGCGACAACTGTCCATAGCGGTATTGCCGCCACCAACGACCATCACGTTCTTTGCTTTCTTAATAGGCGTTGCATACTCGGGATTGCTTGCATCCATGAGGTTGACGCGCGTCAGATACTCGTTGGACGACATGATGCCGTTGCTGTTCTCGCCAGGGATGCCCATGAAATTCGGCAGACCTGCGCCGGAGCCAACGAAGATTCCCTTGAAGCCCTGCTCCTCCAACTCTTTGACAGAGATGGTCTTGCCAACAACGCAGTCCTTGACAAACTTCACGCCAATCTTCTCCAGGTTCTGTATCTCGACATCGACAATCGCGTTGGGCAGACGGAATTCGGGAATGCCGTACTTCAGCACACCGCCAATTTCGTGCAAAGCCTCAAAGACGGTCACATCGTAACCTGCCTTCGCCATATCACCTGCGAAACTCAATCCCGAAGGACCAGAGCCGATGACTGCAATCTTCTTGCCGTTCTTCTCTGCCACTTCGGGCAGAGCCATCTGGCCGCTCTCACGCTCGTAGTCGGCAGCAAAGCGTTCCAGGTTGCCAATCGCAACGGCTGGCTCGTTCATCTTCAGGTGGATGCATTGTGCCTCGCACTGCTTCTCTTGTGGACACACACGACCGCAAACAGCAGGCAGGGCAGAGGTCATCTTCAGCACGCGGGCAGCCTCGAGGAACTTTCCGCGCTCGATGTTCTTGATGAACGACGGGATGTTGATGCCCACGGGACAGCCTTGCATACAGGTTGGATTGGCGCAGTCGAGGCAACGCTTGGCTTCTATCATTGCCTGCTCTACGGTAAGGCCTTGGTTCACTTCCTCCGTTCTTGTCGTAGCTCTATAGACAGGATCAAGTTCGGGCATCTTGCAACGCTCGATACCAGTACGTTCCTTTGCCTTCATCGACTTGCGAAGTTCTTCACGCCAAGGGGCAGAACGGTCAGTCAATTCGGAGAGAGGCGCACTGTCAGGAGCAAGGGACGAGGGGCAGGAGGCAGGAGAGTTGCTGGGGCTGTCGGTATTATCTTGCTTCTTGCTTCTTGCCCCTTGCCCCTCTAATGCTGCTTGGTAGGCAGCCATCGCTTCCAATTCTTCCGCCTTGAACGCGCCGCCACGACGCATCATCTCGTCGAAATCAACCTGGTGGCCGTCGAATTCGGGGCCGTCAACACAGACGAACTTCGTCTTTCCACCAACACTTACACGACATGCGCCGCACATGCCCGTGCCATCAACCATGATGGTGTTGAGACTGACGTCGGTCGGGATGTCGTACTTCTTGGTCAGCAGGCAGCAGAACTTCATCATAATGGCGGGACCGATTGCAAAGCACTTATCGACCTTCTCGCGCTGGATGACTTCCTCCATGCCTACGGTCACAACTCCTTGCTTGCCGTAGGAGCCGTCGTCGGTCATAATGATGACCTCGTCGCTTGCGGCACGAACCTCATCCTCAAGGATGATAAGTTCCTTGCTCCTGCCTGCAATCACACTGATGACACGGTTTCCGGCGGCCTTCAACGCCTGAATGATGGGCAGCATGGGAGCCGTTCCCACACCACCGCCAGCACAAAGTACGGTGCCGTAGTTCTCAATATGAGTGGCGCGACCGAGAGGCCCGACCACATCTGCTATATAATCCCCCTCGTTCAGGGCGCAAAGTTGAGTGGTGCTTGCACCAACAGTCTGGATGACCAGCGTGATGGTCCCCTTCTCTTTATTGCTTCCTGCTATGGTAAGAGGCACACGCTCGCCCTTTTCGTCAACGCGAACAATAACGAAATGGCCAGCCTTGCGAGCCTTTGCAATCAATGGAGCTTCAACATCCAGACGAAAAACCTTTTCGCTGAACTGTATTTTCTTTACAATTTTGTACATACCTTTATTTTGCCTTATTATTCATATATTCGGGCGCAAAGGTACATAAAAATCGTGACATATAAGTCAGTACAACAAAGAAATATGTTTAAGCTTCAACATTTAGTACTGAAAGGCATTACTTTGAAATGTTACCCCACATACAGATAGTGCTGGAAGGTCTTGAAGGTTTGGCGGGCGTTTGGTACGCCGCCGAGAAGGTTGATGCCTTCGGGCACTGAACCGAACTTCAAAGCCAGTTGCGTCTTCAGTTTGTCCATTCGGAGTTCATCTACCCCCGAAGTGATGTAGGCATTCACCAGATACTCCACAAACTGCTTCTGAGCGTTGGAGAGTTTGTCGTAGTATTCCTCTATGCGTTTTGCCCTTTCCTTACGTTCTATCGGAGTCGTAGCATAGGCGATATATTCCAGCACATCGAGCAAGTCGCTCTTCTCTGCATCAATTATCTTGCGGATGTCCTTCAGCACCTCTTCTCCGTAACCTGCAAGTTCCAGTTTCTTGAGTAACGCCTCGCGCGTATCGGGGTCTGCCCATTGTTGATGCAGGTCGTCGCTTGAAGTGAAGAAGTCAGGCAAACGACCGAACATTTCCTTAATGAAGTCGAGTGTGCTGATGGGCTTACCGTCGGCTCTCCAGAACATGATGTCGCTGATGAACTTTATCCGTCGCGCCCTGCCGTCAGAGAGTTTGATTTCCAGTATTTCCTTTGGCGGACAGATACAGGGGTCTTGATGACATACGGGACAAGTTTTGTCTTCGCCTACACCATCGCCACCTTCGTCTTCGATGGGCGGATATTCTTTCGGCTCAGGCTTCTTGCAAGTGCAGGGATTGTTGCCGCATTTGGGACAAAGGGCAGGGCCGTCCCAACCTGGATCTGAATATCTCTCATAGGCTTTTACAAAATCCCAGATTGTGAAGTAGAACTTTCCGTCGTAGATGCGCGTTCCTCTGCCCACGATTTGCTTGTATTCTATCATCGAGTTTACGGGGCGCATCAGGATGATGTGCCGCACATTCCTTGCATCCACGCCTGTAGAGAGTTTCTGCGAAGTAGTAAGGATGGTCGGGATGGTCTTTTCGTTGTTCTTGAACTCTTCGAGGAAGGTCTCCCCTTCTTCTCCGTCGTTGGCAGTCACGCGTTCGCAATAGCCTTTCTTCTTCCGCTGGGCGTTTATCATGTCGCGCACTTCGGCTGCGTGTCTTTGGGTGGCGCAAAAGACGATACCTTTTTCCGTTTCGCCTATGCCCGCGAGGAACTCCCTGACGCGTGCTTCGTCTCGTTGGCGGATGATGATATTGCCTTTGTAGAAGTCCTCTTCCGTATAGGTCTTGAAGACGTTCACTTCACCTGAAACCACATCGTCATCTGGCGAATAGCGATATTCGTCTATATTGCTCATCATGTTTATGTGGCGGAAGGGCGTGAGGAAGCCGTCTTCTATGCCTTGCTTCAACGAGTATTCGTAGGCGTGATAGGTGAAGTATTGGTAGGTATTCACGTTCTGGTCAACCCTCGGAGTTGCGGTCAGACCGAGTTGAACGGCTGGCTCGAAGTATTCCAAGATGCCTCGCCAGTTGCTCTCGTCCTTTGCTCCGCCCCTATGGCACTCGTCGATGATGACGAGGTCGAAGAAGTCCCTCGGGTATTGCCCGAAATAGGGCGAATCGTCAGGGCCGCACATAAAGGTCTGGAAGATTGTGAAGAAGATGCTGCCGTTTGTGGGCACTTTGCCGTTCTTGGCAACAGTACCGGGCTTTATGCGCACCAGAGCATCCTTCTTGAAGCCGCCGAAGTCGTTCATCGCTTGCTTGGCGAGGGTGTTTCTGTCAGCAAGGAAGAGAACTCGCGGACGAGTGCCTGTTTGCTTCAAGTTCCAACGAGCCTCGAAGAGTTTCCAAGCGATTTGGAAGGCGATAAAGGTCTTTCCTGTTCCTGTGGCGAGTGTGAGCAGAATGCGCTTCTCTCCTTTCGCTATGCCTTCCAGAACGCGCCTAACGGCTATTTCCTGATAGTAGCGAGGCTGTTTCACTCCGTCGCTATAATAGGGCTGGGCGTTCAGTCTGTCGCGAAGGTCGTTGGGCTGACCGTAGATGCGCTTCCAGAGTTCTTCGGGCGAAGGATAGTTCGTCACGAATCGCTCGTCGAAGGTCTCGCGGTCCATCTCGTAGATGTCGTTGCCGTTGGTGGCGTAGGTGAAACGGACGCCCAGCATGTCGGCATATTCCTTTGCCTGAGCCACGCCCTCGGCATAACTCAGTTCGTCGCTCTTGGCTTCCACGATAGCCAGTTTCACACCCTTATAGATGAGGACATAATCGGCTCGTTTGGGCCGAGCCTTTTGCGACTGACTGATTTTGCCTCGCGTGAAAGTCTCGGTTGTAATGCGCGATTCGTCGGTCACGCCCCAACCTGCGGCTTTCAACTGCGGGTCTATCTTGTGAAGTCTGGTATCCGATTCATTCATTTTCCTCGTAATAATAAGAGTAGTCTATACCTTTCATAAATATCTCTCGGTCGTCAATTTTGTCCGTCATTGCGCCTTGCAGCAAAGCTTTGATGGCAGTAGCATCGGTCGTGCTTCTGCGCATGGCCTCCAGATAGTCTTTCTTGTCTATCTTGCTCCAATCCACGCACAACTTCAGTCGTTTCTTGAATATCAGGTCGAGCCAAATGCGTGTGCTTCGTCCGTTGCCCTCCATAAAGGGATGAGCCACATTCATCTCTACGTATTTGTTTACAATCTCCTCGAAAGTGTTTTCGGGCATCTTCTCAATCTTCTTCAGGTTCTCCTGCAAATACTCAGCCCGACAAAAGAGCGTTCCATCCTTCCAAATGGTCTTCGTGCGAATCTTTCCTGCGAAGTCGTAGAGTCCGCCAAAGAGGAAAGCATGGATTTGTTGCAGGCATTTCACAGTTCCTGGCTTCATGCTTTCGAGCAATCCGCTCTCCATGAGCGTATAGGCTTTCTTCTTGCTTTGCCCGTCGATGCTATTATCGCTATAGGTGAACCACTCGAGGAATTTACGGGCACGATTGTTGGGATAGTTTATAGCAACTGTTTGAACGCATTCGGCATCGAGGGCATCAGCAGCACGTTGCTTGCCGTCAGGAGCCTGGAATTTGAAGTCGTGAGTGACGCTCACGAGTTGAATACCTTCTGTATTGAGTTTCTTTTTTAGCCATCGCCAATAGTTACCAGCCTTGACATAATCATCCTCGTCGTTGATGGCACGCACTATGTCTGTAGCCGAGAACCACCACTTATTGTTGGCATCATCCCAAACGGCTCGCACTTCGCGATTATTGAAAAAACGTATCGATTTCTTGCTCATAGTCATTCAAAAACTTCTCTTAGCATGGCTTGTTTCAGGGCATCACATTCTGCCAAAGCCTTTTGCTGCAACTCTTCCAGCCTCTTGACATTCGCAGAAAGAGCATCAAGACGAGAGACGATTTGGTGTTGGGTTTCTATGTTTGGAATATAAATAGGTATATTGTTTAGCGCTTTTTGTGTTAACTTCGGCTGTGCTGCTCCTGTTATATACTCATCAAGTTTATGACCTGAAAAGAAATATTCTATATACCTTTGCGTTGTCATATTATTAAAGCGCAAAACGTGAGCGTGATTATTTACCCAGACTTTGCCAGAAATAGGAAATGCAATAGGATATGTTCTCATCAGTAGATTTGCGCCATCTTCAGAAATGCAAAGCAAATCTTCATCAAAAAGATAGTCATCTACGTAATCAACAATTCCTGAAGCACCATAATAAGGATAAATACCTGCTGTTCTATCTTTCTTCGTTACAGGTTTCCGTTTACCATCTAAATTCTCAGATATATCAGGAAGCGTCTTCTCCTCCCAACCCTCTTTTGGTTTCATGGTTTCTGTGAGTTCTGCTTGGAAGAGTTTTCGTGCTTCTTCGATTTGCTTTTCGGCATTTGCTTTCAGCGAATCAATCTGAGCAAAAGCACTATCTAAACGAGAAACTATGGCTTGCTGCTCGGAAAGAGAAGGATAACAAATAACAAACTCAGATAAGTCTTTGAACTTTAGATTATTTATGTTTGCGCCTTCGGATAAAGACTTGATGTAGTCCTTATATAATGGCGAACTCAAAGCATAATGAAGATATAGTCCATCTACATCTTTGCATGGCGTTATTTGCCCCATAAAGCCGCCAAAGGCATAGTTGTATTCTTTATCAATATATGCTACTTTGCCAAGATGAATCTTACTGCCATTAGACATGCAAATAAAAAGACTTCCTTTTTTTACTCTTTTGTCTTGAGGGATTTCGAAATCTTCAGCCAAATACTTCAATTCCGAGAAATCCAATTTTCCAGATAACAAGTCGATATTATTTGAGCGCAAGACAACATTCTCAGAAATGGCAACTTCATCTTTTTTCGAGTATGTTAAGCCTCTTGAAAAGGTTGCAATCTCTCCCAATTTCTTATATGTCAAGCCTTCTTTCATTGTTGTTGGTTGGAGGAATCGGAGTGCTGGCGGAGCTACTCCTCGTAATAATAAGAATAGTCGATACCTTTCATGAATATCTCGCGGTCGTCTATCTTGTCGGTCATAGCGCCTTGCAGCAGGGCCTTGATGGAGGTGGCATCGGTCGTGCTTCTTCGCATCGCCTCCAGATAGTCTTTCTTGTCTATCTTGCTCCAATCCACACACAGCTTCAGACGTTTCTTGAATATCAAATCGAGCCATATACGTGTGCTTCGGCCATTACCCTCCATAAAGGGATGCGCCACATTCATCTCAACGTATTTGTCTGTAATCTCGTCGAAAGTCGTTTCGGGCATAGCCTCAATCGTCTTCAGATTCTCCTGTAGATATTCAGCACGGCAAAAGAGTGTACCATCTTTCCAAATGGTCTTTGTGCGTATCTTGCCTGCAAAGTCGTAGAGTCCGCCGAAAAGATAGGCATGAATTTGCTGTAAAGCCTTCACCTTGCCCACATCTTTGTCGGCCACGAGGTTGCTTTCCCAAAGCGTGTAGGCTTTCTTCCTGCTTTGTCCATCGATAGTGTTTTCACTATACTTAAACCAGTCGAGGAATGCCATAGCCTGTGGGTTACGGATAGACTTTGCAAGCGCCTCTACACCTGCCAGACTGATGACATCGGTCAGACGCTTTTTCCCATCAGGAGCCGTAAGTTTCAACTGGGTAGTGACACTAACCACTTCATTCTGTTCTTTCCGTAACTTGGCCTTCAGGTACTTCCAATAGTTGCGATTCTTCTCGTGGTCGTCTTGCTCGTTGATGGCGCCTACGATATCGAGGACGGAGAACCACCAATGATTGTGCTCCTCGTCCCATACGGCTCGCACCTTATGGTCTTTATAGAAACGGATAGATATCTTGCTCATAGTCATTCAAAAACTTCTCTTAGCATGGCTTGTTTCAGGGCATCACATTCTGCCAAAGTCTTTTGCTGCAACTCTTCTGGTTTTCTTTCTTTGATGTTGGAGGAATTTAAGTTATCGGAGTGTTCGGAGTTATCGGAGTTATCGGAGTATTCTGATTATTCGGAGAATTCGGAATGCTCGGAGTTTTCTGAGTTTTCGGAGAATTCGGGTTATTTTTGACTGTTTCGATAATTCAGCCTGGTTTGGAACATTCGCTCTTTGATGCCGCCTTCGGTAACGAAGCGGTCTTGCATGGTTTCCAGTAGGTGGTGGAGCATATAGTTGGCCTGATGGATGAGGGTGATGCAAAGGTTGGCTATCTCCTCGTCGCTCATCTTCTCCACTTTCTCGGCATAGTCTTTCTTTATCTGCTCGCTTCGGGCATACTCGCGCATCTTCTCGTATCTGGGATGCAGGTTGCCCCATTGTTGCAAGCCTCGCACTCTGAGGTAATCTTCATAATCGTCGAGCAGTTCCTCCAGGCTTGCCTTTGCCACATTGGTGAGTTTGATTTCCGTCTCGCTCGAGGTGGCGGCAGCTTGATTGCCCTCTGCGATGTTCTGCTTGCCAGAGCGAGCCGCCTGTACCATCTGGTCGATAGTGCGGTCGCCCTTCTGCAGGAAGCGCTGAGTGAAATAGAAGGTGATATCGTAAATCATCTCAGTCACCTGATACACCCGCAACTGGCGATAGTGCCCATGCCGAGGGAGAAAGGTGATTTTCTCTCTCTTCTGAGAACTCGGAGTGTTCTGATTGTTCTGATTGTTCTGAATACTCGGATTATTCTGAATACTCGGATTATTCTGATTATTCTGATTGTTCTGATTCATAGAATTGCTTTGATTTCTTTGAGCAGAGCGGTGGCGCTGGTGTTGAGGGCTTCGATGCTCTCGAGTATTTCTGCGGCACTTCTTTCGTCCACTTCCTCTACTTTGTGCGGGTTCTTTACGGAGAGGTCGAACTCTTCGCCAAGGGCTGTGGCGTCGAGCGTCCACGAGTTCTCGCTATCGGCCTTTGTCTTCTGCAAAGCCAGGAAGTCCTCGAGGTCGGCATCTGTAAGCGGGTTGGTCTTGGTGAAGTGCTTGTCGAGTTGGTAGTACCAAACCTTTTCCGTAGGCTCGCCCTTCGTGAAGAAGAGTACTACGGTCTTTACTCCTGCACCTGTGAACACGCCACTCGGAAGGTCGAGAATGGTGTGCAGGTTGCACTCTTCCAGCAGTTTCTTTCTGAGCAACCTTGCATCTCCATTCGAGAGGAATGTGTTCTTGATGACGATACCAGCCCGACCTCCCGCTTTCATCATTCGGATGAAGTGTTGCAGGAACATATAAGCCGTTTCTCCGCTCTTGATGGGGAAGTTCTGCTGCACTTCCTCGCGCTCAGAGCCTCCGAAAGGCGGATTGGCAAGGACGATATTCTTTTGCTCGGAAGGCGTGATGTTGGCAAGATTTTCCGTGAGCGTGTTCGTGCGAATGACGTTGGGCGACTGGATGCCGTGCAGAATCATGTTCATCATGGCAATAATGTAGGCCAGTCCCTTCAACTCCTTGCCGTAGAAAGTGCGGCTTTGCAGAATCTCTTCGTCGGCTGCATTCTTCACCCTATCATGCATATAGGTATAGGCTTCGCAAAGGAAGCCCGCACTTCCGCAGGCGCCATCATAGACGCTCTCGCCAATCTTTGGGGCTACGCTCTTGACTATCGTGCGAATCAAGGGACGAGGCGTATAGTACTCGCCACCATTTCGGCCAGCATTACCCATTTGGCGAAGGCGGTCTTCGTAGATTTGCGTCATTTCGTGTCGGTCGTCAGCCGTCTGGAACTTCAGTTCGTCCACACGCTCTATGACATCTCGCAGATTGTAGCCGCTCGAAATCTTGTTCTTGATGTTTGTGAAGATGATGCCCACCTTGTATTCGATGGTGTTGGGGTCGTACCTTTGCGTGAAGTTTTGCAGGTAGGGGAAGAGCCGCAGGTTGACGAACTCGATAAGGTCGTCGCCCACCATAGCACGGGCACTATCGTACTTGCCTGTTGCGTCGAGCGGCATTGCCCACCTGTTCCAACGGAACTCGCCGCCGATGATGCGCTCGTAGGGCTTCTCTTCCAGTTCGGCCGCCTGTTCGCGTGTTATTTCCAAGTCGTCGAAATACTTCAAAAAGAGCACCCACGAAGACTGCTCCACATAATCCAACGCCGTACTACACCCGTCATCATGACGTAAAGTGTTATCAATTGCCTTAAAAGATGAATCGAATGCCATAATATCCCATATTTCGCCTACAAAGTTACAAATCTTTTCCGAGACCTGCAAGACTGCTATACATTTAGGGCCTTAAAGTCCCAAAGTCTTTAAGGCCCTAAAGTCCAAATACGGCACACAGCGGTGGTCAACGCATCACGTTATAATCATCAAAACGTGCTAAGTCGGACAATTCAACTAATCATCTCGCACCCCATGTAGGGAACAAGTACCTTGGGAACGCGGATGCCTTCGGGTGTCTGGTTGTTCTCCAGGATGGCTGCGACGATGCGGGGCAGGGCGAGGGCTGAGCCGTTGAGGGTGTGGCAGAGTTCTGTCTTGCCTGTATCGGTGCGGCGGAAGCGGCACTTCAGGCGGTTGGCCTGATAGGTGTCGAAGTTCGAGACAGAGCTGACTTCGAGCCAACGCTGCTGGGCTTCGCTATAGACTTCAAAATCGTAGCAGATGGCGCTGGTGAAGCTCTGGTCGCCGCCGCAAAGACGAAGGATGCGATAGGGAAGTTCGAGCTTCTGCAACAAGCCTTCCACATGCTGGAGCATCTCCTTGTGGCTTTCGGCGCTGTGCTCGGGGGTGTCGATGCGCACAATCTCTATCTTGCTGAACTCATGCAGACGGTTTAAGCCGCGCACGTCCTTTCCGTAGCTTCCAGCCTCGCGACGGAAGCATTGGGTGTAGGCGCAGTTCTTGACGGGCAGGTCTTTTTCGTCGAGAATCACGTCGCGATAGATGTTCGTCACCGGCACCTCGGCTGTCGGGATGAGATAAAGGTCATCCACTTCGCAATGGTACATCTGACCTTCCTTGTCGGGAAGCTGTCCTGTGCCGTAACCTGAAGCTGCATTCACAACGGTAGGTGGCATAATCTCTTCATAACCAGCCTTCTGTGCTTCATCCAAGAAGAAATCAATTAAGGCTCGCTGAAGCCTTGCACCCTTGCCGCGATAGACGGGGAAACCTGCGCCCGTTATCTTCACGCCAAGGTCAAAGTCGATGAGGTTGTACTTCTTGGCAAGTTCCCAGTGAGGCAACTTCGCTGTCTCTACCACAGGATTTGCATCCCAATTCCCGACAGTGTCTTGTCCCACGATACACTTCTTGAGATTGGACTTTACTACCCAGTTGCAATCGGCACAAGTGCCTTCGGGCACTTCATCGTAGGGGATGTTGGGAATCTGGCAAAGCAGGCGTGTGAGTTCCTGCTCGGCTGTCTCCTTCTTGTTCTCCAGTTCCTTGCTTGTTTCCTTTAGGGCTGCGACTTTAACTTTTGCTTCCTCAGCCTCTTCGCGTTTGCCCTGCTTCATAAGCATACCGATTTCTGCGGCAAGCTTCTTTGCGGCCGATAGGTTCTGGTCAAGTTCTGTCTGTGCCTGACGACGTGCTTTATCGACGGCAATAACTTCTTCTATTGCCTTGCGAGCGCCTGTGAAGTGCTTCTTCTCCAAGCCTGCGATGACGCGCTCGGTTTCTTCTGTGATGAGTCTAAGTGTTAACATATATGATATTTACGATTTGACGATCTACGATTTGATTATTTAACTATATACAGAGCGGTAGCAAATTCTTCATTCTTCATTTAGAAGGGTAGCCACACGAAGGCGGCGGCATCCCATATTGCATGACTGATGATGATGGTTGGAAGTCGATTGGGCATGAGCCAATAGAGTCCACCCCAGAAGATGCCACAAACAAGGGCTGCCATGATGAGCATGAAGTTCCCCGAAGGCAGGTGCACAAGGGTGTAGCATGCCGTTGTCAGCAAGAAAGCGACAAACGGCGAGCGATATTTCGAGAGCGTCCTTTGCACATACCCTCGCCAGAAGACTTCTTCCGCAGGCCCGATGACAAGCAACAGAAGCAAAGCAAGCAGGGTGGGAGAGAGATTGCCCTTTATATTATATATAAGGTTTACCTGCGTACGCGCAAAAGGAAAAAGAAGTTGCGAAACCTTGTCGCCCACAAAGAACACGCCCCAAAGCAACGCAGCGATGACAAAGCCCAAAAGGAAATCAGAAAGTTGATAGCAGAAAATAGTTTTGCCAAAAGCGCAGGCAACACCCGCGAGGATGATTGCCGATGCCGTCATGCAAAGCCAGAAGTTTACATGCGGAGCCGTCCAGGGCGAGAACATGACGAACCACAGCACAGCAGCAACAAGCAGGCTCAGAACGAGCTTAGCGTTGTCGCGCACCTTGATGGAGTTGCTTGCCGTAGTATTCATAATCATAATGTTAGAGCATCAACAATAAGACTGATGGCGAGCATCAGGCTGAAGGCAAGCTGCAGCTTGGCTGTTGCTTCGTCCAAGCTGGCAATAGCCTTAATGCCACCTGTGCGATAGGAAAGCATCTTCTTGCAATTGCCCAGTGCTATGGGAAGGGTGATGAGTGTGAGCACAGTCCGGGGACTTACCAAACCCAGAAAGGCTGTCACGATGAGCCACAAGTAGGGCAGGATGAGTTCGAAGACATACATGCCGATAGCAAACTGGCGGCCTGTGAGCATAGCAAAGGTGTGAATCTTCGCGCGTCCATCTGTCTCGACATCGCGGGTGTTGTTGGCATGAAGGATGGCGACAGTAATGCTTCCCACAGGAACGGCAAGCCAAAGGACTTCGGGAACGATGTCACCAGAGCAGATGAATGTCGTGCCGAGCATGGGCAGCAGGGCATAACATGCCATAATGACGATGTCGCCAAGGGCTGCATACTTCAATGGCGGGTAGAGCAATGAGAGTGCGATGCCTGCAAGTCCGAACCACAACAAGGTGATGCCTGTCAAATAAACCATCAGCAAGCCCATCGCAACGGCAAACACTTGAATCGTAACGGAAAGCGTGAGCACTTCCTTGGGTGTGAACAGTTTATCCGTAAGGATGCGTACGCCGTATGTATCATCGGCATCCACGCCTTTCTTATAGTCAAAGTAGTCACTCCACACATTGCCTGCGGCGTGAACAAGAATAATGTTCACCAGAGCCATAAAGCCCAGAAGCCAAGACATCTCGAAGCCTTTGCTCCAAAGGAACATCATTGTCACAAGCACAGGCATTGTTGATGCGGGAAAAGACCAAGGCCTTGTGACAAGAAGCCAATCTTTTATAGTATGACCTTTCATGTGTTCTTAAAAACATAGTCCCCTCGCTGCCGAAGGCATGAGGGGACCATAATTTGAGTTGTGATTGTCTGTCTCAGATGAGCGGGAATGCCCTTATGCCTCAGCAGTAACGGGAACCACACTGACAGTACTGCGGTCGAGACGACCTTTCCTGAACTGTACGGTTCCGTCCACGAGAGCATAGAGAGTGTTGTCCTTGCCCATAGCAACGTTAGTGCCGGGATAGTGACGAGTACCGCGCTGGCGAACAATAATGTTGCCTGCCACGCACTTCTCACCACCGAAAATCTTGACGCCCAGTCTTTGAGCGTGTGATTCGCGTCCGTTCTTAGAACTACCTACACCTTTTTTATGTGCCATTTTGTTTAGTCTTTAGAAGTTAAACATTAAGCGTTGATACCCTTGATGGTCAGTTCTGTGAACTGCTGGCGATGGCCGTTGAGCTTGCGATAGCCCTTGCGACGCTTCTTGTGGAAGACGAGCACCTTGTCGCCCTTTACCAGGGGTGAAACGACTTCGGCCGTAACCTTTGCGCCTTCGACGGTGGGAGTGCCCACAGTGATGGTGCCGTTATCGACCAACAACACATTCTCAAATTCAACAGTCTTGCCGGCTTCTGCCTCAGGCATGTGATGAACGAAGAGCTTCTTGCCCTCCTCAACACGGAACTGCTGACCGTTAATCTCTACGATTGCGTACATTAGTTTATTTAATTGTTTATAACGGGTTTTGACCGCAGGGCGGAGCCATCTCGTAGCTCGCTTTTTCGAGCCTCTACGGCATAAATCGGGTGCAAAGATACGCTTTTTCCCTCTTTCTGCCAAATGTTTTGAGGATTTTTTTCTTCAAAAGAGAATACTATGCACACCTTTTATGGACAACAAGGCGATTTTATACATCCAGAGGGCTTGTATATTTGAAATTTTGTCTATCTTTGCAGAACAAACAATGTAAAAGAATGGTAATCAGCATACAGGAAACCAGGCTTAAAGAAGCTGCCGGAAAGGGTGCAGATGCTTTCCTGACAACAATTCACGATGCCATATTGGAAGCCATCGGAGGTGAAGTGAATGCCGAGACTTTGCCGCTCTTGAGTGGCGAACAAACGACGTTGCTGGCTTATTTTATCCTTCGCGACGAGGTGATGGACGGCGGTTTTATCCAGCTCATCCACAATGGCTACGGCCCTTTCATCTTCTTCAATCCGTTTGCCAAGGCCTTGCGTTTGTGGGGCGCTCACGACCTGAGCAAACTCATCTACAAGGGGCGCAAGCTCTTTGAAAAGTATGGCGAAGAACTCACTGCCGATTGCACCGACGAGGAGTTCATGGCACTCTTTGAGCAATATCCAGAGTTCGACGACCTCGACGATGCCTTCATCGAGATGGAAGAAGAGGTAACCGACATCATTGCCCACTATGTGGATGACCACCTCGAACAGTTCGGCCTCGCCCCAACCCTCTCCAAAGGCGAAGGAGACAATTGTTAAAATGTAAATTGTCAAGTATGTCAAAGACACTTATTCCCAACAAAGGGACAAGCATAAACATCAAAAACAAGCGGGCAGAATTCGACTACCTGCTAATGGACCTATACACCGCCGGCATTGTGCTCACAGGCACCGAGATAAAGAGCATCCGCAAGGGTAAGGCAAGCCTGGTGGACACCTACTGCTACATCATCGGTGGAGAGGTATGGGTGAAGAACATGTACATTGCCCAGTACGAGCAGGGTTCCTATAACAACCACATGGAGCGCCGCGACCGAAAACTCCTGCTCAACCGCAAAGAGATTCGGAAGATGCAGCAGACAGTCAAGTCACCCGGCTTCAGCATCGTGCCCACGCTCCTGTTCATCGATGAGAACGGCCGTGCCAAGCTCGACATCTACATCTGTCGAGGTAAGAAAGAATACGACAAGCGCGAGACACTCAAGGAAAAAGAAGACCGACGGGCCATTGACCGACAGTTCAAGAAGAATTACTGATGCGCGACCGATACAAGCAGATAAGGACAGATGCCGAACTGACAGAGTTACTCAAGCTGCCAGAGCAGGAACTGAGGCGCTTTGCCTTTCAGAACGTCAACTTTGCAGATGTTCCGGATATGGCACTGAAGCACTTCTATCGGGAATGCCTTTTCCTGAGTTGTCGCTTGCCAATGGGCCTGAAACGCCAATCCAGGGAGTGTCTTTTCCTGCCAAACATGGGCGAGACATTCGGCTTTCCCAATCATCTCTATTCGCCGGAAGAACTTTACGAAGGCTTCAATCCCGAGCAGCCCGACACCTATGACAAATGCTTCGACGGACGCGTCTATCGGCATTATCTGAAGAAGGGCAAATGGCACACAGACATCAAGGAGACACTCGCCCGCACGCTTCACGACCACTCCGTCAGCAACTGCCTCCAAGACTATCTCGCACGTTTTGACGAACATAAGCTTGTGGGAGTGATGGGCGGACACGGACTTTCGAGGCTCGACAATGCGTATGTTCAAGTAGTACGCTTCTGCAAACGGCTGACAGAAGCCGGATTCCTGATGATTAGTGGCGGAGGTCCAGGAGCGATGGAAGCAACGCACCTGGGGGCATGGATGGCAGGAAGGACTGAGGATGAGTTGCAGGAAGCATTCTCCATCTTGCAAGTTGCTCCTTACTATACAGATTCTCTTTGGCTTACAACCGCCTGGCAAGTGCGCAAGCGGTTCCCAAATCTTGGCTACGAGAGTCTCGGCATTCCAACTTGGCTCTACGGGCATGAGCCTTCCACACCATTTGCCACACACATTGCCAAGTATTTTGACAACAGTATCCGCGAGGATGGCATTCTTTCCATCTCAAAAGGCGGGATTATCTACACCCCAGGGAGTGCAGGCACATTGCAGGAGGTCTTCCAGGAAGCAGTACAGAACCACTATTTAACCTTTGGCTATGCCTCTCCGATGATTTTTATGGGTAAGCGGTTCTGGACAGAGGAAGTCCCCATTTGGCCTTTGATGATGGACCTTGTGGAAAAGGGGAGATACAAGAATCTCATCCTTTGCCTGACCGATGATGCTGATGAAGCCGAAAGGGTGTTGCAATCAACCCCCACACGTTAGGATTTTTTGTTTATATCCCCAATGACAAGGCCTGCGAGCGTCATGCCGAAGATGGCTGTGATGTGGGCAAGCGAGCCGTTGGTCTGAACCTTTCGGAAGGTGGCACTGCCATCCCGTAATGCCTGCCCGATATTGGGCAGAGGTTGCTCCTCGCTATGGACACAGAGAAACTTACGCGCGGGAAACATCTTGTGCTTTCGCATCGTCTGGCGCATCGCTGCGGCCAAAGGATCGCCCTTCACCTTCCAAAACTCAGAAACCCTGACCTTCGTCACGTCAATACGCAAGGCTGCACCCATCGAGGAGAAAACTACAGGCACACCTCCCGCCTCTTCCTTCCTGTCGGAAAGCGCGTTTATGATTAACTCCACCTTGTCTTTCAACGAATCTATGGCATCGATGACATAATCATATTCCTCGATATGGAAATCCTTTGCCGTTTCTTTGCAGAAGTTTTTCTGACAAGCAACGATCTCCGCTTCGGGGTTTATCTCAAGCAGACGCCTACGCAAAGCCTCCACCTTAGGCTCACCAATGGTCTTCGTCGTTGCCATCAGTTGCCGGTTGCAATTCGTGATGCAGACAACATCGCTATCGACCAACGTGAGATGCTCTATGCCTTCGCGCACAAGACACTCGGCGCACCAACTCCCAACGCCACCAACGCCGAAGATGATGACGCGCTTGGAGCGTATGAGTTCCATTGTGGCTGCTCCGAGCAGAAGCTCCGTGCGGTTGAAAATGCCTTTTACCATATTATCCTTCAAGAGCGTTCCTTGACCGATGGCGATGACGCTCTGCTCGACAGCCAAGGCCGCGCCAGCCATCGCATCTACATTCTTAAATCACATGCTTTCCAGTAGAATCTCTGTGATGTCATCCCCCTTGAGGTCGAGATAGCCTGCGGGATAGCAGATGGTGCCCTGTGTGATGCCGGGAATCATCTCCTCCGTTGCGCCAATCTCGCTGATAGTCAGCGGAAGGCCAACCTCCTGCATCCAACACTTCAAGGCCTGAAGTCCTGCCTCGGCAATCTGCTCGTCGGTCATCCCACCAACTTGGATATTCCAGACATTCTTGGCAAAGCGCACGAATTTGGGCAGGCCGGGTTTCAAGGCGCGACGATAATAGGCCATCGAGACGGCGGCGAGGCAGTAGCCATGAGGGGCATGAGTCCAGGCTCCGAGGCTGTGACCAATCATGTGAACCATCCAGTCCTGTTGTTTGCCGAGGCCGATGAGAGTGTTGAGTGCCCACGTCGCAGTCCACATGATGTTGGAGCGTGCTTCGTAGTCCTGCGGGTTCTTCACTGCGATACGCGAGGCCACAATGAGACTACGCATCAGTCCCTCGGAAAGGTAGTCGCTGGTGTTGTCGTCGAAGTCTGAGAAGTACTGCTCCATGATGTGGTTCATAATGTCGTAGATGCCGGCCTTCATCTGCTCGTCTGGCACGGTCAACGTGAACTTCGGGTTCAGAATGGAGAACTTTGGCATCAGGCGGTCGTCGAACACGTGGCCCACCTTGAACGTATGCTCAGCATCGGTAATCACGGTGCCTCCGTTCATCTCCGAGCCTGTGCCTGCCATCGTCAGGATGCAACCAACAGGCAATATCTTCTGACCCTCATCGGGCTGTTCCTGACGAAGCCAGAACTTGTCCCAAAAGTCGCCCTCATAGAAGACGGATGCAGCCACAGCCTTTGAGTAGTCGCAGACGCTGCCGCCGCCAAGGGCGAGAATCCAATCGACATTGTTTTCTCTTGCTATCCGAACACCTTCGTGCAGCTTCTCCAAAGTCGGATTGCTCATCACGCCCGGGTTCTCCACGATGGTCTTGCCCGCCTCTTTCAGGATAGCCACCACCTCGTCGTAGATGCCATTGCGTTTCACACTGCCGCTGCCATAGTTCAAGAGTACGGCAGGACCGAAGTTCTTCAACTCGTCCTTGAGGAAGTTCAAAGACTCATCACCAAAGTACAGCTTGGTAGGATTGTGGTAAGAAAAGTTTCCTTGCATAATAGCCTGTTGTTATGTTCTATGCTGCAAAGATAAGAAAAATCCTCCATATCATTTAGAAATGGAGGAATCTTTTCGTCGATTCTCTGTTTTTAAGCAATAACACAACCTATTTTCTTTTACATTTAACAAGATTTAAGTATCTCCAATGCCTCTGAACTTGTGGCATTCGCTAATCGCGTTAATAATGGCGAGCCAACGCAGAATGCCGTATTAACAACTGACATCGATATGACGGGACAGGCCTGGAACGCTCCCATCGGAGACTGGACGGTTAATCAAAGACTTGGACAATTGGACAATTGGACAATCAAACAATTGTAACTGTCAAATCTACAATCTTATCGGCCAACGCATCAGCAAGAAGCAAAAGGGTATCAACATCGTAAATAGCAAGAAGGTTTTGGTGGAGTGAAGACTTTTACCTCAGTCTGTTTCTGAGGAAATGCTGGCGGGTATAGGCGAAGAAGAAGATGACGCCAATGGCATTGCCAAGCCAAGCTATCCAGAAAGTGGTGCCGTAAGAGAAATACTCTGCCGCCATACCGCCAATGATGATGCCCAAGCCGACACCAGTCTCCCAAGCCGTGAAAAGAGTACTGTTGGCTGTGCCGCGCTGAGAGTTTAGCGCAAGGTTGATGAACATTGTCTGGAAGGCAGGGAACATGTGTCCGTTGCCCAAGCCGACGACGAAAGCAGCTCCGTAGAAGCCCCAAGCATTGTGGAGGGCAGCGAAAAGCAGATAACCCAAGAGGGAGATAATGACACCGTGCGTGGCATTCTCTGCGATACGCCCCTTCCTAAGCCCTTTTGCTCCAACAAGTCGGCTCGATATCAAGCCGACACAAAGCAAAGTGAAGAAAAGGCCTGTGCCGGTAGTTATGCCAAGTTCCTGTTTCGCATAGATGGCAATGTAGGTGCTCACCACGCCATACGAGAAGCTGTAACAGGCGATGCAGAATGCTTCTGGCCAGCCCTTCAAAAGGAGGAAACGGTCAAAACTTATTGGCTTCTTAACCTCAACAAGAGGGCGAGGCTTCAGTTTCAGCGTACTATTGATGAGGAACCCGATGCTGGCGGTAATCAGGGAAAGTGTAAAGATAATGTTGTAGTTGGCCGTCCATTGATAGATGAGCATTCCTACTGTTGGCGCGATGGCTGTGCCGAGGTTGTTGCTCAGTCCGTAGTAGCCGATGCCCTCGGCGCGTCGGCTTGAAGGCAAGACATCAATGGCTACGGTGCTGTTAGCTACGGTTGTGGCTCCCATCGGTGCGCCATGAAGAGTACGAATGATGCAGAAAGAGAGTAGGGAACCTGCCACGAGATAGCCGCCGAAGAACAAGGCAAAAAGTCCATAGCAGACGAGCAATATAACCTTACGGGAAAAGGAATCGACGAGGAAGCCGCTGAAGGGGCGTATCAGCAAAGCCGTAAGTGCATAGCCGCTCAAAACCATGCCGGTCTCGTCCTTTGTCGCCCCAAACACTTCGCTCAGGTAAAGCGGGAAAAGCGGCGTGACGACCATGAAGGAGAAGTAGAGCATGAAGTTCGCACTCCAAACCTTCAAGTAGTTTTTGGATGCTGTAGCACCAAGACGCGCTTTTAGTGCGCGGAGAGCATTCCAAAGCCTGTCATTTACCATTTAGGGCGGCAGCAAATTCATTTCCTTAGTAGGAAAGCCTTGAAGTCTGCAAATTCTTTGCTCATCGGAACACTTTGCTTTGCTCCCTTCATAAATGCCTGCAAGCGTTCCGGAATGGCTACGTCGCCGCCACAGATGCCGTCCACAGTTTGCTTGAACTTGGCGGGGTGTGCCGTTTCGAGGAAGAAACCGACTTCCCCCTCTCGCAACCCCTCTTGCAATGCCCGATAGCCGCAGGCCCCATGAGGATCAAGTTGATAGCCTGTCTCTGCAAGGCATTGGCGCATCGTCTCTGCAATCTGTTCGTCGGTATAGGTTGCACCGCTGATGTCGTTACAAATGGCTTTGTGGCTCTTGCCATAGAGGTCAAGGATGCGGGCAAAGTTACTCGGAGCACCTACGTCCATCGCATTGGCTATGGTCTGTACGCTTGGTTTGGGATTGTATTGGCCTGTCTGCAGATAATTATAGAAGATGTCGTTGGCATTGTTGGCAGCGATGAAGCGGTCAATAGGCAGCCCCATGCGCTTGCCGAAGAGGGCAGAACAGATGTTGCCAAAGTTGCCCGAAGGAACACAGCAAACAAATTTACAATTTGACAATTTACAATTTACTATTTGTTTGAGCTGCGCGTAGGCCCAGAAATAGTAGAAACTCTGGGGCAGGAACCGTGCCACGTTGATGCTGTTGGCAGAAGTGAGCTTCATATGGGCATTGAGTTCTTCGTCCATGAAGGCACTTTTGACGAGTGCCTGGCAGTCATCGAATACACCATCCACCTCAATGGCTGTAATGTTCTGCCCAAGTGTTGTGAATTGGCACTCTTGTATGGGACTTACCTTGCCTTTTGGATAGAGCACATAGACATGGATGCCTTCGACGCCGAGGAAGCCATTGGCAACGGCAGAGCCTGTGTCGCCGCTCGTGGCAACAAGCACATTGACGGCCCCATTCTGCCCCCCCCCCTGGGGGGAGAAATAAGATAGCAGGCGAGCCATGAAACGTGCACCGACATCCTTGAAGGCGAGGGTAGGACCATGAAAAAGTTCAAGGGAATAAAGTCCCCTGGAGGAGATTTTTACTAAAGGGATGTCGAAGGAAAGTGTGTCATAAACAATCCGACGAAGGCTTTCAGCATCGACATCTTCACCAAAGAAGCAATCAGCAACCTGATAGGCAATTTCTTGAAGCGTCATGTCCTGGATATTGTCGAAGAACTCTTTCGGCAGCGGCTTGATGCGTTCCGGCATATAGAGTCCTTTGTCTTCTGCAAGTCCTTTGACGACAGCCTTTTCGAGAGTGGCAAGCGGTGCTTTGCCATTTGTGCTATAATAAAGCATTTATTATGAATTAATAGTTAAGAAAGAAGAATTAAGAATTTGCTACCGCCCTGCCATGAAGAGGTTTATGAACTGTTCGCCTTCGAGCAGACCATAACTGCCTTCCTTGGCAGCAATCTCATCAAATGTCTGCACTTCGTCTGGCTCAATACCAGGGTAATATATGCAGAAGGGTATAGGTTCAGCCGTATGGGTACGAAGATGAATAGGTGTCGGGTGGTCGGGTAGGAGAGCGATAGAGACTGGATTATCCCAGCGACTTACCTCTTTATAAATCGGTGCAAGAAGCAAATGGTCGATGTGCTCTATACAACCCAATTTCATGTGCAAGTCGCCATCATGTCCGGCCTCATCGCTTGCCTCAACATGCAGATAGACAAAATCATTTGTGCGCAGAGCCTCGATGGTTGCCTCTGCCTTTGCCCTAAAATCGGTGTCCCAGAGGCCTGTTGCTCCATGCACGTTGATAACATCCAAACCAGCATAATGGCCAATGCCCCGGATGAGATCGACTGCTGTTATGACGGCTCCCTTTTTAATCTGTGGATAGGTTACGGTAAGAGGTGTCATCTTCGGACGATAACCTCCGCCCCAAGGCCAGATGCAGTTGGCCGCATCCATGCCTCGCTGCTGTCGTTCAATGTTGAGTGGATGCGTCGCAAGTAATTCTTGGCTGCGAAGGATTAGGTTTGTGAGTAGCTGCGCAGTTTCTTCTGCTTCGGGACACTCTGCCTGAAGCATATTATCCCGCCAAGGCTTCAAAGGAATGTCATGGGGAGGCGTGCAACGAAGATGCTTGTTACCACCTTTTATGACTAACAAATGACGATACTGGACACCTGTATAAAAGTGCACTCGATCCGAGCCAAGCTTGTCTTGCAGGAAACGTATCAGCACATCGCCTTCTTCTGTTTCAAGCCTTCCACAAGAATGGTTCTTAAGAAGGTCGCCTTCTATACAAACAAGATTGCAACGCAGGGCGAGGTCATCTTCTGCAAGCTCCACGCCAATGCTTGCAGCTTCTAATGGGCCACGGCCTTCGTAAACGAGATGCTGGTCATAGCCCAGAATGCTTGAATTGGCTACTTCACTGCCTGGGTGAAACCCATCGGGTATGGTCTTCAACAATCCATTCCGACCATGCTTTGCCAGCCAGTCGAAATGAGGGGTGTCGGCATACTGGAGAAGCGTTTTGCCCTTCAGTTCGTCGCAAGGCCAATCGGCCATGCCGTCTCCAAGGATGATGAGATGTTTCATGCCAGACTCATTATATCAGCAAACACTCCAGCGGCTGTGACACTGGCTCCAGCGCCATATCCCTGTATGAGCATGGGGTATTCCCGGTAACGCTCTGTAGTAAGCAAAACGATGTTGTTACTTCCTTCGAGAACATAGAAAGAGTGGGCGGAGTCGAACTCCTGCAAGGAGACCGTTGCCTTTCCGCCCTCGAACTTAGCCACAAAGCGCCACACCTTCTTTTGCTTCTCCAGTTCCTGTCTGCGAGCCTCAAAGTCGGCATCGAGCGAAGGCAAGTTCTTCCAGAAGTCCTCCAGTGTCCCCTCGAAGAACGATTGAGGAATGAAGAGCTTTGCTTCGACATCCTCTTGGCTTATCTCATAGCCTGCTTCACGGGACAAGATGACAAGTTTGCGTATTACATCCTTGCCGCTCAAATCAATGCGGGGATCGGGTTCGCTGTAGCCCTTCTCTTTTGCCAGACGAACTGTCTCGCTAAAGGGAATGTCCTTGCTTATTGTATTAAATATGAAGTTAAGGGTTCCGCTCAGAACTGCCTCAATTCTAAGTATTTTATCTCCCGAGTTGCGAAGGTCATTGATGGTGCGGATGATAGGCAGTCCAGCTCCGACGTTTGTCTCAAAGAGGAACTTGACGCCTCGTCTTTGGGCTATCTGTTTTAGCTTTTTGTAGTTGGCATAGTCGCTGCTTGCGGCAATTTTGTTGGCAGCAACGACATTGATGTTGTGCTCAAGGAAATCGGCATAAAGGCCGGCCACCTCTTCGCTTGCAGTGCAATCGACAAAGACGCTGTTAAATATGTTCATGCCAATGACCTCATCGTGCAAACGTTGGATGTTGCTCTTTGGTGCGGAAGCGAGTTGTTCGCGGTAGTTCTCCAGATTGATGCCTTCACGTGTGAACATCGCATTATGACCGCTGGCAATGCCCACGACATTAAGTTTAAGCCTTAGCTCTCTCATCAGTTTCTCCTGCTGCTGGTGTATCTGCTCCAACAGGCTTCCACCGACAGTGCCCACGCCGCAGACAAAAAGGTTCAGCACTTGATATTCGGAAAGGAAGAAGGAGTCGTGAATGACATTGAGTGCCTTGCGAAGGAAGTTCTCGTTGATGACAAAGGAAATGTTAGTCTCGCTGGCGCCTTGGGCACAGGCTATGACGCTGATACCGGAGCGGCCAAGCGTGCCGAACAGCTTGCCGGCAATGCCTGGCGTATGCTTCATGTTCTCGCCTACAATAGCAACAGTCGCCAAGCCTTTCTCGGCAAGCATGGGGAACATCGAGCCGTCTTCTATCTCCTTCTGGAACTCAATATTCAGCACGCGGCAAGCTTCGTCAGCATCCACATCTTGTACACCGATACTGGTACTGTTCTCACTTGAAGCCTGACTTACCATAAACACACTTATCCCATTGTCTGCCAAGCAAGTAAATATGCGGCGGTTTACACCTATAACGCCTACCATTGAAAGGCCTGCGACGGTGATGAGTGTGGTGCCCTTGATGCTTGAGATACCCTTGATGCTTCTGGAGTCGTCCTTCACTTCGTCTTTAATGATGGAGCCTGGCGCATCGGGATTGAAGGTGTTCTTGATGAGGATAGGGATGTGCTTGATGCAGACGGGATATATTGTTGGCGGATAAACTACCTTTGCGCCAAAGTTGCACAGCTCCATTGCCTCGACATAAGTCAACTCTGGAATGACGTAGGCAGAACTGATGACACGCGGATCGGCAGTCATAAAGCCATCCACATCTGTCCATATCTCAAGGACGCTGGCATTAAGCGCCGCAGCAATGATGCTGGCCGTGTAGTCGCTACCGCCCCGTCCGAGGTTTGTTACCTCGCCACTTTCTGCGTCTGTGCTGATGAAGCCACCTACGAGACTAACCTTTGGCACTTCCTGCCAAACCTGACGTACAAGCTTATTGGTCAGTTCTTTGACGAGACGATGCTTTCCTGCCTTAAATTCAGTCTTGATGAACTCGCGGCTCTCAAACCATTTGGCACCATCTATCAATGCCGCAACAATCTGACTGCTGATGCGCTCGCCATAGGAAACGATGGCTGCCTGTATCTTCGGGCTTAGGTCGCGGATGAGATAAACGCCCTGGTATATGCTGCGTAGCTCTTCGAGAAGCGCCCCGACGTTTGCCATGAGGCAGTCGCGTTTCTCTCCAGAGGGCAAGATGGCAGTTATCATCTCCTCATGGCGTTCCTTTATCTCTTCAAATGACTGCTGATAGAGAGCGTCGCCCTCGACAGCCATCAGACTTGTCTTTATGAGCTTGTCGGTGATGCCTCCCAGAGCACTTACCACGACAATTACAGGCTCTCTCTGTCCCTCGACAATCTTCTTTACGCTCAGTATGCTTTCTACGGAACCTACAGACGTTCCGCCAAATTTCATTACTTTCATCCTTGTCCTAAAACTTTTTTCCGCGTGCAAAGATACGACAAAATTAAGAATAAAGAATGAGTAATGACGAATTATTTTCCACTTTCCCCTAAAAGAGAATTACCATGCTTCATGGTAAGAAACCCATCCCCCGCTGACGAATTCTCTATTTTACGTCGTAATTTGTACAATTTGCGACGTAAATTGTACATTTCACGTCGCAATTTATACATTTTGCGTCGTAAAATAAAGAATTCCTAACGTGATGAAGAAAATCCCATAACGTGAGGTGGGAAAAGACAAAATGCAGGGCGTGAAGTCTGAGAAGTCTGAACCGAGAATGGCTGCTCTGTTTTCTGTCCAGCAATTATCAACAGGTTATTCTTCAATATATTTCTTGATTTCTTCTGCCCATCTGTCGTAAGACGCTTGAAAAAGGTGAAGCCCGTCGCGTGTTAATTCCGCAGGCATGATTCCATCTACTGCATATAGTCTATACAGATCCACATAAACGCAACCCCTCTGTTCCGCGATTCCTCTTACAATCTCATTACATTTCATTATCTTTTCTTTACTAAAAGACTTACCAGATGTCATCGAAGGATTAACGGGCAATATACTTTGGAGATATATCTTCGCATCAGGAACAGCCTGCTTGATGGAATCTACCATTGTTGCATATTTCTCCGTGAACACCTGTTCAGTCTGAAATTGAAGGCCGTTGATGCCAGCCATCACGAATACCTTTTCCGGATTGACAGCCTTGATTTGCCTGACACGTAGTAGCATACCGTCTGTGTTGTCTCCTGGATAGCCGAGATTACAAATACTTACTTCGGGGAAGTATTTCTCAAACGAACTGCCTTCTGTGATGGAATTGCCAAAGAACACGACATCTACATCAAGATGCAATTTCTCAAGTGTATTCGTCCAACCTTGAATGCACCAATAATCCCCTCGCTTTGTAGCGTCAGCCTTCATGATTCCAATTCTTTCCAACTTGCTATCGATGTAGTTCGTTTTCATACAGCTGATGTAAATGACAAGCGCAAGTAGAAGAACATTCCCAATGACAGAACACCATAACAAACATTTTTTCAGTCCAATCTTTTTCATAGATACAAAGACATTATATCCGCCAAATACCCAGAATCGGACTGGTTAAATTGTAACTTGGATTACTACAAAAGAAAAGCGGGGTATCTGGCTTCTGCCCGTCCGCGATTCGAGGCCTTCCACAGCCTATGGTAGTGAACGAACAGAGTGACACCCACGCCGTTGGTATATATAGTGCGCCCCATAAAGGTGTGCTTGACGGCATGGTTAGCCGTCGGCACACCAACGGGACAGTATATACCTACCCGTAGCATCTACCTCTGCAATGTTCTTGACTACCATTCGTTTGTGGAAGTTTCGAATCGCCAAAAACAAAGCGTCAGCGACGCATTCCAAAATGTAGTGCTCCCTCCCTGTGCCGCTCCAGCCTCTTGCAAGGCGGCTCGACGTGAGTTTGCGAGTGCAAAGATAACACTTTTATGTGAAACGAGGTGTAGTATGGCATATTTTTTGATGAAATAGTTCAATAAGGCTAATAATGATGACAATAAAAAGTCACCGATTGTTTTGCGCTTTAATAGAAATCTCGTAATTTTGCAAAAGGAAAACCCAAGATTAAAGGTTAATAATGCTCAATGGTCAATGAGTTAACTTTACGGATTCTGCCGCAGCAGGCGTTCAACGAGCAAAGCATTCTTGCCTATCTCCGTCAGGAGAAGGGCATCGATGCACAAGCGGTTCGTGTTCTTAAACGAAGTATCGATGCGCGTCAGCGAACAATTTTTGTCAATCTCACTGTAAGGGCATACGTTGGTGAGGAGCCGCCTCTGCTGGACTTCGATCCTTATATCTATCAGGATGTCAGCGAGCGTCCTTCTGTGATTGTGGTCGGAGCAGGTCCAGGCGGCTTGTTTGCCGCTTTGCGACTCATCGAATTGGGTTTCAAACCCATCGTCATAGAAAGAGGAAAGGATGTACGCGAGCGCAAGAAAGATTTGGCTCGTATTCGACCAGAGCAACGTGTTAACCCAGAAAGCAACTATTGTTTTGGCGAGGGTGGGGCTGGAGCCTATAGCGATGGCAAGCTCTATACGCGCAGCAAGAAACGCGGCAACACGGACCGCATCCTGCAAATCTTCGTTCAACACGGCGCAAGTCCTGCGATTCTCTCGGATGCGCACCCGCATATCGGCACCGACCGCCTGCCGCGCGTCATAGAAAATATGCGCAACACCATCCTTCGCTGTGGTGGTGAAGTACACTTCCAGACGAAGATGACGGAACTTATCATTGACCATTCATCATTGACTATTGACAATTCGGATGCTGACAAAAGGGAAGGACACATCATTGGCGTTTTAGCAGAAACAATGGTCAATCCTCAATCCCCAGTGGTCAATGAATTTAGGGGGGCTGCCGTTATTCTTGCTACTGGGCATTCTGCCCGCGACGTTTATCGGTATCTTGCCCAGGCAGGCATTGACATCGAGGCGAAGGGGCTTGCCATAGGTGTTCGCCTGGAGCATCCTGCCGAGCTTATCGACCGGATTCAGTACCATAGCAAACAGGGACGCGGCAAATGGCTTCCCGCTGCCGAATACAGCATGGTGACGCAGGTGCAGGGTAGGGGAGTGTATAGCTTCTGCATGTGTCCTGGCGGATTTGTCGTGCCGGCAGCGAGCGGTCCAGAGCAAGTCGTTGTCAACGGTATGAGTCCTTCCAATAGAAATGGACGTTGGAGCAATAGTGGAATGGTTGTGGAGATAAGACCAGAAGACTGTTCAAACTTTAGGCTTCAGACTCCAAGCTCACCTCTCTCCCTGCTTTCCCTCCAAGAAGAGTTGGAAAGACAATGCTGGTTGCAGGCAAATCAGCAACAGACAGCTCCAGCGCAACGCATGACGGACTTCGTGAGCGGTCGGCTCTCAGCCTCTCTTCCTGCTTCTTCTTATGCTCCAGGCCTCATTGCCAGCCCCCTTCATTTCTGGATGCCCGAGTTCATCAGTACCCGTCTTCGCGAAGCTTTCAAGCTATGGGGCAAACAGAAGCACGGCTTCCTAACCTCCGAGGCAACAGTTATTGGCATTGAAACACGCACCAGCAGCCCTGTCCGTATTCTCCGTGACAATGAGACATTGCAACACATTCACATCAAAGGTCTCTTCCCTTGTGGCGAAGGAGCAGGCTATGCAGGCGGAATAGTCAGTGCCGCAGTCGATGGTGAACGCTGCGCAGAATCAGCAGTAGCTTTCTTGTCACAGTGAATAAGCCGCCCAGTATTTCTCAAAACCATACCTCAAAGCAGAAAAAACAGAGTTTTATTTGGCAGAAGAATTATAATTCTTTATCTTTGCGGTGTCTTATGAAGAATAACATATTTTATTTAATATCTGATTAATCCTATGTCTTTGCTTGTTATCTTTAAGCTTTTAGGCTCTTTGGCATTGCTCATGTTCGGTATGAAGTCCATGAGCGAGGCCTTGCAGAAAATGGCTGGCCCGCAGTTGCGCCATGTGCTTGGCGCGATGACCACGAACCGCGTCACCGGTATGCTGACGGGTATGTTCGTCACAGCTGCCGTGCAAAGCTCCACCGCCACAACATTGATGACAGTATCCTTTGTGAACGCAGGCCTGCTCACCCTCGTGCAAGCCATCTCTGTCATCATGGGTGCAAACATAGGAACCACATTGACGGCGTGGATTATGTCGCTGGGTATGGGCTTCAACATCTCGGACTTCGTCTATCCCGCCTTCTTCCTGGGCATCATCCTGATATATATGAAGAAGCGCCGCATCGTGGGCGACTTCCTTTTCGGCGTAGCATTCCTGTTTCTCGGTTTGGCAACGCTGAAAGAGACAGGCTTCTCGCTTGTTGATGACCCCGCATCCAAAGAGGCTATCAGCACTTTCTTTTCTGAATTTGCAGGCGGCGGCTTTCTCGTCTCGCTGCTTTTCTTGCTTATTGGCACAATCCTGACACTATGCGTCCAATCTTCGGCAGCCATTATGGCTATCACGATGATGCTTTGCTCGACAGGTGTGCTGCAAATTGACCAGGGCGTCATGCTGGTGCTTGGCGAGAATGTGGGTACGACTATCACATCGAACATTGTGGCTATGGGAGCAAATACACAAGCTCGGCGTGCAGCATTTGCCCATCTCAGCTTCAATGCGGTGGGTGTCTTCTGGGTGTTGCTTCTTATGAAACCTTTCTTTAAGGTAGTATGCCACCTCTCTGGCTTCGACCCCGGAATGACTCCCGAAGATTCGGGCTTCGCCATTAAGGCCAGCGTTGCCCTCGCCACCTTCCACTCTGCCTTCAACATCAGCAATACATTGTTGCTCATTTGGTTCATCCCCCAGATAGAAAAGTTCGTTTGCTGGATAATCAAGCCCAGGAGTGCAGGCGAGGAAGAGGACTTCAAGCTGCATTTCATCACTTCCGGCATCATGAAAACTCCCGAGCTTTCTGTCCTTGAAGCCCAAAAGGAGATTGCAGCTTTCAGCGAGCGCATACAGCGCATGTTCGGCATGGTGTGCGAGCTGCTTACGGAGAAAGACCAGAACAAGTTCAACAAGCTCTTCAGCCGCATAGAGAAGTACGAAGAGATTGCAGATAACACAGAAATCAGTATTGCCGACTACCTTGATCAGGTAAGCAACGCCCACCTCAGCGACGAGACGAAGGCCAAAATACGCGCCATGCTCCGAGAGATTTCTGAAGTGGAGAGTATAGGTGACTCATGCTACAATATGGCTCATACCATAAACATGAAGGTGCAGGGCAAGAAAGAACACTTCACCGAGGAACAATACGCACACCTGCATCAGATGATGGAACTCACCAATCAGGCTCTAACACAGATGAACCAACTGATTAAGGGACGAAAAGACTACTTCGATGTTTACAAGTGCTATAACACCGAGATAGAGATAAACAATTACCGCGACCAGTTGAAGTCACAGAACATCCTTGATATCAATAGTCACAAGTACACTTATGCCATCGGCACCATCTATATGGATCTCATTAACTCTTGCGAGAAGTTAGGTGACTATATTGTCAATGTTGTAGAAGCAAGAACAGGCACTAAGATGAAGCACTGATTATATACAAACTGTGGTAAAGTAAGATATGTTTATATCATCCATCATCTTTACCACAGTTATCTTATCTGTTCTGTACTAAACATAACACCGATTATTTCAACGGGCAGATAAATATAGGGCAATGCTTAATTTCTTGGAAGCATTGCCCTATATTTGTACGATGTTGATTTCCGTGGGTCTAAAGGATATCCAGTTCTTTGAAAACCTTTTTAAGCTTCTCAACAGACTCATCAACTTGCTCACGTGTGTGGTTTGCCATAAGAGCATAACGAACAAGTGTATCCTGAGGTGCACAAGCTGGTGGTATTACAGGATTGATGAAGACTCCTTCGTCGAAAGCTTTTGCAACAGCCATAAATGTCTTGTCGGTGTCGCGAACATAAAGCGGAATGATGGGACTCTCGGTGTCACCAATCTCAAAACCTTCTTCTCTGAAACGTTTTAGAGCATAGTTGGTTACATTCCAAAGTGCTTCGATACGTTCTGGTTCTTGCTGAATAATGTGCAATGCTTCGCGAGCTGCTGCTGTTGCCGCAGGCGTACAACTTGCACTGAAGATATAGGTACGAGCCGTATGGCGCAGCCAGTTTATAACACAACTGTCTGCTGCTATGAAGCCACCGATGGAGGCCAAACTCTTTGAGAAAGTGCCCATGATGAGATCAACTTCGTTAGTTAGCCCGAAATGATCACAGACTCCCCTGCCCTGCTTGCCGAAGACACCTAAGCCATGAGCCTCGTCTACCATTATGGTGGCATTGTACTTCTTCTTCAGTTCAACTATTTCCGGCAGTTTGCACAAATCGCCTTCCATACTGAAAACACCATCTACCACAATGAGCTTGACTCGATCTGGTTCACATTTCTGGAGCTGCTTCTCCAAATCTGCCATATCATTGTGTTTGTACTTGAACTGAGTAGCAAAACTGAGACGACGGCCATCAACAATACTTGCATGGTCACGGTCATCACAAATGACATAGTCATTACGGTCAACAATTTGACTGATGACACCACTATTGACCGTGAAACCTGTTGCAAAACAAAGTACTTCGTCCTTTCCGACAAAGGCAGCAAGTTCTTTTTCAAGCTGAACATGAATATCGAGCGTTCCATTGAGAAAACGGCTTCCAGCACAACCACTGCCATATTTTTGCATGGCAGCGCACCCAGCATCTATGACACGCTGGTCACCAGTCAAACCGGTGTAGGCATTTGAGCCGAACATCAGTACACGTTTGCCCTCCATTATAACTTCTGTACCTTGCTTACCTTCTATTTCACGGAAATAAGGGTAAATACCCTGCGCCATGAACTCCTGAGGGAGTGTGTACTTAGCGCATCTTTCTTGTAATAATCCCATAGTATTTCTATATCAGGCACACTATTATGTGCTTCAAGTTTTGTGCAAAGGTACAAAGAAATTAAAAATAAAGAGTGAAAAATGAAGAATTATTTTGCCTTTTATGCTGATTTCTTCTTTTTTCTTTAATCTCTAATCCCAAATCCCAAATCTTTTCGTAAATTTGCATCGGAAAGTATGGATAAAAAGACTAAGATACTATTCATAGTTAACCCTATTTCGGGCACTTCAGACAAGCAGCATATCATTGACTTAATCCCAAAGCATCTCGACAGTAATCGCTTTGAGTGGACTATCCAAAAAACAGGACATAAAGGTCATGCTGCTGAATATGCAGGCAAAGCAATCCAAGAGAAAGTGGATGTAGTTGTTGCTGTTGGCGGTGATGGGACGGTCAATGAAGTTGCACGGAGCCTGATTCATACGGACACTGCTCTTGGCGTTATTCCTTGTGGCAGCGGGAATGGATTAGCCCGCCATCTCTATATTCCAATGAATCCTGATGGCGCCTTACAAGTGCTTGCTAATTGCCATATTGAGCAACTTGATTATGGCATGATTGACGAGGAGCCTTTCTTTTGCACCTGTGGTGTCGGATTCGATGCGTTTATTAGCGACCGCTTTTCCAAAAGCCAACGCAGAGGGCTTTTTACTTATATAGAAAACACCCTGAAAGAAGGCTTAAAATACAAACCGGAAACATACGAAATCACGATTGACGGGGAGCTACAGGTTTATAAAGCATTCCTCATAGCTTGTGCTAATGCCAGTCAGTACGGAAACAATGTTTATATTGCACCCAGTGCCAGCATGAGCGATGGCCTGATGGATGTTACATTGATGGAACCATTCACGATGCTTGAGGCACCGCAAATTGCTATCCAGCTCTTTAATAAAACAATTGCAAGCAACAGCCATATTCGTACATTCCGTTGCCAACATTTGCATATCAAGCGTCGAGTGCCAGGTGTGATTCATTTTGATGGCGACCCAAAAGAATCAGGAAAAGAGGTTGACGTTAGGCTTGTTCCTGGAGGAATTAAGATGGTAATAAACACCAATGAGCAGAATTTTCTTCCTCCCTTACTTCGTACTTTTTCGGATTTTTATCACGGAGTGAACGAGGAAATATCGACATTTGGAGCTGACATAAAAGCAGACCTTAAGAAAGGACAGCGTCGCATAAGCACTATCAACCAAGAACTTTTAAGGAAATTAAAAAAGAGAGGTTAAATTCCTTTCAAAGTTTGACATAATAGCTTCTTTTTGTTCATGAGACAGAGAAGGTTCTGACTCTTCCAATGCTATTTTCAAGGCTTCCATGGCTTTTGCCTTGGTTTGTTGCTGCCCCATCCTGATGCCGCTTCTGTATGGTGTTGACGGAAGCAAGGCACGATTGAAATTCCCGTCGCTCATGGTTAAGAATTCAAAATCAAGAGTTAAGAATTAAGAAAGAAACATCTTGGACCTTTAATCTCTCTTTCCCCATAATTTCTCCATTTGTACCCGAAGTTTGTCTTCGGATGGGTTGCATTGGGGACGCCAGAAGTGCTGCCCTTTCAATTCGTTGGGCAGGTATTGTTGGCGTATAAAATTGCCTTCATAGTCGTGCACATACTTATAGCCCTTACTATACCCCATTTGTTTCATCAATTCTGTGGGTGCGTTGCGAAGATGCAAAGGTATGGCCTGATTGCCTGTCTCCTTAACCTTTTCTATGGCTTCGTTTATAGCCATATATGCCGAGTTGCTTTTGGGACTTGTGGCAAGGTAAATAGTTGCTTCTGCTAATGGTATACGACCTTCAGGCCATCCCAGCTTCATAACGGCGTCGAAAGCCGCATTGGCAAGCAATAGAGCATTGGGATTGGCAAGTCCGATGTCCTCGCTTGCACTGATGACCAATCGTCTCGCAATGAAAGCGGGGTCTTCCCCACCCTCTATCATGCGTGCCAACCAATAAATAGCTGCATCGGGGTCGCTACCGCGAATGCTTTTTATGAATGCAGAGATTATATCGTAATGCATCTCACCGTCTTTGTCATAAGCGAGTGGATTCTGCTGAAGGCAATCAGTTACGATGGCATCAGTAATTTCGATAACACCTTCTTTGGATGCCGACTCATAGACAAGTTCCAACGTGTTAAGCAGTTTGCGCGCATCTCCTCCGCTGTATCGAATCAGAGCTGCTGTTTCGGTGAAACTAAAGTTTCGTTTACGAAGTTCTGCATCGTGTTCTACAGCATAATGGGCAAGCTGCATTAAATCATCTGGCTCCAGTGGATGAAGCGTATAAACTTGGAGGCGAGAGAGCAACGGGCGGATTACTTCAAAGGAGGGATTTTCTGTTGTCGCACCTATAAGGGTAACAACGCCTTGTTCCACAGCACCGAGCAGTGAGTCTTGTTGCGATTTGGAGAAACGGTGTATTTCGTCAATGAAAAGGATGGGGTTCTTTTGGTTGAAAAAGCGTGAAGAACGTGCCTTCTCGATGATGTCACGAACATCTTTCACCCCGCTTGTCACAGCACTTAGAGTAAAGAAGGGCACTTCCAACTTCTTTGCTATGATATTTGCCAGTGTTGTTTTTCCCACTCCTGGAGGCCCCCATAGGATAAAGCTGCCTATGTGACCGCTTTCCACCATTCTTCGTATTACAGCACCTGCTCCTACAAGGTGTTGTTGCCCTATGTAGTTGTCAAGCGTGAGCGGGCGCATTCTTTCTGCTAAAGGCTGCATTTTAGAAGGGGGAGTTATCGTTTGTAAATTGTATTATTTCAAGTGTTCCTTGAAATGCTGTGTTATCTGACGGAAGAGGTGGTTGCGCGTATTGCCTCCATAAATGTTGTGATTACGGTTCGTATATGTTAACTCGCGGAAATCTTTATCGGCATGGACAAGTGCTTCTGTGTATTCCGCTGCATTACGAAAGTGAACGTTGTCATCGGCAAGACCATGAATGAGTAACAGGCTGCCATTTAGTTTCGAGGCACGACTGATGGGACAGACATCGTAGCCATCTCCGTTTTCGTTTGGTGTTCGCATATATCGCTCGGTGTAGATGGAGTCATAGTATCGCCAACTGGTAGGAGCAGCAACAGCAACGCCAGCAGCAAAAACAGGCCTTCCTTCGCTCATGCTCATCAAGGTATTGAATCCTCCGAAGCTCCATCCCCAAATGGCGATGCGGTTTTTGTCGACATAGGGCTGCTGGCCTAACCAAATGGCGGCCTCCACCTGGTCTTGACTCTCTAACTGACCGAGCTTCATATAGGTACATTGCTCAAAGTCGCGACCGCGTCCACCTGTTCCTCTTCCGTCCACACAAACAGAAATAAAACCCTCTTGCGCCAAGTATTGCTCATAAAGGCATCCTCCCATGCTGCCCACACTCCAGCTATCAACTACCTGCTGACTTCCTGGGCCGCTGTATTGATACATGACAACGGGGTACTTCTTATTATCATTGAAATCCGGGGGCAGGACCATGAAGCCGTTTAGTTGTATGCCTTGGGTTGTCGTAAATGAGAAGAATTTACGCTCACCGAGTCTCAAACCTGCAAGTTTCTTACGAAGAACACTATTGTCTTCAAGTGTTTTTAGCGTCTTGCCAGAAGCATCACAAAGCGTTGTGATGGTAGGTGTATTGATGTCGCTCCAGGTGTTCATAAAGTAGCGGAAGTTGGTACTGAAGATGGCATTGTTCCAGCCAGTCGAGGATGTGCTGAGTCGTGTCAAATTCCCCTTTATGTCGCTCTTATAGATACTTTGTTGAAGAGGGCTTTCCCGATTGCAGGAAAAGTAAGTTGTGCCCGTCTTACTGTCGTAGCCATAAAAGGCCTTAACCTCGAAGTTTCCGCTGGTTAGTTGTCTGCGAAGAGTGCCGTTCAAGTCATAGAGATAGAGATGTTTATACCCGCTTCGTTCGCTCATCAATATAAAGCCGTCAGTTGTTACCTGAAAGGTTCTGAAAGCATCCTCCGGAACATAACATTCCGCCTGTTCGCGTACGATTACACGGCATTCCGTGCTACGAGGATTGGCTATATAAATGTCAAGTTGGTTCTGTTGGCGGTTTAGGGAAAGGATGAGCAACTTTTGTGCATCAGATGGAGAAAAGAAGATACGAGGTACATAACCGTCTGACGGGATTGGGAGTTGCATCTTGCGAATGACGCGGCTCTTTATATCGAAGCTGTGTACGCTGACGATGCTGTTTCTTGCGCCAGCAATGGGGTATTTGTAGTCGTAAGAGCCTGGGTATTGGGCGTATTCCTTTTTTTCTGGACTCATCCCTTTGTACCAAGGGAAACTGAACATTGGCACTTCCGATTCGTCATATCGAACCCAGGCAAGCATTGTGCCGTCAGCGTTGAAGTCAAAGGCTCTGGCAAATGAGAACTCCTCCTCATTCACCCAATCGGGCTTACCATTGATGACTTTCCCGAACTCGCCGTCCTTTGTGATTTGGCTCTCGCTATTATTGAAAAGCAGTTTGACAAGAAAGAGGTTGCCATCTCGCACAAAAGCGATCATCGTACCGTCCCGACTCCATAGAGGTTGTTCTTGAGGGCCTCCTTCACTGAGGTGAACAAGAGTGTGGTTAGCCACATTATATATATAGTACTCTGCCGTGCTGCTGTGACGATAGATAGCCTTCGTCTGTGTCCCCACGAGGATGTTTTTTCCGTCCGGACTCATCAAATAACAGTCTATACGGTCCAACTTTACACGGTTTCTAATGTTGTTGACATCAAAGAGCACCTCGGCATTCTCGCTACCACGGAAATTGTGACGTAGTATCTGTTTGCCGTCATCTGAAAGTTGGCTATAGCTCTCGCCGTCGGACAAGGTGGTTACACTACGGATACTTTTTGCTGAATAGACTCCGTTGGTGAGGTCGCCAATTGTCAAACGCTGAGCGTTTGACATAAATGCAGTGCACAAAAGGACTAAAAAGGAGATGAATGGTTTCATTGTAGTGTATTTAATCGTATTTATTTTGCAAAGATACGAAAAAGAAGCAAACGAACAAATTATATTTTGACTTTTCACTGTTTGGACTTGTGCCTATAGATTATTTTTCGTATCTTTGCAGGCGAAAAAGAATAAGGACATTAACCAAAAATTCCCAATGGAAGACCAAGAAAGAATAATCAAAGTTGACATTCAGCAGGAGATGAAAAAGAGCTACATCGACTATTCGATGAGCGTCATTGTAGCTCGTGCCCTGCCTGACGTGAGAGACGGCTTCAAACCTGTTCACCGCCGCATCCTTTACGGTATGCGCGAACTCCACAATTTCCACAGCAGTCCCTACAAGAAGTGCGCTCGTATCGTGGGCGAGGTGCTCGGTAAGTACCACCCGCATGGCGATAGCTCAGTATATATGGCCCTGGTGCGTATGGCTCAGGAATGGGCAATGCGCTACACGCTGGTTGACGGACAGGGCAACTTCGGCTCCCTCGATGGTGACAGCCCAGCCGCTATGCGTTACACTGAGGCACGCCTCAGCCTCATGGGTGAGAGTATGATGGACGATCTGGAGAAGGAAACCGTCGATATGACCAACAACTTCGACGACACGCTCCGCGAACCGACCGTCATGCCGACAAAGATTCCCAACCTGCTCGTCAATGGTGCGACTGGCATTGCCGTCGGTATGGCTACGAACATACCAACCCACAACCTTAGCGAAGTCATCGATGCCTGTGTGGCATACATTGACGATGAGAACCTGACGGTGGAGGACCTGATGCAGTATGTGAAAGGTCCCGACTTCCCCACTGGTGCCTACATCATGGGAATGCAGGGCATCCGCGATGCATACGAGACAGGTCGCGGCCGCATTGTCATCCGAGCCAAGGCAGAGATAGAGAACGGCGACACGCACGACAAGATTATCGTCAGCGAGATACCTTACGGCGTGAACAAGCAGCAGCTCATCGAGTACATCGCACAGCTCGTGGGCGAAAAGAAGATAGACGGCATCAGCAACGTCAACGACGAAAGCGACAGCGAGGGTATGCGCATCGTAGTGGATTTGAAGCGCGACGCAAACGCCCGTGTTGTTCTCAACAAGCTTTTCAAGATGACACCCCTACAGACGAGTTTCAGCGTGAATAGCATTGCTTTGGTGAAGGGCCGTCCGCAATTGCTCACCTTGAAGGACTTCATTAGCAACTTCGTGACACATCGCCATGAAGTCACCATCCGCCGCACCAAGTACGACCTGCGCAAGGCAGAGGAAAGGGCGCATATCTTGCAGGGCCTCATCATAGCCAGCGACAACATCAACGAGGTTGTTGACATCATCAAGAAGAGCAAAACATCTCAGGATGCCCAACGCGCGTTGGAAGCCCGCTTCGCCCTTGACGAGCTGCAAAGCAAAGCCATCGTAGAGATGCGTCTCGGACAACTCACAGGCCTCAACCAAGAGAAGCTTCATGCCGAGTACGACGACCTGATGGAGAAGATAAAGTACTACAATCAGATTCTCACCGACGACCAGCTTTGTCGCAAGGTGATGAAGGACGAACTATTGGAAATCAAGCAGCAGTACGGCGACAATCGTCGCACAGAGATACTGCCGAGTGCCGAGGAGTTTAATGCCGAGGACTTCTATGCCGACGACGAAGTGGTCATCACAATGTCGCACATGGGGTACATCAAGCGTGTTCCCCTGGCCGAGTTCAAGGCACAAGGTCGCGGCGGTATTGGTGTGAAGGCAAGCTCGACGCGCGACAACGACTTCATCGAAAAAATATATCCAGCCACGATGCACAACACGATGCTCTTCTTCACCGACAGAGGTAGGTGTTATTGGCTCAAGGTCTATGACATCCCAGACGGCAACAAGCAGGGCAAGGGACGTGCCATCCAGAACATGCTGATGATAGAGCCTGGCGATGCTGTTCGCGCCTGCCTCTGCATCCGCAAGCTTGGCGACCAAGAGTTCTGCCAGAGCCATTTCGTGGTGTTCTGCACCAAGAACGGCATTATCAAGAAGACCTGCCTAACGGAGTACAGCCGCGTCCGCACAAACGGCGTCAACGCCATCAATATCCGTGAAGACGACCAGGTTATTGGCGTAGAACTGACAAACGGTAAGAACGAAATCATTATCGCCAACGCAGCAGGACGTGCCGTCCGCTTTGATGAGAGTCAGGTGCGTCCGATGGGCCGCACGGCAACAGGCGTACAGAGCATCGTGCTTGACAATGACGCTCGCGACCAGGTTGTGGGCATGTGCATTATCAACGATGCAGAGACGGAGAGTATCATGGTGCTCAGTGAGAACGGCTTCGGCAAACGGACAGACGTTGAGGAATATCGCAAGACAAGCCGTCATGCAAAGGGTGTCAAGACACTTGCCATCACGGAGAAGACAGGCTATCTTGTTGCCATCACTGTCATCAAGGACGACGACGACCTGATGATTATCAACAAGAGCGGCACAACCATCCGCCTCCATGCCGATGCTATCAAAGAGACGAAGAACCGCGTCACGCAAGGCACAAAAGTCATCGAACTCAAGAAACGAAACGACGTTATCAGCCATCTGAGTGTCGTACCACGAGCCGAGGACGAAATAATCGAAGAACAGGACGTGGAGTAATTATTCATTATAAAATATAATCAAGGTATGAAAAAAACAATCATTTCGATGGCGCTGTTCCTGAGTGTCGGCTCCATCATGGGACAAGTTGACAAGGCAGCTCTCAAACAAGCACAGAAAGAGGCAAAAGCACAAATGTTAGAAGCCCAGAAAATAAACACAGACATAACAGCCAAAATTAACGAAAAGGCTGCCACGGAAGAAGAAATAACTTCAGAATGTAAAAAAGGGCAGGAACTTATTCGCAAAGCTATCCAAAGCGGTCTAATAGCTGAGAACAAACTCGGAGAAGCATACAAGACTTATGTCGAGTTGACTTTTCAGCCCCACAATCTTATGCTGTTTCATGCCACAAACAAAGAGCCTTTCGACACTGCATTCTTCTATTCCAATCTGAAGAGCATGACCAACGCTCTTCAAGGTGAAATCAAATACACTAAAATCATAAAAGGAGAAGGCGGCAACGAGACGCACATTAAAAACAGAATCAACAATCTTGCTTATTGTGGTGACTACTTTATTTACTCAGCCCAGTTTAACAAAGACATCAAACAATATGACAAGTCACTCGAGGCCTACGACATAGCCATGAACTATACACAGAAATTCCCAGAAGTGGCTAATCTTGTAAAACTTCGTGTTCCCAACGAGCAAATTGCCTATTACGCATTCCTTACAGCCTACGAAGGCAAATTATACGACCAAATGGATGCATTCTACGACAAAGCCATTCAATTCCAGGAGGGTGCCGTTGGTGTAAAGCAGAGAAAGGCAGTCTCTTATCTTGAGCGTCGTGACACGACATCTTGGGCAAATTTTGTTCGCGAAATGACGGTAAAAGAACCACAGTCTAATGATGACTTCATATCAATGCTCGTCGGCTACTATCTTGAAAAAGAAGACAAGGAAGGCAAAGACGCCGATTACCTCCTGCCTTATGTAAATGATATTATTGCCACGGATCCTAACAATCTCGTTGCAAACTATGGAAGAGCATATAAGTTCTTCAAGCAAGAGAAGTACGACGAGGCATTCGATGCTTATCTTAAGTGCACTGACATCAAGAGCGATTATTTCGATGCTTGGTTTCAATGCGGACTTTGCAAATATCGTAAAGCACTTACACTGAATGCAACGGTCAGTTCAATTAAGAACCAAGTAGAAGCCAAGAAGACAAAGGAAAATGCCAAAAGCCTTTTTGGTGAGGCCATTCCATACTTTGAGAAAGCACGCGAATGTGCCCCCGACGAACCAACAAAATGGGCCATTCTGCTACGTGACTGCTACGACGTAACAGACCAGAAAGACAAAGCCCAAGAAATGGACAAATTGCTTTAAGCGAATGAGATTAGTGCTGCTTTTCACTTTCCTGCTGCCAGCATTCTTAACGCTTAGCTCTGCCAAGCAAAAGAAATCAGACCAGCCAAAGCAGGAGAAGTTTACCGTTCTTGTGAAAAATGCGAAAGCCGCATTAAAGGACCAAAGCAAGCAGGAGGTCGCATTGAAAGCGCTATTGGATGTGCGAAACCGTCCGGAACTCAGTAACAGACAGCGCGCCGACCTGTATTATACTGCCGCTTTGCTCGAAGAATCACTGAACGGCATAGAAAACAGAAAAGCATATCTCAGTCAGGCATACGACACAGCGAAATTCTTCAACAAACTCCGCGACATGTACACCCAGTTGCAGCGGTGCGACAGCGTTGACATTCTGCCCGATGCAACTGGGAAAGTACATCCGCGTTGGCAAAAGAAGGCACAAGAATTACGCCTAAGGCACCATCGCAATATACTTGAAGGCGGCAAATTCTTCCTTGTCAAGAAGAACTATGCTGAGGCATATCCCTTCTTCGACCTTTATTGCAAATATCGGATGCAAGAACCGGACACGTTATATCCGCAGGCTGCGCTGTGGGCTACACTCTCTGCCTTTCAGGTGGACAACTATTTCGGCACCATTAAATATGTAGATGATGCCATATCGGGCACAGATACTGCTACTGCCGCCATCTTGCAGGAATATAAGGTTCGCTCCTATGCCAATCTTGGCAACGACAGTGCATGGGTTGCCTCGCTGAAACAGGGTGTGGAGATCTACCCTGATCACGACTATTTCTTTGTCCAATTGGCAGACTGGTATCAAGGGCAGCGTGCTTTTGACGAGGGAAGGCGATTGGCAGACAAACTCATCTCCAGAACGGGTGGCAAGGCCATTCACTACTATGCAAAGTCGAAAAGCTACCTTTCCGAAGACAATTACGATGCATGCATTGCCTGTGCCGACAGCACGATTGCACTTCAGAGCGATTTTGCTGATGCCTATTACAATAAAGGTATTGCATTCCTCAACAAAGCTCTCATTTCTCAGGAAATGAGCAGTAAGGATGCCAAGTCGCCAGAATATGTCGCAGACAAGCGCAGGACACAGGAACTTTATCGGCAGGCACGCCCATGTATGGAAATGGTACGCCGCTTGCAACCGGACAAGCAGGAGAGATGGGCATCGCCCCTCTATCGTATTTATCTCAATCTGAATCTTGGAGATGACTTCACAGAGATAGAACGCCTGCTAAACCAACAGCAGTAATTAACTAAGAAAGGAAGTTCCTCGGAACTTCCTTTCTTTTTTTAGCCTTCATTATGAACGATGACTTTTACTTTGACGATACGTCGCTTGTCAACCTCCAGCACCTCGAAGGCAAATCGCTTCCATTCAATGCGCTCACCTTGTACAGGGAATTCTCCCTTTATCTCCAGCAGCAAGCCGCCTAATGTCTCCGCTTCGCCCTCTATGGTCTCAAAGTAGCCGTCATCAAGACCAAGAATCTTGGTAAAGTCCGACATGAGTGTCTTGGCTTCGAAGATATAGGTATTCTGGTTTAGACGCTGGTATGGCTTCTCCTCTTCGTCGTATTCGTCATTGATCTCACCTACGATTTCCTCCAAAATGTCCTCCATCGTGACGATACCGCTCGTGCCGCCAAACTCATCGACCACAATTGCAATGTGCACTTTGTTTTCCTGGAAATCGCGGAGCAGATCGTCTATCATCTTTGTTTCAGGAACAAAATAGGCAGGACGGATGAGTGTTTGCCAGCGGAAGCCTTGAGGCTTGCCAAGATGAGGCAGGAGGTCCTTGATGTAGAGCACACCCTTGATGTTGTCCTGCGTTCCTTGATATACAGGAATGCGGCTGTAGTTGTTGGCAACAATGCAAGAAAGCACATCGTTGAACGATGCTTTTATGTCGAGGGCAACAATGTCAACGCGGCTGGTCATTATTTCCTTTGCCATCTCGCCGCCAAAACGTATAATGCCTTTCAGCATTCCGGCTTCCTCTGCGATGTCCTTCTTGTCGGTCAGTTCCATTGCCTTTTCAAGGTCATCAACGGTGAGCATCTCTGTTTCGTGGTTTGCAAACCGTTTCGTAATAACTTTGCTGCGGATGAGCAGGCGACTGAGAGGCCAGAATGTCTTGCTCAGAACCTGAAGTGTAGGAGCGGCAAACCGACAAAAGGCAAGCGCATGTTGGGCACTGTATATTTTCGGGATAATCTCACCGAAAAGCATGAGAAGGAACGTGAGCAGCACTGTCATAACAAGAAACTCCAGCCACCCTGCATGACCGAAGTCTATCGTCTTGTCGAAGCAGAAATAGAGGAGAATTATGACGGCGACATTCACCAGATTGTTACCGATGAGAATTGTTGCCAGAAGTCTCTCACTGTCATTCAGCAAGGATGCAACTTTTTCGTCTGCATCATTCTTTCTCTCATCTATTGTGTTTCTGTCATTGGGAGTAAGGCTGAAAAATGCTATCTCGCTGGCAGAAACGAAACCAGAACAAAAAAGCAATATAATCACTACGCCCAGGGCAACCCAGACGCCTGCGGTTGGCTCATGCAGGCTGATTTCGGACACCAGCCATTGAATATCTATTGTGTTCACTCTTCAGTCTTTGTCTTAGGTGTCAGCATCTCCATAGAATCGGCCCAGATTTCTGTCACATACCGCTTCATACCATTACGGTCATCAAAATTGCGAGTACGGATTTGTCCTTCGATGAAAAGTTTGTCACCCTTATGGACATATTTCTCGACCACCTCGGCCAATCCACGCCACAGAATGATGTTGTGCCACTCTGTACGTTCAGGCACTTCGGTTCCATCTTTCAGTTTGTATCCACGCTCTGTGGTGGCAAGGAGCACACTCGCTACGCAGACGCCCGCGTCAACATACTTCACTTCTGGCTCTTTGCCCACATTGCCAATAAGCATCACCTTGTTCATCTCTTTTCCTACGATATTGATGTTTTTGGTTTTCAAGTATCGAAATTTCTGTTTCCATATTGTGAGAAAAACCTCGCCAAAGCTTTAGTTTTATAATTTACGACGTAAATTGTACAATTTGCGACGTAATTTCTTCAATTTACGACGTGAAATGTACAATTCACGTCGTAAAATGAAGAATGTCTCTGCCTGCGTCGTTTTTCTCCTTACGAAGTATTTTGTTTATCCTTTAAGTTAAGAAGATTTATTGAGTAGCAGGAAGGGGGAGGTAACTGCAGTTCTTCAGCAAAGCGCCTGTGTGTCAAGCGCAATCATCAGTTCCTCGTCAGTTGGAATGCAGCAGACAATGACCTTACTGTCATCAGCACTAAGAATGGCTTCGGTGGCACGGCAACTGCGGTTCTTTGTGACGTCCATCTTGACTCCCATGTATTCAAGGCCGTTTGTTGCACCTTCGCGCACTTCCCACTGGTTCTCCCCTGCCCCACCGGTAAAGAGGATAATATCCACCCCACCCATTGCTGCAGCATATGCACCGATGTACTTTTTAATACGATATGTGTACATCTCCTTTGCGAGACGCGCCTTGTCATTGCCGGCAGCGATGCCTGCCAGTATGTCACGGAAGTCACTGCTTGCCTCGCTCACGCCTGCAAGACCAGACTTCTTGTTCAAGAGGTCGGAGATGCCCTTTGTGTCAAGGTTGAACTTGTCCATGAGATAAGTGACTGCCCCTGCATCAATGTCGCCGGTACGTGTTCCCATCATAAGACCTTCAAGAGGGGTAAGGCCCATAGAGGTGTCAACGCACTTGCCATACTTCACAGCCGCTATCGAAGCTCCATTTCCTATGTGGCAAGTGATGATGCGCTTCTCCTCTGGCTTGCAGCCGAGAAATTCGCAAACGCGCTGACTGACGTAACGATGGCTGGTGCCGTGAAAGCCATAGCGCCGCACGCCATACTCCTTGTAGAGGTTGTATGGGAGGGCGTACATATAGGCATAATCAGGCATTGTCTGGTGGAAAGCCGTGTCGAAGACACCAACCTGCGGGATGTTGGGCAAGAGGGCCTTGACTGCATTCACGCCTTTGATGTTGGCGGGATTATGGAGAGGAGCAAGGTCGTTGCAAGCCGCGAAAGCTTCCATAACTTCCGGTGTGAGGCGAACCGACTTGTTGAACTTCTCTCCGCCATGTACCATGCGGTGCCCAACGGCATCAAGTTCTTCAAGACTTCCAAGAACAGCGTAATCGCCTTTGGTCAGCACCTCGAAGATGTACTGCACGCCAGCGGTATGCTCCTCAATGGGATGTTCCCACTTGTGTTTCTCTCCGTTGAGTTTTACGGTTATGAACGAATCGGGCAACCCTATTTTCTCAATGCCGCCACTGGTGATAACGGACTGGTCGTCCATGTTGTAAAGTGCATATTTTATGGAACTGCTGCCGCAGTTAAGAACCAATATCTTCATAGTCTTTTTTATTTTGCATCCATCGCTTGGCAAGCTGTAATTGCTACCATTTTATAAATATCATCAACAGAACAACCGCGGCTGAGGTCATTGACGGGGCGGGCAATGCCTTGGAGGATAGGACCGATGGCCTCGGCCCCTGCAAGACGCTGTACCAGTTTGTAGGCGATGTTACCCACTTCCAAACAAGGCACAACAAGCACGTTTGCCTTGCCAGCGATGTGGCTGCCTGGGGCCTTTTTTGCTCCCACGCTTGGCACGAGTGCTGCGTCTGCCTGCAGTTCGCCGTCAATCTGGAGGCTTGGATCTTTCTCCTTGGCAATCCTTGTGGCTTCTATCACCTTATCCACCACCTCGTGGCTTGCACTGCCCTTCGTGCTGAAGCTGAGCATTGCAACACGTGGTTCTGCAAAGCCTGCCACACTCTTGGCTGTTTGAGCCGTGCAAATGGCAATCTGAGCAAGCTGGTTGGCATCGGGCATCGGTGTCACGGCCACATCACCCATTACCAGCACGCCGTCTTCACCATATTGCTTGGCTGGCGTAATCATAAGCATGGCACCGCTGACGCAACTTACGCCTGGGGCACACTTGATAATTTGGAGAGCCGGCCGAAGCGTGTCGCCTGTCGTGGATAGTGCTCCAGAAATTTGTCCGTCGGCATCACCATTCTTAATAATGAGGCAACCATAATAAAGAGGATCAAGCACCTTGGCACGAGCCTCGTCCTCGGTCATACCCTTATTCTTACGAAGGCTATAGAGTAACTGGACATAGGTTTCTGTCCTCTCGCTTGTGGCAGGATCGATGATTGTTGCCTTGCCGATGTTCTTCAGGCCAAGTTTGTCGGCAAGGGCAAAGATTTCTTTCGGTGCACCGATAAGGATAATATCGGCAAGATCGTCCGCAAGTGCCTTGTCGGCAGCCGTCAATGTGCGCTCCTCCAAACTTTCCGGCAGCACGATACGCTGCTTGCACGACTTGGCACGAGCGATGATTTGTTCCATTAATGTCATAGCTTTATCGTTTTATCTGAGTATTATAAGTGTTCTTAGTGTTTTGGTATGCCTTAAAATTTGCCCTTCATAAGCAGTTTCTCTAACTCTTCTGCCGAAAGATGGGAACGAAGTACATCGCCATAGGCTGCCGTGATATTGCCTGTCTCCTCACTGACCACGATAGCCAAGGCATCAGTCTCTTTGCTGATACCTTTTGCGGCACGGTGTCTTAGACCGAATTCCTTGGGAATGTCAAGATCGTGACTGATGGGCAGGATGCACGATGCGGCAGCTATTCTTCCCTTTGCGATAATCATAGCGCCGTCGTGAAGAGGGCTGTTCTTAAAAAAGATGTTTTCGATGAGTCGCTGCGTTATCTTGGCATCGACCTCTTCACCGGTACGGGCGAAATCAACGAGTGGGAGGTCATTTTGCAGGACAATAAGTGCCCCCACCCGTTGCTTGCTCATATTCATACAAGCCATTACGATGGGGAAGATGGTCTCACGCTCATAGCGAAACTCACTGGTATTCTTGTGCTTGTCCAATCGGAAGAAGCGAAGGAAGCGATGTGCTTGTTGATGGGCGCCAAGATTGTAGAAGAAGCGACGTATGTCTTCTTGAAACAAAATAATAATAGCAAGAGCACCTACACTTACCAATTGGTTAAGTATGCCACCCAGTAGCTTCATCTCCAAGACCTTGCTGATAATAATCCATCCACTGATAAAGAGCAACACTCCATAGAAAATGTTTACAGAGCGCGACTGCTTCATTAGTTTGTAACAATAGTAAAGCACTACCGCCACAAGGAAAATGTCAACTATGTCTTTGAAACTAATGTTAGGCACCGAGGTAACTTACTATTTGACAATTTACAATTTATTTTTCACTTTACTCGTCAGGGCAATACATTCCTGAGCTTCCTTCACTTCATGGACTCGGAGGATGTGTGCGCCTTTCATCAAGGCGACAGTATGCAAAACGGTTGTGCCGTTGAGGGCTTCGCCAGGTGTTATTCCAAGCAACTTGTATATCATGCTCTTGTGACTAATACCGACAAGCAAGGGCAGATTGAGTTCGTGCAAAACCTCAAGGTTATGCATTACAATGTAGTTCTGGTCAAGTGTCTTGTTAAAGCCAAAGCCCGGATCAACGATGATGTCGCAAACGCCCAAATCATGAAGTTCCTCTACCATGCTTCCCATCTCTCGCAACAATTGTGCCATAAAAGGAGCATCTGAAGTCTCACTGATTGGGGCATTATGCGTCAAGACATAGGCAACACCGAGTTCTGCTACGGTCTTGAACATATTCTTATCCCAAACACCTCCGCTGATATCGTTTATTATCTGCACTCCAAACTCCCTGACACACATCTTAGCAACATCAGAACGAAAGGTGTCAAGGCTCACGATGGCTTGGGGATTCTCCTGCCGCACAATTTTCAAAGCCTCTCTAAGCCTCCTCATCTCCTCCTTTTCGTCCGGAGCCGTGTAACCTGGCCGTGTAGAGCAAGCGCCAACATCCAGGATGTCTGCACCATCCCGAAGCATCTGCATAGTGCGCAAGCGGATGGCTTCCGCACCCTCGTCGTGCACATAGAAAGAGTCAGGCGTAGCATTAATGACACCCATAACAACAGGTGTTTCAAGCGAAAGCAATTTGCCGCCTACGTTAATGCTAAATAATGACGCTGTATGCAAGGCTCTAAGAAAATTTCCGCGCAAAATTACACATTATTTATATAATAGGCAAGAATTATAGAAAAAAGCTTTAACTTTGTGCCATAAAACGAAAAAGAAGGAACTTTGGCGATGAATACAGAAGCATTATATGCCATTTATAAAGAGCATCCTGTCCTGACAACAGACAGCCGCTGCTGCCCGGAAGGAAGTGTTTTCTTTGCTTTGAAAGGCGAGACATTCGACGGCAATAACTATGCTATACAGGCACTACAAAAGGGTTGTGCTTTTGCAGTTGTTGACAATCAGGAAGTGGCAAGACAGGACAACCGGCTGATACTCGTTCCTAACGTTCTGAAAGCCTTGCAAGAACTTGCCGCATACCATCGTCGTGTTTGGGGCGGTCCTGTCCTACAGATTACAGGCACAAACGGAAAAACCACAACAAAGGAACTCGTCGCGGCCGTTCTCTCTGAGAAAAAAAGCGTCCTATACACAGAAGGGAATCTCAACAATCATATCGGCGTACCTCTTACCCTGCTTCGCATCAAACCCGAACATGAGATAGCCGTTATTGAGACAGGAGCCAATCATCCTGGCGAGATAGCCGACCTATGCCGTATCGTTGAGGCCGACTTCGGACTTATCACCAATGTCGGTCGTGCCCATTTGGAAGGCTTCGGAAGCTTCGAGGGCGTGAAACGGACAAAAGGAGAACTTTATGACGATTTACACAATCGCAAGAAAAAGGCCTTCATCAACGCGTATGACGATGACCTCCTACAAATGGCTCTCAGTCGCGGATTTACCTTACAAGAAGATGCCCTCCCATACATTGAAGGACGTGTGAGCGAAATAACGCCATTTGTAGAAATGCAGTGGCGAGCCGATGACAACCAGCCTTGGCACACCGTCCGAACAAATCTAATCGGAGCTTACAACATTGCCAACTTGCGAGCCGCTGTCACTGTCGGTCTCCATTTTGGCATTACTCCAGAACAGATTAACCATGCCCTTGCTGCCTATAAACCGACCAACAGCCGTAGCGAACTGAGACGGATTGGCACGAATTGTCTTATCGTTGACGCATACAATGCCAATCCATCAAGCATGGCTGCATCCCTAACCAATTTCTCGATGATTGAAGACAGGCATAAGATGGTGATACTCGGAGATATGCGAGAGCTTGGTGCAGGAAGCATTGAAGAGCATCGTCGTGTCGTGGAGCAGCTTCAAGGCATGAATTTAGAGCAAATCTGGTTGGTTGGTTCCGAGTTCAAGAAAGTAGCAAGAAATGGCATGAGGGTATTTGCAGATGTGGAGGAAGTAAAGTTGGCTCTTAAAGAAGAGCCTATTTCAGATACCACAATCCTCATCAAAGGCAGCAACGGAACGAAACTTCACCAATTGCCTCAAGTGATAGCCAATAACGACAAAAACAACTAAACCTTTCTCTAAAAAAAGATGCCATTAAGACTTCCAGACAGGCTTCCTGCCATTGATTTCCTTAGGAAAGAGAATATCTTCGTTTTAGGCGATGAACGCGCCAACGCTCAGGACATCCGTCCTTTGCGCATCGCCATCCTCAACCTTATGCCGCTGAAGATTACCACCGAGACAGACCTCATTCGCCTGCTCTCCAATAGCCCGCTTCAGCTTGAAGTGCATTTAATGAAGGTTAAAGCGCATACAAGTAAGAACACGCCCATTGAGCACATGCAAGCTTTTTACCGTGACTTTGAAGAAATGCGACGTGAGAAGTTCGACGGAATGATTATCACTGGTGCCCCTGTTGAGCATTTAGATTTCGAGGAAGTGAACTATTGGGAAGAAATGACAGACATCTTTGCCTGGGCACGCACGCATGTCACCTCTACATTATATATATGTTGGGCAGCCCAGGCAGGACTCTATTACCATTACGGCATAGAGAAATACCCACTCCCGGAAAAGATGTTTGGCATCTTTCCACAAGTGCCACTTCTGCCCAGACTCCCCATCTTCAGAGGCTTCGACGACATCTTCTATATGCCACACAGCCGACATACAGAAATCAAAAAAGAAGACATACTAAAAGTCAAGGATCTGACAATTATTGCAGAAGGAGAGCAAAGCGGAGTCTCAATGGTGATGGCTCGGGAAGGGCGCGAAATCTTCATCACAGGCCATTCGGAATACTCTCCACAGACGCTTGATACAGAGTACAAACGTGACCTTGGTAAAGGACTACCAATAAAGATACCCTTCAATTACTATCGCGACGATGACATAGAGAAAGGGCCATTGGTCACTTGGCGAGGACACGGCAATCTCCTCTTCCAGAATTGGCTTAACTATTACGTCTATCAGGAAACGCCATACGACATCAATGCAATCCATTGAACTGCTTTCTCCTGCAAGGAACCTCGAGTGCGGTATCGCAGCCATCGATCACGGAGCAGATGCCGTTTATATTGGCGCTTCGCGTTTTGGCGCAAGAGCAGCGGCTGGCAATCCAACCGAAGACATACAGAAGCTCTGCAACTATGCCCATCGATTCGGGGCGAAAGTCTATGTTACAATCAACACTCTTCTCTATGAAGAAGAACGCGAGGAAGCACGCCAATTAGCATGGGACCTTTATCGTGCCGGAGCGGATGCACTCATTGTGCAAGACATGGTGTTCCTCGATATGGAATTACCTCCCATTCCTCTTCATGCAAGCACACAGATGGACAATCGAACAGCAGAAAAAGTCGCGCAGCTTAAAGAACTCGGATTCAACCAAATAGTGCTTGCAAGAGAACTTTCGCTCGAACAAATATCAAGCATTCATAAAGCGGTCCCAGATGTAAGTTTAGAGGTCTTTGTGCATGGTGCTCTTTGCGTATCGTACAGCGGAAGGTGCTATGCCTCGGAGTATTGTTTCAATCGCTCGGCCAATCGCGGCGAGTGTGCGCAGTTCTGCCGACTACCTTTCTCCCTACAGGATGCGGAGGGGCATACGCTCATCAAAGACAAATACCTGCTCTCGCTCAAAGACATGAACCGCCAGCAGCACCTTGAGGCATTGATGGACGCTGGCGCGAGAAGCTTCAAGATAGAAGGCCGGCTGAAAGACATTGCGTATGTCAAGAACGTAACCGCAAGCTACCGACAAGCCATTGACGCCATTCTAAAGCGAAGGCCAGAGTACAAGCGCTCGTCCTTCGGAACATCCACCTACACCTTCACACCCGACCTTTCGCGCAGTTTCTCTCGCGGCAATACCGATTATTTCCTTTTCGGCAGGACAAGCGATATGGCTTCGCCCGACACGCCCAAGAGCAGAGGCCGCGAAGTGGGACGAGTCAAAGAAGTTCGGAGAGATTATATTATTGTTGCCTCTACAGAAGTATTCAGCAATGGTGACGGCCTATGCTTTTTCGATATCGACGGACATTTGCAAGGTTTTCGTGTCAATCGAGTTGAAGGAAACCACCTCTACCCTGCCTCGATGCCAAACATCAAGAAAGGAGACATCCTTTGGCGAAGCTTTGATCAGCAATGGGAGCGGCTTATGTGTGGACAGACAGCAGAGCGACGCATCCCAGCCCACTTCCTGCTTGAAGAGACAGACCAGGGCTTCCGCCTAACTTTCACAGCCGAAGACGGCACCTCGTGCAGCAAAGATTTCCCTGCAGAACACCAACTTGCTCGAACAGACCAAACGGCCTCCATCCGCGAAGTGCTTAGCAAACTCGGCGACACCCCCTACCGTTGTACAGGTGTTAAGGTATACTTCACACAATCCTGGTTCATCCCCAAAAGCATATTAACAGAATGGAGAAGGAAAACGATTCCTGACACAACACCACGAAGGAAAGCGTTCATTCCCTGTTTCAGTAATAGGCAAGATTGTATCTCCCCTTCGGAAAAGGCGGAAGACAGCAGTCCTTTGATGACATGCCGTTTTTGTCTGCGTCATGCATGGGGGCAATGCAAGAGAGAGATGCGGAGAGCTGGAGAAACAACAAATGGGAAACAACCAAATGACAAATGGCATGATCCGCTCTACCTCGTTCTCGGAGACGGTCGCCGCTTCCGCCTTGAGTTTGACTGCAAAAAATGCGAAATGTACGTCTCGTATTAGTTGTTATCTGTTAGCAGTATTTGGGCGATTCCTGTTACTGTCAGCATAGATGAGATGTAGCCGTAACGCATCTTAAAGATTTTTCTTCGCTTTTGTTTGCAGATTGAATACTTTTCCGCACCTTTGCACTGACCAAGACGGCCTTTCTTTTGCAGGATAAGCGGCTGGCTCCTGCTTTCCTCTTCATGTTCACACATTTGTTAGTTTGCTTGTTCATGTACAAGCAATCGCTTCTACATGTATAAGCAAATGCTCATTCATGTAAAAGCAATCATCCTGGTACGACGCAGCAACCACATGCGTTGGCGTGGTTATATGTTATGCCGTTGCCTGCATCAATGGCTCGTATCATACGCTACAAAACATGAAATTGTTTGCCGCGAGTTAAAATAATTTACATATTTTTTTTGCGTAAACAAGAAAAACAAGTATCTTTGCAAGCAGAAAGGTTTAGGAAACTTCTTTATCGAAGCTAACAAAACTCTCAGCGGAGGTTGCCTTTTTCAAACTTTATCGGAAACAAACGAAGCGTTATGCTCGTCTTGCGCCATGAAACCTGAGAAATTTCAAGCAAAGCAAGAAGACATGATGGCTTCTATGCGTAAGCGTGGACTAACAGCCACATCTCTTTTGCAAGGTTTTCTCAGGACCTCATGGCAGAGAAGTGAATACTGTTCCGCGCTTCACGCATTTAATAACTGCTCTTTGTGGAACAGGAGGGGCAAAGAAAACAAACAAAAAATGAAAAAAAGTATTACTTTCATTGCAGCCTTCATGCTATCCTTGTATAGTATGGGTGGGATGAATCACGATGGCAGAATTGATGTCACAGGAGCCAATGGCAAAGCTGGTCAGAATGCAGAACTGACCATAAACGTCGAAAATGACTACTTCTCCATCTGCGCTTGGGAATGTCAGGTAACTCTCCCCGAAGGCATTATCTTCAAACAGGCATCGCTTGTCAGAGACCGTTGTGCAGATGATGCGTATTTAAACGTACAAAAAACATCTGATGGTTCTTATCATTTAACCTGTATGAACCTTGATTACGACACAGCAAACATATTGGTCAACTTTACCGGTTACAACGGTGCCATTGCAAAAATTGAAGTTTTCATTCCAGAGACCATCAAGGCTGGCAACTACGATGTCGTTTTGACAAATTGCTCACAATCTACAACGGCCGGGGAGAGTCTTGACTGTCTAACGACTTCCAGGTTTACCTGGACGATAGAAGGAACCTCCACTCCAGAACCAACGTCCGATAACATTGTTTCCTTGACTGGTAGCAAGGGCCAACCTGGGCAAGATGCAGAACTGAACTTAAACCTTAATAATATTGAGGAAAACGTGGTGGCGCTTAGTTGCCGCCTTGACCTGCCGGAAGGTATTACCCTCAATAATGTCACATTAATCAGTAATCGCTGCCCCAGTGGTTTCACGACAAACATACAGGAGGCAACAGATGGTACGGTTCAAATCGTAATTTATCATTCTCGATTTACAACATCATTCTCTGGCAATGATGGTGCCATTGCAACGATTTCGCTTTCCATTCCAGACGACTTTGCGTCTGGTGAATATACTATAGGTTTACATAACATTAGTATCACTTCGCCGCAAGGTGTGAGTCTTGAAGTGAATGAAACATACCAGTTCAAATGGACCATAGAAGGTTCCAATCCTGGACCAGAACCAGAACCAGCGTCGTGGGAACCCACAGATATTTCATTACTTGACAACATCATATATCTGAACCAAACAGAAGGCTTCGTCGGCCAGCAAAAGACGCTGTCCTTCCAGATGAAGAACACGGCTGCAATTCGTGGCTTCCAGTTCGACCTCTATCTTCCACAGGGCGTGACAGTTGCAAAGAGCGCGAAAGGACGCATACTTGGTTCGCTGAGCACAGGACGTTTGCCCGAGGATGACGAACATACGCTGACAATACAGGAACAGGCTGATGGTGCCATCCGCTTCCTTTGCGCTTCGCAATACGACGAGACATTCACTGGCAACAGGGGTGAAATTGTGATGCTTACAGTTAACATTGCTGAAGACATGGCCGACGGCGACTATCCCATCGTACTGAAGAACTTGCGACTGTCAGAGACAGATATCAGCAAGTACTACGATACAGAAGAGATAATCTCAGTCTTCACCGTATCATCCTACACTCCTGGCGACATCAATGCCGACGGCAGCGTCAACGTAAGTGATTATATCGGTATCGCCAACCACATCCTTGGCAATACACCTGCAGGCTTCGTGGAAAAGGCTGCCGACGTGAACGAGGACAATGTCATAAATGTGAGCGACTACATCGGTGTGGCAAACATTATCCTCACGGGGTCCCCATACGG
>CAMZAE010000007.1 GCA_947304115.1 uncultured Prevotellaceae bacterium | reverse complement strand
TTCTGGCACACCTTGTGAGCTGCAACGGTAGCTACGCCGCCAGCTCCTATAATCAATACTCTACCCATTGTTTGTGTTGTTTTATTAGCGAATGCAAATATACAATTTTTCAAACACTTTTCAATGATTAAAGTGAGTTTTTATATATAATTTGGCAATAGTGTCGCAAAACGGCTCTTTGGTGCCAAAACAAAAACAACCCGGGGCAAGAATGCCTCCGGATTGTTACCACCCTCGTTGCGGGAGCCCGACTCGAACGGGCGACCTCCAGGTTATGAGCCTGACGAGCTACCAACTGCTCTACCCCGCGATGTTCTTGTTTTTGCGCTGCAAAGGTACAACAAAAAATGAAGAATGAAGAATGAAGAATGAAGAATTTTCTCTTTTGCTGCATTTTTTTGTCTTTTTCTGCACGAAACAGGGGTGTTTGAGCATTTTTAACACCTTAAAATTGCACAAATCAAGGAAAATGTGCTATCTTTGCAACCGAAATGGCAGTAGTAAAGACACGCATAAAACTTGTGGATGTGGCACGCCAGTTGTTCGCAAAGAACGGACTCGACAACACCACAATGAACGACATTGCCCAAGCCTCGGGCAAAGGTCGTCGCACTCTTTACACCTATTTCAAGAACAAAGAAGAAATCTATTGGGCCGTCATTGAGGGGGAACTGGAGCGCATCAACGAGAAGATGAACGAGGTTGCCGCCCAGCAGATGGAACCGGAGGACAAACTCGTCGAGGTGACATACACACACCTGAACATGATCAAGGAAGCGGTGCAGCGCAATGGCAACCTGCGCGCAGAGTTCTTCCGCAACATCATCATGGTGGAGAAGGTGCGCAAGAACTTCGACCGCAGCGAACAGCGCCTCTTTGCCGCTATCATGGCCGAGGGTGTGCAGCAGGGACGCTTCGAGATAGACAGCATCCCCCTCTGCGCGGACATCATGCACTACTGCATCAAAGGGCTGGAGATTCCTTATATTTATGGCCGCCTGGCAGACGGAATGCCCCAGGGCATGAGCCGCGGCATCGTGCAGAAGCTCATCCACAAGGCACTGGGACGGCAGGAGAGACACATAAGCCAGTACCTGTGAAGTAAGAGATGGAGAAAAAAGGAGATAGATGAAGAGAGAAGAAGAGAGAAGAATATCCTCTTTCTTCGCCGCTGAAAGCGGCATGTCTTTCTCTAACTTCTTCTAACTACAGATAAAAAAATAAAGATATGAAACTTTTAGAAGGAAAGACCGCACTCATCACGGGTGCAGCACGCGGCATCGGTAAGGCGATTGCCCTCAAGTTCGCCTCCGAAGGCGCAAACATAGCATTCACAGACCTGGTTCTCAACGACGAAATGGCTGCCGGCCTTGAAGCCACTCGCAAGGAGATAGAGGCTGTCGGCGTCACCTGCCGTGCATACGCAGGCAATGCTGCCGACTTCGCAGCCACCGAAGAGGTCGTTCAGAAGATAAAGGAGGACTTCGGCACCATCGACATCCTCGTCAACAATGCAGGCATCACAAAAGACGGACTCATGCTTCGCATGACCGAGCAGCAGTGGGACGCCGTCATCAATGTCAACCTGAAGAGCACCTTCAACTTCACCCATGCCTGCGTGCCCGTAATGATGCGGCAGCGCGGAGGCAGCATCATCAACATGGCCAGCGTGGTGGGCGTGCACGGCAACGCAGGCCAGGCCAACTATGCAGCTTCCAAAGCCGGCATGATAGCACTTGCCAAGAGCATCGCCCAGGAAATGGGACCGAAGGGCATCCGCGCCAACGCCATCGCCCCCGGCTTCATCGAGACAGCCATGACAGCACAGCTTAGCGAGGAAATCCGCGAGGAGTGGAAGAAGAAGATACCCCTGCGCCGCGGCGGACAGGTGGAGGACATTGCCAACGTGGCAACCTTCCTTGCCAGCGACATGAGCAGCTACGTTAGTGGACAGGTCATCCAAGTGGATGGCGGCATGAACATGTGATGAGAGTACTCTACGAGGACAATCACTTGATTGCCGTAGCAAAGAAAGCGGGGGACATCGTACAGGGCGACAAGACTGGCGATGTCCCTTTGTCTGATATGGTGAAGGCTTACCTGAAGGACAAGTACCAAAAGTCTGGCAACGTCTTTCTTGGCGTGGTGCATCGGTTGGACCGTCCTGTGAGCGGTGTTGTACTTTTTGCCAAGACGAGTAAGGCTTTGCCGCGACTCAACAAGATGTTTGCCGAACACGAGGCCGTTAGGAAGACCTACCTCGCCATCGTCGCCAACAAGCCTCCGCAGCCCGAAGGGACGCTCACGCATTGGCTGACGCGCAACGAGAAGCAGAACACCGCCCGTGCCTACGACCGCGAGGTGCCGAACAGCAAGAAGGCTGTGCTCGACTATCGCCTTGTGGCACAAAGCGACCGCTATTTCCTCCTTGAGATAACCCTTCACACCGGCCGTCATCATCAGATACGCTGCCAGCTTGCCAAGATAGGCTGCCCCATTCGTGGCGACCTGAAATACGGTGCGCCCCGCAGCAATCCCGACGGTAGCATCAGCCTCCACGCCTGGCACCTCTCGCTGGAGCACCCCGTCTCGCACGTTCCCCTCACCATCGAGGCCCCTGTGCCAGACGAGCGCCTGTGGCAGGAGATAACGACAAGAGGCTATGCCTAAATACTCCAACCACGAATTGCACTAATTACATTCTGCCTAATAATTCGTGGTGAAAAAAACAAAAGAGGCCGTGTCGTTCATCGACACAGCCTCTTCATTTCTTATTTTCTTAATCTCTTCATTTCAGCACCTTCTTTCCGTTCTTGATGTTGATGCCCTTCTGCAGTTTGTTCAGACGCTGTCCGGCAAGGTTGTAGATGGCCCCCTCCGTCTCTCCGAGGGGAGAAACCACGCCGTCGGGATTGTCGTCGAAACTTATCCGCAGCGTCCTGACGCCAGCCGCTTGTTCGCCTGGCACGCGCAGATAGGCTTTGCCCGCCGCAAGGGTGCTGCCGTCGTCGGCAAGGAAGAAGCCCGGCTCGCCGCCGCGGAACGAAAGCATGTAGTTGTCGAAGCCGTCGGCTGTCTGTGCCAGCACGGTAACTTCTGGCGTACCAACCAGCAGGTTGGCATAGAAGGAGTACGACCTGGCTATGGGCACCTCATAGGTTCCTGGTTCGCCCATCAGCAACAGGCCTTCGCCTGCCGGCACGTCGTTCACGCGGCTCATCAGCACATTGCCCGTCCACTTGTGGAAGCCTGTAGCTGTGTAAGCCTTGAGGCCCTCAATGCCGCCGAAGTCCAGACCGTGCTCATTCGAGAAGGTCGCTATCGGGGCTTGTAGCGTAATGGTGATGCTCCTTAGGGCATCCACCTCAAAGGTCGTAGTTTTCTCTATCAACTGCTCCCCTTCGGAATTGAGAAGGGCGACGTGCAGTTCATGCGTGCCTGGGGCAAGGTCTTGGGCTTCAAGGATGATATCTTCTGTCAGGCCGAAGGACATTGCCAGGTCCTCCTCTTCATCAATCCACAAACGGCATGTCAGCGAAGAGAAATCCAAGTCATTCTTCTTGACGAAGTACTGTGTCTGTACGGGCGAGGCTTCCCCGTTGGCACTGAACAACTGGTAGTGCAAGGCGTGAATGCCGAAACCAAGCCCTGCGATGTCAAGGTCTGTCGTGCCGCTCACAACAGATGTCGTCCGCATGTTTGTCTCGTTATCGAACCAATAGCGAGCCTTGTTGCCTTTAGCCCCTTTGTAGAAGTAGGCTGTCTGCACAGGCGAGGCACCTCCGCTGGCATCGTACATCTGGAAGTGTAGGGCGTGAACGCCACAACCAAGCTCTGAGATATTGAATTCAATCCAGCCGTCTGTCTTGGGAGCCGTCTGCGTGATTGAATCGTTGTCGAACCAATAGCGGGCAGTGACGTTGTCAGCCTTGCTCCTTGTGTAGTAGAAGTATGTTGTATGCACGGCACCCCACTTGTCCCTTGCGTCGAGCGCCTGTATGTGCAGGGCGTGCATCGCGCCTTTTGCCAACGAACCGACGTCGAACTCTATAGTCGTCTCGCCGCTGGCCGAACTTGTATGCACCGTCGCATCGTCATCGTCGAACCAATAGCGATAGCTATAGGACGTCTGCCCCCTTGCCGAACCTATCAGGGCAAGGAGTGTGACGAAAAATAATAATCTGTGTTTCATGGCTGTTTACTCTACGTTAATCTTTACGCTCAGCTTGCCATTTTCATGGATGCCCTTCACCTCAATGTTCTTCACAAGAGGATAGTCAGGTGTGATGTCGTAGGGATATGCACCGCCATAGATGCCTATCTCTGTGCCGTCTGTGCCGATATAGTTCTGCGAAGCTTCTGCCGTCAGATGATAGTTTCCCGTAAACAGTTCATCCCAAAGGACATAGGTGGATGGAGTTTCGTCCCATGGATCGGGTTCTGGTGCAACAGTCTTAACATACCATGAGTTGTCAAAGCCGCTGCTGCCTTCTTTTACCAAGCAATGGCTGCTTTCGTTTGTATCATTCAGTGTTGTGACGCCATAAACGATGCTGTTCTTGATAATGGAGTTAGAGACATTTGCCGTTCCTGTAATGACGCAGTTCTGCACATCAAATGTGCCACCTTCTAAAGTTGTCATTTTACTATTGATACAAGTAATAGAGGAGTTGCAGTTTCCAAGAGTCTTTATCTTAATTTCAGAGTTCATAACAACTGCATTACAATTAGTAAATTTAACGTAGTACGAACCTCCCGTCAAAACACACTTCGATATGGTAATAGTTGCAAATCCACCAGTACTTTCGATTGCAATCGTTCCGCTTGTGTTGGTGTTACTCACGGTTAATCCTTCCAAACTAAGGGAATATAGATTATTCATAGGAATTTTAAATTGTGGTATGCTTTTCTGTAATACAGTCTTTTGCATTCCTTCTCCTCTAATAGTAAGGGCTTTGGTAACATCGCATAGGTTGAACACTCCTGCAGTCAGAGTGATAACGTCGCCATCTGAGGCATCGTTGTGTGCAGAGATAAAGGCATCTGTTCCGTAGTATGTCCGGAAGTGTGTGCCATGTTGCAACGTGGCGACACGGCTGTCCTGTGCCATTGCGCCTACTCCGCAGGCGATGGCTGCGGTTAACAAAAGAAATAGTTTTTTCATGTTTGATAAGTTTTCTGCCTGCAAACACCCCGAAGTCGGCAAATGTAATGTTCTGTTGTTTGCGCAGATATACAAAAAAGGCGCAGGTGTTTCGCTTCTCAGCCTATCCTGGACTTGTAGGCCTTCGCATTGCCCTCTCTACACAGGATAGACAACGCTGTTAGCCTACGCCAGCACGAACTATATATAATGTATATAGATGCGCACCACGCAGACGCCTCGTTGTCATCTGTCTGTTGTAGAGATTGGAAGTTGCGAAGTTCACAAGTCACAACGACAGACGTTCGAAAACGTCTTTCTTATATATAAGACCGCCCGCAGCCCACATGGGTGAACCAGCGATGCGATGCTGCAAAGTTACACATAATAATTACAATATGCAAACGCTTTTGAAGAAAAAAGAAAAATAACTTTTCCCTTTTATGTTTCTTTCACTTTTTCTTCGTACCTTTGTGACTCGAATAGTGCTGCTAAGGCATGAAACGTGCGCTGAAGATTGTCTTTAGAACCCTTTTGGTGCTGGTATTGCTTCTTGTGATGCTTGTAGCCAGCCTTTATCTGCCGCCCGTGCAAAGGTGGGCAGTGAACAGGCTTACGGCTTATCTTCAGGAGGAGACGGGGCTTGAGGTGTCCATTGGCAGCGTGCATCTGGCTTTTCCTCTCGACTTGCGGCTCGGACAGGTTCATGTCTCACAGCCGCCCACCGATGTCGTTGACGTGGAGGATGTCCTCGTAGATCTTGACCTTACGCGCCTGCTGACACTGCACATTGGTGTGGAAGCCATAGAACTCTCGGATGGCAGCATCTATACCACCGACTGGATAGAGACACTTTCGATGGACGGGAGCATCGGCAGCTTCCGCCTTGTGGCTGAAGACATCGACCTCGGCGGTCAAAAAGTCAACGTGACGGATGCCACGCTCGACGGCTGCGTGCTTGACATCTGTCTCCGCGAGGCGGCAGAAGAGGACACGACGGAAAGTGCGCCGGTGGACTGGCAGATAGATGTGAATAAATTCATAATTCACAATTCACAATTCACAATTCAGGACGAGCTGCAGAGCTTCATGCTTGCTGCCGCCATCCGCGAAGCGAGCCTCGACGCTGGCGACATCAGCCTGAGACAGGGCGCGTACCGCGTCGGAGCCTTTAAGCTTGCGGTGGACAGCCTGAGCTATAATGACCTGACCTTCCGCGACGTGACGCTGGCTATAGATAAGCTGTCCCTCGACACCACCCGCCTTTCCTTGTCAAGACTTGACCTTCAGACACCCCACAGTTCCGTTGGAGGCAATGTCCACCTCGACTGGAGTGCCTTTTCGCCCAAGACGTCCGGGCAGATGCAAGCCGAAGTGAAAGCCTCCTTGGGCAGTGAGGATGTCCTTGATTTTGCCGCACCGTATTTGCCCAAGGACTTGGCGGCCTGCTATCCGAGGCAGCCTTTGGGCATAGAGGTTAGAGCGAAGGGCAATGTTGATGAACTTTCGTTGCAGACCTGCAATGTCACAATGCCTTCTGTCATTGATGTCCGCACAAATGGTTCGCTGCAAAACCTGACCGACAGTGCCGCTTTGGGGGCAGACCTCGTGTGGGACATCACGACGATGGACCTCCGCTGTGTCAACCGCTATCTGAGGCTGAGCGACGTGCGCTTCCCAAAGATGGTGCTCCATGCCGACACGCGGTTGCGCGAGGCCTCGAAGCTTACTGCCGATGCCTTGCTCCTGGCGCAAGGGGCAAGGGGCAAGGGGCAAGGCGGCAAGGCTCATCTGGCAGGCGATGTCGATTTGAAGGCCATGTCATATCAGGCCAAAGCACATATTGCTAACCTCCAGCTTCACGACTTCCTGCCGCACGACTCGCTGTTCCTTCTCACGGCCAACGCCAATGTGTCGGGACGGGGGACGGACATGCTCAGTCCGCGCACCACGCTTCATGCGAGGGCTTCCATCGACCATCTCGGCTATGCCTCATGGGACCTCGACAACATCAAGGCAGACTGCCGCCTGGAGCATGGGAAGGCCATGCTTGAGGCGAGCAGCCAGAACGACCTGCTCGTCCTGCAAGGCTGTGTAGATGCCGCCATCAAAGAACGCAAGCTGGAGGCTGCGGCCTTCAATCTGGACATGAGCCACATCGACCTCCATGCGCTCCACCTAGCAGACAAGCCCCTCTCTGCCAGTATGGTCATGCACCTGGACGGCACCTCCGACCTCCAGCAGACACACAGCCTGGCCGCCCGCATCGAGGCCATGGAGCTGACGACTGCCGACAGCATCATCCATCCTCTCGACCTTACCGTTGACGCCGACCTCACGCCGGAGCTTATCCGCATGAAGGCACTTGCCGGCGACCTCAACCTCACAGTCTCTTCCGACCAAGGGCTTGACTCGCTGCTGACTCGCCTTGACAACTTCAGCCAGGTCTTGCAACAGCAAATCGACAGCCTGCGCATAGAGCAAGACACGCTGCGTATGCTCTTGCCGCACCTCCGCATGGAACTCGATTGCGGACAGAAGAATCCCATCTGCAACATCCTGCGCCATGTCACAGGATACAGCTTCCGCGACCTTTCTTTCCACCTCCTCTCCTCCCCCGCCGACGGGTTGAGCGGCACCGGCCACATGCACGCCCTCAACACCGGAGCCATCCTCCTGGACAGCATCCAGTGGCAGATCAGGCAGAAAGAGAGCGGCGTCTCGCTCGACGCCCGCGTTGCCAACGGGCCGAAGAACCGCATTGTGACATTCATGTCGCAGCTTCACGCCGCCTTGACGGAAACGGGGGCCAATGCCAATCTTCTTTTCTTTGACGCCCATGGGCAGAAGAGCGTCGATTTCGGCCTGGCACTCGACTTGCTTGCCGACGGTATGCGCGTCCACTTCGCCCCGCTCAATCCCGTCATTGCCTACAGGCACTTCACACTCAACCCCGACAACTTCGTCACCCTTTCCCGCAACGGACACCTCGAAGCGCTGGTCAACCTCCTGGCCGACGACGGCACCGGCCTGAAGCTCTACACCACGCCAAACGAAGAGGCGCAGCAGGACATCTCGCTCAGCATCAAGCGCTTCAATGTGGGCGAACTGACGCAGGTCATTCCCTTCATGCCGGACATCAGCGGATTCCTGCACGGCGACCTGCATTATATGCAGGCCGACAGCACGGCGACCGTCTCGACGGAAATGCTTGTGGAGAGGATGGCATACAACGGCGTTACGCTCGGCAACATCGGACTGAACGGCATCTACTTCCCGAATGCCGACGGCTCACACTACGTCGATGGCATCGTCACGCAGGACGGACAGGAAATCGTCTTGCTGAACGGCAAGTACCGGGAGAAGAACGGACAGGGAACGATTGACGGGCAGACCACCTTCCAACGGGTGCCCTTCGCTTTCCTCAATGCCTTCATGCCGGAAGGACCGGTTGCCATGTCGGGCTATGCCTGGGGCGACTTCGCCATGAACGGACCGACCGACAACCCCATCCTGAACGGCCAACTGCGCACCGACTCCCTTCACATCAAAGCCGACAGCTACAACGTGAACCTTCGCATACAAGACCATACGATTACCGTCAAGAACAGCCATCTTGACCTTAACCGCATCGAAGCGTATGCCGCAGGCAAGACACCCCTTGTGCTCGATGGAATCGTTGATTTCAGCGACCTGGAACGGGTGCTGCTGGACATGAACGTGAAGGCCGACAACTACCAGCTCATCAACTCCCCCAAGCGGCAAGGCTCCCTGGCATACGGCAAAGTGTTTGTCAACCTTGGCGGACGGCTCTGGGGGACGCTTTCCGACCTCAAGATGCGCGGACGGCTCGATGTGCTTGGCAGCACCGATGTCAGTTGCGTCCTCACCGACACGCCCATCACCGTCGATGACCAACTGGCAGACATCGTCACTTTCTGCGATTTCACCGACACTATTCCCACAGAACCTCTGAATGCCGCACGCCAGAGCATCGACATACAAATGAACGTCGGCATCGCAGAGACGGCACAAGTGCACTGCTTCCTGAGCGACAACGGGAACGACTACATCGACCTGCAAGGCGGAGGGGAAATGACCTTGACCTACGACCTCCAGAACGACATGCAGCTTTGGGGACGCTACACCATCGGCAAGGGCACCATGCGCTACTCGCTGATGGCTATCCCGCTCAACGACTTCCGCATAGGGCAAGGCAGCTATGTCGAGTTCCAGGGCAAGATGTTCAACCCGCGCCTGAGCATCGACGCCAGCGAGCGCGTCCGCTCCACCGTCACAGAGAACGGCGTCCCGCGCAACGTGGCCTTCGACGTCGGGCTTGCCATCAGCCGCACGCTCGAGGACATGGGCCTGGAGTTCACCTTGCAGGCCCCCGAAGACCTGACCGTGCAGAACCAGCTCAGCGCCATGACAGCGGAAGAGCGCGGACGTGTGGCTGTCACGATGCTCGTCACGGGAATGTACGTCACCGACGATGCCGAGACGAATGGCGGCTTCAACTACACCAACACGCTCAACGCCTACCTGCAAAACGCCATCAACGAAATTGCAGGCAAGGCGCTCAGCACCGTCGATGTCAACTTCGGCATCGCCAGCGGCACCTCCGAGGCAGGCACGACGACCACCGACTACAGCTTCAGCTTCGCCAAGCGCTTCTGGGGCAACCGCATCAGCGTTATCATAGGCGGCAAGGTGAGCACGGGACAAGATGCCGTCAACACCGGACAGACCATCATCGACAACATCTCAATAGAGTATCGCCTCGACAAGACCGCCTCGCGCTACGTCAATCTCTTCTACGACCGCAACTACGAGTCCCTGCTCGAAGGGCAAGTCACCAAGATGGGCGGCGGCATCGTGCTCCGAAAGAAAGCCGACAGGCTCGGCGAACTCTTCATCTTCCGCAAACAAAAAGGGAAGGAAGAGGAAAACAACATGAAACCTCTAAAGGCAGAACAGCAACATGAAAAACAATAGTGCCGGACAAGAGAAAAACGCACCGTGCGGCGTTGGCAAACGCACCGTGCGGCGTTGGCAAACGCACCGTGCGGCGTTGGCCATCCCCCTGTGCGGCGTTTTGAAGGGCCTCCTTTTATGCCTCCTCACGGCATGTTCCCTGACGAAGAACCTGCCGGAGGGCGAGACGCTCTATCGCGGCATCAAGAGCATCGACTATGACAAAGCTCCCACGAAAGAAAAGAAGGCGGAACAGGAAGGTGTGATTACGGCCCTGGCCGATGCCTACACAACCGTCGAAGGGCTGCTTTCGGGCGATGCTTCGGTGCTAAAGGCAGAAGACATGGACGACAAAGCCGTGCGCGACAGCATAAAACGCGCCTCACAGAAAGACCTGGAGGCCTATGCTGCGGCAAAGGAAGAGGTGGAGGCCGTGCTCTCGTATGCCCCCAACGGCGCATTCATGGGCAGCAGCTTCGTGACGCACCCCTTCCCCATCAGGCTGCTCATCTACAACCGCTATGCCAACAGCAAGCACCGTTTCGGACGCTGGATGTTCAACCACTTTGCGGCCTCGCCGGTGCTGATGAGCAATGTAAACCCCCGCCTGCGCTCCACGGTGGCGAAAAACACGCTTCGCAGCCGCGGTTACTTCAGGGCGCAGACGTCATACGAAACGTTGCCCGATCCGCGCGACACGCTCAAGGAACGTGTGCGCTACAACATACATCCGGGGCCTGTCTATCATCTTGACAGCATCGCCTACATAGGCTTCCCAGACCTGCCCCAGACATCGGACCTACCCCAGCCCTCCCTTAAAGGGAGGGAGCCAGAGAGTGTCTGGAAGGTGGAGGATGGCTCCCTCCTCCACAAAGGCGATCCCTTCAGCGTGGTGAACCTCGAAGCCGAGCGCACACGAATCGTCGGCGCATTGCGCGAGGAAGGCTACTACTACCAACGCAACGACTACATCAACTTCCGTGCCGACACGCTTCAGACACCGATGATGGTCAAGCTGCAGGTGCAGCCCTCGCCCACCGCCCCGAAGGAGGCAATGCAGCCATATCATATAGGTAATACACGTGTGAACATCTATAAATATGGAGACCGTAACCTTGTGGACAGCCTCACATTGCGGGGCGGCCTCTCCTTCGGTTACAGCCGGCCTGCCACCAAACCCCTGCTGCGGCCACGTGCCATCTGGCGCTCGCTGCTGTTCCGGCAGGGCAGCCTCTACCGGCTGTCTCTGGGAGAGCTGATGCAGGAAAGGCTCGCCGCCATGAACGTCTTCTCCTCCGTAAGGATAAACTATGTGCCGAGAGCAGCCCTCTCCGACACCCTCGACATCGTGGTCAACGCCACGCTCGACAAACCCTACGACGCTGAGTTCCAGGGAAACCTGACGGGAAAGACAGACGGCCAGGTGGGACCGGGTGCAAGCTTCTCCTTCTCCAAGCGCAATGCTTTTCGGGCGGCAGAAACACTGACGCTCAAAGTCTGGGGTTCGTATGAGTGGCAGACAGGCGCCAATGTCGAGGGCAGCAGCTCTTTGCTCAACTCCTACGAATACGGGCTAAGCGGCTCGCTGTCCTATCCGCGTCTGCGCTTCTTCGGCATCGGGCGCAAAGTGGGGCGCAGATTCGTCTCCACCACCGCCTTCGACCTCCAGGCACGATGGATGAACCGCGCAGGCTTCTTCGGACGTGTCTCGTGGAGCGGAGGTGTGAACTATACGCTGCAACGGAAACAGCGCATCAAGCATGAGTTCTCCCCTCTGACGATTTCCTACGACCAACTGCTGCACAGCACGGAGCGCTTCGACGCCATCGTCAACGCCAATCCCGCGCTCTATGTCTCAATGCGCGACCAGTTCGTGCCCAGCATGTCGTACACCTTCTCGTGGGCCGGCACGCCAAAGCACCCCTCCTCCCTGACCGTATCGCTCAAAGAGGCTTCGGCAATCGTATCCAGCGTCTATGCCATCTGCGGGAAACCCTACAGCAGAGAAGGCAAGAAACTCCTGGGCGTGCCCTTTGCCCAGTTCGCCAAAGCCACCGTGCAATACACGCGGCAGTTCCCGCTCACCCAGCGAAGCCTGCTTGCCACCCGCGTCTTCGGAGGCATCATCTACAGCTATGGCAACGCATCGGCAGCCCCCTACAGCGAACTCTTCTCCGTGGGCGGCGCCAACAGCATTCGTGCCTTCGGTATGCGAACCATCGGGCCAGGCTCCTATCACCCGGTGAAATCGCAGTATTCTTACGTTGACCAGATGGGCGACCTCAAGTTCGAAGCCAACCTGGAGTACCGCTTCCCCATCGTCGGCAAACTGGGCGGCGCCGCCTTCCTCGACGCAGGCAACGTCTGGCTCCTGCGCAACAGCGACAGCCAGCCGGGAGGCAAGTTCCGCATCAAGGACTTCGGCAAACAGATTGCCCTCGGCACAGGTGTCGGCCTGCGCTACGACCTGGACTTCCTCGTCATACGCTTCGACCTCGGCATAGGCATTCATGCTCCCTACGACACAGGCAAAAGAGGCTACTACAACATGCCCCACTTCGGTCGCTCCCTTGCCTACCACTTTGCTATCGGCTATCCCTTCTGATTGGTCGCGAAAAGCCCTTGTTTTGTGACAAAACCCTCATCTTTAACATGTTTTAACGCCACAAGAAACGGCAATGTTTGAAAAACATTTATCTTTGTGCGCCATTTAACCAATTAACAAACCTTATATTAAACAACATGAAACAAAAACTAACACTTTTATTGTTTGCCCTGCTCAGTACGATGGGCGTATGGGCTACAGAGGTAACAACCGTCTCTACAGCAGGTACACCTCTTACCTTGGCTGGATTAAAAGCTTTGTCAGGAACAGGTGGCCATGTGGCTTTTGCAAGCCTGGGATCATCTCCATGGTCAAATAAATGGTTGGCGTATCCCCAGGGTAATTCAAGTCTTAATCTTTCCACAGTGCAACTCTATACAATTACCGATGGCTCTGTGTCAGGCAAGTATTTTTTGCAATGTGTCAACGACAGCAAATATCGCACGGGTTCTGGTTGGGGAGATTTGGCTTCTGCAGAGAATATAGAATTTAGGTCATATACTGGTGGTAAATCGATAGCTTGCGATAATCCAATAAGTATTCATAATAATAGCGGAACACAATGGAATCTGAATGCTAATAGTTTTGGAGGAATGCTAAATGGATGGGCAGCTTATGCCGCATACGGCCCGTTCTATATTCTTGAGGTTACAGGTATTAATGATGAGACAAACGAGACACTTTTCACAAGCACACAAATCGTAACGGATGGTCATACAATGGACATCCCGGTCTATGCAGGCAAGAAGCTTGTTGACGGTTCGCCCACAAGCATTGCAATAAATGGTGCAGATGCTACGTATGAACTGCATTATGTTTCTTCTTCGTTTGACTACACGCTCGTTGTGAACGGTGCAGTGGAAGGCATGACGATGACCATCAAGGGCGATGAAATCACCTTCGGACAGGCAGAGTATTCAAGCGCATCAGCTGTTGAGGTAGAAGATGTGATTGTGACCTTCCCCAGCGAGTACAGCTACATGACAGCCAAAGTAAGCATCAGCGGTGCTACCATTACTGTTGATTGCGAGGACACGCGCTGGCCCATCAACTTCGACAAGTCACAGACATTTACCAGAAGCGACCGCCACATCAACAGCGCATCCTTCAACGGCCAAGTAGTAGATGGCATCTATACGAACACCAGCACAAAATGCTATCAGGACCTCACAGCCACGAAGACAGTGGTACTGCCAGTCGGCATGTCCATCAAACCAAGCTTCACGATAGCTGGTGCATGGCAGCACGGTTTCGTTTACATTGACTTGAATAACGATGGTGACTTTACCGATGATGGTGAACTGGTTGCGAAGGTTAACGAGGGCAATCCAAACCTCTCCACTGCTATTCCCGCCTTCACCTCGCCTGCTGCAGGAACCTATCGTATGCGCTTCAAGACAGACTGGGCAAGCGAAGACCCAGGCGGCAACGAAGGTGCTGAGCCAGGAAACGTAAATGGCAATAACCACATCATCAATAACGGTGGTATGATTGTTGACGTTACCCTGAAGACCGTCAACCCATTCTTCCGCCTCTATGCAGAGGAAGAGAGTGCCTATCTGCAGGGCAACGGCAGCCTGACATACAGTGACGCTACCGGCAGTGCCAGCATCTGGTACTACGACGGCACGAAGCTCTATAACTTCAGTGGCAACTTCAACTCAGCAGCACAATTCTCCAACGCTGCTACAGCAGGTACTTATAACCTCACAGCAGGCGAGGCACTTGGAAACAGCTTTAGCATTCTTGAGGATGTTGAGGCACTTCCCGTCGGCATCTCTGCCGCTGATTATGCTACGCTGTATAGCCCTGTGGCATTGACAATCCCAACAGGTGTTACTGCTTATGTTGCTACCGACGAGGGTGAATACTTGCATTTGGAGCCAATTGAAGGCCAGACAATTCCTGCTAATACAGGCGTCATTCTTGAAATTCTTGAAGGCACAGAAGGCAGCTACGACTTTAACTTGACCGATGACGTAGATCCTATTAACAGTGCCCTTACAGGTTCCGTTGCAGCCATTGACCGTCCCGAAGGCAGCTATATCCTGGCTACAGGCTCTGCTGGCGTGGGCTTCTACAAGGACGGCGCTTCAACCATCCCCGGCTTCAAGGCATATCTGCCCGCAACAACCGGCAGCGCAGTGAAGGCCTTCCGCTTCGACAGCGACGATGCCACGGGCATCAATGAGGCACTCTCTAACTCTCCCTTAAAGGGCGAGAACATTTACAACCTTGCCGGTCAGCGCATCAACAAGCTCCAGAAGGGCATCAACATCGTGAAGCAAGGCTCGGCGAAAGCCAATGGGAAAAAGGTTTTATTTTAATTAAGGAGATAAAAGGAGATAGAAGAAGATAAAAGGAGATAAAAGGAGATAAATGAAGATTCCTCTATCTACGCGGCAAAGCCGCATATCTTCCTCTAACTCCCTCTATCTACAGAATAATATATTCAAAAGATGAAAAAGACATATCAGACACCCGGCGTAAACGTATCACTCGCCCAAGTAGTTCAGATGCTTGCCACCTCTTTCGACAAAAACGAGAGTGGAGCAGATAATGACGTCGTTCTTGTGAAGGAGAACAAAAGTGACACCTGGAACGACATCTGGGACTAAAAACGACTAAGTTACAGACAATTCGTCCTTGACATGCAATTGCCACGAATTGCCCACACAGTGAAGTGGCGATTCGTGGCAATTCATGTTTATTTAACCAACCAATACGCTATGAAACACTTCCTGTCGTTCCTTTTGTTTGTCAGCCTTTCCGTTGGCACATCTCTTGCCGGCAACCCTATTGGCGATATGCTCGGCCGCATTCTGCCCAACAACGGCGATGCCGCCAAGTTCTCATACACGCTCACCGGCGACGACACCCAACAGTTCACGCTGTCCTGCAACGGCAGGAAGGTCAAAATCAGCGGCTCGGACTACATTGCCGTTGCCGCTGGCATAAACTGGTACCTGCAACACTATGCCGGCATCGACATCTCCTGGAATTCGCCTACAGGCACACTGCCCAAGAAGCTTCCCGCCTGTGCCAAAGAGACACATCAGGCCAGCGTAGATTGGCGTTACTACCTTAACTTCTGCACCTACAGCTATTCCATGTCGTTTTGGGACTGGAGCCGCTGGGAACAGGAATTAGACTGGATGGCACTGCATGGCGTGAACATGCCGCTGGCCATCACCGGCATGGAGTGCGTCTGGAAGGAGGTTTTGATGCACACCTACGGCTACACGCTGGACGAGGTCAACACCTTCGTCTGCGGCAGTGCCTACTACGGCTGGTTCTTTATGAACAACATCACCGCATGGGGCGGACCGCAACCGGAAAGCTGGTACACCAGGCAGCAGGCACTGGCCCGCAACATCTTCCGACGCATGAAGGATTTTGGCATGTCGCCCGTCATACCCGGCTATGTGGGCATGATTCCCAAAGACTTCATGTCACAGGCAGAGGCCTCAACCCTCACAAAATGGACTGCTTCCGACATCGTGAACGGGGGCATTTGGTGCTCCTTCACACGGCCATACTTCGTGAACAACACGGCCCGCCTCAAGGAGTTTGCTGCCAACTACTATGCCGCCTTCGAGACACTCTTCGGCGATGTCTGCAAGACACATTTCTATGCCATCGACCCCTTCCACGAAGGCGGCGTGCCGAGCGGTGTCACCAGTGCCTCGGAATCGGTGGCAGCCATGTGGGAAGCCTTGACAACCTACGACAAAGACGCCGTTTGGGTGGCACAGCATTGGCAAAGCAATCCCACGACCAACGTCACACATAACATCCCACAAGGCAGGCTTATCATCCTTGACCTTCACGGCGACCAGTATGCCGACACCGCCTGCAGCGGACAACACACCACTGCCGACGGCCAAAACCACAACTGGGTATGGGGACAGGTGTCTAACTTTGGCGGCAATGTCGGCATCTTCGGCCGCATGGCCCGCCTCATCGACTGCTTCTACACAGCACGCGACAACAAGGAAGCCAATGGACTGGTGGGCATCGGCGCACTGCCAGAGGGAATCGAGAACAATGCGATGCTCTACGACCTGCTCTATGCCCTCCCTTGGACAACGACCGACTACACCCGCACGACATGGCTTGCAGACTATGTCCAGATGCGCTACGGCCTGAGACCTTCCGACAAGGCCTACGCCACCATGCTCTCCGCATGGACACGGCTTGGGGCAGGCATCTACCAGTGCCCCAACGACCAGCAGCAGGGGACGACCGAGAGTGTGTTCCTCATGCGTCCCTCGCTCACGGCAGGAACGGTCAGCACCTGGGCTGCATCCACCTGGTATTGGGACATCCACGACCTGCGCACGGCCTTCTGCGAAATGCTGTCCGAAAGCGACGCACTTGGCAGCAACGAGAATTATCGCTATGACCTCGTGGACGTTGCCCGCCAAGCCCTTGCAGACTATGGGAAAGAAGTGCTTGACCGCATCAAGTCGGGCAACGCACAAGCCGACAAGGAGCGCTTCCTTGAACTGATTTTAGACCAGGACCGTCTGCTGGGCACCCGTTCCGAGTTGCGCTTGGGACGATGGACGGCAGCAGCCCGCGCCCTTGGCACAACCACGGCAGAAAGCAATCTCTACGAGAAAAACGCCCGTATGTTGCTCACCACCTGGGGCGACCACGCGCAATGCGAAAGCGGACGCCTTCACGACTATGCCAACCGCGAGTGGAACGGACTGCTTTCCTCCTATTACTATCCACGCTGGAAAGCATTCTTTGAAAACAACAACACCACACAGCAGTGGTTCAAGGACTATGAATGGCCGTTTGCCACAGGCGCCTCAGTGCCCAACGACACTTTCAGCCCCACCGCTACAGGCGACGAAATAGCCATCGCCAAGGAGTTGTATGAGAAATACCTCTCGGATTATTAAGTTTTTTTTACTTTTTCTTTTGTCGTATTGATTTTTTTTGTACATTTGCGCAGGAAACAAAGGATTGTATCAATCCTCACAAAACTATCAATACTATGACAAAACACTACTTCCTCGCAATTGCTCTTTTCCTGACATGTTTTTCCCTTTCCGCACAGATTTCCAAGGACGGCTATAGCCTGGTATATTCCTCCGAGACACCGGAGGCCGCTTCTGCCAGCCTGAATCTGACGGCAGAAGAGCTGCAGAACTGCACCGGCGACTTCTCGAGCATCGAAAACATGGAGCGCAACTGGAACTACTGCATCAAAGCTAGTTCGGAATGGAACGAGCGCATGGCCGAAACCGATGAGCAGCGAGCTTTGGTGCACAAGACCGAGAACGGACACCTGCGCCTGCTGGCCAGGACAACCAACGGCGCTGCCAGCGGCTTCATCACAGGCGGCATACGCATGAAGAAGGGCTACAAGTACGGCATCATCGAGGTGAAGGCCAAGTGCAACCCTCATAAGTCCAATTTCCCCGCCATCTGGATGATGCCCGTCTTCAACGACGGCTGGCCACAGTGCGGAGAGATTGACATCATGGAGATGGTGGGCAACAGCAGCACGGCACACAGCACGGTACACGTGGCAGCACGCTATCCCAACGCCCAAAACGGACATTCCGTAGGCAAGTCATACCAATGGACAAATAGCACCTGGACCTCTACCGGCTACCATATCTACTCACTCTTCTGGGACAAGCAGTCGCTCATCTTCTATTGCGACGGCAACCAGGTGTTCCGCTACAACAAGGACGCATCCCTCGACCTCGACGCACATCCCGACTATGAAAAGTGGCAGTTCCCCTACAACAAGGAGTTCGAGCTTATCCTCAACCAATCCCTGGGCAAGAACTCAGGCTGGGGCTACGAGGCGCCCGATCCGTCGTTCACCTACGAGATGGACGTGGAGTATGTGCGCATCTGGCAGGCTCCCGCAACCTATGAGGTTGACAAGTACTATCTGCTGAAGAACTATGCCGATGCCACACGCTACATGACTGTCGGAGCCGACAACAAGCTCACCACCACAGCAGTCAGCTCGCCAGACCAGTTGAACCTCGACATGGTGTTCGGCATCGCACCCTCTGACGTGCACGGGAAATACCACCTGGTCAACTACGATGGCGTGCCCGCAGGCAACATGCCCGATGCGAACAAGGCCGTGCCCCTCAATGCAGATGACGTCTGCTACTTCTATCTGTTGAAGGATGACACGAAGGGCATCTGTCTCGACTATGCCAAGGAGACCGCTCCCATCCTGTATGCCGACGGCAGCCGCGCACTGACACTAATGCCCAGGCGTAATTACATCGTGGCCATATCCGGCAACTCGAAGGATGCCGCATGGTGGACTCTGGAGGATGCCACAGAGGTTATCAAGGCAACGGGAGTCCAGGACGTTGAAAGTTCAACGATGGACGTTGCAAGTCCTGTCTATGACCTCAGCGGCCGCCAGCTTTCAACTTTCAACTCTCAACTTTCAACTCTCAAGAAAGGTCTCTACATCATCAACGGAAAGAAAGTCCTCATTAAATAAGAAACCAAAACAATTATTAACCATTAAATACTTACGTTTATGAAAAAACTTTTACTCTTATCGGCAATCGCTTTCTCTGCCAACATAATGGCACAGGAATCCCTTACTGACATCACCCCGAAGGCCTACAACTGGGCCAACCAGCCCGTAGGCACCAAGATGGTCATCAAGCATTACGACACATCATGGAACACGCCTTTCACCTTCTCATATACCCTCGGCGGCAGTGAGTATCTCGAAAACGGCGGCTGCATCTCTGCCAATGCCACAAGCGACATCGAAGCACTGATGAACGGAACTGCCGTAGTGGATTTGGGCGGCAACATCGGCAAGGTGATGTGTATCAACGGTGCCAACTCTCTGGCGCAGGAAGTTCTGGGCTTCACCACCGATGCTTCCATCAACAGCGTGATGCAGATCAACATCTTCACCAATCCCGACAACACGCCCCGCAAGCAGTGGATTCGTTGCAAAATTGTCCTCAACATCTTTAGCAACACCATCTCAACCACAGACGGCATCATCAGCAATATGTACTTCATGGATGCCGACAACAACAACAAGCACGCCGACTTGGTAACCTATCCCGAAAACAAAATCAACTCCGCACAATTCATCCTCTATGACGACGAGGGCGACCCCGAACTTGACGAGGAAGAGAACTACATCTACGATCCCAACCGCTGGCTGACCTTCGAAGTGGACTTTTATATCATGGACACATTCAAGGGAGACACTTATGCAGGCCGCACCTCTCAGGACATGCCCGCAAAGTGGAAGATGTATATGCCGCAAGGCGGTCTGGCAAAATCCACCATCTTCATCAAAGAGCTGAAGTTCTACACCATCGACGGCTATACAGACGACAAGGATGAGTCCAACTGGCCTGCATACGCCAGGGCTCCCCATCTGACCTACGGCCCCTGCCCCGTTGTGGAAGAAACGGAAGACGAAGAAGACGGCATCAAGGCGGTTAATGGTCAATGGTCAATGGTTAATGGTCAATCAATCTACAACCTGGCCGGCCAACGTCAGAACACGATGCAACAGGGTGTTAACATCGTGAACGGCAAAAAGGTCGTGAAATAAAATAAATGAATGAAAAGGTAAAACCATGAAAAAAATCTTAGGCTTTGCCCTCCTCGGTCTGACTCTCGACCTTTTCCTCTCCTGTGAGGAGAAGGTCGAGAATCCTGGCGACTTCAACCTCAAGTCAGAGCTGTCCATGGATCCTCTGCTGGTGACTTCCACCCTCGGGCAAAGCTATGTCCTGGAGGAAGAGGCAGTCTATGACACAGCCTATACCGACACCTACGACAGGAGAGACACCACCTTTGAAACGGATGCCAACGGCGACTTCGTCCTGAACGAAAAAGGGAAGAAAATTCCCGTGATAGGCAATGATGGAAACCTCATCATCACCACCACGCCCGTCAAATTCCTCACAGGCAAGAAGGGTGTCTTTCACAAGATGAAACTCATCAAACTGGAGTCAAAGGCCGATACCTTTACCATTCATATCAAGAGTAATGCGCTGTGGCATGCACCCCAGTATGCTCCCGAAAAGGCACAGTGGTTCTTCAACTACAACCTTCGTACAGGAGGCTCCTCCCTCATGGGCGGCGGCGACGGCTATTTCTATTTCCGTACTCTCCGCAACAAGAATTACAGTCGCAAGGAATTGGTTCCCCAGTACATCTATACCTCCGACAGCACGGTAATGTACCAACTGAACTTCGGCCAGGCCGGAGAGAAGGACAAGTAGCCCTATTCCCTAATCCTTAATCTCTAATCCTTTTCTAATGGATTCTCTCAGACAACACTTTTATCTGTTCCTTGGCTGCCTGTTGCTCTCGACAGCCATGAAGGCACAGCATACGGTGCAAGGCGTGGTTATCCTTGAGGACAACGAGCCAGCCATTGGTGCCAATGTCATCGAAAAAGGAAACCCCACCAATGGCGCACTGACCAATATCGACGGCAAGTTCACCCTGACACTTTCCAGTCGGAATGCCCACCTGAGCGTCTCATACATCGGATGTCAGACACAAGATGTGGACGTGAATGGCAAAACCAACTTCACGATTCTCCTCAAGGAAGACTCCAAAGTATTGGAAGAAGTCGTCATTGTGGGCTTTGCCACCCAGAAGAAAATCAATGCAACGGGAGCCGTCAAGACCATTGACGATGCCTCGCTCAAGGACCGCCCAACGGCCAACGCCGTAGAATCTCTTCAAGGCGTGGTGGCCGGCTTGAACATCTCCAGCGATGCCGGCGGCGCACCAGGTTCCTCAAAGAACATCAACATCCGAGGCATGGGCAATCTGGGCGAGGACTCCAATTCCTCGCCACTGATACTGATTGACGGCATGGAGGGCGACATCAACACCCTGAACCCTGCCGACATCGAAAACATCTCCGTCCTGAAAGATGCCGCATCAGCATCCGTCTATGGCTCACGTGCACCCTTCGGCGTCATACTGATTACCACCAAGAACGGTTCGGGAGCACACAAACGGCCTGTCACCGTGAACTATTCAAGCAATGTGCGTATCCAGCAGCCCGTCTCAATACCCAATACGGTGAACGGCCTCACATACGCCTACATGCTCAACGATGCGTATCGGAACTCAGGTGGCACCCCTCCCTTCACCACCGAACATCTCGCCAAGATAGAGGCTTTCCAGAACGGCACGTCCAAAGAAAGTATGGGCTATTACGAAACACTGGACACCTGGTACAAGAACCAAGCGGGCTATGGCAACACAAACTGGTATGATGTCTATGTGAAGAACCAGACCGTCAGCCACGAGCATAACATTAGCGTTAGCGGCAGCACAAAGGCAATCGATTACCGCGTGTCGGGAAACGTCATGTCGCAAACAGGACTCTTCAAATACGCCGACGAGCAGTATCTGCGCTACAACGTGGCCGGAAAAATCACGGCACACATCAACAAGTACCTGACATTGGGATGGAGCACGCGCTTTGCCTCCGACCGCAACGAAAAGCCGTCGGTCATGGACGACCTGTTCTTCCACAACCTGGGACGCACATCACCCGTGATTCCATTAATTAATCCCTACAATGGGGAATATCACGAGGACTCCATGATGCAACCTATCCTGGAAGGCGGACGCATAAAAAACAAGACCAACAAGATCTACAATCAGCTCAATGTCATCGTGGAGCCAATCAAGGATTGGAAGATTCACGCAGAAATCAACAGTCGCATCGAGCGCAATCCTTATACGCGCACCTTCAATCCCATGACCTACCACATGCCGTCGGGACGCGTGGAATACCTGACCGCCTTCCGCGACATCACGGCCAACGAGCACAACGTCAAAGCCAGCACCGGCACATTCGACGTGAGTCCGGCAGGTGGCGAGACCTATTTGGAAAAGGCAAAGTCAAAGGTCAACTACTTCGAGACCAACATCTATACGGACTACCACCTGAATTTGAACTCTGGACACAATTTCACCTTCTTGGCGGGTGAACAAAGCGAGTACTACAAAATAGAGACCGACCGCTACGCCGACTACAACTATCCTTCCACGCTGGAGGGCATGGTTTACAAACACCTCGACTCCAACATACAGGGCGAATGGTCTTCGTTGGGCTTTTTCGGACGTGCCAACTACGACTACAAAAACCGCTATTTGGCCGAAGTGAATTTCCGCGCCGACGGAGCCAGCCGATTCCCAAAAGACCAAAGATGGGGATTCTTCCCCTCCTTCTCTGCCGGTTGGAATATCAGCGAGGAGCCTTTCATGGCACGCGCAAAAGAAAAGTTCTTGGACAACCTGAAACTCCGTGCCTCATACGGCACGCTGGGAAACCAAAACACCTCCTCGTTCTACCCCTATTTCCAGGCGATGTATGTCAATACGACATCCTTGGTACTGGGCGGGCAGCAGCAGTCTTCGTTGCCGGTTTACTCCCCCTACTCCACATCCCTTACTTGGGAAACCATCGTCAACAAAGACCTGGGTATAGACTTTTCCCTCTTTGCCGGACGTCTGACAGGCGCATTCGACTGGTACGAGCGCACCACCAAGGATATGATTGGCCCCGCAAAGTCGCTTTCTGCACTCTATGGTGCTGCGGCTCCAAGAACAAACAATGCAGAACTGCGCACCAGAGGTTGGGAAGTGGAACTTTCCTGGCGTGACCGAATCGGCAAGTTCAACTACAGCATCACCGCAAACCTCTCTGACTACAAATCCATCATCACCAAGTACTACACACCCACAAACCAATGCTTCGGGGAAAGTGCAACACTCCGCAACGGCAACTATTGGTACGAGGGAAAAGAGCTTGGCGAGATTTGGGGATACCATGTTCTTGGTGTTGCAAGGAACGACGACGAGATGAACAATTATCTGGCGACGGTGTCTCAGAGTTCCATTGGCTCCAACTGGGGCGGCGGAGACCTGATGTATGCCGACCTCAACGGAGACGGCAAGGTGGATGCCGGCAGTGCCACACTTAACGACCATGGCGACATGAGGCGTATTGGCAACTCCACACCACACTATGCCTTCTCCCTGACCTTGCAAGGCGACTACAAGTGGTTCGATTTCCGAATCTACCTGCAGGGTGTCGGGAAACGCGACTTCCTCTTTGAGAACTGTGCACCATTCTATGGCATGGCTGGCGAGTGGCAGCGCAACTTCTACACAGACCATTTGGATTACTTCCGCTATGCAGGTTCGGAACTTGGTGCCAACCTCGATCCCTACTATGGACGCATCCGCACAGACCGCAACAACATCCAAGCCTCTGACCGCTATCTGCAAAACGCAGCCTATGTGCGCCTAAAGAACGTACAGATTGGCTTCTCGCTGCCAAAGGGCACGCGCCTGGACAAATACGTCAAGAATGCCCGCCTGTACCTTTCTGTCGAGAACCTGCTCACCTTCACAAAACTGCGTATCTTCGACCCCGAAGGCATAGACAATGGCGGAGGATACGGTGCCGGCAAGGTTTATCCAAACTACCGCACCTATTCTGTGGGTGTCAACGCTACTTTCTAAAAGTTAAAGAGAAACGTATCCATACGGTAGCAAATTCTTCATTCTTCATTAAAAAGATGAAACATACATTATATATTATATTATGTGTTGTCGTTGCAACGATAGGTCTCTCATCGTGCAATGATTTCCTTGACAAGGAACCAATATCGTTCAAGAACGAAGAGGCATATTTCCATACGGCAGACCATTTCAAGCTGGCCGTCAACGACCTTTACAAATACTTGCCACAGAACAATGCCATTTGGGGCGGCACCTATTCCGCCGACTGCCAGAGCGACAACCAGTGCAGCGCAAGTTATTACGCCCTCTTCCTCGACAATGGTGACTACAAGACACAGGCCCAAAGCAACAACAATCTTGTTTGGAACTTTAACCGACTGAGAGCCATCAACTTTACATTAGGGAAAATAGAAGCCGCTATCAATGAAGCCACACCAGCAGAATTGGCGCGGCACTACTGGGGCGAAGCCTACTTCTTCCGTGCCTGGGAATACTTCCGTTTGCTACGCACCTATGGCGACGTGCCTTTGCTCACCTCCATGCAGGCCGACGACGAGTCCGCACTCACCGAAATCAGCCGACGCTATCCCCGCAACGAGGTGGCCCGCTTCATCATCAACGACCTCAAAGAGGCTACCAGCTTGTTGCAAGATGAAGCTCCCGAATCCGGACGTATCTGTAAGGATGCTGCATACGCCCTGCTTTCCCGTGTTGCACTCTACGAAGCATCATGGGAACGCTATCATGCCGGCACCTGTTTCGTTCCTGGAAACAGCAAGTGGCCGGGAGCAACCACATGGCCGGACTTTGCTTTTGAGAGCGGCTCGGCAGAGGCAGAGGTCAACTACTTCCTCGACGAAGCCATCGCTGCGGCAGGACATGTGGCAGAACGCCGGGCATTAGATGCAGACTATCAGGCAATGTTCAACAACTACAAAACTGAGTTCCCCGCAGACGGCGAGGTTATCCTTGCGCGTTACTATCAGAAGGGAGTCCTTACACACAGTTGTTCTGCCTTCCTGAAGAATGGCGGGGGCTGCGGAGCCACACGCGCACTGGTCAACAGTTTCCTTATGACCAACGGCTTGCCTATCTATGCTGGCGGTAGCGGTTATCGTGGCGATACAAAGGACACATATACCGAGTTTCAAGGGCGCGACTTGCGTCTCACAGGCAGTGTGCGAGCAGCCGGACGCTATATCACAACACACTTCGACGCCGAGCAGGGCAAGAATGTCAACGATACGACCTTCTACAACAAGCCCTTTATCTATAACTCCGGAAACGAAAAATCCACTACGGGCTACGACATCTGCAAATGGCTTGTGGGCAACTACGACATCAACCACTACACAGCCAACGATCCGGGCGGCGAGCAGCGCACACAGTACAACTGCACTACGGCTGTACCTATCCTCCGCGCTGCCGAGTGTTACCTGAACTACCTCGAAGCCTATTATATGCGCCACGGCAATCTGGACGGGAATTGCGACAAGTACTGGAAGGCGCTGCGCAGGCGTGCCGGTGTTGACGAAAACTACACAAAGACTATCAATGCCACACAACTTGACAAGGAAAACGACCTTGCTGTATGGTCGCACGGGCAAGAGATAGACAAGACCTTGTACAATATCCGACGCGAGAGGCGTTGCGAGTTCATTGCCGAAGGTATGCGCCTGGATGACCTCAAGCGTTGGCGGGCACTCGACATGATGCGTAACTACCAGCCAGAGGGCTTCCACCTTTGGGGCACAAGCAACCAGCAGCTCTACACCAACCCAACCCGCGAACTCTCGCCCGATGTGGTGTCGCAAAGCGGACTTTCTGTCTATATACGACCACTGCAGGTATTGGCGTCCAGCGCAGCCTATTCGGGGTACAACTTCCCCAAGCCTCACTATCTTGAGCCTGTACCCGTCGCTGAATTCTTGTTGTGCATCAGCCCGAATGGTGTCACAGAAACGTCTCTTGGACTCAGTATGCTCTATCAAAACCCAGGCTGGCCCACAACGGCTGACGGCCCGGCAGACTACACCTACGACTGCGAATGAAACGACAAGTTATGCGTGAACTAATAATTATGTATGCCTCGCACATACATACATACATACATACATACATACATACATACATACGCTAAGCGGTCAAACAAGGAAGCCCCAAAATACCGACGGCATCCTGTGCCAATAATGGCTCAGGATGCCGCCGTGCGTTTCCCTCTTACGATGATACAAAACCAATCATTCAATAACCATTCATTACCATGAGAAGACATGTTTTCTTTACGATGACGATGCTGGCGTTCAGCATCGCTGTCAACGGGCAGCTCAATAATGAGACGCTGCCGAATCCCGACAACGAGCCTGCTCCTGTCCATCCTGTGCCGAGCCAACGCCAACTGCTGTGGCAGGAAACGGAGTTCTATGCCTTCTTCCATTTCGGCATGAACACGTTCACCAATGCCGAGTGGGGCAATGGCAGCGAGGCGGAAAGTAAGTTCGCGCCGACCAAAGTTCCTAATCCGCGCCAATGGCTCGAAGCAGTCAAGGCAGCAGGCATGAAAGGCGGTATTGCCGTAGTGAAACATCACGACGGTTTTTGCCTCTGGCCTACCGCCACGACCACGCACAGCATCGTGAATGCAGGCAATGAGAACGGACGTAACACCAACATCCCACAGGCGTTCTCAGAAGCCGCTCGCGACCTGGATATGAAGTACGGCTTTTATGTCTCACCCTGGGACTTGAACAGTGCCTACTGGGGCGACGGCACCAGCAACTATGTAAACAAGGTGTTCCTGCCACAATGTCTGGAGCTTGCAAAGTATGGCAGCGACCAGTTCGAGATGTGGTTCGACGGTGCCACTGGCAGCGACCATGCCGGCTACTACGGCGGTGCCAACACCAAGCGCACCATCTCCGATGCCTCTTCCTACTACGACATTCCCAACCTGCGCGACACGGTTCATGCCATTGCCCCTAACTGCGTCATCTGGGGCGTGGGCGATGAAGCCCGCTGGATCGGCAACGAGGCTGGCTGGGCAGGCGAGACCAACTGGGCCATGGGCTACGGCGAGAGCGGCAACGAGAACCAATGGAAGTGGCGCGCCGGCGAGAGCGATGCCAAGGCCACAGACAAAGGCTGGTTCTGGCACAGCGGCGAGAGTCCCAAGAGTGCAGAGGCCCTGTTCAAAATCTACCTGGAGACCGTTGGCCGCAATGCCACCCTCATCCTTAACTTCCCGCCCGACCAGGCTGGCGAGTTACCACAGGCTGACGTGACAGTGCTTCAACAATTAGGAACGATGCTCCAAGAACGTCTCGGCACAGACTTGATGGCCGACGCCGCTTCCGTAACGGCATCCACCACACGCACAGCAGGCTCGGCACGAAACTACGAAGTCAGCAACCTGACAGACGGAGACAAGGACACCTATTGGGCCACCAACGACGGCGAACACACGGCCACTATCAATGTGGAGTGGGCAGAGACGCAGACGTTGCACTACGTGATGCTGATGGAGTACATCAAGCTGGGGCAGCGCATCCGCAAGTTCAGCATAGAGACCAGTCTCGACGGCAGTTCTTGGACAAAGTGCGCTACCACGACCACAACCGTAGGCTACAAGCGCATCGTGCCTCTGAACAACAGCACCAGCACATACAGCGGCGTCCAGGCGCGCTACATGCGTATTACCATCGAGAACAGCCGCTCCTGTCCCACGCTGCACACACTGTCGGTATATTGAGAGTTGATAGTTGAAATTTGAAAGTTAAAGAGTACCATTATGAAAACGAATCATATATTATCCTTTGTGTTTGCCTTGCTTCCTTCTTTGGCATTCGCACAGCATATCACATTCGAGAATACGGACGAGTATCGCAACCTTGGCGTCTATGACACTTGGGAGCAGTCGCCTTTCCGGACGGGTATCCTCGACGGCAGTAAGTTCGTGGCCCTGACAGCAAACCCCGATATGGAGGAAAAAGACGCTCCTGGAGTGGCAACAAACGCCAGCGAGAATGTGCTGGCCGTACAGCGTTCACGTTTCGGCAGCAACACCTTTGGCGCACGCATTGACCTCAACGAGCCTTTCTGCCTGGGCACCAGCAAAAAGTATGTTCATGTGCTGGTCAACAAGCCAGAGGGCGAAGGAGGCGTTGTCATGCTGATAGGTTTGGGCAAGCGCCACGACTGGGAATATCAGAAACCCGAGACCGAACAGTTCTGGGTGACGGCCTCCTTGTCCACCCAGGGGCAGTGGAACGACCTCGTCTTCCCCATCACAACCAATGAGTCGGTGGATGTCCACAGCTTTGTTGTTGTGCCAGACCTGGCATCGCCCCATTTGCGTACCTCCGACTTCATTGCCTATATTGATGACATCGAGGTTTCGGACAGCCCCAAGCCCCGTTATCAGGTCATCAACTATCCGCTGAACTTCGATTCCAATCAGACTCCCACCCGTACCGACCGTGCACTCAACAAGCTTTCCTTCACTTCTACTGACGAGCTTTCGAAGGATGTGACCGTACCGACAGCTACCGTTTACAACAACCTTACAGAAAGTGCAACGGTGTTTGCCAAGGCAGGCGGCGAAGTCACCGTCAAGATGACCTACAAGGGCGCATGGATGAGTGGCTACGTCTATGTCGATTGGGACAATGACGGACAGTTCGTGCCCGTCATTGCAAACAACGGGGCCGCAGAAGGCAGCGAACTGGTGAGCTACACCTTCCTCAGCGGCTACAACAGCAACGGCATCGCCCAGACCAACGGCAACAGCGTTGTGAACGGCGTTATCACCTGTCCTGCTTTCACTGTTCCCGAAGGCACACAGCCAGGCATCTACCGTATGCGCCTCAAGGTGGACTGGGACTGTGCCGACGCAGGCGGCAACGACAATGCCAACAACCTCCTCACAGCCAATGGCGGTGCGGTGGCAGATGTGCTGCTGAATGTTCACGAGAGCAACGTGTCTATCTCTGCCAACCAGCTCAACGGCGATGTCCTGACACCAGAAGGCACTGCCCTGAGCGATGCGCCCATACCCTTCGGCCAGGCTGTCAAAATCAAGATGGTGCCGGCACCTGACTTCACCTACACAGGCGTTGTGATTACCCACGGCTATAATTTAGACGGCTCAGAGTATGTGCGCGACAACCGCCAGTACAGGAGCGTCACCATCCCCGCCTCTTCCTTCGACAAGATAACGCACGAATATACCATCCCTGCCTCCTACATTGACGGCGAAGTGCGCATCGAGGGACTCTTCACGCCTGGTGAGATGCCTCAACCTGATGAAGAGGACAAGACAATCACTGTCACCTATAAAAACGGTGTCTCTGGAACCTTCTATCAGGGTGGCAGCGAAGTGGCTGTTGGCAGGGGCTGGGCCGCAAAAGAATGGGTTTCTGCAGAACCTGCTCCCATTATAACGATTAGCAACAATGCCAACAATGGCTTCAACACCACAAATTTTAATCTGGCCAGGGACAGAACGTTCACCATCAGTGTTTCTGGCGAATATATCATCACGGGCTATAGGATATACACCCCAGCCGGCTGGGGAGCAACGGTGACAACCGAAGGGGGCCAGTCGGCTGTGTTCAGTGGTGAACAGACATTGGTTGTTTCCGACTTGAACACGAAATCCACATCTTTTTCCACAGCAGATGCCAACCTGAACAATCCGACCATTGATGTCTATATCGTAGATGAGGGTACATCTGTGGGCATTGAAGGCCCCACCCCAAAGCTCTCTCCCATTGACGAAGGAAGTGTCTATGACCTGAGCGGTCGTCAAATGGCCAATGGCAAATTGACAAAGGGCATTTATATAATGAAAGGAAGAAAGGTTGCGGTAAGGTAAACTACCCGTTCCAAAATTTCCAACTGACAATGGCTTGAAGATGCAACATCTCCAAGCCATTTTTTACTTTTGCACCCTGCGCCCTACCCTTTTGCATAAAGAGGGTGTCTTCTGGATTATAGACACAATCGAAGAGAAGGTGTCTTGCAGAAAGATGTTCGTAAGGAATGGCTGGGGCTTCGTTGACTTTTGGGAACATCCCGACGGGACTGCAGTTGACAATGACGGTATATTCTTGTAATGTCTCCGAGGTGATGTCCTCGTAGGTTATCATGCCTTCGCAAGGGGTGCGACTTACGTATTTCCACTCCAACCCCAACCGTTTAAGCCCTACACATATCGCCTTGCTTGCTCCGCCTGTGCCTAATACCAAAGCCTTCTTGTGGTGTGGCAGCAACAATGGCTTTATGCTTTCTGTGAACCCGACGATGTCGCTGTTGAAACCCTTTAATTTGACAATTTTACCATTTGACAACTTGACGATTTTATCGTCTGGCAATTGTCCAATTGTGAAATTGTCCAATTGTGAAATTTTAATCACATTGACCGCCCCTATCTCCCGTGCCTCGTCGCTCAGCTCGTCGAGCAACGGAATGACAGCCTGCTTGTGGGGCAAAGTGACGTTAAGCCCTCGCAGCTCTGGATTGTCCCGAAGCACATCCTTGAGCATTGCCACGTCGGGAATCTCGAAGTTAAGGTACTGCGCGTCGATGCCCTCGCGTGCGAACTTCTCCGTGAAGAAGCTTCTGCTGAAGCTGTGTCCCAAAGGGAAACCTATGATGCCGTATGTATCCATTGCCGATAATCTGTTTTTTACGCTTTTGAGTGCAAAGATATGAAATATCTATCCAATATGATGCATCCCTGCCTGCTTTTTGCAAATATCTCTTGAAGTGTGTCCTTGAAAAGTGTGGCACGGTGCGTTGCCCATCTCCCTACAGCGAGTTTTGCCGAAAGCTATGGTTGCTTTTCTGCCAGGTACATTGTGCTGATGCCAAAGGTGAAGCGTTTCCATTCCACTTCGGAGAAACCTACCTTGCGAAGGATACCCTCCATCTGCTCTGCCTGCGGAAAGGCTTCCATCGATGCTGGCAGGTAAGTGTAGGCACTGTTGTCGTGACTGATGAAGCGGCCGACGAGGGGCATCACGACGTGGGCATAAAGCCAAAACAGTTGCTTCATCGGAAAACCGGGCGGTGGCGTAAGTTCAACGATGAGCAGGTGTCCGCCAGGACGAAGGACACGATACATCTCGCGAAGCCCCGCGTCAAGGTCGTGGAAGTTGCGCACGCCGTAGGCAGACGTGACGGCATCGAACATTCCGTCGGGGAAGGAGAGCTTTGTGCAGTCTTCCCACTGAAAAGAGATAACGTCCTGCAAGCCCGCCTCCTTGACCTTCTCGCGCCCGACAGCCATCATGCCTTCGCTGATATCTGCTCCCGTGATTTGCTGCGGCTTGATGCGTTTGGCAAGAAGCAAAGCGAAGTCGCCCGTTCCCGTTGCGATATCAAGAATCTTTTGCGGGTTAAACCTGCCTAAAGCATCAACGGCAGAGCGTCTCCAACGACGGTCGATGCCCAAAGAGAGCATGTGATTGAGTTTGTCGTAGGTAGGTGCGATACGGTCGAACATTGACCGTATTGTTTCTCGCTCCTTGCCCCTTGCTCCTTGCCCCTTTATTGTTGTTTCAGCCACTTTGTCACGTTCCTTTCTATTCGGGCCGCAAGGTCGCCTTCATCATCGGCAGGCACGAACTTCTTCCCTACGATGTGCTCATAAAGTTCTATGTAGCGGTCGGCAACATTTTGTGCGTATTCATCGGTAATTTCAGGCATTACCTGCCCTGGCTGATTCATAAAGTTGTGCTCGATAAGCCACTGGCGTACGAACTCCTTCGAGAGTTGTTTCTGCGGCTCGCCCTTCTTGAACTTCTCCTCGTAGCCGTCGGCATAGAAGTAACGGCTGCTGTCGGGCGTATGAATCTCGTCAATGAGGATGACTTTGCCGTCGCGCTTGCCAAACTCATACTTGGTATCAACGAGGATGAGACCTTTCGAGGCGGCAATCTCCGTACCGCGTTGGAAGAGGGCCTTCGTGTACTTCACCATCGTCTCCCAATCCTCCTTGCTGACCAATCCCTGACGGACGATTTCCTCAGCAGATATGTTCTCGTCGTGACCTTCCTCCGCTTTGGTCGTCGGGGTGATGATGGGTTCTGGGAAACGCTCGTTTTCCCGCATTCCATCGGGCAATTTGACGCCGCAAAACTCACGGCAGCCTGCCTTGTACTCGCGCCAGGCAGAGCCAGTCAGGTAGCCTCGGATAATCATCTCGACGCGGAAACCTTCAGCCTTGAGGCCGACAGTCACCATCGGGTCGGGTGTTGCGAGCTTCCAGTTGGGCACGATGTCCGCCGTCGCATCCAGGAAGGAAGCGGCGATTTGGTTAAGCACCTGTCCCTTGAAGGGGATGCCTTTCGGCAGAATAACATCGAAGGCCGAGATGCGGTCGGTAGCAACCATCACCATCAGGTCGTCGTTGATGTTATAGACGTCGCGCACCTTGCCGTGATAGACACTCACCTGCCCTGGCAGGTTGAAATCGGTTCTTGTTAGAGCACTCATAATATCATTTACTATTTGACGATTTACGAATTACTATTTATTTACGTATTATTTGGCGATTTGGTTCTCCCCTCCTTTGGAGGCATCTGGGGAGGCTTGGACGCTTTTCTCATAGGCCTCGACAATCCTTGTCACGAGCTTGTGGCGCACGATGTCCTTCTTTGTAAGCTCGATGAAACCGATGCCTTTCACGTCCTTGAGGAGGCCAAGGGCTTCGATAAGGCCGGAGCGGACGTTGTGGGGGAGGTCGATTTGCGTGGTGTCGCCCGTCACAATCATCTTGGTGTTCATGCCCATGCGGGTGAGGAACATCTTCAATTGGGCAGAGGTGGTGTTCTGAGCTTCGTCGAGGATGACGACTGCGTCGCTCAATGTCCTGCCTCGCATGAAAGCCAGCGGCGCAATCTGAATAACGTTCTGCTCCATCATTTCACGCAGCTTCTGGGTGGGAATCATGTCCTCCAGGGCATCATAAAGCGGCTGGAGATAGGGATCTATCTTCTCCTTCATGTCGCCAGGAAGGAAGCCAAGCTTCTCGCCAGCCTCTACTGCCGGTCGCGACAAGACGATGCGACGAATCTCCTTGTTCTTGAGGGCACGAACCGCGAGGGCAATGCTGGTGTAGGTCTTTCCTGAGCCAGCAGGCCCGACGGCAAAGACGAGGTCGTTCTCCTGATAGGCTTTGACGAGTGCCTGCTGATTGGTGGTGCGGGCGCAGATAGGCCTGCCCGTGACGCTATAGACAATCGCACCTTCCACCCCCTCCCGCTCGGAGCGCTCGCCCCGCGTGATGTGCAGGAGTTCTTCTTCCGTCAGGCTGTTGTATTTGCTGATGTGCTTCTGGAGCTTCGCCACGATTTCCTCGAAAGCGCACATCTCAAGCTCGTCGCCCATGACGTGGATGACGTTGCCGCGTGCCACGATGCGAAGCTTCGGGTAGAGTGCCTTCAGCATCTGCATATTGATGTTGTTCACGCCATACAGCAACAAGGGATCGATGTCCTCGATAAGAATGTGCTTTTCTATCATTCGCCAGTATTTTAATGCAAAAGTACGACATTTAATTCATAATTCATAGCTCCTAATTCATAATTTTCTTTGTTGTACCAATAATTTGTTGCCCATCCTTGTACAAAATCTCAAAAAGGTGTAAGATGTGACAGGTCAAAAATCTCAAAAAGGTGCAAAAGTCATCATTACGAAGCGTAAAACATCTCGGTAACTTATTGAATTCTTGACTGAAAAGAAAACAGGAAAGGCGAAGTGTAGAGAACAAGGTGGTTAATCTCGGTTTATAGTTAAAGGGTAGGGTGTCGCTTATCTGTACCTTTGGTGGATTTTTGGAGATTTTTGGAGATTTCCGGATGCATGAAAAAGAGTTTAGTTTTTGTTCTGTTTTTTTGAGAAGATTATTTGTACACTTCTTATAAAATGTGTACTTTTGCACAACAAAAGAAGACAACATATATTGTTTATACCATAATGATTTTAATCTAAGGAGGGCATGTATATGCAGAAAGAAATATAACAGAGTAAGGTAACGAAAAAGTCCTGCACTATTAGCGGTAGCACAGGACTCATAGGATAGTTTCCCGATAGACATTCCGAGTTGCCACAGAATTTAGGGAATCTCTTAGTCCACTGCAAAATTAAGTAATTAATCTTAAAGTTGCACATTTTGGTTCTCATATCGGGATTACATTTACAATTTATTAACATAATAACTCTATTTCAAAATGAAAGATAGATTATTATTTCCCGGATATGAGGACATAATAGAAACCTCCTCATCTCCCGCCCGAAAGGGTAAAAGGAAAAAAGAACGGAAAGAGTTCTCTATTAACCCAGAAGAACTCTTCCATAGTGATTTGTATGGCAATTGGCCTACATTCTGTTCGACCCCTTTGCCGGTTCTGGCTCCTTATTGTGGAGAGCCACCTACAAGGTTGGTTCCTTTCAATGAAGCCTATGCCAATAAGGATTATCATTGTGCAGTACATTTCTACATAGATGATTCCCTATTTCTTAGAGTTCTGCGTAATCCGGAAAAGTATTTGGAGTTTTTCCAGAAGTGTGATTCTGTAATAGGTACTGATTTGTCACAGTTTGTAGAGATGTCTGCTGTTGATCGTTATTTCTGTGCCTATACAAATAGTGCTTTCACGGCATACCTTCAACGAAATGATGTAAATGCAATTCCAAACGTCACTTGGTCTCTGCCAGATAGCTATAGTTATAGCTGGACCTCTATGCCAACCGATTCTGTTATAGCTATCAACTGTAAAGGAATCTTGAAGCATGATGCTTCGAGGTACTTATGGATGACAGGATATACTGCCGCATGCAATACTCTCCATCCTTCTCTTATTGTTCGCTACGGTACAATCATGCCTGGCGAGAATATGTCAATTAGTGTTTTCTTTGAAAATGAACGATTAAACTATATGCGTTATGGGAGGTAATGGAAGTTTTGCAAGTAAATCCACAGCTTCAGAGTCAGGCAGAAGATGGAAAACTGTTTTTGTAACAAAGTCTGGCATAAAGATTCTTGAGATGAAGAATCCTAAGGCAGCCTTAAAGTTGCCAGAAGAAAGTCATAGTCCCAATTCTGTTTTTGCCATCTTTAACAAAGGAGGCAAAGGCTTGAAAGCCATAGGGAAATATGGGGCAGATGGTAAAAAGATTTTTGAAATACATACGACTGACCATAATGGTTTGGGAGCACATTTCCATCCGTGGAAAGATGGACACCCTCTTGAGGCCCAGCCGCTTACAAAGAGCATGAAGAAACTTATAGATGATGTTTTAAACTTTAAATAGGAATAATATGGCACACAAAGACTATGTAAAAAAAGACTTAGCTGGCTATTGGTACAATTCCAAGTATCCACCTAACTATGAAGTAAATGGAAGCTTATATCATGGCTATAAGAACTCGGTAGAGGAAACTATTTTCTACGATTTCGCGGTTCTGAAATACGACCTTTATTTCACTTATAAGGGGAAACCGTATCACTTCCTCTCCAATTCAGAACATGTGGCATATTGCGATGAACATTACACAGAGGAATATCAGCGTTTCCCTGACGGTAATACCGCTATAGAACAGTTTACCATTGACGGCAAGCCATTGATTGAACTTGTCGAAGAGCTTGAGGATGTTGAGCCAATATGATTGGGGTTCGTTAAACTAAAGATGCAGGACAGACCTTAGCCCTGCATCTTTGTGTTTTGCGCTTCAAGTGTTTCCGATAAGCATTCAAGATGATTGAAGAACAGTCGTCTGGATGATAGAACTGAGGCTCCTTACTAAAGCTCTTCAGTAGTTCCTCTGTTTCTTCTTGGCTTTGAGGGTATAGCCAATTATTCCGAATCCACAGGCCAAGAGTAAAGTGAAGCTCTTCTATCCCTTTTTCAATAATGACTTGCTTATCCTCTTCGCTCAACATTTTGTCAAGCAGAGCATAGCACTCTTTGTTGGTTTTAGGGATTCTCTCCATATTTACTTCGCTCCTTTCCTTCTATTACATTCTCGGCAAAGCATCTGGCAGTTCTCGATGACGGTACGTCCGCCCTCGCGCCAGGGGGTGATATGGTCGCCTTCCATGAATTCGTAGTCAAACTCCCTGCCGCAAAGGGGACAGATGTGATTCTGTCTTTCCCAAGCGGCAAGCTTGATGTCTTCTGGGAAGGCACGAAGGTCAAGGTGCCGCTCGTCGCCTGTCAGCACAAAGGGAATGATGCCCGACTGCTTCTGTATCTCGCTGTCGCGCATCAAAGCCGAGATGCGTTGGGCAAGGGCGACGGTGTCGAGCGTCTCGCTTCCATACTTGTCATAAAGCCAAGCCCAATCCAAGCCCTTCATAATCTTTTTGAACTTCTTCATGTCGAAGTTCGTTATTGCCCAGTTGAGCACATTCTGGAAGTAAGTCCAGAGGTTGTTGGCGTTGGGGTCGCGCTGATGGTCGCCCATATAGCCGACAAGCGTCTGCCTGTGTCCGCCTCTCGTTTCGTGGTCGGCCATCCATTCAAGTGCCTTCTTGAGGAAGTCCTGACGGATGGGCGTGCCGTTCACGAGGTCTTTGCCCAAACGATAAGCTCCGCAGTTCGATTTAGAAAAATGTTTCTTGGCATCCGTCACGAAATGTCCTGCAAAGATGGCGTTGTTTATCTCCTGGTCGTTGAGGGGCTTGCCCGCGAGGTTGATTGTCTGGAACCAACCAAGCTTCTCTGATGGTGTTCCTTCGCAGACGTAGATGTCAAGCTCATAATCGAGAATCTTCTTTTGGATGTCTGCGGGCTGATTGAAGAAGTTCTTGAAGTCGTAGGAGAACTTGCCTGCCACATATTCGCAGAGCGAAAGGGTTCGCTGCTGACCGTCCATCACTTCGTAAGGGCATTCGGCATCTTCCGAGCGCTTCACCCAATACATCACGTTCAATGGATAGCCTGCCAGCACAGTCGTAATGACGGCTTGCTGTTCCTTGTCGTTATAGATGAACTCGCGCTGGTAGGGCGGACGAATGTCAAGCAAGCCGCCATAGCCGCGCACGCCTTGCTCGTCGTTATTAATGTAGCCGTTAGTTATCTCACCAACGGTTACTTTTATTCGCTTAATTGTCATCATAGCGTTATATTTTAGGGTGTTTGTTGCGGATAATAATTCTTGCATATACTTTGTCTACCCTATACCCTTCAGAAGTCAAATATTTCCCATTTGTTTTTCTTACATATAGCAAAAAGTCACGTTTATCAGAGATAGGCTCTAATGTCTGAGGATTGCGGAATTTCTGATATTTCTTCGTGGGAGTAAAGTTTCCTTCTCCTATTCCTAATGTAATTATTTCGAACTGTTCAGGGCAATACTTATCAAGGAATGTAATAGGTACCCCCATCGCACCTTCATAATCGCAAGGAATTTCAGCTGTTTTGTCGATATTAATTGCATCGTAATTGTCGTAAGTTGGGTATTCTTCTGGAGAATACCTATTAACTAAATCCATCTCTTCGTTTCTTTTAGGTATTTCTAAATTGGTAAACCAGTTAACACCTGAGACACGTATCATATCTTTCTTATGGTCGTTAGCTGTCGCGATGTCTTCATAGGGAGAGAAGAAATGTGCTGCTCCACCCTTAAAACCATATCCAAGCCAAACCATATTAGCCTTAATCAAGGGAAATACTTCTTTATATGTAATTGCATTCTGATGACCTACAATCAAAAATTTCTTCTCGTACTGCATCAGCTGCCCTAAATATTCCCTAAAAAGCGAGAAAGGCGGATTGGTCACAACAATATCTGCTTGCTTTAGTAGCTCTATACACTCGGCGCTGCGGAAGTCACCATGTTGCTTCAGCAGGGCAATCGCATTCTTGTCGTTCTTCAGCAGATACTGAACATCTGTCAAATCAACGGCTCCGTCGCCGTTCAAGTCCCTTACTTCCGTTATCTCGACTTTGTAGGCAATCTTCTTTGGGCCGTCCGTAAAGTCACCGAAGTCAAGCAGAAGTTCGTTTCCCTGAACAGGTGAGCCATCGAAACAAGTACATATCAGCTTCTTCAAGCCAAGCTGATTGAAGCGGAGTGCAAAGTACTTGAAGAAGTTGCTTTCGTAGGGGTCGTCGCAATTGCAGAGTACGACTTTATCGCGGAAGTGCGGCCAGTAGTGCTGCAACTCCCGCTCAATGTCACTCATCTGCGTGTAGAACTCATCCTTCTTTGCCGACTTTGCGGCACTTAGATTCTCTTTAGCCATTAGCGCGTATTCGCTTAATGCACCGCTGACTTATCGGGATTTGACAGGCAAAACAAATGAGGCTTCAGGACATAGAAAAGGCGTGAACCGTCTTATCTACATCTTGAGGCCCTGAGAATTGCCCGTGTAACCAGATAAGTCATGTCCACACCTAACGGTGCAGACATTAGTGACCATCAGTTACACTATCTTAGAAATTTCTCAGGTTTCAAGATGTACCGAATAATCAGCTAATGCTGTTATTGTTTTCCATAAGGTCATATCGCCGCCCTGCGCTCAGGGAATGGAAATCATGCCAAGCATGTGTCGTTTTATGACGTATCCGGCGATACTTGTTGCAAAAGTATGAAAAAGATTAGAGATTAGGGATTAGAGGATGAAGATATTTTATGTTTCTTGTTATTTTTCGCTTTACGCTTTTCTCTTTTGGCTTTTTTGTTGTACTTTTGTGCTGCTAAAACCTATGAGAAGACTAAAGAAAAAGATTTTCCTGGGCGTTTGCGGAGGCGTTGTGGCCGTGCTGGGATTGGTGAGATTGGCTTTCCCCGAAATGGCACAGCCCAATGGAGAAGAAGAGCCTGCCACAGAGGTTTCCGAAACAGAGTCAAGGGAGATGCACGGGGGAACTTCGGAAGGCCGCGTCAAGTGGCATCCCGTGCGCAGCGTGCCGTCGTATGCCGCGTGCTTCCCCGACGTGCAGGACGTGCAGATTGTGGCTGCCAGACGCTGGGGCGTGCCTCCCGTCCGCAACAGGAAAGAGGCGGAGCACCGCAGGAAGGAACTCGTCTATGTGGGTGCCAACCCGCTCTACTGTATCGATAAGGGCATGACGCACAGCATCCCCTACCTCGTGCCGCGTGCCGCCAATCTGCTTTCGACTATCGGCCGCAGCTATCTCGACAGCCTATATATAAAAGGTATCCCCTTGCATCGCATCATTGTGTCGAGCGTACTGAGGACAGAAGAGGATGTGGCCCGTCTGCGGCAACGTAACGGCAACGCTTCCGAACAGAGCTGCCACCGGTTCGGCACCACTTTCGACATCTGCTACAACCGCTACTCCACCGTCTCCCCGCCAGGAGAGCCAGAGCGTCGGGCGGTGCAGAACGACACGCTCAAATGGGTGCTGAGCGAAGTGCTGCGCGACATCCGTGAGCAGGGACGCTGCTACATCAAATACGAAGTCAAGCAAGGCTGCTTCCACATTACAGTCAGGTAAAAAGCTTAAATATAAATATAGGGAATATGAAAGTGATTAGCACGAAGAAGGCACCTGCTGCCATCGGACCTTACAGCCAGGCCATTAGAGTCGGTAATCTCGTCTATACCTCCGGGCAGATTCCTATTGATCCTGCCACAGGCGCTTTTGCCGACGGCGGCATCAAGGAACAGACGCGCCAATCTCTCTGCAATGTGAAAGCCATCCTGGAGGAGGCCGGCCTTACGATGGGCGACGTGGTGAAAACGACTGTGTTCATGGCCGACATGGGAGACTTTGCCGACATGAACAGCGTCTATGCCGAGTTCTTCGCAGAGCCTTTCCCTGCCCGTTCCGCTGTTGCCGTCAAGAGCTTGCCCAAGGGCGCACTGGTGGAAATAGAGGTGGTGGCAGAGGCGAAAGAAAGTTAAAAAAAGTTAGTGACGCTCTGCCTCGTTAAACTTTCCGTTGGCCCGACAGGTCAAAGGGGTGTAACAGATAAAACAATAACACAAACCCCTAAAACGTAAAAGAAATGAGAAAGACAGTTATCGCAGCAGTCCTGGCTCTTGTAGGCAGCACTGCCGTTTGCGCCCAGGAGCGCACGAATGCAGAACGAAGTGAAGAACGCACAAAAGCTATTGCCGAGCGCATCGAGAAGTCGGCAGAGCGCCTGGCCAAGGACTTCAACCTGAAGGATGATGCCAAGAAGACCTTCGTGAGCATCTATTCTGACTATCAGAAAGAGATGTTCGCCACAAACCAACCGCAAGGACAACGCCAGCAAGCCAATCTCAACGAAGAGAAGAAAGAGCTGAGCGAAGAAGAGGCAACAGCAAAAATCAAGGAGAACTTCAACCGCCAGGAACAGCAAATCGCCACTATGCAGAAGCGGCTGGACACTCAGAAGAAATTTGCCGAGAAGTTCTCTGAAGTGCTTACGCCGCAACAAATCCTGAAAGTGCTCACCCCCCAGCGCGGACAAGGCCAGCGCGGACAGGACCAACGTATGAACAACGACGGCAATCAGAGGCGCAACAACTTTGAAGAGGGTGCCCGCAGAGGCTTCGGCGGTCCTCGCGGCGGTGGCTTCGGTGGCCCCGACGGATTCTGATCATACCATATATATAAGAAACGGAGGACAAACTGATTGCCCTCCGTTTTCTTTTTCCAGAAAAATCACACTTCCTGGAAGATGTATGTCAGCTTCTTGTCGGCACCGAAGGCACTGTAGAAGTAGCTGATGATTTCGCTGAGATGCTCTTCCCACTGCTCGGAGACGAACTTGTTGGGCACGGAGACAAAGACGTTCTTGTCGCGCACCGACCAGAGGCTGGCACAAGTCATGTACTTGTTGTAGAACTCCTCGCCAAGACGCTCGCGGGCCTTCTCCATCCAGAGTTCCCATTTCTGCAGATAGACGGGCTGAACAAACGGGCGGTCGGACTCTTCTTCTTTCACTTCCACGGCCTCCGCGAACTCGGGCTGCCTGGGTTTCTGATGCTCCAAAAGCCAACGATAAAGCACCTCGGTGACGTAGGCATGGACGTTGTCGGGCTGCTTCTCCTCGATGAGCTTGTCGATGCGAGCCAATTCCTCCTTGAGGTCGAGGTCGTCGTAGATAAGGTCCTCCAATTTCGACCATTCCATCGGCTGAAGTGAATAGCGGGTGATGAGCTTGGCCCGCATCTTGCCTAAGTAGTTCTCGTGCTGCTGCGCCTGCCCCATCTTGCCCTCGATGAGGGTGAAATGGATGCTGTCCGGGTCGCCACGAGTGACACCGCGAGGATAGACAGGTTCGTACTCAAAGCAGAACTCCACCTTGCCCTCGTCGGAGAGTTTCTTCATCTCCTTGAGCACGGGGTCGAGCACGTCGCGGTGAAAGGCACCGTACTTGACGTACCTGTTCTCCGTGATGCGCTTGCGGTCCTTGCTGAAAGTGAGGACGCCGAAGAACTCCTTCAGGTCGATGTAGTTCACGGTGCACTCGCCGCGCGTGCGCCAGGCACTCAGATAGATATAGAGTCGCGGCGTGCGCGGGCTGCGGCAAAGCTGGGTGATACCTTTCAGGTGGCGCGTATAGCCCTTGCGAAGGTTCAGGATCTCGCGTGCGCTCTCATCGACCATCGAGATCTTGATGACGCCCTTCCTTCGCACCCCACCCTTGTAGGCCACCTTCTCGCCTGCAGCATTGATGTCCGCCTTCGGAAACTCAATCTTGTGAAAGACGTTCTGCTTCACGATATACGTCTGACGTTCATACTCGTCATAGCGCTTGTAGGACATATCCACATGCAACAGGGCATCGCAGGCCGCCTCCAGTTCGTCGTACTTCTTCGGGCTGATGCCCAGCTCCTTCAGAGGAATCTCGAAGTTGAGCAGGTTGCCAGCCAGGTCCTCCGGCTTGAAGAGGAATGTGCTCTCGCCCATGCTGAGCTGCTCGCGGATGCGGTCCTGCAACTGCGCAATGATAGCAATCATCAGGTTGGTCTGCACCAATGAAAAGTTGCCACGTATCTGCGTATAACTTATCGGATTGAGGATAAAATCCAAATCACGGTTGCCCGAAAATGTCTGCACCAGCTCGTTGGTAGTGCTGACTATGGCCGGCCCTTTTTTCTTTGCCATTTCGTCTAATTCTTCGTTTTCTGCTGCAAAATTAAACCATTCCATCTTTATATACAAATTTTTTAATAAGAAAATGTTCCAAACTCTCGCACTTTGTTTGTTATTATGTCTCGCACATTATTATATATGTGTTTTCTCACCTCGTTTTTCCAGAAAATATGCACTTCTGTTTTTCGAGACTACGCACCTAATTCTCCCCTATATGAATACCTGTATGCTCCTGGCAGTTTCACCGTGTTGTTCAACGGGCGTTAACCGCCTTCTTCTGTTTTTGAGGACCAGGTTCATCACAACTCCCCTACCCCACTCTTCCATTTTAGACTCCCCTACCCTTCTATTATATATATACAGTGTCTGCCTGCCTTTGTTAACCCCTGGAAGGGAAAAAATGCGAAAAGTTCTCAAAGTCCGCACCAAATCTTCATCTTCTGCTCACAAGAACTTCCCTTTTATCGCACAAAATCTTCCAAAAGTCCGCACCTAATCGGAGGCATTTGATTGATAAATAGCCACTTACTAAACAGTATAATCTATATAAAAGGAAAAAGTGATAAACGATATCCTGTAGAAAATTCATCTATTTATAATTTTGATTGTCTTATATTAATTATAGGTGTAGGCTAACACGTTGATTTCCAACCTGCCCTATTATGTTTTGTGCGAACTTCGGGAACATTAGGTGCTAATAACCGGAACACTTTGTGCAAACTTCCTCCTTTTTGGTGCGGACTTTGCGAACACATATTCATTGGTGCGGACTTTAAGAACTATTTGCCGCTTCCATACATGCAAAGTAGTTGTACATTCCAATATGTAGATATTTGTATATGTGGGTATTAAAATATATAAGCATTCAAGTGTGCAAGTGTTCAAATACGCACATATAGATATACTATATAATATCTGTATATTTGAATAGTGTAAAATATACGAGTATTCAGGTGTGTTTTGCTCAAAAATGTGCTTAATTGCTGGAAAATATACAGATAGTTGTATATCTTATAATATAAAAATATGTAAATATGTGAAAGTATTTGGGTATTTTCTTGCGGTTTTCTTTCAAATGCATTATCTTTGCATCAGATTTTATTACAAAGTGGTTTATTTATATGTCACAAGTTATTTCTCTTTTACATGACAAGGGTGGTTGCGCCAAGACAACATCCTGCGTCAATTTGGGCTTTGCCCTCTGGTTGCTCGGAAAGAAGGTGCTGCTCGTAGACACGGATCCGCAGTGCAATCTGACTGACACTGTCGATAAAACCGTTCATCTTGAGGCAGATAGCACCATCTACGAGTGGCTCCACGATGCACAGCCCGGCGAGTCTCTTCCCCTGCCGATTTATACGCGCTACGACGGTCTGGATTATGTGCCAGGCAGCCACAGCATGAGTAATATCAATGCGGAACTGCAACTGATGTATAATCGCGAGCGACGTTTGGCAGATTTCCTTGACCTTGTTGATCCTGAGAGCGGTTGCAGGATACGCGACATGTACGATTATATCTTCATCGACTGTGCCCCTGGAGGCGAGACGCTGATGAACACTAACGCCCTGGTAGCCAGCGACTTTGTCATTGTTCCGACCGAGGCGGGCATTTATAGTTTGCAAGGGTTGCCGCGTCTGCTTGACTATATTGACAAGGTTCACACGCAACTGCGCTGTCCGGTCAAGATAATGGGCTATCTCCTGGTGCGTTGGAACAAGAACCGTAGCATCAGCCGTGAAGTCAAGGAGTATTATAGTAACATCGAAGAAGTGAAGGCTCCGCTCTTTCCCGTGAGTGTTCGTGAAAGTGTACGTTGCACAGAATCAGTCGCTTACGAAATGTCTCTCTTTGAGTATGCCAGCAACAGCCCTGTTGCAGACGACTATATGAGGGTTGCCGAGTTTATGATTGGTCGCAAGGTGCGTCCGAAGACTTGGACACCGGCGCGATGGGGCCAGATAGCCAACGCTGCCTACCAGCGCTTTATTACGGAGAGAAGTATGTAAATATCTGAATACTTGTATATAGAAACATTTGGGTATTTAGTAAACAGCAGACCAGAGTTTTCAACTTTTCAATGCTTAAACAGTTTAACCTTTCAACGCTTTAACCTTTAATATAGAAGATCATGGCAATCAAGAAGAAATCATTGAATATCAGTCGTGTAGCCGAGGAGGCAACGCGGAATTATGTCGCTCCGAGGCCTCTGGCAACCAACGAGGCGGTTCGCAGCCAGATTGTCCAGGAGACGCCTGCACCAAAGCCCTTACGCCGCATTTGCACCATACAGAAGGTTGGTGGCTTCTCCTTTTTTACGGCAGAGGACGACCGTAACGCCTTGGATTACATTGCCTTCCGCCAGAAATTGGAGAAGCAGAACGTGGTCAGAGCGGCTTTGCACCAGTTCCTCAAGCAGCACTACAAAGAGGGACAGGGACTCGATGCCGAGTCGATGCGTATCATTGAGCAGTACGAGGACAGTGTCTATCAGTGGGTTTGAACCCCAGGATAGGGTGGGGGAGTGGTTGGAACAGACGGTTTTTTCTTTCTTTTCAAAAATGTTGTAAAGAAAAAATCAGGAAATACAGGGTTCTCTACGTGACGATTGAGTCTCCGAAATAGGGCATGATCCAGTCCTCCACGCCGAGATACGCAACGCCCCACAGGGAAATGGCCAACTCCTAATGGTGAGATGGTCAACGCCACGTGGGGCGTTTGTCATTTCCACGTGCGGAATTTAGAACTTGATAATCAGTCAGTTGCAAACAGAGCGGAGTATAAGTTTGGGAAAACTTAGAAATGTAAACATTTTTCCAAAAGGTAAGGATTTTTCTTAAAGCAAGTCAGGTGTTTCCGCACCTTTTTTCAGTTTTGAAGCGGCCGTTTTCATGTAAATTTGTTAGAAAGAAGGCAAAAAAGTTCCAGAAGTCCGCACCAACAAGCCAAGTTTGTCCAAAAGGTGCGGACTTTGGGAAGATTGTAGCTCCTTAGCAAGGGTTTGTCACCCAGAACACGTGAAACGCCCCAAAAAAGTTCCCGAAGTCCGCACCAAGTGTGCTCAAGAGGAAAATAAGCTGGTGAGTTGTGGTTAAATCTTCCCGAAGTCCGCACCAGATAGCCCAAACATTATTAAATACAAGGTAAGGATAGGGGAGTCGTTGAAAAGTGAAGATAAAGAAGAAACGAGCCAAAGGTGCGGACTTTGGAAACATTTTGGTTTTACGACTACGAGCGGCTGACGATAGACAAGATGACAAAGGAGGAGCCTTTCCACGCAACCTACGAGAATGTTGGAAATCAACAGGCTTTGAGGCTGGCGGCGGCTTAGATGAACGAGGGATCTATCTTGGAGAACGACTGCTGTTCTTCTTCGTAGTCGATGGCTTCTTTGTTCTTCGGGATGGAGAATGTGAGGAGCAATGCGACGAAATACAGTACGGCGAGCACGGCGTAGAGCACCTCGTAGGACATTTGCCATTGGTTGATGATGAGGTTCGAGAGCTGGTTGCCGCTCAGTCCTGCCCAAGCCCAGGCACTGAGGGCCAGGCCGTGGATGGTGCTTATCTTCTCCATTCCGAACTTGCTCTGCAGCAGGGTGGGCAGTGTGGAAAAGCCGCCTCCGTAGCCTGCATTGATTACACACAGCATGAGCACCACGATGATTGCGCTGCTGCCGAACACGAAACCAAGGAGCATGACAAGCACGGAAGAAAAGAGCAGAATTTTATAGATGGTCTGCTTGTTCTCTGTGTAGTCGGACATTGTGGAATAGCCGAACCGCCCGGCTGTGTTGAAGAAGGCTGTCAGTGAAGACAGCAGGCCGACGGCTGCTATGCCGACTGCGAGGGCTATGTTTTTTTCAAAGGCGATGAGGGCCAGGCCGCATGTGATATTGATGTAGAACACCAGCCATATCTTCATGTAGGTGCCGTTCTTGATGACTTGATAATAGTCTTTCAGCTTCCATTTCACGACGGGTTCTACCCAGTCGGACGGTTTTTTGATGAGGTAAGCCGCAGTCAGCATAGAGAAGATGCTTATGATGGACATCGTGACCAGGGTTGTGCAGACATCGTATTTGGCGCTGCACCATTCTATGTAGGGCGAGAACAGGACCTTCGACAACCCGAATCCGCTGATGGCAATGCCGGTGGCCAGTCCCTTGTGTTCTTTGAACCACAGCATCAAGGTCTTGACAGGAGCAAGATAGCCGATGCCGAGGCCTATTCCCATCAGGCAGCCGTAGCTGAGCATGATGCCGGGAACCCACTGCGAATAGACGGAGAGGACGGTCAGCAGCAGCCCTGTGCTGAAGCACAGACAGGAGACAACCGATGCTGCCGTCACGTTCTTCTCCACGAAGCGGCCTCCGAAAGCCGCCGACATCCCGAGGAAGAAGATAGCCAGGGAGAAGGCAAACTCTATTTCCTTGACAGAGCAGCCGACGGCTGTGGCAATGTCACCCTTGAGGAGCGACCAGCAATAAACACTGCCGATGCAGGCATGAATCAGCAATGCGGGTATTGCCGCACGCATCCATTTGTTATCCAGATAAGCTGTTCTCATTTATTTTATATGGTTATATGGAGAGGTTATTGACCATTATTTCTTTTGCTCTTTCAGGCGGGCGAACTCCTTCTTCGCTTTCTCAAGCTGCTTCATAAATTCGGCATTGTTCAGCAGGGCGGGAAGCACCAGGGCACCGACCATCTGACCGGCTTTGACGTCGCTGTAGTGATGGTAGCCGACAATCCAACGGCTTTCGCCGTAGTCGAGGCCGCGTTTGTAGAGCTGGCTCTGCCTTTCGGGATTGATGCAGGCCAGAACCATGGAGACGGCAACGCCTGTTGCGCTGTGTCCGGAGACGTAGCTGCCGTTGTTGCGAAGGCTTTCCTCTGCTTCGGGAACAGCGGTCGGTTCGTTGTAGAGCACATAAGGCCGGGTGCGTTTGTAGAAGTCCTTTGTGCAGCGGGTGGCATAGCTTCCGGCGTCTTCCTTCATCGTGGCGATGAGCTTGTAGATCTCCGGGGTGTTCTCCTGGGAGAGCGTCATGCCGAAAGCCTCTGAAAAGACTTCCAGGATGTTGCCGGCGCTGGTGTCGGCATCTTTTATGGCCTGCTTGCCGCGCTCGGTCTTGCGGAGCGTCTTGCCGTACTGGTACATGTGGAAGTCCTGCTCAAACAATAGCGAGCCGAAAGCAGGGGGGGCAGGCATGAACATGGTGTCGAGCGGAGCCTCTTCCTTCTTGAGGTAGTGGTTGGACTGGGCGTGGCAAACAATTGTTGCGAACAAAATTACGAGGATGCTGATGCTTCTTTTCATAATTGAGGTTATTTGAAAGTTTTTAGTGATTGCAAAGATACAAAAAAGATTAGAGATTATGAATCTGGTCTTGGTGTTTTTTTGCTTATTAGGGTTTTGGCGGGATAAAAACACATATTAAATAACAAAAAAGGCAGAAAATGCTTGGAGGAAAGAAAAAATGTCGTACCTTTGCAGCCGGTTTGGAAAAAGTCGTCTATTGGAATAGACTAAAAAGAGAAGATTAGAAATGTCTAAGATTTGTCAAATTACCGGTAAGAAGGCCATGATTGGCAACAACGTGTCGCACTCCAAGCGTCGCACGAAGAGAAGCTTTGACGTGAACCTGTTCACCAAGAAGTTCTACTATGTGGAAGAGGACTGCTGGATTAGTCTGAGCATCAGCGCTTCCGGTCTGCGCTACATCAACAAGGTAGGACTCGACGCTGCTCTGAAGAATGCAGTGGCCCAGGGTTATTGTGATTGGAAGGATATTCGTGTAATCGGCTAAAGAAAACAGGTTGTAAGGTTATAAGGTTGTGAGGTTGGAACACCCACCTTAAAACCTGAAAGCAAAGCGACCTGAAAACCTCAAAACATAATTAAGGATTATGGCAAAGAAAGTTAAAGGCAACAGAATTCAGGTGATTCTGGAATGCACCGAGATGAAGCAGAGCGGTCTGCCGGGCACGTCTCGCTATATCACCACGAAGAACAGGAAGAATACTCCCGAGCGTCTCGAGCTTAAGAAGTACAACCCCATCTTGAAGAAGATGACTGTTCATAAGGAAATCAAGTAAAAAAACACAAGGTTATAAGGTTGTTAGGTTATGAGGTTATAAGCTTTAGGGTGAAGCCCCCAAAAGAGAAAAGACCTCAAAACCTGAAAGCAAAGCGACCTGAAACCTCAAAACCTAATAAGCTATGGCAAAGAAAACAGTCGCAACCCTTCAGACGGGTAAAACCGATGGCCGTTCATACACCAAGGTTATCAAGATGGTGAAGAACCCTCAGACAGGTTCTTACTCCTTCGACGAGCAGATGGTTCCCAACGAGGCCGTTAAGGATTTCTTCAAGAACTAAATAAATAGTACGCATATTTTATGGAGGAAGGCGGGGAGCATCGGATGCTTCCCGCTTTCTTGTTCTCTATGTTCAGCACTCATACCCTTCCCAGCGGTCTTCGCATCGTCTGTATGCCCGGGCAGACAGACGTGGTATATCTCGGCATCGCGGTTGATGCGGGGACGCGCCACGAACTGCCCGAGGAGAGCGGAATGGCCCATTTCACCGAGCATATGTCGTTCAAGGGGACCAGTCGGCGCTCTGCCCGTCAGGTCATCTCGGCCATGGAGAGCGTGGGCGGCGAACTGAACGCCTTCACGGGCAAAGAGGAGACCGTCTATTACTGCACCTGTCTCAGGGAGCATGTGGCCCGTGGCATCGACCTCCTGCTCGACATCGCTTTGTACAGCACCTACCCCCAGGAGGAGATGAACCGCGAGGCGGAAGTTGTCATCGACGAGATAGAGAGCTATCAGGACCAGCCCTCGGAACTCATCTACGACGAATTCGAGAGCCTGCTCTTCCCCGGTCATCCGCTGGGACGCAACATCCTGGGCGATGCCGAGACGCTGCGCACCTTCCGCTCCGAGGACATGCAACGCTTCGCCCGCCGCCTCTATCATCCCGAAAAGATGGTGCTCTTCGTGCTGGGCAACATAGAGGCCGAGAAGGTGGTCCGCATGGCAGAGAAAAACGCCGTGTGGAGAGTTGGCCAACGCCGCGTGGAGAGATTGCAAACGCCGCACGCGGCGTTGGCCAACGCCCCACAGGGGGATTTTAACATCGTCCGCGAGAAGGGGACGCACCAGGCGCATGTGGTCATCGGGGCACAGGCTTTCGGCGGCAACGACGCTCGCCATCTCCACATGCATTTCCTCAGCAACATGCTGGGCGGACCGGCCATGAGCAGCCGCCTGAACCTCGCCCTGCGCGAGCGGAACGGGCTTGTCTATACCGTCGAGAGCAACTGCACAACTTATACCGACACAGGCGTCTGGACGATTTACTATGGCTGCGATGCCCAAGACCGTGCGCGTTGCCGCCGACTCGTGGACCGCGAACTGGCCCGCCTGACGGACGGCCCCTTGTCCCAGCGCACCCTCGATGCAGCCCGTCGCCAGCTCAAGGGGCAGATAGGCATTTCCTACGACAACTTCGAGAACATTGCCATCGGCATGGCGAAGCGTTACCTCCACTACGGCACAACGCTCTCCCGTCAGGAACTCTTCGACCGCCTCGACGCCATCACCCCCGAAGACCTCCTCGCAACGGCTCAAACCGTCTTCGCCCCAGACAGACTTTTGACGCTGGAATACGTATAGAAAAAGAAAAGCTTTTAATACTTGATGCTCAAATAATTGTCCCCTGGACATATCTTCCCTTCTATAAGAACGACGAAAAAGACAAAACAGTACTATTATGAGCTTAAGTGACGACGTCCATTCATAAATACAACAGATAAACAAAAACCACCTTTCGAGGTGGCTTTTATTAAGTGTTTTTCTAACAAAAGCAGGAAGAAAGAACAATTTTTCTTCAAAAGCTTTTGCCGAAATCCTTTTTTTTCGTAACTTTGCGGCATCGCTCGGTTGGCTCACCTATGGGCGGTGGGCGGTCTCTTATATAAGAAAGACGTTTTCGAACGTCTTTCGTTGTGGACTATGAATCTCGCAAATTCCTACCACCGCAGCAGACAGATGACAACGAGACGTCTGCGTGGTACGCTTCTATATACCTTATTATATGTAGTTCGTACTGGCGTGGGCTAACAGCGTTGTCTATCCTGTGTGGTAAGGGCATTGCGAAGGCTTACAGCTCCAGGATAGGCTGAGAAGCAAAACACCTGCGCCTTTTTTGTATATCTGCGAAAACCAACAAAACCAATCATTTGCCAGCTTCAGGGTGTTTGCAGGCACAAAAAACTTATTTAACATGAAAAAACTATTTCTTATGTTAACCGCTGCCATCGCCTGCGGAGTGGGCGCGATGGCACAGGACAGCCGTGTCGCAACCTTGCAGCATGGCTCTGGAATCCAAGCATTCTATGGCGAAAATGCATTAAATGAGGCGCATGAAGCCGCTGTAGATGGAGATGTCATTACACTCTCTTCGGGTAATTTTAATGGCTGCAACATCAGCAAAGCCATTACTATCAGAGGCGAGGGAATAACCAAAACGACAATAATAAAAGGTTCCAGTAGTTCTTTTAAACTACCCAAAGGAAGTTCTCATGCTCTGACCTTTGAAGGATTAAGCTATAGTAGTCAAAACGCAAATGGTTCGACGTTAACGATAGAAGGCACAGACGGAACGGAAAAAATAGTTATTTCTAAATGCTCTTTTATTATGGGCCAAAATGGAAGAGGTGAATTATTTATAGAGAATTGTCAAAAAAACGTTATACATTCCCAAATCGGTTCTCGCATCTTTGCCTATAAAGGGGCCAATGTGGTTTGTATTAATAGCGTGCTAAATAACATATGGTGTGATAACGGGGATTCTGGCAATAACGGAAAATTTGATGTGCAAAATTGCGTCTTATTCAATGATACTAAGGAAGTCTATAGCATTTATCACTCGTCAATCAAGAACTCCATCATTTGTGCAGCTCTCACTTTGGATAATACAAACAAAACAAGTCATTGCTTAGTGAAGGAAGGCAGTAGTGGTTTCTCTGATTCATGGTCTGTTAATTCTATGGATGGATATTTCACAGGTTACTACCATCTGACCGATAATGCTGCTGCTACCTACGTTGGTACTGACGGCACAGAGATAGGCATCTACGGCGGCATGTATCCCTACGACACCACACCCGACTATCCGCTGGTGAAGAAGCTCGACGTGATTGGCTCCCACAAGGACGGCAAGCTGAACATTAAAATTAACGTAGAATAGTAAGTAAGCCATGAAGCTCAGATTTATAGGATTCATCATGCTTCTTGCCCTGATAAGTTCGGCAAGAGGACAGACAGCCTATAGCTATCGCTACTGGTACGACAACGACCTGTCCACCCTACAGTCAGGTTCGGCCAATGGCGAGACGACTATAGAGCTTGACATCGGCTCTCTGGCGAAAGGCTCTGTTCATGCTCTGCGCCTGCAAGGGCGTGACACAAGGAACAAATGGAGTACCGTCCGCACAACATATTTCTTCCTAAGTAAGAAAAGCGATACAGAGGGTGTAACAGCACGCTACTGGTATGACAGTGACGAGACAACCGCACATACGGTGCCTACAGCAAAAGGCATCATCGAACTCGACATCAGTTGTATAGAAAATGGAGCACATGCCATACACTATCATACGTTTAATGCATCAGGCGATGCTTCACCTGTGCAGACAGCATATTTCTTCCTTTGGAAAGGCGACAGGGAAAGCACCACTGCCCGCTACTGGTTCGACAACGACGAATCGACCGCCCAGACTGCTCCCACACTGAACGGCCTTATCAATCTTGACATCAGCCACATGGAAATAGGCCTGCATTCCGTACACTATCAGACGTTCAACGCCGCAGGCGAGGCTTCGCCCGTTCAAACAGAGTATTTCTATATGAACGAGCTGCAATATGCCCTCTTGTTGTGCCAGATATGGATTGACGACGAGAAGGACGACGCCTTGACCTTCCCTCTGACCGACGACGACATCGTGATAGAGGCAGAAGACCTTTCCATCGGAATGCACGACCTGCATGTGATTCTGCTCGACAACAAGGGGCAATGGCTGGCCGATGGAACGGCGACATTCGAGGTGAAGGAACCAACGGTGAGCATCACGCTGAACTCTCTGATAGAAACCTTCTCATGCGAGAAAGACCTGGATTTCTGCGGCATACATGGCCTCAAGGCTTACACAGCAGCGGGCTTCCAACGGCTTACAGGTGATGTGCTGATGATGCGTGTGAACGACGTTCCTGCTGGCGAAGGACTCCTGCTGGCGGGCGAACCTGGCACTTACGAAGTTCCTGTGCGCAAGTCGTACTCCTATTATGCCAACCTGCTGGTAGGCACGTCGGCAACAACAGTCTTGGCACAGACCGCCGATGGCTATAATAACTATCTGCTGTCTAACAAGGACGGCGATGACGGCTTCTTCCCTGTTGATAACGACATCACATTGGAAGCAGGCAAGGCCTATCTGCGTATTCCGAGCGACGAAACGGCAAGTGCCCCAAAGCTGCGGATGATATTCGACGACAATCCCGACGCGGTTGTTTCTCCCAGCGTGGAGACGGAAGAGGGAGCAATCTATAACCTCGCAGGCCAGCGCATTCCTGCTCCCCAGCGTGGCTTGAACATCATCCGTCACTCAGACGGAACAAGTAAAAAGGTCATGCTGAAATAGGTAACAGCAGTTTAACAGCACAACGGGATCTTCAGGCCCCGTCGCTCATCATCGGGCGACGGGGCTTGTCTTTTGTTTCGTAATAGTTCCCCACTGCTTTGCAATGTGCTGAAAAAAGTTTTCAACACAAGAAGTGAAGATGCTTAAACGAGCCTAAATCCCTTTGTGTATAGGGTTTTAAGCGACACTGATGCAAGCGCAGCATGAAGTTATACACAGGATACTGCTGTGTATGAATAAAAAAAGTTTGTGAAATGTGTGGGGAATTGTGGGGAATTGTGTATCTTTGCAGCAGATTTTCTATAGAAAAGGAAAAAAGACGATGAGATTTACAGGTAGCATAGATGCCAAGACGGACGAAAAAGGCCGTGTTTTCGTGCCCAGCGTCTTCCGAAAAATCCTTCAAAAGGAGGAAGAGGAGGGGTTGGTGTTGCGTCGCGACATCTTCGAGAACTGTCTTGTGCTCTATCCCAAGAGCGTTTGGGATGCCCAGGTTGATGCTGTGCGGGCACGCACAAACTTCTTCGACCGCCGTCAGCGCGAAGGCTTGCGTCTCTTTACTGCCGATGCTGAGAACATTACGCTCGACAGCGGTGGCCGTATGCTCATCCCCCGCCGCTATTTGGAACATGCCGGCATAAAGAGCGACGTGCGCTTCATCGGAGTGGACAACACCATCGAGATATGGAGCAAGCAGGCGGCAGAGGGACTTCTGAGCAATCCGGAGCAGGTGGCAAGCGTCTTGGAGGACATGATGAAAGGTTGAAGGGGTGAAAGGTGAATACACATATCATGTGCCGGTGCTGCTGAAGGAGGCAGTTGACGGGTTGGACATCAAGCCCGGAGGCATATATGCGGACCTCACCTTTGGTGGCGGCGGCCATAGCAAAGAGATTCTCCGGCGGCTTGGAGGCACGGGACATCTCTACAGCTTCGACCAAGACGAGGATGCCGCGAAGAATGCAAAGGAACTGGAAGACTCCCTCCCCATAATGGAGGGCGATGGGAACTTCACCTTCATCCGCAGTAACTTCCGCTTCTTGAAGAACTGGATGCTCTACTATGGACATGAGCAGGTGGACGGCATACTGGCAGACTTGGGCGTAAGCAGTCATCACTTCGACGAGGAAAGGCGGGGCTTCAGCTTCCGCTTCGACGCACCGCTCGACATGCGGATGAACCAAAGGGCCAGCCTCACGGCAAAGCGCGTCGTGGAGGAGTACAGCGAGGAGCAGCTTTCAGACATCCTCTATCTCTATGGCGAACTGAAGAACAGCCGTCGCATCGCTTCTGCAATCGTCAAGGCACGTCAGCAGAAGTCCATCGCCACAACGATGGAGCTGGCGGAAGTGCTAAAGCCCTTAATGGGTTATGACCGCGAGAAAAAGGACCTGGCACGTGTCTTTCAGGCACTACGCATCGAGGTGAACGGCGAGATGCTTGCCCTTAGGCAAATGCTTTGCGCAGCCACCGAGCTGTTGCGACCAGGCGGGCGCCTGAGTATCCTCACCTATCACTCCCTCGAGGACCGAATGGTGAAGAACATCATAAAGGCTGGCAACGCAGAGGGAAAGGTGGAGACCGACGTCTTCGGTCGCAGCAACGCGCCATTGGAAGCCGTCAACCGCAGTGTCATCACTCCCGATGCCGAAGAGCAAAGCCGCAACCCTCGCAGCCGCTCGGCAAAGCTCCGCATAGCGGCGAAGAGGGATTAGGGATTAAGGATTAGGGATTAAAATGATATGGCTGAGATAGAATTAGACAATCTGGAGGAACAGCAGGAGGTGCTCTCGGAAACCCCAGAGTTTTCAGAGAGCCTTGAGACCTCAGAGCCTGTAGAGCCTGTCAGCGACAAGGAGAAGCTGATGCGCTCGCTCGTTGGCGACGAAGACGAGACCGACGAAATGACGGCTGCCGGCATACGACAGATGCTGGATGCTGCCCCTCGCTGGTTTCTCAGCCAGTGGAAGATGGTGCTGCTTGTCCTGGCCGGCATCTTTCTCTACATCACCAACGGCTATCAGGCACAGGTGGAGATGATGAAGGAGACGGAGCTTGAGGCAGAACTCAAGGACTGGCGCTACCGCTGCATCACCCGCGTCAGCGAACTCACACAACTCTGCCGCCAGAGCCAGCTCGAGCAGAAGCTCCGTGAACAAGGCGACAGCACATTGACACCCAGCAAGGTTGCGCCGTTCACAATAAATGTGAAGGATTAAGGATTAGAGATTATGCAAGCTAACAATAAAGATAAGGGTCCAAGGCGGTACATCGTCATCTTTGTGCTGATGTTTCTGACAGGGGTGTATATCCTGGGCAGAGCACTCTACACGATGCTGCCGCCAGAGAGCGACTACTGGAAGGAGGTGGGGCGCAACAGCAAGACGGCCAAGATACCGGCCAACCGTGGCAACATCCTTTCGTGTGACCGCCAGGTGCTCTCCGGCACCGTGCCCAAGTACGCACTCTACATGGACTTTGCCGTGCATGATCCTGATTCGAGCATTGAGAGGAAGACACGCGAGTTCCGCGACACGACATTCGTCCAGAAGTTAGACAGCATCGTTGACGGACTGGCACAAATCTTCCCCGACCGCGACGCAAGGTGGTTCCGCGAGCGTCTGCTTCAGGGCAAGGCTCGTGGCAAATACTCCTGGCGCATCTACCCGAAGCTGGCCAGCTACGTTCAATACAGGGCTTGTAAGGAGTTGCCATTCCTCAGGGAGAGCATGTACCGCAGCGGCTTCCATGCAGACGAGATGCTGCTGCGCCTCAAGCCATACGGCGGACTGGCCAGCCGCACCATTGGCGAACTTTACAACGACACGAGCAGCCAAGCCAAGTGCGGACTGGAGTTGAGCTTCGACAGCATCCTGCGCGGCAAGCCGGGTTCGAAGCACTTCATTACGGTGCGCAACAGAAGGGTCCCCGTCGTTGACGCTCAGGCAGAGAACGGGCATGACCTGCTCACCACCATCGACATCAACATACAGGACTTTGCCGACCGCACCCTTCGCCGCAAGCTGAAGGAGGAAACCGTCAACGGCGAGGTGGGCGTTGCCGTTGTCATGGAAGTCAAGACGGGCGACGTGAAGGCCATCGTCAATCTCTCCCGTGCTCAGGACGGTGAGTACTACGAGATGGATAACCATGCCATCTATGACCTTTGGGAACCCGGCTCCACCTTCAAGACCGGCAGTATTATGGTAGCACTTGAGGACGGGAAGATCACTTTGGACAAGGCGGTGGATTGTGCTCCAGGCATCGTCAATATGCATGGCCGGAACATGAAGGATCATAACTGGCATCGTGGCGGCTATGGTGTGCTCAAGGTGGAGGACATCCTGGGGCAGAGTAGCAACATTGGGGTAAGCAAGATTATTGATGAGGCATACAGTAGCAATCCTGCCGCCTATGTCGATGGTTTGGCTCGCGAGGGTGTGGGCATTCCTCTCGACCTCCCCTTCCACAATGCACCCACTCCCCGCATTCCGCATCCCCTCAGCAAGGAGCGCTACTGGAGCAAGACCGACCTGCCCTGGATGAGCATCGGTTACGTCACAATGCTTCCGCCCATCAGCACCCTTACGTTCTACAACGCCATTGCCAACGGCGGCAAGATGGTGAAGCCGCGCTTTGTGAAGGCAGAGCTTAAGGACGGTATGGTGGTGCGCGAGTTCCCGACAGAAGTCATCAAGGAGCGCATCTGCAAACCCTCCACGCTTCGCGATATCCAGTACTGCTTGGAGCATGTTGTCAGCGGCGGCCTCGGCAGGAAAGCTGGCAATGGCGGCAAACTCTTTAAGGTGAGCGGCAAGACAGGAACAGCACAGTTCAGCGAGAACGGCTCCTATGCCGGCCGCAAGTACATGGTCAGCTTCTGCGGCTACTTCCCCAGCGACGATCCCAAATACAGTTGTATCGTCTGCATCAGGAAGCAGGGGCTGCCAGCTTCGGGCGGTGGGCAATGCGGCCCTGTCTTCAGCGAGATATCACAATATATCATGTCGCGCGACTCTGTGCGCAATGCCGTTGCAGCCGCCGACACGAACTCCGTCTTTGTTCCCGAGGCGACAAAGGGCAGCATGGAAAAAGCCAAAGCCATCGTCGAGGGCATGGGCATAGCAAAGAATCAACTCAGCCTGACAGAGGCAGACACGGTTTCCTTAAACAAGGTGCCGGATGTGACAGGCATGGGCGTAAAGGATGCAGTCTATGCACTGCAACAGCGAGGCCTTCGTGTCCGCATCAACGGTTGCGGACAGATTGCCAAACAGGACATTGCCCCAGGCTCCCCTGCCATAAAAGGGAAGACCATAACACTGACAGCAGCACCGAAGCGAAAATAAGACCTATACGACCTATATAAAATAAAGACCATGAACCTTCAGCAACTCATACAAGACTGCAAGCCGCAAAAGGTGGTGGGCAGCATCGACAGAGAAGTAACAGGCATAGAAATAGACAGCCGCCGCATCCAAAAGGACGCAGCCTTTGTCGCAATGCGTGGCACTCAGGTGGACGGGCATACGTTCATAGGCAAAGCCATAGAGCTTGGCGCCCGTGTCGTGGTGTGCGAGCAGATGCCCGAAACGATTGCAGAAGATGTCACCTATCTTGTCTATCCCAACACAGAGGACGTTGTGGGTGTCTTGGCAACACACTTCTTCGGCGAGCCTACCAAGCGGATGCACCTTATCGGTGTGACAGGCACCAATGGCAAGACGACCATCGCCACCGTGCTCTATAGCATCTTCCGCCAGCTCGGATACAAGTGCGGCCTCGTCAGCACCGTCTGCAACTACATCGACGGCGAGCCTGTTCCCACTGAATGCACAACGCCTGATCCCATCACCCTGAACCGTCTGCTTGGGCAGATGGCGGACGAAGGCTGTGCTTACGCCTTCATGGAGGTCAGCAGCCACAGCGTCAGCCAGAAGCGTATAGGCGGCCTGGTATTCAGTGGCGGCATCTTTACCAACCTCACGCGCGACCACCTGGACTACCACGGCACCTTCGAGAACTACCGCGACGCCAAGAAGGGCTTCTTCGATGCTCTTCCGGCAGACGCTTTCGCCATCGTCAATGCCGACGACCGCAACGGCATGGTCATGGTGCAGAACTGCAAGGCGAAGGTCAAGACCTATTCCCTCCACTCTGCGGCCGACTTCAAGGCCCGCATCATGGAGGAGAGCTTCGAGGGCATGGACCTGGAGATTGACGGACGGGAGGTGAGCGTGCAGTTCGTGGGGCGTTTCAACGTCAGCAACCTGCTTGCCGTCTATGGCGCAACGGTCATGCTGGGTGTCGAGCCGCAGCAGGCACTCGTCCTGCTCAGTGCGCAGAAGCCCGTCAACGGCCGTTTTGAGGCCATCCGCTCGAAGGAAGGCGTCACGGCCATCGTCGATTACGCCCACACGCCCGATGCCCTGGTCAATGTCCTCACGACAATCAACGAGGTCCTGCAAGGCAAAGGCCAATGCTGGACGGTTTGCGGAGCAGGCGGCAACCGCGACAAGGGGAAGCGCCCCTTGATGGCACAGGAGGCCGTGAAGCACAGCGACCGCGTCATCATTACGAGTGACAATCCCAGAAATGAAGAGCCGCAGGACATCATCAACGACATGCTGGCAGGTCTCGACAGTGCCCAGAGGCGAAACGTCATCAGCATAGTGGACCGCAGGGAAGCCATCCGCACCGCCTGCACAATGGCGCAGCCGGGCGATGTCATCCTTGTGGCCGGCAAGGGGCATGAAGATTACCAGATTGTCAAAGGCGTGAAACATCACTTTGACGACCATGAAGTGATACGCGAAGCATTCGGAATTTAACCCCCTCTGAGGGGACTCGAAAACGCCGCCTGCGGAAATGCCCAACGCCCCACGCGGAAATGCCCAACGCCGCACGCGGAGATTGCAAACGCCGCACGCGGGGATTTTAGACAAGGAAAAGAGAACAAAATAAAACAACAAAAGTCATCAAAAAGACATGCTATATTACCTGTTCAGATACTTAGGCCAATTCGGAGTTTCGGGTGCCAATCTGTGGCACTACATCTCTTTCCGTGCGGTGCTCACGCTGGTGCTGGGCCTGCTCATCTCCATGTGGTTCGGCCAGTACTTCGTCAAGTGGATGAAGACGCACAACGGCAGCGAGTCACAGCGCGACGCCAGTATCGATCCCTATGGCGTGGACAAGAAAGGTGTGCCTACGATGGGCGGCATCATCATTATTGTAGCAACCCTCATTCCCTGCCTGTTGCTCGGACGACTTCGCAACATCTACATGCTCCTCATGCTCTTCACCACGCTGTGGCTCGGCGCACTGGGCTTTGCCGACGACTACATCAAGATGAAGGTCACGAAAGACGGTCTGCGCCCCATTTACAAGCTCATCGGACAAGCTGTTCTTGGCTTGGTCGTTGGCCTGACACTCTGGCTGAGTCCCGATGCCGTTATCTGTGAGAACATTCAGGACGAAAGACAAGGCACTGAGCAAGTCGTGACGCATCGCAGCGAAGAAGTCAAGAGCACCATTACCACCATTCCTTTTGTCAAGAACAACAACCTCAACTATGCCGACATATTCCGCTTCCTGGGAAAGTACAGGACGGCGGCAGGCTGGATATTCTTCGTTTTCGTCACCACCTTCATTGTGATGGCGGTCAGCAACGGTTCGAATTTGAACGATGGAATGGACGGTTTGTGCGCAGGCAATGCCGCCATCATGTGCATTGCCCTCGGCATATTGGCATACGTCAGCAGCCACATACACATGGCAGCCTACCTTAATATAATGTATATCCCAGGCTCCGAGGAACTCGTCATCTTCATCTGCGCTTTTGTGGGCGCACTCATCGGCTTCCTCTGGTACAATGCCTATCCAGCGCAGGTATTCATGGGCGACACTGGCAGCCTTGCCATCGGCGGCATCATCGGCGTGACAGCCATAATCATACACAAGGAACTGCTCCTGCCACTGCTTTGCTTCGTCTTCTTCATGGAGAGCCTGAGCGTGCTGCTGCAGACCAACTATGCCAAGATGGGCAACAAGCGCGGACAGAAGTGGCGCGTTGTCAAACGTGCACCGCTGCACGACACCTTCCGCGTCAAGCCAGGGCAACTGCCCTCCGACTTCAAGGTGCTCATCAACTGGCCCAAGGGCTGCTGGCTGGAGTCTAAGATAACCGTCCGCTTCTGGATTGTTACCATTATCATGGCGGCCCTCGCCATCGTAACATTGAAGATAAGATAAGATGAAAAGAATAGTGATATTAGGAGCCGCCGAGAGCGGCGTGGGAGCCGCAGCGCTGGCAAAGGTGAAGGGATTCGATGTCTTCGTCAGTGACATGGGCAGGATAAAGGAGAACTACAAGCAGGTGCTCCGCGAGTATGACGTGCCTTGGGAAGAGGGAAAGCATACGGAAGAACTCATCCTCAATGCCCGCGAGGTTGTGAAGAGTCCGGGTATCCCCGACGATGCACCAATGGTGCAGAAGGTCAGAGATGCGGGCATTCCCATCATCAGCGAGATAGAGTTTGCCGGACGCTACACCGATGCCAAGATGATTTGCATCACTGGCTCCAACGGCAAGACGACAACCACGAGCCTTATCTACCACATTTTCCGCAAGGCAGGCTACAATGCAGGCCTGGCAGGAAACATCGGCCGCAGCCTGGCTCTCCAGATAGCCGAGGGCGCAACCTACGACTACTACATCATCGAACTGAGCAGCTTCCAGCTCGACAACATGTATGAATTCCGTGCCAACATTGCCATCCTGCTCAACATTACGCCCGACCACTTGGACCGCTATGAGAACTCGATGCAGAAATATACCGATTCAAAGATGCGCATCGTTCAGAACCAGACTGAGGACGACGCTTTTATCTACTGGAATGAGGACCCCATCATTGCAGCCGAACTGAAGAAGTATGGCATCAAGGCCAAGATGTGTCCCTTCAGCATCATCAAGAAAGAAGGCATGATAGGCTACATTGCCGACGGACAGTATGTCATCGAGTATCCCACGCCCTTCAACATGGAGCAGGAAAGTCTGAGTCTTCGAGGCAAACACAATATGTACAACAGTTTGGCGGCAGGCATTGCAGCCCACATCAGCGGTATCGACGATGCCTCGCTGCGTCAGAGCCTGAGCGACTTCGAGGGCGTGGAGCACCGCCTGCAGAAGGTGGCGCGCGTGGGCGGTGTGCAGTATATCAACGACTCGAAGGCCACCAATGTCGATGCCTGCTGGTATGCCCTTGAGAGCATGACCACGCCCACCATCCTCATCATTGGCGGAAAGGACAAGGGCAATGACTACAACGCCATCAAAGAACTGGTGCAGAAGAAGTGCAAAGGCCTCGTCTATCTTGGCGCAGACAACAGCAAGCTTCACGATTTCTTCGATGGAATGGGCATTCCTGTAGCTGACACCCACAACATGAAGGATTGTGTGGAGGCGTGCAACCGCATGGCAAAGCCAGGCGATACCGTCCTGCTGAGTCCCTGCTGTGCCAGCTTCGACCTCTTCAAGAATATGGAGGACAGAGGCGAACAGTTCTGTCAGCAAGTGAGAAACCTATAGACTCATAGGCAATCCTATAAAAGACAAGACAATGACAATGAAACTAAATAAGTTAAAGGACAAAACCCTGATACATGGCGATTTGGGCGTATGGGCAGTATTCCTCATCCTCTGTGCCATCTCGTTGATTGAGGTCTATAGTGCCAGTTCGCGCATGACGTTTGGCAGCGGTGCGTATTGGGACCCGATCATGCAGCACGGCTCTTTCGTGCTGATGGGCATCTTCATTGCTTGGCTTGTGCATTTCATCCCGTGCAACTATTTCAAGCTGTTCTGCACGATAGGCATGTTTGTGTCGCTTCTGCTGCTTATTGCCGTGCTTGCCATCGGTCAGAAGACAAACGATGCCGGCCGCTGGATACAGATAGGCTTCATACGTTTCCAGCCCAGTGAGATTGCCAAGCTGAGTCTTGTTGGCTTCAGTTGTTTCATTCTCTCTTCGCTGCGCGATGAGAAGGGAGCAAGTCCGACAGCCTTCAAGATAGTGGCACTAACGTCCTTTATCACAATACTCCTCATCTTTACAGAGAATGCATCAACCGCGTTCATCATTGCATTAGCGCTGTTCGGCATCTGCTTCTATGCACAGATACGCAAGGAAATACTCATTGGCGCACTCTGTTTGGGCTTGGGTGGCATAGGAACGGTATTCGGCGTGGCTCATGCCATCCCGGAAAAGACACTGACGGAGTGGAGCATGTCCAAAGGCCCGCTGCACCGTGTCCCGACGTGGGTGCATCGCATTACAGACAAACAGGAACGTCCCGCCAACCCCAAGGACTACAAGCCGCAGGAGAATCCGCAGAAGGCATACGCCAAGGTAGCAATAGCCACGAGCAACATCATCGGCCGAGGTCCTGGCAATAGTCGTCAGCGAGACTTCATCCCACAGGCTTTCTCCGACTTCATCTATGCCATTATCATAGAAGAACTCGGCATTATCGGAGCGGTTGCTGTGCTGGCGCTCTATCTCATGCTGATGTATCGCTCTTTGCGCATCGCGCAGAAATGCAAGGCTCTCTTCCCGTCTTATTTGGTGATGGGGCTGGCGCTGATGATTGTGGTTCAGGCCATGATGAACATGGCAGTGGCCGTGGGAGCATTCCCTGTGACTGGACAGCCCTTGCCACTGGTTAGCCGAGGCGGTACAAGTCTCTTTATCACCAGCACCTACATAGGCATGATACTGAGTGTGAGCCATACGGCAAGGCGAAAGCCGGAGTATGTGAAGGATTAGGGATTAGGGATTAAGGATTAAAGATTAGGGATTAAGGAATTATTAAGGTTATGGATAATCTAAGAGTCATAATAAGCGGTGGCGGCACGGGAGGGCATATTTTCCCTGCTGTGAGTATTGCTAATGCGTTGCGCGAAGCTGATCCCAATGTAAAGATTCTCTTCGTCGGTGCAGAGGGCAGGATGGAGATGCAACGTGTGCCTGCTGCAGGATACGAAATCGTAGGACTGCCTGTGCGCGGTTTGCTCCGTCCCCTGTGGAAGTTAGGCAACATAGGTGTCCTGATAGACTTTCTGCGTAGCAAGCGTATGGTGAAGCAGACGTTGCGCGACTTCAAGCCTCATGTCGCAGTGGGCGTTGGCGGTTATGCAAGCTCGGCGACTCTCAACGCGGCATACGAGTTAGGTATCCCCTGCCTTATTCAAGAGCAGAACAGCTTTGCCGGCCTGACCAATAAGACGCTGGCAAAGAAGGCACGTAAGATATGTGTGGCCTACGAAGGCATGGAACGCTTCTTCCCCAAGGACCGCATTCTGCTCACAGGCAATCCGGTACGACAGAGCTTGCTCAACGATACTCTGACACGAGAGGAATGTGCTGCCGCCTTTGGCCTGAGTGCTTCAAAGCCCACCGTCCTTATCGTCGGAGGAAGTCTTGGAGCAAGGACAATCAATGAGAGCGTCATCAGGAGCCTCTCACGCATTGCTGCTTCGTCCGTGCAGTTCATCTGGCAGACAGGAAGCTATTATAAAAAGGAGATAGAGCAGACGCTCGACGTAAAGGGCAAGCCCTCCAACCTCGTTGTCACAGACTTCATCAGCCGCATGGACCAGGCTTATCGCCTTGCCGACCTTGTCATCAGCCGTGCAGGAGCAGGCAGCATCAGCGAACTTTGTTTGTTGGGAAAGCCCAGTATTCTGGTGCCCAGCCCCAATGTGGCAGAGGACCATCAGACACACAATGCTATGGCTCTCGTCAATCGTCAGGCGGCATTGCTCATGCGTGATGCAGAGGCTCCGGAACAACTTATCTCGCTTGCCTTGGAGACGGTTGTTGACACAGAAAAACTCCACGAACTGGGCGAGAATGCCGCTGCGATGGCTTTGCGCGACTCGGCACGCATCATTGCCGAGGAGGTGATTAAGCTGGCGGGAATGGATTAGGGATTAAAGATTAGGGGCGTCATAACGTCATAACGAGAAAAGGAATGGAAATAAAGGCTGTAT
>CAMZAE010000006.1 GCA_947304115.1 uncultured Prevotellaceae bacterium | reverse complement strand
CCGCCCATCCAAAGCATCGGGGCACGGAAGAAGCCCGGATCGTCGTAGCTCTGCTTGTAGAGGAACCCGTGGTCGGGAATCATTATGACGAGCAGATTGTCCCATTGCGGCAACTGTCGCAAGCTGTCCACCATGCAGGCAATGCTGTAGTCGGTATAGGCAAAGGCATTGAGAATCTCGTCGTCGAGGCGGTGATAGGGCACGTCCCAAGGCTCGTGGCTGGAAAGTGTCTGTGCGACAAGGAAATGACGACCATCCTCCCACTGGCTGACAAACTCACAGGCTTTCTGCAGGACTGTACTGTCATTAACACCCCACGAACCGCTCTTCTGCTGTGGAGTGAAAGCGGTATCGTCGTAGAGATTGCAGAAGCCCATGTCCTTCAGGTACTGCTCCTTGCCCATGTTCGTCATCGCGCCGCCATAGATGTAGCCTGTCTCATAGCCTTCTCTGCCAAGGGACCGCGCAAGGGAAGGAAGAGCGGCGTGAAACTCTGTCTGCTTCATCAAACCGACATCGGTATAGCTCAACCAGCCACTGAAGGCAGAGACCGTGCCTCTGTCCGTCCGGAAAGAGTTGCTGTAGTAGTTTTCCCAAAAGATGCCTTCGGGGATGAGGCGGCTCAAGCCTGGTGCCACATCGGGCAGACCGCCCAACTCTTTGACGAAGCGACTGCCAAAACCTTCGATAAAAACGACCAAAATGTCAGGTTGCCGTGTTGTCAGCAACGTGTCCTGTATGTCGTTGGCAGGCTCAGGGTAGAGTCCCTTGAAGAGGTCTGCACGGTCTGCTTCCGGAAGGAGGTCGTAGCGCTTGGCGTAGTTGTCTGTGAACCTAATGCTTTTGGCAAAAGCATAGACAGGATTGACGGCGGCATGATTGGCCACAAGTGCCTTCGGGTTGCCATAGACATCGCCCTGGCGCATGAAGCAAAAGCAAGAGATAAGCAGAAACGTCCAGATGATGCTGATGTTGCGCATCCAGAGGCGTTCTGTTCGTCCTGTGGGAAGCTGCTTCGGAGTAAGCAAGATGCAGGGGACAATCGTCCACAAGGTCAGCATCAGGAGCACCGCTGCACGCACAAGGATGAAGGAGAGGCTGACGCTGTTGGTGGTCCCCTCCGGGGAAGAGGCATAGCTGAGCGCCACCATTCCAAGCTTGAACTGCCAGTATTCGTACATCACCGCATCGGCGACAATAATGACCGAAACGACAAAACCCATCAGGATATAGTAAGGAGTGAGCCACGCCTTGAGCTTCAATCCAGGGCGTCTCAAGGCAAGAAGGGAGACAAACCAAGGAATGGCGAGCAACATGGCTGCCACCATGAGGTCGTGCCCCACGAAGCCTCGCCAGCAGGCACCGACGGCCTCGAAGAACGACAGTTGCTCCACGCACCTGTTGTTCAGGATGAACCCTACCCTGCCTATCAGAAAGACGATAAGCAGATGGCAGTAGAGGTATTCGAGGTAGTGTATGCTTCGCTTCATTTCTTTCTTCCAAAGTCTGCGGGAATCTCTCCCCACTCTTCTGTATTCCACTTCAGCACCTGGGCGTGCTTGGGGTTCTGCCAGAGCCAGTTCTCGGCACGTATCACGAGGTCGAGCACCTGAGCCGTCGTCTCGTCTCGCTTCAAGGTGGTCTTGGCCCTTTTGTTCCGCACCCATGCCATGCCGCTGATGCTGTCGCTATAGACCTTCATGTCCCAGCCGTTCTTCTTGATGAGGGCCAGGGCGTGGACGATGGCAAGGAACTCGCCGATGTTATTGGTGCCAGGGATGGGGCCGAAGTGGAAGAGCCTCTGCTCGTTGCCGAGATAGACACCCTGATACTCCATCGCACCAGGGTTGCCGCTACAGCCGGCATCCACCGCAATCGCGTTGAAATCAACCTTGCCCTTTAGCAGTTCATAGTCCATAATTCATAGTTCATAGTTTTCCCCTCTCCTCGGAGAGGGGTTAGGGGTGAGGCTTTCTACATTCTTTCGGGCACTTCGATTCCCAAGAGTCCCATGCCGTTCTTCACGACCTGACCGACGGCGGCAGAGAGCATGATGCGGAAGCGACGCTTCTCTTCATCATCTTCCTTGAGCACGCTGAAGTCGTGGTAGAACTGGTTGTATTCCTTGACGAGTTCGTAGCAGTAGTTGGCGATGCAAGAGGGGTTGTAGTCCTGTCCTGCCTGCTTGACCGCAGCCTCGAAGCCTTGCAAATGCTGGATGAGGCTGATTTCCTTATCACTCAAATCTGTATCCTTTGCCAAAGCAGAAAGGTCAACCTTACCTGCTTTGCGAAGAATGGAACGGATACGGGCGTAGGTATATTGAATGAAGGGACCTGTATTGCCGTTGAAGTCGATACTCTCTTCTGGATTGAAGAGCATGTTCTTGCGTGCGTCAACCTTGAGGATGAAGTACTTCAAGGCACCCATGCCCACGATGCGGGCTATTTCCTGTGCTTCCTCTTCTGTAATGTCGTCCAGCTTGTTCACCTTGTCCGCAGAAAGCTCTCTGGCATCTTGTATCATTGTGGCAATCAGGTCGTCGGCATCTACAACGGTGCCTTCGCGCGACTTCATCTTGCCGTTGGGCAATTCCACCATGCCGTAGGAGAAGTGCACGAGGTCCTTGCCCCACTTGAAGCCCAGCTTGTCGAGCAGGATGCTGAGCACCTGGAAGTGATAGTTTTGTTCGTTGCCCACGACGTATATCATCTTGTCGATGGGGAAGTCCTGGAAGCGGAGCTTGGCCGTGCCGATGTCCTGTGTCATATATACGCTGGTGCCGTCGGAGCGGAGCAGGAGCTTCTCGTCGAGACCTTCGCTGGTGAGGTCAGCCCAGACGCTGCCGTCGTCCCTGCGATAAAAGAAGCCTTTTTGTAGGCCTTCTTCCACTTTCTCCTTGCCCTCCAGGTAGGTCTCGCTCTCGTAGTATATCTTGTCGAAAGAGACACCCAGTGCCTTGTACGTCTCGTCGAAGCCTGCATACACCCACTCGTTCATCTTCTTCCACAGGGCGCGAACCTCCGGATCGTTCTGCTCCCACTTGACGAGCATCTCATGGGCTTCCTTGATGAGCGGAGCCTCCTGCTTGGCCTGTTCCTCGTCCATGCCCTGAGCCACGAGCTGCTTCACCTCTTCGCGATAGTGCTTGTCGAAGGCAACGTAGTAGTCGCCGATGAGGTGGTCGCCCTTTTTGCCAGAGCTTTCGGGCGTCTCGCCGTTGCCCCACTTGAGCCACGCCAGCATCGACTTGCAGATGTGTATGCCTCGGTCGTTCACGATGTTCGTCTTGACAACCCTGTTGCCGTTGGCTTCCATCACCTTCGCCAAAGCCCATCCGAGAAGGTTGTTGCGGACGTGGCCGAGGTGCAGTGGCTTGTTCGTGTTGGGGCTTGAGTATTCAATCATCACCAGTGGACTTTCGTCAGTCACGGGCGCAAAGCCAAAGTTGGGGTTCTGGTATATCTCTTGAAGGGTGCCTATCCATTGCTGCGAACTAATGCTGAGATTGAGGAAGCCCTTCACAGCATTGAACTTGCTGACGACCTCCGGCAACTTCCCAACAAGCCGCTCGCCAATCTCCTGAGCCGTCTGCTCCGGAGCCTTGTGGCTCATCTTCGTAAAGGGAAAGACAACGAGCGTTATCTGCCCCTCGAACTCAGGCCTCGTTTCTTGCAGTTGCACCATTTTTTCGGGTACCTGCTGTCCGTAAAGCTCTTCCACTATGGTCAGCACAGCCTCCGTTATCTTGTTTTCTATTTTCATAATCTGCACATTATTATATATACTATGCGCTGCAAAGATACAAAATCCCTTCGGTAAAAGCAAAGAATGGCAAGAAAAATACCTCCTATAGACAAACTAAGCATCAACTAAGCATCATTTCCTATAAGGATTCTAAGTTTCCCCTTCACTGTTCCGGCATTCCTGTCCGTAAAACAAACGTCCCTCCAAGGAGAACCTCGGAGGGACTTATATTCAGGAATATAACCAGAACACCCAGCAGTATTCCCTTTCGGCTGAAGGAGAAATGCGACGGAGCACGCGGCAAAAGCCATCATGCCATTGCGAGTTCTTCAATTTGCGACGCAAATTGTATAAATTACGTCGTGAATTGTACAATTTACGTCGTAAAATGTACAAATTACGACGTAAAATAAAGAATGTTTCGGTCTGAACACGTATTCTCCAAAAGGAGCACGTTAAAACCTCACGTGTCGAGACTGTTATTTGCGGAAATAGTCGTTGTAGATCTTGATGCTGAAGACGATACAACTGCACGAGGTCGTGACAAGGTTGGTCAGGAAGAGCGACCAGATGATGTCGGGTTTGTGGAGCAGTCCCTGGAGCATGAAGGCAAAGCCGCCTACGGCCATCATCAGGAAGGTGGGGAGGGCGATGCCGTCGGTGTTGCGCGTGCGAATCGTCTCCACGGCCTGCGGCAGATAACCCAGAATCATGCCGATGCTCGCCACGATGCCGCAAATTTCAAAGACAATGCCTTGTTCCATAATTTTTCACTTTTCCAGTATCTGCGTAGCGTGCTCTTTCGTGTTCACCTGCTTGCCGGAGAAGACCTTTTCTATGATGCCTTCTTCGTTGATGATGAAGGTGGTGCGGATTGTTCCAACGGTCTTTTTGCCGTACATCACCTTCTCGCCCCAGGCACCCATCGCCTCAAGGAGCGTCTTATCGACATCGGCTATCAACGGGAAGGGCAGCGAATGCTTCTCCTTGAACTTCTGGTGCGAGGCGGCCGAGTCCTTGCTCACGCCCACCACCTCGTAGCCTGCCCCTTGCAGTTCGCCGTATCGGTCGCGAAGGCTGCAAGCCTCAGCAGTACAACCGCTCGTATTGTCCTTCGGATAGAAGTACAGAACCAGCTTACGGCCTTTGTAGTCGCTCAAGCGAATGTCTTTTCCATGTTCGTCTTTGCCCAAAACCTCAGGGGCACGGTCTCCAATGTTCATAATTATTCCTATTATTTGTTTATATGCTGCAAAGATACAAAAAAACTTTAATCTTTAGTCCCAGAATCCCAAATGTTTCACTTTTAATTGCTACCTTTGCTGCTGAAAGTCAAATCTAACTCAACTCTCTATGAAAAAGTTCTTTTTGATGAGCACGTTGCTGCTCGTTGCGATGCTGGTCAGTGCACAGACAAAAATTGCGCCAAAGATGCAGAAAGGCATGAAGAAGACGTATGCTTCCGAAGCAGTCATCAAAAATGCATCGCTGAAACCTGTTACGATAACAACGCTGACAACATTCGAGGTGACAGATGCCACACAAGACGGTTATGTCTTAGATGCGCTGATTACAGATGTCACTAACGATGCCGACCAAAGCGACACGAAGGGCCGCATCATATCCATGAGTACGGAAATGCTGAAGGGCATCCACACCATATACGCCACCGACAAGGAGGGAAGGGTGACAAAGATTATGAACTTCAACGAGATAAAGGAAAGGACGTTGGCTTCGATAGACAACCTGCTTTCCTCAATACCCTTGCCAGACAAAGAAGACGGGAAACAGATGGTGGAAAAGGTGGTGGAAAAGGTGAAGGATATGGTAAAAAGGGAACTGACAAGCAAGCTGACCGAGGAAACGCTCGTGGAGAGCCTTCAGATGAATACCAGTCCGTTGGCCCTGAACGGCAAGACCATCGACACTGGCACCGAGGAGGAGTTCAAGAACAATATGGGCATCAAGATGAAGCGCACCTACAGCGTTACAGACAAAAGCAACATAAAGAGTTCCGCAGTCATAAACATGAGTGCGGAGGAAATGAAGCAATTGATTTACAGCCTCCTGGAGAAACTGATGCCCGGTGTGACCGACGAAATAAAAACGAGAATGGATGCCATGATAGCCGGCATCAAAATGGAGGCCAAGGAAGAAACAACCTATACCTTAAAATCCGACGGATGGGTAGAGACCATCACCTCCGAAGTAACCTCCAGCACAATGGGGCAAGGCTCCGTGATAAACACAAAGGTCCAGTTGGTTAAATAAGCTGTTATATATAATAAGTGGAGGCCAAAAATAGGCCTCCACTTGACGATAAAGAAAGTGATTTTTGCTTATTCCTCGTCCTTCTCTACCCAGTCGGTGCCTGTCTGGTATTTTATCGTAGCACCAATGATGTTGCCAAGTGCGTCCCGAATGTAAGAAGCAAGGTACATACGGCATATAACAATCCATGAAGACTGCCCGTACATACCAGAACGATATGCCTTTATCACAAACCCGTCCCCTTCTGAAGTTGCCACCTTCGTATCTGAATAACTACCACCTGTCGGAACTTTTGTAATTGCTGCTAATCCGTTTACATTTCTGATATTTATGATTGCTGCTCCATTATAATCATATACACAAAGGTTATTCATTACATCCATATATACATATGGACCATTTAAGCTAATTCCCCCATAGCGGTCACCATCATTAGCAATTCTTGCCGTTACTGTTCCTTCTGGGTCTGGGAGTGTCTGTTTAGTATTGCCATTTTGTGTGTTGTTTGAGGGCGTTACGACACCATTGTCCTCGTCGTCGCCCCCGCAGGCAATCAATCCAAGGCATAAGGAGAATGCAAGCATATAAGCATATTTCTTCATAAGTAAGTAAATAAAAAAGGCGGAACCATTCAATGCTTATCAAATCTCTGGTACCGCCAAGTAACCATTACGGAAATAAGCAAGAACAATCCACGCCCCTATAAAGCGTGAACTTTCTACTGCTTGTTCTTTCCGTTTCGAAGATTTGGCGGTTTCGAGATTTAAGAACAAGAGCAAAAGCTCTGGTATCTTATACTATCTAAGTATCGAACAGAAACGCTGGTTAATGATTTTGTTTGTTAATTAAAACCTGTGGCTCTGCGAGGCTGAGCCTCATCTGTGGGCCGTTTGCGTTCACCGTTCTGTTTATTTCATTGGCAATCTCGTTTAGAGGTTATACATTATTATATTATCTACTTGTCATCATAGTGGCCGTAGGCTGAAATGACAAGCACAACGACTTCCGTCTCATAGATTCGATAGACGAGACGGTGCTTCTTCGACAAACGGCGGCTCCATCGTCCTTCTGGCTGCCCCTTTAAGGGTTCAGGATGACCTGTCCCAGTCCTAGGATGCCTTTCCAATTCAACAAGAAAGTCTAAGAACTTCTTGTACGCTTTCGGCTCGTCACGTTCAAGGCGATCTGAGTCTTCAATAGCTTTTTCCGAAAGATTTACGATATAGCTCATCTGCCGATACGTTTACGGAAATCCATGTAGTTCTCACCCGGCAACATAGCAAAAGTTTTGCCTTGCCTGTAGTCTTCCTCGGCCTTTTCTATCTTTGCATAGAACTCCTCCTTGGTCATCAAAGTAGGGTCGTCCTTGGCTTTAACAAGTCGGGCAACATACTTGGACAGCCTCTTCATCAAAGGCTCATTATCGGCTATGGTGCCTATGTTCTGCCAGAGCTGAACATTCATTGCGTTGAGTTGTATTGCTGTCATGTCACTTGCATATTAGTAAATATCCACCGCCGGCTATTATGGCCAGCGGTGGATATAATGAAACCTTATTAGTCTGCGAGCTTGGCGCAGATGAACTCGCGGTTCAGGCGGGCGATGTTCGAGATGGTCTCGCACTTCGGGCAGACGGCTTCGCAGGCACGGGTGTTGGTGCAGTTGCCGAAGCCCAGTTCGTCCATCTTGGCCACCATTGCCTTTGCACGCTTGGCGGCCTCTACCCTACCCTGCGGCAGCAGAGCGAGCTGGCTGACCTTAGAGCTGACGAAGAGCATAGCGGAGCCGTTCTTGCAGGCTGCCACGCAAGCGCCGCAACCGATGCAGCTTGCGCAATCCATCGCTTCGTCGGCATCTTCCTTCGGAATGAGAATGGCGTTTGCATCCTGAGCCTGACCTGTGCGGACGGTAGTATAGCCGCCTGCCTGCATAATCTTGTCGAAGGCGTTGCGGTCAACCATGCAGTCCTTGATGACAGGGAAACCTGCCGAGCGCCAAGGCTCTACGGTGATGGTCTCGCCGTCCTTGAACTTACGCATGTAGAGCTGACATGTTGTTGCTCCGCGCTCTGTCTTGCCGTGCGGCGTGCCGTTGATGTAGAGCGAGCACATGCCGCAGATACCTTCGCGGCAGTCGTGGTCGAACACGAAAGGCTCCTTGCCCTCGTTGATAAGCTCCTCGTTCATAATGTCGAGCGCCTCGAGAAAAGAGGTGTCATCGGGAATGTTCTTCAACTCATGGGTGTCGAAGTGACCTTTGTCCTTCGGACCGTTCTGCTTCCAGAACTTAATTGTTACTGATATATTCTTTGCCATAGTTTTATAAGGTTTTAAGGTCTTTAGGTTTCAGGTTTTGAGGTGAAGTCACCATCTGGATTCTGAGAACGCTTATATATTAATGAAGAAAGCATTTTATTGACTTGCTCGTTAAGTTGCAAAAGCATAATGGCATCGTCATCAGACAGATAGTTAAACTCGCGTGATAACAGAAGTTGGGTATCAAGCTCGTTGGAGGAACCTAAGGATGTATAGAGAAAGTGGACTAGGTCCTTGTTTGTTCCACGGCCATATCCTTCAGCGATATTGGAAGGAATAGAAACTACACAGCGACGCATCTGGCTCACGAGACCATAAGTCTCGCTTTTAGGGTAGCTGGATGTAAAAGAATAAATTTCTTTTGCCAGCACCATTGCCTTTTGCCATACTGTGAGATTTTGATATGGTCCCATGCTATTATCACCTTATAACCTCATAACCTTACAACTTCATAACCTAAAATTAATTCTTGTAGTTTCTCTGTTGAACCTTAATGATTTCGTAATTCAGCGGCTCTTTGATGAGTTCGGGAGCCTTTTCGTCGCTGCCTTGATAGTCCCAGCAGCCGACGTAGAAGAAGTTCTCGTCGTCGCGCTTGGCTTCGCCTTCCTCTGTCTGGTGCTCCTCGCGGAAGTGACCGCCGCAGCTCTCTTCACGGTGCAAAGCATCGTAAGCCACAAGCTCACCCATGAGGATGAAGTCGCGCAGATGGATGGCCTTGTCAAGCTCGACGTTCAAGCCTTCCTTCGAACCAGGAATGAAGAGATTGGTGTCGAACTCTTTGCGAAGCTCCTTCAACAGCTTCAAGCCTTCCTCCAAGCCTTCCTTCGTGCGACCCATGCCAACGTGCTCCCACATAATGTGGCCAAGCTCCTTGTGGATGGAGTCAACAGAGCGCTTACCCTTGATGTTCATCAGGCGGTCAATCTCTGCCTCGACAGCCTTCTCTGTTGCCTCGAACTCAGGCATATCGGTAGAGAGACGTGGCCAAATGGCTTGGTCTGCAAGGTAGTTCTGGATGGTGTAAGGCAGTACGAAGTAACCGTCGGCAAGACCTTGCATGAGAGCAGAAGCACCTAGGCGGTTGGCTCCGTGGTCGGAGAAGTTGCACTCGCCAATTGCGAAGAGTCCAGGAATAGTGGTCTGCAACTCGTAGTCAACCCAGACACCGCCCATTGTGTAGTGGATGGCGGGGAAGATCATCATGGGATAGTAGTAATCGACGCCGTTCTTCGTGCAAGCCTTCTCGCCCGGATTGACGTCGGTAATCTCCTCGTACATGTCAAAGAGGTTGCCGTAACGCTGACGAATCTCGTCAATGCCGAGGCGCTGGATGCTCTCGGAGAAGTCGAGGAACACGGCCAGACCTGTGTTGTTCACGCCGAAGCCTTTGTCGCAACGCTCCTTTGCTGCGCGGCTTGCCACGTCGCGAGGAACGAGGTTGCCGAAGGCGGGATAGCGGCGCTCCAGATAGTAGTCGCGGTCTTCTTCTGGAATCTCATAGCCCTGCTTGGTGCCTGCCTGGAGAGCCTTTGCGTCCTCAAGCTTCTTTGGAACCCAGATACGGCCATCGTTACGCAGGGACTCGGACATCAAGGTGAGCTTAGACTGCTTGTCACCATGAACAGGAATACAAGTTGGGTGAATCTGAACGTATGAAGGATTAGCCATCATCGCGCCCTTACGGTAGCACTGAACGGCAGCCGTGCAGTTACAACCCATCGCGTTTGTTGAGAGGAAGTAAGTGTTGCCGTAGCCGCCAGTTGCGATTACGACTGCATTTGCAGAGAAGCGCTCCAGCTTGCCGGTCACAAGGTTCTTGGCAATAATGCCGCGAGCACGACCGTCAACAATCACAACATCCTCCATCTCGTAGCGGGTGAAGAGCTTCACCTTGCCGCGCTGCACTTCCTTCGAGAGGGATGAATAAGCGCCGAGAAGGAGCTGCTGACCGGTCTGTCCCTTGGCATAGAAAGTACGGCTCACCTGAGCACCGCCGAATGAACGGTTTGCCAACATGCCGCCGTATTCGCGAGCGAAGGGAACGCCCTGTGCCACGCACTGGTCGATGATGTTGTTCGACACCTCTGCCAGACGATAGACATTGGCTTCGCGGGCACGATAGTCACCGCCTTTCACTGTATCATAGAAAAGACGATAAACCGAGTCGCCGTCGTTCTGATAGTTCTTGGCTGCATTGATACCGCCCTGTGCGGCGATAGAGTGAGCGCGGCGGGGCGAGTCTTGGATGCAGAAGTTATACACGTTGAAGCCCATCTCGGCAAGAGAGGCGGCTGCGCTGGCACCGGCCAGACCTGTACCGACCACGATGACGTCGAGCTTGAGCTTGTTCTTCGGGTTCACCAGACGCTGGTGAGCTTTATATTCTTTCCACTTCTCAGGCACTGGACCTGCAGGAATCTTCGAATCTAATACTTTTGCCATAACTTATGTCAATTCTTAATTCTTAATACATAATTCATAATTAGATGCCGCAGCTACTGCCACAGCAGCCGCTGCAGCCCTGTATAGCAAACACAATGACTACGGCAGCGAACATGAGCACAACGATGGTTGCGTAGATGTTGCCGATGCAGCGCCAACGGTTGAACCACACCTTGCCGCTCCAGCCCATTGTCTGAAGGGCACTCCAGATACCGTGTGTCAGGTGGAACCACAGAGCACAGAGCCACACAAGATACAGGCATGTATAGACAGGATTGCTGAATGTCTGTCTGATCCAATACACGCCGTTGGCTGCATTCTGTGCATACTCGCCCTCTATCAGTTCTGCGGCCATCATGTGCCACCAGAAGTTGTAGAGGTGCAGGCACAGGCCTAAGCAGACGATGATGCCGAGCACAAGCATGTTCTGGCTCGCCCACTCCACTTTCTCGGGCTTGTCGGTCACTTCATACCTGTTTTTGCCGCGAGCCTTGCGGTTCTGGAATGTCAGCCAGAAGGCATAGATGAAGTGAAGTGCAACAAGACCTGCCAGGCCTACTGTTGCCGCCACGGCATACCAGTTGGCTCCCAGCATTTCACAAATCCAGTTGTAGCCGTCCTCGCTGATGAGTGCCACAACATTCATTGACGCATGGAACGTCAGGAACAGGACAAGTGCAATGCCCGTGACGGACATGACTACTTTCCTGCCAATTGATGAATTAATTAACCACATAGAAAAATAGAATTAGTTATGATTTGGTGATTACTTTATGTGTACACGTACCTTAATTTATGTATATCACGAAGGCAAATGTACGTAGTTTTAGTGATTTATGCAACTTTTTCGAGGAAATGTTGCAAGAAATGCCTACTTTTGTGCCTAAATTAGATGTGTAAAGGAACAGATGGAGTTCAAATACGATGTCGTAGTAGTCGGTGCAGGCCATGCTGGATGTGAGGCTGCAACTGCCGCCGCAAAACTCGGAGCGAAGACATGCCTCATTACGATGGACATGAACAAAATTGCACAGATGTCGTGCAATCCTGCCATCGGTGGCATTGCCAAAGGGCAAATCGTCAGAGAGATTGACGCTCTGGGCGGTCACACCGGCGAAGTGACGGACCAAACGGCCATACAGTTCCGGATGCTGAACCGCTCGAAAGGACCGGCCATGTGGAGTCCCCGCGCACAATGCGACAGGGGAAAATTCATCTGGGCCTGGCGCAATGTCCTTGAGAATACGCCCAATCTTTCTATCTGGCAAGACCAGGTTGTAGAGCTTCTCACAGAGGAGGAAAAAACGCCGCGTGGAGAGTTGGCCAACGCCGCGTGCAGCGTTGCCCAACGCCGCGTGCGGGGATTGCGAACGCTCCACGGTGCGTTTTTCCACGCCCCCTGCGTCATCATCACAGCAGGAACTTTCCTCAACGGACTCATGCACATCGGACGCACAAAAATCCCCGGCGGACGATGCGCGGAACTGCCGAGCCTCCACCTCTCGGAGAGCATCGCAGCATGTGGCATCACCGTGGGGCGCATGAAGACCGGCACACCGGTCCGAATCGACGGGCGGTCGGTGGATTTCTCCCTGATGCAGCGTCAAGACGGAGAGAGCGATTTCCACAAATTCTCCTACATGGGCGAACCGCGACAGTTGCCACAACTGCCCTGCTGGATTACCTATACAAACGAGGCGGTTCACGAGCGTCTGCGTGCCGCCCTACCCGACTCGCCGCTCTACAACGGACAGATACAGAGCATCGGGCCGCGCTACTGTCCGAGCATCGAAACAAAACTTGTCACCTTCGCAGAAAGGACAGAACACCAACTGTTCCTGGAACCGGAAGGAACTTCGACGAATGAGTACTACCTGAACGGCTTTTCAAGCTCACTGCCCATCGACGCTCAGATTGAGGCCCTGAAACTGATTCCTGCCTTCCGAAACCTGCAAATCTACCGTCCGGGCTACGCTATCGAATACGACTACTTCGATCCGACAGAGCTGCGGCACTCGCTGGAGTCGAAAAAGGTCGATGGACTCTTCCTTGCCGGACAGGTGAACGGCACCACGGGCTACGAGGAGGCTGCGGGACAGGGACTGGTGGCAGGCGTCAATGCGGCTCGAAAACTTGCCGGACAAGAACCGTTCATCATGCGAAGAGACGAGTCATACATCGGCGTCCTCATTGACGACCTCGTCACGAAAGGCGTGGACGAACCATACCGCATGTTCACATCGAGGGCAGAATACCGCATCCTGCTTCGCCAAGATGATGCAGACGCCCGCCTCACGGAACGCAGCTACGAACTGGGGTTGGCAACCCAGGAGCGTTATAACCACTGGATTCGCAAGAAACAGGCAATCAACGAGATAGAAGACTTCTGCAACAACTACAGCGTGAAGGCAGCACACATCAACGAAGGCCTGAAAGCACTGGGCAGCGAGGAACTGCAACGGGGTTGCAAACTCATCGACCTCATCATGCGACCAGGGCTGACACTCTCAAACCTCGCACCGCTCATCCCTACCCTATCCGAAAAGCTGAACAGCATCAAGGACCGGCGGGAAGAAGTCATCGAGGCGGCCGAGGTGCGCATGAAGTACAGCGGGTACATCCGCCGTGAAAAGGAGATAGCGGAGAAGATACAGCGCCTCGAAAACATCCGCATCAGGGGACGATTCCGCTACGGGGACATCAAGTCGCTCAGCACGGAGGCTCGTCAGAAACTCGCCAAAATAGATCCCGAGACGATGGCACAGGCAAGCCGCATCCCCGGCGTCAGCCCAAGCGACATAAACGTCCTGCTAGTGATGATGAACCGATGATGTTTCATGTGGAACAATACATATAAAGATGCATAATATACAGATTATGAACAACGAGTTTCTTTTGAAGAATCTGAGAAATGTCCCAGATTTCCCTATTCCCGGCATACAGTTTAAGGACGTAAGCACCTTATACAAGAACCCCAAGTGCCTGAGAATAATGGTCAACGAACTGTACGAACTCTACAAGGACAAAGGCATAACAAAGGTCGTGGGCATTGAAAGCAGAGGCTTCGTGGTCGGTGCTGCTCTTGCAGTTAAACTTGGTGCTGGCTTCGTGATGTGCCGCAAGCCGGGTAAACTGCCTGCCGAGACACGCAAGGAAAGCTACATGAAAGAGTACGGCAAGGACACTATAGAGATTCACACCGATGCCATCGACGAGAAAGATGTTGTCCTGCTTCACGACGACTTGCTGGCTACGGGAGGCAGCATGAAGGCCGCCTACAATCTCGTCAAACAGTTTAATCCCAAGAAGATATACATCAACTTCATCATCGAACTGACCATCGAGGGCTTGAACGGCCGCGCTATCTTTGACAAGGACGTAGAGATGACAACCCTCCTCAAGATATAACAAAGGCTGTTGTGTTTGTTGCGTTGCCAACGCAACAAACACAACAGCCTCTTTTTATATTAAAAATCACATGGAAAAGGCAGAAAAAGACAAGCTTAGAGCCTATCTGATGGGCATTGTCAGCAATCTGCCTGAATGCCCAGGCTGCTATCAGTATCTCGACGAAACAGGCACCATCATATATATAGGCAAGGCAAAGAACCTGAAGCGCCGTGTCTATTCGTATTTCTCGAAAGAGCACGACAGCAGAAAGACAGCTATTCTCGTCTCTAAGATACGGGATATCAAGTACATCGTCGTCAAGACTGAGGAGGATGCCCTGTTGCTGGAGAACAATCTCATCAAGCAATGGTCGCCGCGCTACAACATCCTGCTCAAAGACGGCAAGACATATCCCAGCATCGTCATCACTAACGAGTATCTGCCACGCATTTTCCAGACACGCAAGATAGACAAGCGTCTTGGCACTTACTTCGGCCCCTACAGCCACGTTCCCACAATGCACCTCCTGCTGGAACTGATAAGAAAACTTTATCCTCTGCGCCGTTGCAGGGAGAGTATCACAGCAGACTCCATCACGCAACACAAGCACAAGGAATGTCTTGAATACCACATAAAGAACTGCAAAGCTCCCTGTACACTCAGACAAAGCCGCGAAGAATATCTTTCATACATCGCCGAGGCAAAAGAGATTCTAAAGGGAAACACCGCACAAGTGGAAAGACAACTCTTGCATCAAATGCAGGAACACGCGGCAAGAATGGAGTTCGAGGAAGCCCAAGCGATAAAGGAAAAATATCTCCTTGTAGAGAACTATCGCAGCAAAAGCGAGGTCGTCACCAACGCCATACACAACATCGACGTTTTCAACATCGAAAACAACGAAAAGGTGGCATACATCAATTACCTTCACGTCACAAACGGTTGCATCACACAAGCCTTTACGTTTGAGTACGCAAAGCGTCTCGACGAGTCGGACGAAGAGCTTCTTGCCGCAGGAATTATCGAAATGAGACAACGCTACAGCAGTGATAGTAAGGAAGTTATCGTTCCGTTCCCCGTGAAACATTTAGGAGACATTCTCGTCACTGTTCCTCAAAAGGGAGACAAGAAAAAGTTGCTCGAACTGTCAAAGCTGAACGTCCTACAATACAAAAAGGACAGAATCAGCCAGAGCGACAAACTGAATCCGGAACAAAAGCAGGTTCGGCTGATGAAAGAACTACAGGACGCCTTGCACCTCCCCACCCTACCCATGCAAATAGAGTGTTTCGACAACTCTAACATCAGCGGCTCGGATGCCGTGGCTGGCTGCGTGGTGTTCCGGAAAGGAAAGCCGAGCAAGCAGGACTACCGCAAGTACATCATTAAAACGGTTGAAGGGCCGGACGATTATGCCTCAATGCAAGAGGTCGTGCGGCGAAGATACACACGCATAATGGAAGAAGGAACGACGCTTCCCGACTTGATTATCACCGATGGCGGCCATGGGCAAATGGAAGTTGTGCGCGAGGTGATAGAGGACGAACTGCACCTCTCCATACCGATTGCTGGGCTTGCCAAGAACGACAAACACAGGACAAACGAACTTCTCTACGGCTTCCCGCCACAAGTCATCGCACTGAAAGTGGAATCGCCCCTCTTTCGGTTCCTCACCCAGGTACAGGACGAAGTGCATCGCTTCGCCATCACATTCCACAGGGACAAACGCAGCAAGCACCAGGTGGCAAGTGCGCTGGACCACGTGCCAGGCATCGGACCTAAGACAAAGGCACTGCTTCTGCGCAAATGGCACAGTGTGAAACGCATCCGCGAAGCAGAGGAAAGCGAACTGGCGGCTGTGGTTGGCATCGCAAAAGCAAAGATTTTGAAGGAAATACTTGCAGAAGACAGAGAAAAGTCGTAGTTTTGCACATTACATAATAAAGAATAGAGTAGGGGAGAGATGAGAACGGTAGTCCAAAGGGTAAAGCGTGCCTGTGTATGTGTCGATGGCGCAAAGGTATCGAGCATCGGGACAGGAATGCTGCTGTTGCTTGGCATAGAGGCTGCTGACACAGAGGAGGATATCCAATGGCTTTGCCATAAGGTTCTTGCCTTACGCATCTTCGACGACGAAGAGGGCATGATGAACCGCAGCATCATGGACATAGGCGGCGACATCATCGTGGTGAGCCAGTTCACGCTTCATGCAAGCTACAAGAAAGGCAACCGCCCAAGCTGGATACGCGCCGCAGGCCATGAGCACGCAGTACCAGTGTATGAACGATTCGTCAAACTGCTTGAAGAGGGCCTTGGAAAGCCGGTGGGAACTGGTGTTTTCGGGGCAGACATGCAAGTGGAACTCATCAACGACGGCCCCGTAACAATATGTATGGACACAAAGAACAAGGAATGACAATTCAAGAGGCACAAGAGCGTGTAGATCAATGGATAAAGACCTACGGTGTGCGCTATTTCAACGAACTGACCAACATGGCGGTTCTTACCGAGGAAGTAGGGGAGTTGGCACGCATCATGGCGCGTAAGTATGGCGAGCAGTCGTTCAAGGAAGGCGAGAGCCAAGACGCATCAGAGGAGATGGCGGACGTGCTTTGGGTGCTCATCTGCCTTGCAAATCAGACAGGCGTCGATTTGACAAAGGCGCTTGAGGCAAGCTTTGAGAAGAAGACGCTCCGCGACAAAGACAGACATAAGAACAATAAAAAACTGATATAGTATGGAATTTATTGAAAAGAGCAAGTACGATCAGATGCTTGAACTGTACAACACAGACATCAAAGATGCTGATGTTGCAGCAAAAGTGGCTGAAATCATCGAGAAAAAGGTGCCTGAGAACGACACATTAGAGGTAAAGAAGTTCCTGATGGGCAGCGTGGAGCTGACAACATTAAAGACCACCGACAGCGAAGAAAGCGTGCTGGCACTCACGGAGAAGATTAACAAGTTCGACAGTGCGTACCCCGAATTGCCTCATGTCGCCACAATCTGCGTTTATCCCTGCTACGCAAAGATTGTGAGCCAAAGCCTTGAAATAGATGGTGTTGAAATAGCATGTGTGAGCGGCAGTTTCCCATCTTCGCAAGCCTTGATAGAGGTAAAGACCGTTGAAACAGCACTGGCCTTGAAAGACGGTGCAACAGAGATTGACATTGTGATGAGCGTTGGCAAGTACCTAAGCGGAGATTATGAAACGGTTTGCGATGAAATCATCGAACTCAAGGACATCTGCGGCGAGTCTAAGATGAAGGTCATACTTGAGACAGGCCTGCTGCCAAGCGCTTCCGACATCAAGAAAGCCAGCCTCCTCGCCATGTATGCCGGTGCCGACTACATCAAGACAAGTACCGGAAAAGAGAAGCCCGCTGCCACACCAGAAGCAGCTTACGTCATGTGCCAGGCCATCAAAGAGTATTACGAAAAGACTGGCATACAGGTCGGCTTCAAGCCTGCCGGCGGACTGAACACCGTGCACGACGCCCTTGTCTATTACACCATCGTCAAGGAGGTGCTCGGAGAACAATGGCTCACCAATCAGTGGCTCCGTCTCGGCACAAGCAGGCTTGCCAATCTGCTGCTGAGCGAGGTGGTCGGCAAAGAGGTGAAGTTCTTCTAACAGACAACTAAAAGAGGAGAAGGTGCGAATAATCGGAACATTTTAACCTTGCGAGAATTGATTATTTGCGGCCGTGGGGTAGGGCGGACAAAAAGAAACGATTCTCCGAAGCCACTTTTGAGCTTAAATTGTTAAAAAGAAACAAGTTAGACCATATAATAAAGAAACAGAAAATAATTAGTTTTGAAAGAAAATGAAGAAAACAAACCTTTTGATGCTTGTAGCAGCTACAGTGCTGCTCTCATCGTGTGTAGTTAGTAAGAAGAAGTATGAGATTGCTGAGTCGGGAAGATTGGCGGCGCTTTTCAGCCGTGACAGCCTTGCAAATCTTCTTGGTGAGAGTCGCGACATCCGTGCAGCTCTTGAAACAGACACTGCCATGCTCAAGGGCAGCATCCGCAACTATCAGTCGCTGCTTGCCTCTGGTCAGGACGAGAACCAGAAACTCAACGCCAATCTGAAAGAGAGGGAGAAAACCATCGCTGAACTGCAGAAGATGATTGCCCAGCAAAACCAGAAGGTGAAGGACCTGCTCAACAGTGTGAAGGATGCACTGCTCGGCTTCAGCAGCGAAGAACTGACCGTCCGCGAAGAAGACGGCAAGGTCTATGTGGCCATGAGCGACAAATTGCTCTTTGAGTCAGGCAAAGCCATCGTCAACAAGCAGGGCAAGGAAGCGCTCGGCAAGCTGGCAGAAGTGCTAAACAAGCAGACAGACATCGATGTCTATATCGAGGGACACACGGACAACGTCCCCATCAAGACTGCCGTCTTCCAGGACAACTGGGACCTCAGCGTCATTCGTGCCACGAGCGTCGTGCGCATCTTGACCGAGACATACAATGTCAATCCCTTGCAAATACAGCCCTGCGGTCGCGGCGAATACAAACCCGTAGATGTCAACACGACAGCCGAAGGCAAGGCCCGCAACCGCCGCACGGAAATCATCATGGCGCCGCGCCTCGACAAGCTCTTCAAAATGCTTGAAGAAAGCGGACAGTGAGCAGCATACACTTTTTCCATACATACAACTGTATATCGAAAAAAAACTGTACCTTTGTGTCGATAAAGTAAATACCAGACACATTATTTATATATAATATATGAGGAGACTTACTTTGGCTGCTGTCGCTCTGCTCATAGGCATGAGCCTGTCGGCACAATTGCGCTTCGGCAATGCGCCTGCAAACAACTCGGCTTCCAGCGACTTGGAGAAAAACATCCAAAAGCTTGTCATGGCAAGCGTGATGATAAACAACCTCTACGTCGATAGCGTGGACAGCAAAAAGCTCGTGGAAGATGCCATCAACGGCATCCTCTCGAAGCTCGACCCTCACTCTGCCTATACCGACGCCAAGGACACGAAGAAGTTCACCGAGCCGCTGGAAGGTTCCTTCGAGGGCATCGGCGTACAGTTCAACATGCTGGAGGACACGCTGCTCGTCATTCAACCCGTGCCAAAAGGCCCCAGCGAAAAGGTGGGAATACTGGCGGGCGACCGCATTGTCAGCGTGGCTGACACTGCCATTGCCGGCGTGAAGATGAGCCGCGAGGAGATTATGCACCGCCTACGCGGTCCAAAGGGCACCATCGCCCATCTCGGCATCGTAAGGCGAGGCATCAGGGACACCCTGTACTTCGACGTGAAGCGTGATAAGATTCCCGTCAACTCGGTGGATGCCGCTTACATGGTGACGCCTACCATCGGCCTCATCCACTTCCACAACTTCGCCCAGACGACGCATGACGAGGTGGTCGATGCCATCAAGAAGCTCAAGGAGCAGGGCATGAAGGACCTCATCATAGACCTCCAGACGAACAGCGGCGGATACCTTCAGGCAGCGGCCGACATTGCCAGCGAGTTCCTGCCGAAAGGCGACATGATTGTCTATACGAAGGGCCGCAGCGTGCCGAGCCAAGAATTCAGAAGCACTGGCGGCAGTGCCTTCCAAGAGGGTAGGGTAGCGGTACTCATCGACGAATACAGCGCATCGGCATCCGAGATTCTCTCCGGAGCCATTCAGGACCAGGACAGGGGCATCGTCGTCGGTCGCCGTTCTTTCGGCAAAGGCCTCGTGCAACGCCCCATCGACATGCCCGACGGCAGTATGATACGACTCACAACCGCACGCTACTACACCCCCAGCGGACGCAGCATCCAGAAGCCCTACGAAAAGGGAAAGAGCCTTGACTACGCCAAGGACGTCATCAACCGCTACAACAAAGGCGAACTAACAAACGCCGACAGCATCCACTTCCCCGACTCGCTCCGCTACCAGACGCTCCGCAAAGGTCGCACCGTCTATGGCGGAGGCGGCATCATGCCCGACTACTTCGTGCCTCTCGACACCACCCGCTATGCCAAATGCTACCGAGAAATGTCCGCAAAGAGCATTATCATCAACGCCAACCTCAAGTACATGGACAAGAACCGGAAGAAGCTGGCGAAGGCATATCCCACCTTCCAGCAGTTCAAGGCCGAGTACCAGCTTCCACAGGAACTCATCGACGAGATCTTCGCGGAAGGCGAGAAACAGGACATCCGTCCAAAGGATGACGAAGAACGGCAGAAGGCCACCGACAACATGCGCCGCATCCTCAAAGGCCTTATGGCACGCGACCTCTGGGACATGAGCGAGTACTTTGCCATCATCTATGCCGACGACGAGGTGGTGAAGAAGGCGGTCGAACTGCTTCAGGAGGAATGATTACATTCAACACACAGGGAACGTCGATGCCCGACATCAGCCAGGCAGAGGTCTCGGCTTGGGTGCGAAGGGTGGCAAAGAGCTACGCCAAAGTGGTGGGCGACATCAATTACATCTTCGTGGACGATGAGACGATGCTCGACATCAACCGCCGCTTCATCGGGCACGACTACTATACCGACCACATCGGCTTCGACTACTCTCAGGCAGGTGCCCTCAGCGGCGACATCTATATCAGTCTCGACACCGTCAGCAGCAACGCAGAGCTGTTCGGTGTCTGCCAAGACGAGGAGCTTCGCCGCATCATCATCCACGGCCTGCTGCACCTCTGTGGCCTCCGCGACAAGACAGACGAGGAAAGAGAGCAAATGAAACAGGCAGAGGACAAAGCCCTAAACGACTTCCCCCACTAAGCCCATTAACCCTATAAACCCCATACAACTTTGGAAGATTTCGACATAAGACAAGAAGGACGCCAGAAGGAGAAGGACTTCGAGAATGCCTTGCGGCCGCTCACCTTCGAGGACTTCAGCGGACAGCAGAAGGTTGTTGATAACCTGCGCATCTTCGTGGAAGCCGCCAAGTTTCGCGGCGAACCTCTCGACCATACGCTTCTGCACGGCCCTCCAGGACTGGGCAAGACAACGCTCTCCAACATTATCGCCAACGAACTTGGCGTAGGCTTCAAGCTCACCAGCGGCCCAGTGCTCGACAAGCCCGGCGACCTGGCAGGCATCCTCACTTCGCTGGAACCTAACGACGTGCTCTTCATCGACGAGATACACCGCCTGTCGCCTATCGTTGAGGAGTACCTCTACAGCGCGATGGAGGACTACCGCATCGACATTATGATAGACAAAGGGCCGTCGGCTCGCAGCATACAGATTGACCTGTCGCCCTTTACGCTGGTCGGTGCCACGACACGAAGCGGCCTGCTCACCGCTCCGCTGCGTGCCCGTTTCGGCATCAACATGCACCTGGAGTACTACGATGCCGAGACGCTCCGGAAGATTATCATGCGTTCCAGCACCATACTTGGTGTGCCCATCGACATCGAGGCAGCAGGCGAGATAGCGAGCCGCAGCCGAGGCACGCCACGTATCGCCAACGCCCTCCTGCGCCGCGTCCGCGACTTCGCACAGGTCAAAGGCAACGGCCGCATTGACCTGAAGATAGCCCGCGTCGCCCTCGAAGCCCTCAACATCGACCGCTACGGCCTTGACGAGATAGACAACAAGATCCTGACCACCATCATCGACAAGTTCAAGGGCGGTCCTGTGGGCATCAACACCATCGCCACCGCCGTCGGCGAAGACGCAGGCACCGTCGAGGAAGTCTATGAGCCGTTCCTCATCAAGGAAGGCTTCATCAAGCGCACCCCCAGGGGCCGCGAAGTGACAGAGCTGGCCTATAACCATCTCGGCAGAAGCCTCACCCCCAACCCCTCTCCGGAGAGAGGGGGGTATATACAAGGGGAACTTGACTTATGATTAAGGACTCTACAACTTCTACACGATTCCGTTGGGCTACTTCTGACAGATATGCACAGCTTAAGGACTTTGCAAAGCAGAACCGCAAGAATGCAACCATAGCAGAAGAACGCTTATGGGAACATATCAGAAACAAAAGCTTGGGGGTTGAATTCCGTCGTCAACACATTTCATTGCCGACTTTGTCTGTCTTGACAAAATGCTGGTTATAGAAGTAGACGGTGGGTATCATTCAGAAAGAGAACAAAGAGAAGACGACGAACAAAGGAGAGAATGAACACAATTATTAACAATACTCCCCTCTCCTCGGAGAGGGGTTGGGGATGAGACTTTTATGGTACTTAACTACATCTGGATTGGCTTCTTTGCCATCGCTTTCCTTATTGCCACAATACAACTGCTGTTGGGCAACACTGAGGCTTTCCCTGCCATTATGAACAGCACCTTCGACAATGCCAAGACTGCCTTCGAGATATCCATCGGGCTGACAGGCGTGCTGTCCCTCTGGATGGGCATTATGAAGATAGGCGAGCGCGGCGGCGTGGTCGATGTTCTGGCACGCTGGCTGTCTCCGCTCATGGTGCGCCTTTTCCCGGAGATACCTGCTGGGCATCCTGTCTTCGGCCACATCTTTATGAACTTCAGCGCCAATATGCTTGGCCTCGACAATGCCGCAACACCTCTCGGCCTCAAGGCGATGGAGGGCTTGCAGGAACTCAACAAACAGAAGGACACCGCCACAAACGCCATGATTATGTTCCTGGTGCTCAACACCAGCGGACTGACGCTCATTCCCGTCGGCGTGATGGTCTATCGGGCACAGATGGGTGCGGCACAGCCGACGGATGTCTTCTGTCCCATCCTCATCGCAACAGCCATTGCGACGCTTGGCGGCATGGTCATCACAAGCCTCTACCAGCGCATCAACCTCTTCAACCGCGCTATCATGGCCTTCGTGCTGGGCATCTGCGTTGTGGTGAGCGGCGTGATATGGCTCAGCACACAGGTGGACCGCGAGACGATGAACCTGTGGAGCACCGTCATTGCCAATATCATCCTCTTCACCATCATTATCGCCTTCATAGCGGCAGGCGTCCGTCGTCGCATCAATGTTTATGAAGCTTTCGTCGAGGGGGCAAAGGGCGGCTTCGAGACTGCCGTCCGCATCATTCCCTATCTGGTAGCGATACTCGTTGCCATTGGCGTCTTCCGTGCATCGGGAGCAATGGACTTTATTGTCGATGGATTGGGGCGTTTTGTGGAATGGTGCGGAGGCAATGCCGACTATGTGGCAGCTCTGCCCACAGCCATTATGAAGCCCCTCTCCGGCAGCGGTGCCAGAGGTATGATGGTCGATGCAATGCAACAATACGGCGCCGATTCCTTCATTGGCCGCCTCTCCTGCATTTTCCAAGGGGCAACAGACACGACCTTCTACATCCTTGCCGTATATTTCGGCTCCGTCGGTGTCCGCAAGACGCGCCATGCCGTCGCAGCAGGCCTCTTTGCCGACCTCTGCGGCATCATCGCAGCCATCATCGTCGCAGCCATCTTTTTTGGATAAGAATGGTCGGAAACGAGACCATACACAACCAGCACCGACGCTCCTTCAGCCACGACTATCGGGAGAAGGGGACGTACATGGTGACGATGGTCGTGGAGGGACGGGAACCTGTCTTCGGCCATATAGAAGGCCATGCAAAAGGAAAGTCAGGAACAAACGAAGCTCCCCACATGGTGCTCTCCGACCTCGGGCGGCAAGTGCTGGAAAAGGAGATACGGAAAATCAGCCACTACTATCCCATGGTCGAGGTTTGGCGCACAGCCATCATGCCCGACCATATCCACCTGCTCATAAGAGTACGAGAGCCTTTGCCCGAAGGCAAGCATCTCGGCTCTATCGTCCGCGGCTTCAAGACCGGCTGCACCCGCGCCTGGTGGAACCTGAACCCCATTGCCCCCATCGGAAATGCGATGGGCACAAGGGCCGCCGTACCCGAAGCTTCTGTCGCCGTGCCCGAAGCATCTGCCGCCGTGCCCGAAGCATCTCCTTCGGGAATCCCCGCCGTGCGCGCTGCATCTCCTTCGGGCCTCCTCCGCCCCGTCCTTTTCCAGAAGGGCTACCACGACCGCATCATCAACCGCCCAGGGATGCTTGAGAACATCAAGCGCTACATGGCCGAGAATCCCCTCCGCGCTCGCATCCGGCAGGAATGCCCGAAGCTCATGGAGCGCCAGTTGCACCTATGGATTTCCGGACGCGAGTATGCCGCTTTTGGCAACCTCTTCCTGCTGAAATACCCCTTGAAGGAACAGGTTTTCTTCCACCGCAAAGATGCAACAACAGGCCAGCCCACGGAAAGCACAGAGGCATACCAGCAAGAACGCCGGCGCCTCTTGCAAATAGCAGAAGAAGGAACCGTCCTTGTCACGCCCGGCATATCGAAAGGCGAAAACCTTGTCGTCAGCGATGCCCTTGACGCCCAGCTCCCGCTTATTCTCCTCCAGAAGGAGCCAATCGGCGAATACTGGAAACCATCGCAGCGCCGCTTCTATGCCTGTGCGACAGGCCGCCTGCTCATCCTTGCCCCCTGGCAAAACGAAGGCAGCTCCGATTATGCCCGCTTCCACCACCTCAACAACCTCGCAAAAGAAATCTGCGAAGCCACCGAAATGCGGATTATGGGCTTCGATAGATTGAAGTGAACTATTGTCCTAAAGTATCTTTATTTCTAAAATTAGGATGTGTATTTTCGACAAGTGTAACAATGTCTTGCTGCGGGACTTTCTGCCAGGAGAACAAGGGCAGGAGGTCTTGGGGATTGGCAGGGGTAGGGGCAGGAAGAAGGCCTGCAAGGTAAGCGAGGCGGCCGATGATTTCTTCCGGGCTGACGTGCTTTTCACGCAAATAACCGAGGTCGAGAGACTTGTCACGCTTGCAGAGGCGCTGGCCGGCTTCGTTTATCAGTAAAGGATGATGGCAGAAGCGCGGTTCGGAAAAAGCAAGGGTTCGATAGAGATGCAACTGCTGGGGCGTGCTGAGCAAGAGGTCGCGGCCGCGGACAACTTCTGTTACGCCCATCAGGGCATCATCCACTACTACTGCCAACTGATAAGCCCAAGCGCCGTCCCTGCGACGGAGGATGTAGTCGCCACAATGCTTTGCAAGGTTGACGTGCTGCTCGCCGTAATGCTCATCGCAGAAACTTATCACCTCGTCTGGCACGATGAAACGGATGGCAGCAGGTGGCAGCCCCCTCCCAACCTCCCCCTTGGGGGAGGAGTTTTTATATTTGCCGCGGCAAGTGCCGGCATAGACGATGCGTCCGTCCGTTTCGTGAGGTGCTTGCGTCGCCATGATGTCGGCTCGCGTGCAGAAGCAAGGGTAGGTGAGGCCTGCATCCTGAAGCTGCTGGAGATAATGCTCGTAGATGTCACCGCGCTCACTTTGCCAGACGACCTCGTCGTCCCAGGGAAGTCCAAGCCATTGCAAGTCCTCCTGCAACTGCAAGGCATAGTCGCGACGTGAGCGCTGCGGATCGAGGTCTTCGATGCGCAGAAGCCACTGACCGCCCTGACTCTTTGCGGAAAGCCACGAGAGCAATGCACAAAAGACATTGCCCAAGTGCAGACGGCCTGTGGGCGATGGGGCAAAGCGACCACAGCCCCCTCCCGACCTCCCCCGAGGAGGAGGACAAAAGTTTGTGAAACTCATATCACTCTCTCTGCAACAAAGGAGGCGAGCAGGTGAAGAGCTTCGGTAATTGAGGCGTCGCGGGTTTCGTCGATGAGTCCGTCAGCCATTCCCTGCATGTCCTTCATGTGCCACTGTGCATATTCGAGACCTCCCTGGCTGACAGTGAAATCGATGAGCCTTTGTATCTCTTCGGCACTTGCCTCCCGACGACGCACCTTCAATGCCAGTTCTTGGATTGATGCATCATCACTGTGCTTGACGGCATAGATGGCGGGCAGCGTGAGCTTGCCCTCCTTCATATCGTTTCCAAGAGGCTTGCCAACTTCTGCTGAGCCATAGTCGAAGATATCGTCGCGCAACTGGAAGCAAAGGCCTATGAGCTTGCCAAACTGTGCCAGACGCTCTGCCTCGCTCTCCGTGCCGCCCGCGGCAAGTGCGCCCAGACGGGCACAGACGGAAAACAGGCTTGCCGTCTTGCGACCGATGACGTCAAAGTAAACCGCCTCCGACAGCACCTCGGATTCCTGACTGTCAAGCTGCAAGAGTTCACCGTCGGCAAGCGATTGTCCAAGCTGTGAAAAGTATCGGACCACACGCACATCGTCCGTCAGAGCAGCACATTCCAATGCCTTGCTGAGGATAAAATCGCCAGAGAGCACGGCCACCTGATTGGAGAGGAAAGCACTCAGAGACGGCAATCCCCGGCGACGTTCACTCTCGTCCACCACATCATCGTGCACAAGGGATGCTGTGTGTAGCATCTCAAGCGCCAGAGCCACATTGATGACCTTTTCGTTTACCTTGCCAACCATGCGTGCTGCAAGCATCACGAGCAGAGGCCTTACCTGCTTTCCAGGTGCCTTGAGCAAGTGTTCTACAGCCCGCTCCAAAAGGGGATTGTTGGTATAGAGCGTTTTGCGGAAAGTGTCGTTGAATTGCTCCAGTTCGGCAGCGACAGGGGCCTTTATCTTATCAAGAATGTCCATTTATTGCATCTTTAGACTGCAAAATTACATAAAAAGTACCTGCTTTCATAATTTTTTCCTACTTTTACCACATAAAAGGACAGAAACGATGCAGAAACTCTATTTACTGGACGCATACGCGCTGATTTATCGTGCTTATTACGCCTTTATCAAAAATCCCCGTATCAATTTGAAGGGAGAAAACACGTCGGCCATACTTGGTTTTGTCAACACGCTCGAGGAGTTGCTTTCCAAAGAACAGCCAACGCACATCGGCGTTGCCTTCGACCCCCATGGCGGCACCTTCCGTCACGAGGCCTACCCGCAATACAAGGCCCAGCGCGAGGAGACACCGGAGGCCATTCGCTTCGCCGTACCCGTCATCAAGGACATTCTTGCGGCGTACCGTATTCCTGTGCTCGAGGTGCAAGGCTACGAGGCGGACGATGTCATCGGAACCCTTGCGCACCAGGCTGACATGCAGGGCATCGACACCTATATGATGACGCCCGACAAGGACTTCGGCCAGCTCGTCACGGAGCGTGTCAGGATATACCGTCCGCCTGTGGGAAAGAACAGCGAGGCAGAGATTCTCGGCCCCGAGGAAGTGAAGAAGAAATGGGGGTTGCAGTCGCCCTTGCAGGTCATCGACATGCTGGGACTGATGGGCGATGCCGTCGATAACATCCCAGGCTGCCCAGGGGTAGGGGAGAAGACGGCACAGAAGCTCATCGAGGAGTTCGGAAGCATTGAAAACCTGCTGGCCTCTACAGACAAGCTGAAAGGTGCGCTGAAAGAAAAGGTCAAGAACAACATTGAACAAATCAAACAGAGCAAATGGCTGGCAACCATCAACAAAGAAGTCCCCATCAGCCTCGATATGGATTTGCTGAAACTCAGGGAGCCAGACTCCGACAAGCTTCAGAAAATCTACAGGCATCTCGAGTTCCACCAACTGCTGAACAAAAAGCCTCATACCCAACCACTTGAGGAGAGGCGAGAAGACAAACTTAATGCGGATGGTTCGCTACAACTCGACCTCTTCAGCACACCACCGGAAACGCCGCACGCGGCGTTGGCCAACGCCGCACGCGGCGTTGGCCAACGCCCTACAGAGGGATCGCCAACGCTCCACGCGGCGTTTGAGAAGGTTCCTTTCAGTGTGGAAAATGACACCGTTGTCGGGCACAACCTGAAGGCGCATTGGAAGGAACTCAAGGCACAAGGTCTGAGCCAAAAACCCATGTTCGACACAGAGATTGCACACTACCTCCTGCATCCCGAAATGCGCCACTACCTCGACTACCTGCTCTCTGTCTATGGCTGCAAAGACGTGGTGGAACTGAAACTTGTTCTCGAACAAGAACTCAAGAAGGAAGGACTCTGGAGTCTTTTCTACGAAATAGAGATGCCCTTAATGCCTGTCCTCGCTGAGATGGAAGAGGCGGGCGTTATGATTGACACAGAAGGCCTGAAGGAGACAAGCAGGCTCTTCACCAGCCAGATGCTGAATCTCGAAAAGGAGATTCACACGATGGCGGGCACGAACTTCAACATCTCCAGCCCCAAGCAAGTAGGCGAAGTGCTCTTCGACACACTAAAACTCGACAGCAAGGCCAAGAAGACCAAAAAGGGACAATACGTCACGAGCGAAGAGGTGCTTGAGGCTCTCAGATGGAAGCACCCTATAATCGGCAAAATACTGGATTACAGAGGCGTGAAGAAACTGCTGAGCACCTATGTCGATGCCTTGCCGCAGCTCATCAACCCACAGACTGGCCGCATCCACACCTCTTTCAATCAGACGGTGACAGCCACAGGCAGGCTCTCCTCGTCGAATCCCAACCTGCAGAACATTCCTGTGCGCGACGCACAGGGAAAAGAGGTCCGCAAAGCTTTCATTCCCTATCCCGGACAGCTTTTCTTTAGTGCCGACTACAGCCAGATAGAGCTTCGCATCATGGCGCATCTCAGTAAGGACGAGAACCTCATTGAGGCCTTCCTGCTGGGCAACGACATTCACGCCGCCACAGCAGCAAAGATATTCAAGAAGCCGCTTGGCGAAGTCACTTCGGACGAAAGGCGCAAGGCCAAGACAGCCAACTTCGGCATCATCTACGGCATCAGCGCCTTCGGACTTGCAGAACGTTTGGGCATGTCGAGAACAGAAGCCAAGCAACTCATCGACGAGTACTTTCTGACCTACCCTGGCGTAAAAGCCTATATGGAAAAGAGCATCGAAACTGCTCGCGAGAAGGGTTACACCGAGACCATCTTCCACCGCCGCTGCCAACTGCCCGACATAAACTCGAACAATTCCGTAGTTCGCGGCTATGCAGAACGCAATGCCATCAACGCCCCCATCCAAGGCTCGGCAGCCGACATCATCAAGATAGCCATGATTTGCATCTTTAAGAGGATGAAGGAGGAAGGACTGAAGTCGAAGATGATCTTGCAGGTTCACGACGAACTGAACTTCTCCGTCCTGCCCGAAGAAAAAGAGTCGTTGCAGCGTCTCGTTATGGAAGAGATGCAAGGCGCCGCCTCGCTCAGCGTTCCCCTCATCGCCGACTGCGGCTGGGGCACCAACTGGCTCGAAGCACACTAAATCACCATCGTCAGCATGCTGAGGTCGGACTCTTCTCCCACTACCCAGACGATGTCGCCATTCTGGAACTGACGCTTGGCCTGGATGGTGCCAAGATGACCTTTCTCGTCCTCAACACCCACCACCATACAATGGTAACGCATGCGGAAATCGACGTCCGGCAAAGTATTACCTATCAGAGGACTGCTTTCGCCCAACTTAACGGATATGATTGAGAGGCTGTGCTCGTCGTTTATGTGCTCTTGGGGAAGATGCAATTCCTGTTCGCTGCGGGCACGAAGTTTTTCTATAGACTCAGTTCCCGCTACCACCTCAAGCTCGTCACCAGGATAGATACGGTGATTACCTCCAGGAATGTTGATGCGATGACCGGCACGGATGATTGACGCAATGTGCACACGGTCTGTCTTGCCGAAATGAAGCTGGGCAAGTGTCTTGCCTCCCCAGCGGGAATGCTGTGGAACCCGGACACGGGCAATCTGCAGGTCCTTGCCACGCAGCCTTCTTCCATAACCGAGCGATGCCTGTTGTTCCTTAAGACGAAGGTTCTGTATGAAAGTACGCTCCATGCGGATGCTCACATACATCACAGGCCTGCTCACAATAATCAAGACAAATGCCGCCAGGCTGATTATGACGCTCCAAAACCACCATACAGGTAAAACAAATGACACTACATTATAAATAATAGTAAAGCCAAGAACAGCCTTTATACATATAGCAAAACGTATCATAAAGGCATTCATTTTCCCCGATGAAATCAGGTATTTTACTTCCTTGCTATGATTCTTTTTCATAACAATAGGCCTTATGCAAGGCGACAAAAGCAGCAAGGTAATAATGAGATAGACAATTTTTCCGTACTTATCACCTATGATATGCTGGCACAAAGGAAGTATCGTTGCATAACTAAACAGTCCGGTAGCTATGCCTATGGTAAGGTAAGCTGCTGTCTGAAACAGAACCGCAGTTATGAAACGACGCCATGCAAGGGAAGGCAAAAACTTATTGTGTGTCTGTTCTCTATTATTAGAGAACGCCCTTTTATGCTTTATTTTGGTTTGTAGCTCAGTGCTTAAAGAACTCTCTATGCGTTTGCTGGCTTTTGGGGCAAACTTAATAATATAAGGTGTGAAGAAGGTGGTAATAATACTTACAGCCACAACCACAGGATAAAGGAACTGACTGGTGACGCCCAACTCTTGTCCCAAGCCGGCGATGATAAAGGCAAACTCACCTATCTGCACCATCGAAAAACCGCTGCTTACCGATTGCTTTATGTCTCCACTTGTGGCAAAGAAACTCAGACTTCCGAAAAACATCTGGCCTAAGACGACGGAAAGCGTCAATACAAAAATAGGGAACCAGTGCTCGACCAGGACTGAAGGTTCAACCATCATGCCAACAGACACAAAGAAAACAGCCCCGAAAAGGTCTCTCAAGGAGCCAACACTCTTTTCTATATTCTCTGCTTCGAGTGTCTCAGCCAAGATGCTGCCCATCATAAAAGCGCCAAAAGCAGGACTATAGCCCACACTGGAAGCCGCCACAGCCAGCAGAAAACACAAGCCTACCGATACCACCAAAAGCGTCTCACCGTTTATATAGCGCTTCGCCTTGCGTAATATGAGCGGCACCAAGTAGATACCGACTATGAACCACAGCAACAGGAAAAACCCCAACTGCATGAGGCTCTTTATCAAAGCAATGCCCTGGAAAGTCCTGCTCACCGCCAAGGCACTGAGCATCACCATCAAGAGAATGCCAAGTATGTCTTCTATGATAAGAACAGAAATGACTCCAGAGGCGAAGCGCTTGCTTCTGAGTCCAAGGTCATCGAAAGCCTTATAGATGATAGTAGTTGAACTCATGCTGAGCATACCACCGAGAAAGACTCTGTCCATGCTGCTCCAGCCAAAACAGGTCGCCACCATACTGCCCACGCCTATCATGCAGACCATCACCATAATGGCTGTCAGGATAGGTTGCATACCCATCTTAACTATCTTCTTGAACGAGAACTCAAGTCCGAGCGTGAACATGAGGAAGATGACACCCAAGTCGCTCCACTCCTCTATACCTTCCACACTGCTCACCGACGGCGTATAAGGCATGTGAGGCCCTGCAAGGAAGCCTGCCACTATGTAACCCAAAACAAGCGGCTGCTTGAGTCGCTTGAATATGATGGTAAAAATGCTTGCTACAACAAGAATATAGGCAAGGTCTGTTATGAGCGATGACATACTATTATTTGCTCATTTCAAGCATCCTGTTGATGCACTTCACAGCTTTTTCTGAAACCTCTTTATCTACATCAATCTCCGGCCATTCATACTTGAGACAGTTGTAGAGTTTCTCCATTGTTATGAGCTTCATATAGTTGCATTCGTTGCAGGCACATGTGCTGTCGTCAGGAGGTGCAGGTATGAAGACCTTATTTGGACAAGCTTGCTGCATTTTGTGAAGAATACCGCTCTCTGTCGCTACAATGAATTCCTTGGCATCATCTTCCTGACTGAACTTGAGAAGGGCAGCCGTACTGCCAACCTTGTCTGCAACCTTTACGATAGGTCCTTTACACTCCGGATGGACAAGTATCTTGGCATTGGGATGTTGGGACTTCAACTCAAGTATGCGTTCCAAACTGAACTTCTCGTGAACATGACAGGCACCATTCCAAAGAACCATGTTCCTGCCCGTAATAGAATTGATGTAATTGCCTAAGTTCCTGTCAGGACCAAACACTATCTTCTCGTCTTTTGGCAAAGCATTCACTATCTGCAAGGCATTTCCGCTGGTCACTACAATGTCCGTGAGCGCTTTGATGGCTGCGGTTGTATTGACATAGCTAATCACAGTATGATTGGGATGTGCCTTCACAAAATCCGCAAATTCATCGGCCGGACAGCTTTCAGCCAGCGAACAAGTGGCACCAAGGTCAGGTACAAGCACCTTCTTGTCCGGACAAAGTATTTTGTTAGTTTCGCCCATGAAGTGAACGCCACACATCACAATGATGTCAGCATCCGTCTTTGCTGCCTGCTGAGCCAGTGCAAGACTGTCCCCTACAAAGTCTGCTATGTCCTGTATCTCGCCGTGCGTATAGTAATGCGCCATAATGACAGCATTCTTCTCTTTACACATACGGCGTATCTCAGCCTTTATGTCTGTTCCCTCCGGCACAGGCTCCGACACATAGCCAATGGCTTTCCACTTGTTATCAACCATCTTTATATTATTATATTGTTTATTTTTATAATATGTATTATTTTTATGATGATAATGATGTATGGTTTATAAGTTGATAAGTTTCATTGTATTCTACCTTATAGAAAGTTATAAACTATACATAAACTTTATGTCATAATTTGTCAACCATTGTGTATTTTGTACTTTCTTTTGATTATAATGCAGATGCGCTTGTTTACGTGACAGGGTTATCAACTATTCTTAACAATATGCAAAGTTAATAATTTATGTCATACCATGAATTGATAAGTCACTTTTTTTGCGTTGATACTTATTTAATAAATAGTTGTCGGTGTGGATAAAGAACAGTATGTATGTTTTTTTATGTATTTATTGTGAATAAGTAATGATATATCAACCATGTTATTCACTTAAATTGTTAACTTTGCACTCATCTTTCATATAAACAAGTTATGAGAAAGCTGAAAGTAACCGAGATGGGCCGCATGAGTGTGGCTGAATACAAAGAGGCTGAAAAACAACCTATCGTAGTGGTGCTTGACCATGTTCGAAGCCTTTATAATGTAGGCAGTGTGTTCCGCAGTAGTGATGCCTTTAGAATAGAAGGCGTGTGTCTTTGTGGTATAACAGCACAGCCTCCTCATCCCGAAATACACAAGACGGCTCTTGGTGCCGAGGAAAGCGTGTCATGGCGTTATTTCAGCAAGACGGAGGATGCTATAGAATGGCTCAAATCAAAAGGTTACACAATAGTTTGTGTTGAGCAATGTGAGGGTAGTACCATGCTTCATAACTTCTTTGTGGAAACAGGCAGAAAGTATGCTGTTGTATTAGGCAACGAAGTAAAAGGTGTACAGCAACACATTGTTGATATGAGCGACATGTGTCTTGAAATACCTCAATACGGAACGAAGCACAGTCTGAACGTAAGCGTCGCAGCCGGCATAGTTCTCTGGCACTTGGTCAACAAAGAATAATTACTTTGAGACGCTGTTGATGAGGTGTTTCTTGGCATTATCCTTTATATCCTTTGCTTTGTCAAGAGCCTCTTTAGCCAAATTACTTTCATTCTGAAGGTTGTCAAGGTTCTTTTGCAGAAGGTCTATGTTTGTGTTTATAACCTCAAGCTTCTGCTCTGCTTTCTGTAATTTGAGTTGTGCCTTAGACACTTTCTCTTCGGCTTTTGTGGCTTTGGACTGTGCTTTTGTCAGTTTTCTGTTTGCCTTTGCGCTTTTAGACTCTAACTTGAACGACTTACTCTGTGCTTTGTTGAAGTTTTTGTCGGCTCTCTTTTCCACTGAGGCAGCTTTCTTTGCCACTTTCAAATTGTGCTTGGCCTTCTTCAGTTCATTTGAAACCTTGTGGATTTCGTTTTTGGCATCGGCGTTGTTTGTTGCCTTGGCCTGCTTTTTCATTGTACTAAGCTCTGACTTCAGACGACTTACTTGATTGCTGTAATGGTTCTTCCATTCTTGACACGTCTTACCGTCGCCCATACTTTGTGCCATTGAAGGCAAGGAGACAATGGCCATAGCCATCATAATAAATACTTTTTTCATAATAACTTTTGTTTTAATTTATTGTAACTATTTTAATTCTATATTGCTAATGACTGCATAGTTCCTGGCAGACCTTGTTCTGGAAGGTTCTTCCTATGGCTGCTGACGACACACCTTGATTGATGATGGCGAAGGCAAGCGTATGGCCATTGGCCGCTGTGAGGTAGCCTGCAAGCGAGGAGATGCCCGTCACGGTGCCAGTCTTGGCACGTACATTACCTTCGGCTTCTGTACCCGTCATGCGTTTTTGGAGAGTGCCGTCATAACCTGCGACAGGCAAGCTTGGTAGCAGATGTTCCTTTATTGATGCTGTGCGCCAGGCATAGCCAAGTAAAGAAACGAGCATCTCGGCAGAAACATAGTTGTAAAGTGACAACCCGCTACCGTCCGCCACTTTGTATTGTTCAGGGTTGAGTCCGATACGTTTCAGGAGTTCTTCTGTGCGTTGTGCCGCCTGTTTCCGTCCGGCACCTTTCTTTCCTGTAGAGGCTGCTGTCTGATAGAAGAGGCATTCGGCACAGATGTTGTCGCTGTTCTTCATCATGGGTATGAGCAGGTCGTCAATGTCGTGCCGGATGGAATAGATCTGCCCCCCTCCCCCCTCTCCACGAGGAGTGAGGCTTTTATTATCTTTTCGGGCGTTTCTTCCCTCATCATTTTTGGAGTTGGCTTTTATCCCTGCCTCTCTCATTGCCTTCAGCCAGTTTTCCTCGAAAGTGTCCTTTCCATCGACAAGCAAGGCGGAAAGCGGACCATAGTCGTCGTCCCAGCACCAACCCCAGCCGTAGGGAGCGTCTTCGCGCATAGAAAGGTCATAGATGATATTTCCGGCGATGCTGTCGATGCCTTGCTGCTGTCTGATAGATGCAGCGGCTTGAAGCAGTTCTTCTCCTGTCACCATTGGATCCATGCCGCCAACTACAGTCAGGTCGCCCTCTAAGACTCGTGCCTTTACTTTTCCTGTGATACGAAAATCTGTGCGAAGCTTATAATTGTCTTTAAGGAAGTGCAACGCTGTAATAGCCGTCACCAGTTTCTGGCAAGATGCCGGACGCATCCTTTGGGCAGCATTGACGGCATAGAGCGGCTCTCCATCCGTAAGGTCATAAACATAAAGACCAAGTTGTGTGGTTTCAAAGATGGCAGACTGGCAAAGCGAGTCGAGTGCTTGCTGCTTTTTGTGTTGCCAAGTTCCCTGCGGAGCACGATGTACCTGAGATACCAAAGGACGTCCACTGACCACAGGTTCTGGCTCTTCTGCCTCTTCCTCCACGACAGGTGCAGACACCGGTATTGCAACAGGTGCATCTGGTGTCACTACATTTCTATGATTGCGATGGCGGTCAGAACGCTGCGAAGCGCACGAAGCCAGCAGCAAAAGCAGAAGAAGATATTTTGTGTATCTCATATTTATCAAGTGAACAACAGCTTTATTGGTTGCAAAGGTAGATAAATTTCTCGAATTATGAGCCAGTTTGACAAAGAAAACATTTTGATGCAGCCTGCAATTTAAGAATAGCGTGTGGAAAAAACGATATTCTGGTGAGGTAAGACAATCTAAACAAAAGGGTGCTTCGCTGAAGAAAAAGCGGCATTCGCTGAAAAGATTTGCACGGAATTTGTCTTTCCGCTACCTTTGCTGCGAGTTTACGAATTGAAAGGCTCATTATCTATCAAAGAAACGACATCTGTTATGGAAAATGTCATCAGGTTTTTTAGCATAATGGCTATGGCTATAGTCTTTGCTGCATGTGTTTCAGACGAGACATTGGGATTGAATGATTACAATGGGAATGCCACAGGAGGTGGAGTAGAATCCTCGCTTGGCGAACTCACTTCTTTCACCGTTGCGCTTGACGAAACGACACTCTCCGAAGCAGAGACCATTGACGAGACAGACGAAGATTACATTGAGAACAACACCTTCGGCTCGACCGTTGGCATCAGTTTCAATGGAGGGAGTGCCGAAGTGAGCGGTGAAATCGACGGCGTTAGCATTGAGGTGAACGGTGCAGACGTGGTCGTCACTTCCTCTGTCAAGGGTGTGAACTATGTGCTTTCCGGCAGTACCAGCGAAGGTATGTTCAAGCTGTATAGCGACAAGAAGTACCAACTTACACTCAATGGCGTTTCCATCACCAACAGCGACGGCCCTGCCATCAACCTGCAGAGCGGCAAGCGTGCCTACGTCGTCTTGACAGAAGGGACAGTGAACACACTGACCGACGGCACATCATACGCCGAGAGCGAAGAGGATCAGAAGGGAACTTTCTTTAGCGAAGGCGAACTGCTGTTCAGCGGCAGCGGAAAGCTCCGCGTCTTCTCAAACACAAAGAACGGAATCGTCTCGGACGACTACATAAAGTTCCGCCCGGGTAATAATATATATGTATGCAGCACCTCCGGTCACGGCATCAAGGCAAACGACGAGATTATCGTGAACGGCGGCATCATAAACGTTGAGACATCAGCACAGGCCGCCAAGGGCATGAAGTCAGACCTGCTGGTAGCCATCAATGGCGGACGCACCACGCTCATTACAACAGGAAACGGGGAGTATGACACCGAGGAACGCGACACAAAGGGAGCGGCTGGCATAGGAAGTGATGCAGACTTCGAGATGAACGGCGGCAGCCTGTACTGCGTGAGCAAAGGTACAGGCGGCAAAGGCATCAATGTTGATGGGCTGGCAACTTTCAATGGCGGCACTGTACGAGTCCTCACCACAGGCGGCACCTATTCCTATTCCAGTGCCAGCAGCAAGGCGAAGGGCATCAAGGCCGACGGTGAGATTGCCGTCAACGGTGGCGACATCATGGTGCGGACAACGGGAGACAAGGGTTCGGAAGGCATAGAGAGCAAATCGACCATTACCGTCAGTGGCGGTCAGACAGCGGTCTATTCTGTAGATGACGGCATCAACTCAAAGAGCCACATGTACCTGCAAGGCGGCGAAGTCTTTGCCTGGGCAACGGGCAACGACGGCATCGATTCAAACGGCAACCTCTATGTTCAGGGCGGCACCATTGTGGCATACGGCAGTTCTTCGCCGGAGTGTGGCGTCGATGCCAATGAAGAGGGCGGATACCGCCTTATCATCAGCGGCGGCACGCTCGCCGGTGTGGGTGGCGGAACCACTTATCCCTACTCCTCGTCAACCCAGCCGAGCATCGTCTATGGTGGCAGTGTGTCAAGCGGAACGACACTGGCATTGAAGAGCAGCACAGCCAACATCCTTGCCTTCACCATGCAAAGGTCGTATGACGGCACAGCCTGCTTTCTGTTCTCCTCGCCCAACCTCAGCAAAGGCTCTTCCTATACAATTACTAGTGGTGCCACCGCCTCTGGAACAGATTGGTATGGCCTGAAGACAGTAGCCGGCATTTCGTCTGAAGGTTCGTCCGCTGCAACGATTAGTTCGCTTTCCAGCCCGTACTCCACTTGTGGCAGCACCATTGGCGGAATAGGCGGTGGAATGGGCGGCGGAATGCCTGGCGGTGGAATGCCCGGAGGCGGCTGGCATTAATGTGCTGGCATAACAATAAAAAGGCGGAAAGATACGTTTTTATGTAGGAGACAGAAGATGCGGACACTAAAGCGGGACCTTAAGGAGAACATCATCTATTTGGCGCTATGGATAATCATGTTCGTAGCTCCATTGCTGGGGGAGTACATCCAGTCTTCCCAAAGCATGGGCTTTGGTTTCAACTGGGACGTTGTCTTCGACGTCTGGAGGGTGTTTGCAGCCTATTTTGTAATCTTCCTTATACATAACTTTCTTGTGGCGCCTCTGCTTATCTACCGGCAGAAAAGGGGCCGCTACCTGTTCTTGGCAGGGGTGCTTGTTGCACTTTTCGTGGCAGTCCAATGTTCTTTCCATCCAGGAAAGCCGATGGGAAAGAGACCGCCAAGGCATCAGATGCCCATGATGGAGCAGCCCTTCGAGCATCATCCTGTTCCACCACATGATGGACACCACGAACCGCCCGCACGACTGTTGAACGGCGACATGCTCCACACTTTTGTCATCGTTTTTCTGCTGGGCATGAACCTTGGCGTCAAGTTGTACTTCAAGAACGAGCGTGACAACAAGAAGATGCAACAACTGAAAAGCCGTAATCTTGAGCAGCAGCTTGAGAGGTTGCGTTACCAACTGAACCCGCATTTCTTTATGAACACGCTCAACAACATCCACGCCCTCATCGACATTGATGCGGCAAAGGCAAAGACCACCATCGTTGACCTGTCGAGACTGATGCGCTATGTGCTCTACGAAGGAGCGAAACCAACGGTTCCCTTGCAGCGTGACATTGCTTTTATGAACGACTATCTCCAACTGATGAAGATACGCTATGCCGACGGCGTGCGCATTACTGCCAGCTTCCCGACCGACACTCCGGAGACAGAGATACCTCCCATGCTCTTCATCTCGTTCATCGAGAATGCATTCAAGCATGGCATAAGCTACAAGCACAACTCGTTCATAGACATCCGTCTCTACATAGAGGCACAGCGCATCTGTTTCACATGCAACAACAGCACCCATGTCCAAAAGGGCGACACACATCAGGGCGGTGTGGGACTGGCTAACGTCCGGCAGCGGCTTGACCTCCTCTATCCAGAAAATTATACGCTTGACATCCAAAAGACAGCATCAGAATATCGCGTCAGCATGAGCATCCCCTTTAATCCCTAATCCTTAATCCTTAATCCCTAATCCTTAATCCTTAATCCTTTTCCATGATCAGGTGTTTCGCTATAGACGACGAGCCATTGGCGCTACAACAGCTTGTCACTTACATCAGCAAGGTTCCCTTCCTGGAGCTTGCCGGGCAGTTCCTTAGTGCGACAGAGGCAAAACAGGCATTGGAAGAAGACCTGCCGGACGCACTCTTCATCGACATCAACATGCCGGACCTCAATGGCATGGACTTCGTGCGCTCGCTGGTCATCGCACCGCTGGTTGTGTTCACCACAGCCTATAGCGACTATGCCATCGAAGGCTATAAGGTCGATGCCGTTGACTATCTGCTCAAGCCCTTCAGCCTTGAAGATTTCCAGCGAGCCGCCTTGAAGGTGAAGGCACAATATGAGTTGAGGCAGATGTCACAAAAAAATACGGTTTCATCGGTAAACTCAGATGATGTAATCTTCGTCAAGACAGAGCACCGCATCATCAACCTCTGCCTTTCCGACATCATCTATATCGAAGGCATGAGCGAATACCTGCGCATACATCTTGCGGGCAGTCCAAAGCCCGTCACCGTCCTGTTGTCAATGAAAAAGCTTGAGGAGCACCTGCCACAGCATTTCATGCGCATACACCGTTCCTACATCATCAACCTGAAGAAAATAAAGGAAGTGGGCAAGGGGCATGTCATTATGAATGTGCCCGACAGCAAAGCGCCGCACGAGAACCTGTGCCTGCCCATTGGCGACCTTTACCGCGATGCCTTCAACGAATACCTGAACAAAAAAGTCTTGATGAAATAATATCATAAAAAACCTTCATAAATGAAATCAATTAAACTTGCTCTTGCTTGCATGACCATAGGTCTGCTTGCGCTTTCCGCCGCAGAGATTGACGGCCTCTATTTCTGGAAGAACGGCAAATATACGAGGCTCGATGTGGGCGAAATGCTCTTTGGCGATGACAAAGTAAGCATTGGCGAGACCATCTTCAATGTGAGCGACATTGACAGCATTACCTTCAGGCAGCCTGCGGAGGTTGAAGTGATGACCGATACATTATATATAAGTTATAATGGCGCGGCAGCGACGGTCACTCCAGAGAACGTCAAGGGTATCACTGCCGATGTGAACGGTGCCGCAGTCACCCTAACGAATGCCAACACCGACCGCGAGATGTGCTTCGTCCTGAGCGGCGAAAGCGACGAGGGAAGCTTCACCTACAATGGTGAGTACAAGGCCTGCATCCGTTTGGCAGGAGTCAGCCTGAAGAGCACGACGGGCGCGGCCCTCGACATCAAGTGCGGCAAACGCATCGCCCTCGAATTGCTCGGTGGAACGGACAATTATCTTGAAGACACGTCGGAAAATCTCGGACAGAAAGCCGCCCTCTACTGTAAGGGACATCTGGAGGTGAGCCTGGGCGGAACCCTGACCGTGAAAGGCAACTATACCCATGCCATCAAGACAAAGGAATACATGCTCGTGAAGAAAACGACTGGCGGCATCACCGTCACGGGTGCTGAAGGCGACGGCATTCATGCCGGACAGTATTTCAAGATGAACGGCAGCACTGTCACCGTCAGCGGCGTAAAGGGCGACGGCATACAGGCCGAGGCAACGCAAGAGGAAGACGAGGATTTCGACGGACAAATCATGCTTCGCGGCGGTACAGTGAATGTCTCTGTCACCGAAAACAGCACCGATGCCATCAAGAGCGACAGCCTGATGACCATCACCGGCGGCAGCATCACCATCAACACCAGCGGCGACGGATGCAAGGGACTAAAGAGCAAGGCAGAAATGGAAATCAGCGGCGGCACAATCACCGTCGTACAAACGGGCAGTATCATTGTTGAGGAAGACGACATCAGCTATCCCACTGGCATAAGGGCCGAGGGCAATATGAGCATCACAGGTGGCGAGATAAACATCACCAATACTGCCGATGGCGGCAAGGGTATCAGCACCGACGGCACGCTCGCCATCGATGAAAGCGAAGCCACCACCGTTATCGACATCAAGGCCAACGGCAAGGGCGGCACGGCAGAGACCAGCGGCGGCGACGACACCCCCGCAGGCTCATACAAAGTCTATATCAGCCTGCCCACATCGGGCGGCGGCGGTCCTGGCGGTGGCGGCGGCTTCCCTGGCGGCGGTGGCAGCAGTAGCACCGTCTGGAAGAACCCTGTCCTCTACAAGAGCGACGGCACAATGGTGACTGCATTGACCAACACTGTAACGAAATCCTCCGGCTACTCTACCGTCACCTTCTACTACTATGACTTCGGCGGGGCCACAGGCACCTATTACATCATGGGCGACAACTACACCAGCCGCAATACGACCTATACCATCAAGTCCGCCACATTCTCTGCTCCGACCTCAGGCACGGACATCTACTACAGCATCTCCAACAGCTATACGACCAGCGGCACGACACGAACCTATTCGCTCTCCAACGTCACCAGCACCTACGGCGGCACATCCGATGTCAGCGAGGACAACGGCACGGCCTACAATGCCATCGGTATGAAGGCCGACCTGGACATGACCATCGCAGCCGGCACCATCACCATCGCCAACAGCGGCGCGATGAGCAAGAGCATCAAGTCGAAGAAGAACGTCACCATCGACGGTGGCACCATCACCCTGAAACCCAGCGGTGCCATGCAGGTCATCAACAGCGATGCCTCCTATAGCTCTGGTATCAAATGCGACGACTTCACGCAGAACGGCGGCAGCGTCGGCATCACCGTTACCGGTGCGGCAGGCAGAGGCATCTCGGCCGATAATGTCATCACCAATGGCGGCACGCTTACCATCACCAACAGCGGTGACGGGCAGACAGGCACCAACGACAGCTACACAGCCAAGGGCATCAAAGCCGATTACAGCATAGCCTTTAACGATGGCGCTATCACCATCACCATGTCCGGCACAGGCGGCAAGGGCATCAAGAGCGCAGGCACCTATTCGCAGGGAAAGAGCGACGGCAGCGGGCCAACCCTGAAAGTGACCACCACGGGCAGTTCGCTCGGAGGCAGCTCCAGCAGTGGTGGCGGCGGTGGCTTCCCCGGTGGCGGCGGCTTCCCTGGGCAGGAGTCCAGTGGCAGCTCTGCCAAGGGTATCAAGGTGCAAGGCGCCATTACCATCTCTGGTGGCGAGACAGAAGTCTATACTTCCACCGATGGCGCTGAAGGCCTGGAGTCCAAGACATCAGTCACCATCGAGGGCGGCAAGCACTACTTCAAATGCTACGACGACTGCATCAACAGCTCCGGCAATATCTACTTTGCTGGCGGTGTCACTGTCTGCTATGGCTATGGCAACGATGCTGTTGACAGCAATGCCGGCCGCAGCGGAGCCATCACCATCGGGGGTGGTGCTGTCTTTGCCTACACGACACAGGGAAGTCCGGAGGAAGGTTTCGATTGCGACAACAATTCCTATATCCAAATTACCGGCACAGGCATCGGCATCAGTGCCGGCGGTGCCCAGGGTGGCGGCTCCAGCAGCAGTTCAATCTCTGGTGCAGCCCAGGGCTACTATTTCAGCACTTCCAGCATCAGCTACAGCACAGGACGCTACTACACGCTTTCCGACGCCAGCGGCAACAACCTCGTCACCTACAGCTTCGAGGCTTCGTGCAGCAGCAACCTCGCCTTCTTCACCGCAACAGGTATGGTCAAGGGCAGCAGTTACAATGTGAAGTATTCCCAGACGGCTCCCACCGATGCCACCACCGCATGGCACGGCTTCTATCTGGGCAGCACCGCCACCGGCATAACATCCGTAACCAGCTTCACAGCACAGTAAAAACCCGTCTTATAAGGTATCATCAAACGCCGCGTGCGGCGTTGGCCAACGCCCTACAGGGGGATTGCCAACGCTCCACGCGGCGTTTGCAATCTCCCTGTAGGGCGTTTGACGGTTGGGTTCTTTTTGTCAGATAATTGGCAAATCATAATACAGAACTCATTTTTTCTTCATATCTTTGCAGAGCAAACGGCAAAGAGATGTCGCGAAAATGCTAAAAAGGTTCATGGATATAATGTTTCTGCCAGTACGCAAGGAGTGTTTGCTCTTTACGTTCCTTTTGCTGATGTCATGTGTGGTCATACCCGTGATGTGCTATGCCACAGGTGCATTCCCGAAACCTTTTGTCTTCGCGCCGCCCGTCTTCGACTGCTACCTGCTCACGGTGCTGGCCTTCCTGCTCAGGCGCATCCGTCTTTCTTGGGCAGTCTGGTTGCTCGGCATCCTGCTGCTTGGAGGCGAGGTGTTCTGTATGCTTTGCTACCAGTCGCCTTATTCTATGACGGTGCTCCAGCTTCTTTTGGAGACGAACAGCCGCGAGGCGACAGAGTTCCTCGGCGGTCACGGCGTAGCAGGACGGCTCGCTTTGACGGCAGGCATCACCGTGGCAGTGGTTTTTGTTAGTCGTTTGGTCGTTTGGTCGTTTGGTCGTTTAGAGAGAAAGTCACTTTTCATTTTTCATTTTTCATTTTTCATTTTATTACTCTCCGCCTCGTGTCAAGGCTACTCCTACTATCGCCTTTATCAAGCCTACACAGCCGATGTGACGACGACCATTGCCGAGAACAAGTACATGCCGCTGCGCAACAGCCCGTTTGTCCGCTTCTTCTACGGACATGCGCTCAATGTGGTCAGCACAAAAGAACTGGGAAAACTTGAGCAGACGGTAAGGGAGACAGAGGCCTGCGGCTGCTCTTTTCGTAGCCCCGTCATCATTTTACTCATCGGGGAGTCCTACAACAAATACCATTCTCCGCTATATAATCCCAAGGCGCGACAGACGACGCCCAACCTATGTCGCCTCCGCGAGCAGGGCAACCTGATTGTCTGTGACGATGCTGTCGCGCCCTATAACGTGACAAGCAAGACGTTCCGCCACATGTTCTCCACCTACTATCCTGGCCTGGGGCGCGAATGGGTGGACTGCACGCTCTTCCCTGCCGTATTCCGTAAGGCAGGCTATCGTGTATGGTTCGTCACCAATCAGTTTGCAGGCGAAGAGAACAACAAAGACCATCACGACCACGTGGGCGGCACAATCTTCAATCAAAAAGAACTCCGGCAGTTGCAGTTCACTCACATGAACACAGAGGCCTTCCGCTATGATATGGATTTGCTTTCTCAGATTCCGTCTGCCGACACCCTTGCCGCCCAGCCCTCCCTGCTCATCTTCCACATGATAGGGCAGCACGAGGACTACAGCGAGCGCTATCCCCCTGAATACAACCACTTCACGGCAGACAGCATTCAGAATGACTTCACCGACCGCAGAGGCCGACAGGTGGTGGCGGAATATGATAATGCGACACGCTATAACGATGCCGTCGTAGGCAGGCTGTTGGAACAATACGCACAGCAGGATGTGGTTGCCATATACCTATCGGATCACGGAGAGGAGGTTTACGACTGGCGCAACTCGTGCTATCGAACCAACAGCGACCAAATGACGCCAGAGATAGCCCGTTACCAGTACGAGATACCGCTGCTCTTCTACGTCTCAGACACCTTTAAGGCCAATCATCCTCAGTTGCTCAGCGAGATACAGGCCGCACAGCATAAGCCTTTCATTGCCTCAATGCTACCGTTTGTGCTATTCCATTTGGCAGGTATCACTCACGCAGACTACAAGACTTCTCTCGACATCCTGTCGCCAGACTTCGACGAAAACTATCCTCGCATCATTCGCGAAGATGTCTATTACGACGAGCTGATGAACGTCCCCCCTTCTCCGGCCATCCCATGAAGACAAGCTTGGAGTCGGACTGCCCGGCCATCCTTATCGTCTTTCGTAGAGAAGCATCCTACGCGGTTCCGTATCGGGGTGCATGAAAAGACAGAGCAGGGGCCGCAGATAGCCGAGGTTCCATAGATACATGTGCGGACGTGTGTAAAAACGGTAACGAAAATTCTCCTCGCCCTCATACACGATCTGATAGCCATCGGGAGTCGGGATATCGTAAAAGTCGTGCGAAGTCTTGATGGGTATTTCCTCGCGAGCCAAATACTTTATCTGTCCCGATAATATAAAGGAGTTTTGTTCCTCACGAGCCTCTTCGTCCTCCAGATTGCTGATGAAGAAGTGTCTGCCCGGGGGCAGATGACGAGTCTTCAGGAAGATGCCAGTGTCGTAGGAGCAGAAGTTCATCACCTGGCTGTCCTCTGTCTCGTTGCGGTTGACTATCTCTGTGATGTCGAGCGTGAGATGCGAGAAGGTGCCGCGCAGCAGCGTCACGATGTTCCAGTTCAGCCCCACGGCAACCACCGCCACAGAAGCCATCGGGATGTATACCCTTAAACATGGCTCCATGCGACGGAAAAAAACAATGAGGAGCGGGCCATAGACGTAGAGCAGCAGGAAGTAGTAGAACTGCACGGTGAGAAAGGTGAACGAGAGGAGTAGCATCCCATAGCTGCTCAGCACCAGCAGTTTAACGTCCCTTCGTGTCTTTGTCAGTACGACGGGCAACAACAGAACTGCCATGATGCCGAGCTTGACGAAGATGAACCACCAAACGGCAGGCTCGCCGTTAGACGAAGTGCCGGTGTATCGGAAGAGGTTCGTGTAGAAGTAGACATTCCAGAGAGCATCCACAGCACCATACCGGAAGAAGTAGGCCAGCACCCCAGCGGAAACAATGCCGATGCCCATCGCCACCCAGCCTACGGTTGTCCAAAGCCTCCGAAGCAGTTCCTCGCGGTAGGCAATATAGAAGAGTGCCAGCAAAGAGCCGCCGTAGAAGAAAATGAAGATATTGAACTTAATCCAGAAGACAAGTCCCGCCCCAACTCCAAGAAGCAATGCCTCATACCACTGTGGTGCTTTGTGGTGCTTGACGAAACGTAGCATACCGTACAGCGCGTGTGCCAACAGCGGCAGGCAGAACTCCTCCGCACTGTCGCCGTAGAAGTAGGCATCCGACGTGACAGTAAGCAGCAGCACCATGCAAAGCAGAAGCTGGTTCTGTCGCGATTGCGAGAAGAGGCGCATTATACGCAACCCGCAAAGGGCAAAGCCCCACAGACACAGCACTTCGATGAAGTACACTCCGAGGAAACTTGTGTACGACATGGCGGCTGCCAACTCATGCAGGAAGAAGAGAATGGGGCCCTTCTGGTCGAATATGTCCCTATACAGTACTCTGCCCCGAAGCATTGACTTCCCCACTGTCATAAAGACATTGGCATCATCCCAGGGGTTGATAGGATAGAGCGGCGAGCAGGTGCTGAAGAGCGTCACCAGTGCGGCAGAGAATATCAGGAAGAGAATGGACTCTCGATAAGATGAGATATGTTGCACTTGCATAAATAGGATTGTAAATAACTGTGTTAACTATGACCTTTATTCTGTTCTCTCATACAGGCGGATGTAGGTGTGCGGCGGCTCTGGCTTATCCATGAAAATGCGCATCAAGGGCTGCGTGTACCCCAGATGCCACAGGTATGGGATGGGAGCCGTCAGGAGCGATCGGTCAGGGTCGTCTGCCCTTTCGCAGACAAGATGGTAGCCCGATGTCTCCGATAGCACATCCGACGTTACAACGAATCGAGCCTTGCACGAAGCAAGATAAGCATCCTGCATCTCCTGCTCACCTGGTATTCGTGCTACACCTACCGAAAAGAAGTGTTTCACGACTGGCACACAGTCTGTAAGGACAAACACACCCTTGTCTCCTATTTTGTACAGGAGCAAGTCATGCTTACCACATCCCGACCTCTTGACGACATCCACCACGTTGAGTATTTCCGGAGAGAAAGTGCCTTGCAGTAGTGTCATAAGGTTGTAGTTCAGTAATACCATTGCCACAGCACAGAATGCAAAGACCGTCATGTTCTTCCGCGACACACGCCATCGGCGTACATACTTTATAAGAAGAGGAAGGAAGACGACGAGAATAAGGTAGTAATAGATGTTACAGGCAGGAATCTTGAAGAACACCAGCACACTCGCAGCACCAGCAAACGTCATCAGAACGAATAGTCTGACATCCTTTCGGACATGGGAGAAGCCGATAGTTGCAAGCGCAATGACATAGCCCACGAGAGGGAATGTCTTCTCATACCAACTCATCTCATCGCGTGTCGAAACCCCATGATATTTGAAGATGTTCGAATAGAAGTATACGTCTATAAAGTCAGTAAGTATGCCGCCCCACATTGCATATACAAGTACCGGCACACTGACAGCAAGGAATCCACAGGCAATCCATGACACCGCTCTGTACACAGCAGATAGTTTGCCACGCCTCCATGCTATATACAGCACGGCAAGAAACGAACCAGCGTAAAACGTCAGTATGCTGTACTTCATCCAGAATATAATTCCCACACCAATACCAACAGCTATGCCAGTTCTGGCGCGAAGTGTCTTGCCATCCCTGACGAACCGCAGGAAGTGGTACATGCTGTGGGCCAAGATAGGAAGGCTGAATTCCTCGACACTATCACCATAATAATAAAAGTCCGACGTCATGGTGAACAAAGCTATCAGGCAAACAAAGGGCAGGGTGATGCTCGTCTTGCAGAACAAGCGCACCGACTTGTGTGAATACACCATGAGGCCCCACAGACACAGTATTTGCAGAATGTATATAGCATGGAAGCTGTGCGGACAAAAGAATGCCGCCCACTCGTGCAACATGAAGAGTAAGAGTCCCTTCAGGTCGAACAGGTCGCGATAGGGCATCATGCCGTGAAGCATGTTCTTCCCTATAGTCATAAACACATTGGCATCCATCCAGGGGTTGCATGGATAGAGCGGCGAGCAGGTGCTGAAGAGCGTGACCAGCGCAACAGAGAGAATCAGGAAGAAAAAGGACTCGCCTATTGACTTTTTAAGCAAAACACTCATTAACTTGTACATTCCTATTTACTTGACTGCTCCGTTTTATTCAATATCCCCTTTATGATGTAGTAATTTACCAAGACACTGATGCCGAGCGTAGGGAAATATGCTGCCCTTTCGTTCATGTGCAGGGTAACAACGAACAACACCATGAGTTTGTACCTCACGACAAAGAGGTTGAACATGTGTGCAAACACAACAGCGGCGGCACCACGAAATGTAATTCTTGTGCGAAAGGTCCAGCGGAGAGTAGCCAGCATATTGAGGCAAAGACATATTGTGTATGACAGCACCATAGATGCCTGATATGACATCCAGTTTATGAACAGGAGATAGAGACAGGCATCGAGTGCCGTGGCTATTCCACCCACGATACAAAAGCGTATAAACTGTTGCATAGCCGCCCGTGTTTTCAAACGTCAAGGGTCGTGCGTCCGCTCATCTTCATCCCGCATGGCATAGCCCACCTTGTCGTTCATGGCAAGGAACAAGGCCAAACCGCGGAGCAGACTTTTCAAAGCCTTCACGATAGCATTTCCTATGACATTCAGCATATAGGACACCCCTCTTCCCGTCACAACTTCTTTGATTTGTTTGCTCACAGTACTTCCTCTTTTATTACATATCGCGGACGGTGCTTCACCTCCATGTATATCTTGCCGATGTATTCCCCGACGATGCCCAGTCCAATGAGGATGCAACCGCTGCATAGCCATACGGACAGCATGAGCGATGCCCAGCCTGTCACTGCCCTCTGCGTCAGGAGACACGCTACGACCCAAGCAGCGATGACGAGCGCGGCAGTCAGGAACGCCGCCCCAATCCAAAGGACCAGGTGTACGGGGGTCATGGAGAAGCTGGTGATGCCGTCGAAGGCAAGACCCATCATCTTGGTGAGCGGGTACTTACTCTCGCCAGCCTTGCGCTCTAGGCGCACATATTCCACCGTAGCCGTGCGGAAGCCGAGCAGAGGCACCAGTCCTCGCAGGAAGAGGTTGCGCTCCTCGTATCGTAGCAAGGCCTCCACTGTGCGGCGCGACATAAGGCGGTAGTCGGCATGGTTATAGACGGTCCGCACACCCATCCGGTGCATCAGCCTATAGAAAGCTTGCGCCGTGGTGCGTTTGAACCAGGTGTCCGACTTACGGGAGCTGCGCACTCCATAGACAATGTCGCAACCTTCCATGGCCAGCCGCACCATGTCGCAGATGACAGTCTCGTCATCCTGCAGGTCAGCATCGATTGTGACGAAGAGGTCGCTGCATCGCACGGTCGTCTCAAGCCCCGCCATCAGCGCATTCTGGTGTCCGCTGTTGGCTGCAAGACTGATGCCCACAACACGACAGTCTGCAGTATGCAGCCGTCCGATAAGATCCCATGTGCAGTCGATGCTCCCATCGTCCACATAGAGGATGCGGCTGTCTGGACTGATGACACTCTGCAGGCCTTCCAGCACTGCAATCAGCCGCCGCGTCGTCTCGCAGAGCACCTCCCCCTCGTTGTAACAGGGTACAACGATTGTCAGGATGGATTTATGTGTTGTTTCTATAGACATGACTTTCTAATGTATGCGTTTCTAATTGTCAGATGTTTCGTTTCTTATATATATACACACCCGTTTGTCGTGTATCATCTCCTCCATACGGTGAAGCTGATGATAGTTTTGTGTGATGAAAATGGAGTCTTGTTTTGTTCCTCCGCACTCGTCGGAACGTCCAGCTTCCCACAAGGTGTTTTCGCAAATCAAGATAACCTCCGGGCACATTTCCTCTATTCGGCCTATTTCCTCTATCCCGTAGTTACCTTCTGCCTGCCAAGGAAGGAACACTCTGTTGCATTGTGTCAGTCCGGAGCATTCCAAAACGCAGGCTCCGGCAAATTTCGTGTTGTAGTTCCAGACAGACTCTTTTTGCCTATCACTTAGGCAGCACAGCACATTGCGACATTTGTCTATTGCCTTTTCACGCAAGACAAAGCTATCGACCACCTGCGAGAGTTCTTCATGGAACATAGCAACCAATACCACCAGCAGTGCGACGTGGCCTGCTCCGATGAAATACCATGTGCGTGAGCCTATGTTAAGGGATTTGCCAAGTGCCAAAGAGAGGGATAGGACGACAAGCGGCGCAAACAAGGTGAAGTAGTGCGCAAAGTAAGCTTTTCCTGTGGTCAGAAGTGTCAAGAGGAAAGTAGCCAACGTGAACCACATGAGACAGTTCCGATAATTCCGCCTGACACAGAGCATCACTATCAGCATGAAGAGGGGGAAGTACAGGCCTCCAGCCATCCATAGCGGATTCTGTGTGTAATGGCTGGCGTATAGGAGATTGAAACTTACCTGGCCAAACCAATAGTCTGCCAGATGCTGTATGCCATATAGCCAGACATACAAAGCAGCCAATGGCAGAGAGACGAGGCAAAAGCCACAGAGGACGATATATGCGCTGTAGGCCAGTTTCAAGAAATCCTTTTTATGGCAAAGGTCTATGAACATGTACAGACATACCGCCAAAGCAGGCACAACATTGTTCAGCCTTATGTTTGCCACGATGCCAAGGCAGATGCCAATGTAGAGGCATTCGCGGAACCCTATCATCCGTCCCTCGCATACATATCTGACGAGGAAGTAGATTGGCAGGCTTATTGCCCCGAGGCTCCACGTCTCAGTCATGTTGCCTCCCTCGCACAGACAGGCGAAAAGCAGTGCAACGGACGCAGGAAAGTATCGGAGGGAAGGCCCCACGAGGTAGTCGGATGTGCGAAGCCAGCACAGGAATGTCAGCGACAGGTAACAACTTAGGATAAGGTACAAACCTGTATGCCCCGGCGACAACCACTGTCCTGCTGCATTGATGATGTAGAGAAGGAATCCCTTGTGGTCGAACAAATCGACATATGGTATGCGCCCTTGCAACATGCCAAGCCCCATCTGCTCGTATATGGTCTGGTCGTACCCGCTGTATAGCGTGAATGGATTGAGCGCAAGAGCATAGCAGAAGAAAAAGCAGAACGTGAATCCTGCGACCAAAGACAACGCAATATCGCGCTTTAAGGCTATCGGGATCATTTGTTGCTTATTTTACCAAGATTTCTATTGATGTCCCTGAAGTCGCTTATTGCCTTCCAACCTATTCCGAAGATACGCTTCATGTTGATGGAGTTGACACCGCCTTGACGTGGCTTGAATGTGATTCTGTACCAACCTATTCTGTACTTCCACTTTGTCGCTATGGCAGACACTGCCACGTTGCATAAGCCATAATCCTGTGGGATGACCCCGATGATGGGCTGAAGCTTGTCGGTTCGCATCAAGCGGAATGGCGTGTTAGCATCAACAACCCACGCATGGAACATCAGCCAGACAATCAGCCGGAGTGTCTTTGTCACGAACACACGGCTAAAGCCATCCTGCCTGCCGAGGCGATGGCCTATCTGGAAGTCATACATGCCTTTGTTCTCCCACATCTGCCAGAATTCGTCCGGATTTGTCTGCCCATCACTGTCTGTCTGGAAGACATAGTCTGCTCCAGCATCAATTGCGTGGCGATAAAGGAAAAGGACAGTCGCCCCGTGTCCAGAGTTGGGCTTGTCCAGAGCTTCCAATAACGGATATTTGCCTTTGAGTCCCTCCATTATAGCGAATGTGTCGTCCTTGCTGCCATCGTTGGCAATGACCAGTTTTGCTTCTGTCCCTTCCCGATGCAGCTTCTCCACTACAGGGTACCACTGTCCGATGGTTGCCTCTATGTTCTCCGCTTCGTTATAGGCAGGCATTACAAAACAGATTTTATCCATGATGTTTGCTATTGTATTTTTTTCCCCATTCCTGTCACCTGTCTGAACGATATGTATTTGTTCAGCAGGAACTGGATGAATACTGTGATTACGATTGACGTGAGCTTTGCAGCGGACTTCCCCCAGCACAAGCCGTCAATACAGAAGTGAAGGATGAGGGAACTGAGGAACAACCCGGCGACCCCTACAGAGAAGAATGATACCATGCGGCGTATTGGGTGGTCGTTCACCCGGAAGTTGTACTTGCGGTTCAGCAGGAAACTGCACATGATGCTCACAGAACAACTCACGACATTGGCGGCAATATAATAAACGCCAGCCCACTGCGTGAGAGCGGTGAACAGCAGGAAGTCCAGCGTGGCAGTGCAACTGCCGATGACACCGTAGAGGATGAGATTCCTGAACCGTGTATAAGTAGCTTTTAATGGTTGGGGCATGTTCATCGTGCTGGGGTGTTAAACAGGTTCAGCACTTTCTCTATGACGGGTGCCATGTCGTAGTACTTGTATTCTGCCAGCCTGCCGCCGAAGGTCACGCCGCTTTCTTTGGCAGCCAGCAGATGATACTCTCTTGCAAGCGCATCGTTCCTGCTGTCGTTTATCGGATAGAATGGCTCCATGCCATCCTTATATGGAGAGGAATACTCTTCCGAGACGATTGTCTTTGGCAAATCGTAAACAGCGTCCCCGAACATCTCAAAGTGCTTGTGTTCAATGACACGCGTATAAGGCTGCTCGTGGGATGTATAGTTGACTACGGCATTGCCCTGATAGTTGGGTGTATCAATAATTCTGGTCTTGAAGCACACCGTCCGCCAATCAAGCTTGCCAAGACAGAAACCGAAATACTCGTCAAGAGGCCCGGTATAGACTAACTGCCTGGCGTGTCTGCGCCAATTCCTGTATTCGGAGCGGAAGAAGTCTGTGTCCGTCCTGCATTCCACACCTTCCATCAGAGCCTCCGTCAGGCGGTTGTATCCCCCGATGGGGATGCCCTGAAAGGCATCATTGAAGTAGTTGTTGTCATAAACCAGTCGCACAGGCAGACGTTTGATGATGAACGCGGGTAGTTCACTACATGGCCGCTCCCATTGTTTCTCGGTGTACTCCTTGATAAGTTTTTCAAAGATGTCTTTCCCGACGAGGCAAAGGCCTTGCTCTTCGAGATTACGAGGTTCTGTAACGCCCTCGGCCTTCATCTTGGCAATGGCTTCTGCTTTCTGCTCCTCAATCTTTGCTGCCGCATCTTCTGGTGTAGTTACTCCCCACATCTGGTAGAAGGTGTTCATGTTGAACGGCAGGTTGAAGAGCTTGCCGTGATAGTTGGCAACGGGACAGTTAGTATAGCGGTTGAACGACACAAGGCGGTTCACAAAGTCCCACACCTCCTTATTGTTCGTATGGAAGATATGTGCTCCGTATTTATGCACGTTAATACCCTCCATGCACTCACAGTAGATGTTACCGCCGAGATGTGGACGCTTTTCTATCACCAAGCACTGGAATCCTCGTTGTGCAGCAAGGTGGGCAAACGTAGCACCGAATAGGCCAGAGCCAACTATGAGGTAATCGTACATCCCGGTTTCAAATATGGCCGGCAAACACCACAAAGCCAGCGGGTTCAGAATGTGTAACCGAAGGTTGCGAAATGGTTCTTGGTCTTGAGTGCCGTCTCGTATTGCAGCGTGTAGCCGATGTTGAACTTCTTCTTGATTTGTACACCGATGCCCCAAGTCAAACCAAAGCCGTGATAGGCCTGCATCTTGTCGCTGCCTATCATATTCAAAAATGCCTGGTCCTCCTCTTCTCTCGGAATATATGGTTCGATTTCTTCAAAGGCTTCCTCATATACATCTAAACGACGCCAAAGCTCCTCTATTTCTTTTCCACTATAGCCTTGTTCCTCCGCCCATTTCTCAGCCACACTGCTACCCTCTTCTATCCGCTTCTTTGCAAAATAATAAAGTTGGGAATCTCCTTTTCCTTTCGTGAGCACGCAGGTATAACCCATGGCCAAGTTGGTGTAAAGGCGAAGGTTGTCGTTCATGAAGGAAGGGCTGAAGAGGCGCAGGCCTGTCTTCAAGCTCAGGAAGTCCAAGTTTGAGGGAGAGCTGAACGGGGCGGCATACTCCACGTTGAGGAAGTCCCATGCCACTGTGCATCCGCTGATCGTGTAGATTTCCTTCGTGCCGCCCAAGTTAAATCCGAAGCCTCCAGCAGAGGCGACAGAACCAAGTTTGAAGTCTGCCATTAAGTGAATCTTCGGATCAAGTTCTGCATTTGAAATTCTGGAGCCGCCTTTTGAGCCTCCTCCACTTACGAACTGTGCGCTTGCGCTTGTTGCAACAGCCATTGCCATTGCAAGAAAAGAATACTTAATCTTCATAATGAGAATTGTTTAAAATTGATAAATATGTTAATGAACACTTCTTTCTGTAAGGCTAATAGTTGAAGTCCATGCACCAAATGTTTGCCGTGCCTTCGGCGTCTCCGCGCTGTGAGACAAAGTAGATTTTCTTTCCGTCGGCACTCCAGACAGGGCTAAGGTCGTCTGCGGCATGATAGGTGAGTTGTGTCAGGTTGGTGCCGTCCGTGTGACAAGCGTAGAGGTCTGTGTTCCAGTACATTCTTGTGCCGGCATCAATGCCGCCGCTGCCCACCATGAGGAGCCACCTTCCGTCGGGTGAAACCATGGGGGACATGAAGGAACGGCCAGGGTCGCTGACGATGCACTCTTCAAGCCCCGTCTCGTAGTTCACCTTCCATATCTCGCACTTTCCCTCCACGCTGATGCGAGTGCAGAAGTAGGCGTTCTCTCCCTTTACGGGCGAGGGGTTGAGTCCGAGGGAATAAGTGGCAAGGAAGTTGTTGGCGATGTTGTAGCTCCATACGCTGAAGCCTTTCTTTTCCTCGCGGGAAAAGAACACCTGTTTCATGTCGCTCGAATACACAGGCGAATAGTCCTTTGCACCGCTTGTTATCTGACGGCATACATAGCCGCTCTGTGCATCGGTCTGGAACAGTTGGCACTCCTTGCCCCTTATCTCGGAGAAGCAGATGTACTTTCCGTCGGACGAGAAGGTGAAGTCCTGCACGCCCTGCCGTTTGGTGCGCTGCACACTGCCGCCCTGCTTGTTGAGGTCTGTGAGGAAGATGTTCGTGGCGTTGTTGCGGTTGGAGATGTAGGCCAGATGTGTGCCGTCGGGCGAGATGGCGAGAATGCGGTTGGAGTTCCAACTGACGCCATAGCTATTCCTTTTCACGACGGGCAGGCACACATAGTCGCCGGCATTGGATATGCGCGTGATGTTGTTGCCGCTCTCCTCGGGTACGAATACTACAGAAAAGTCCACTTTTTGTCCGTAGGCATTTGCCGCAAGCAGCGACAGAAGAATGCTGAAAAGCTTTTTCATAACGATAAATTTAGGAACCGAATACTGTATTTATTTCGGTCATTAGCCGGCAAACACCACAAAGCCAGCGGGTTCAGATCTGTTTCCTACGGATATACAAAAAAGGCGCAGGTGTTTTGCTTCTTAGCCTATCCTGGAACTGTAGGCTCTCGCATTGCCCTCTCACACAGGATAGACAACGCTCGCAAGCCCACGCCAGCACATACTATATATAATAAGGTATATAGGAACGTGCCACGCAGACGCTTCGGTTGTCATCTGTCTGCTGTGAGATTAGGAATTTGCGAGATTCACAGTTCACAACGACAGACGTTCGAAAACGTCTTTCTTATATATAAGACCGCCCGCCACCCATAAGGGAACTTACCGAGCGATGCTGCAAAGGTACGCATTCTTCGGGTACCTTCCAAATGTTTTGTTGTTTTTTTTATGGCATGTCTGCCAGTTTGGGACTTTCTGACTTCGTGGTGTACCAGAAAAGGCCTAATAATGGAGCGCGGGCCTTCGCACCACTATGCGTTTTTTGACTACCTTCGGCCGGTGATGCTTTTCTCTAAGTCCTCAAGCATCTTTATGTCCTCGGCATCGGCATCCAAAGCATTGAGCTGTTTGCGTCGGGCGTTGAAAGTGTCGTATCTTTGGTGGACAATCTCCTCCGCTTCTTCATTGGTAATGGCACCTCGTCCTTGCAGGATGTCCTTTTCTTGGAATGACAGCAGGCTCTCTACATTCCTGCGCCAATAGTCGAGAGTAAGGTCGCGACGGCTTTTCACCCGCTCTTCGGCACTGGTCAGGAAGATGTCAACGAGGCGGTTTAAAGAATCGATCTCATCACGTTGCAGGTAGTTCTTGGCAATGATGACATCGCCTTTGCGGACAATGCTTCCTTTCCATGTGGTCAAACCCATATTGGGAAGGCTTGCATCCGCACGGGTGACAATCAGCTCTGCTGCCGTCTGATGTGTGACGGCATAAAGCAGTTTGTTCTGTGTCTCTGCAAAGAACATCTGTGTGGCCTTGTCTGTCCTGTCGTAATCGCTGCTCAATGCGAAGAGGTCACGTACTTTCTGATAGAATCTTTTCTCGGAGGCGCGGATGTCGCGAATGCGGAGAAGTAACTCGTCAAAGTAGTCAGGACGGCCGTCGGGGTTCTTCAACCGCTCGTCATCCATTGTGAAGCCCTTAACGAGATACTCGGTCAGGTGCTCCGTTGCCCATTGTCGGAACTGTGTCCCTCTTATCCCACGGATACGATACCCCACAGCAATAATCATTTCCAGCGAATAAAAGACGACGTTATAGTTCTTCCCGTCGGCGGCAGTTGTCAAGTATTCTTTGACAACTGAAGTGGTGTCCAACTCTCTTTCTTTCAGTATATTGATGATATGATAACTGATAGATTGTTTAGAGGTGGCAAAAAGTTCAGCCATCTGCTGTTGGTTGAGCCATATCTTGCCATCCTTGGCAAAGAGCGCTACCGATGAACGTCCATCGACGGTGCGGTAAATGATGATGTTTTGTCCTTCTTCCATATCCATAGACATAACTGACATTCTATTCAAAAGACAGCGCGGACGATTTGGCAGACGTTGTCGGGCTTTGCCATAGTGTAATAATGTATGGCAGGGAAGCCGTGTTCGAGGAGTTCGCGACTCTGCCGGACGGCCCAGTCGATGCCAAGCCTGTAGGCGTCTTCGGTTGTCTTTGCCTTCTCCATCAGGCTGACGAGTGGCTGCGGAATGTCGATGTGGAAGCTTCTCGGTAGCATGTCAATCTGCTTCTTCGACGAGATGGGCTTCAAGCCAGGGATGATGGGAACGGCGATACCGGCCTTTCGGCAGAGGCTGGCGAAACGGAAGAACTGGTCGTTGTCGAAGAACATCTGGGTGACGATATAGCTGGCTCCCGCCTCCACCTTCTGGCGGAGATGCTGGATGTCGGTTTCGAGGTTGGCAGCCTCGAAGTGCTTCTCCGGATAAGCGGCCACACCGATGCAGAAGTCAGTGGAAAGGCCGTCCTTCACCGTCGGGTCGAGGTAGCGGCCGTGATTCAGGTCGCTTATCATCCCGACAAGTTCAGAGCTGTGGCTGAAGCCATCGGGTTCGGGGATGAAATGCTTTTGCCCTGGCAGGGCATCGCCTCGCAAAGCCATGATGTTATTGATGCCGAGGAAGTGAAGGTCAAGTAGTTCGCTCTCCACGCGGCTGCGCGATGAGCCGCCGCAAATGACGTGCGGCACAATCTCTAAATCTGGGTAGCGGCGCATGATGGCAGCTACGATTGCCACTGTGCCAGGCCGCTTTGCCAGCGTCATCCTTGTGTAGGTGTCGTCGCCGTTGGGCACGTATTCCACTTCATCTCGGTGGCAAGTGATGTTGACAAAGGGAGGGTTGAATTCCATCAGCGGGTCGAGGCTCTGATAGAGGCGGCTTGCATCGCTGCCTTTCAGGGGTGGAACAAGCTCGAAACTGGCGAAAGGACGCTTGCTATTGTTGAGGATGTCGATGACTTTCATGTGAAAAAGAAGAATGAAGAGTGAAGAATGAAGAAGTTGTTACCGCCCAGAAATTATGAAAAATGCATTAAGAATTATGAATTATGAACTTGGAGAGTAGGCTTTCGCCTTCCTCGATGGAGATGCTTCGCCGCTGGCAATAGTCGGCAAGCTGTTCTCGGTCGATGCGGCCGACGGGGAAGTAGGTGGCTTCGTGATGCCAGATGAAGAGGCCGCACACGGAGGTGGAGGGCTGTATGCTGTAACGGTCGGTCAGGGTGATGTTTAGCTTTTGTTCTGCATCCAGCCTGTCGAAGACAATGCGCTTTAGCGAGTGGTCGGGACAAGTAGCGTAGCCGAAGGCAATGCGCAACAGGCCCTCTAAATCTTCCTTAAAGGGAGCCTTTTTGTTGACTTTCCCTTCGGTCGTCGAGCTTTGCTTCTCCCCTTTAAAGGGGGAGTTAGAGAGTGTTTTTTGGAGCCATTCTGCACCGGCTTCGGCAAGACGGGCGCAGAGGGCGTGCATCATCAGGCGCTCCTCTTCGTCTTTTGGCTCTTGCGTCGGACGGGCTGTCACCACGAAGAGACCGATGGGGGAGGGTTGCTCCTCGTCGAAGTAATCCGCGAGGCAACGGTAATGATAAGCGGCCGACTGGCTGCGGAGCATGGGCAATCGTTGTCCGTCTTCACAGAGCACGATGTCGTTGCCCTGTCTTATGGCAGGTTCTACCTTATATAAAGCCTGTACCTGAAACTTGCCTTCCCGCATTGCTTCCTCAAGGTATTGCTTGCCGTTGCGCAGTGTTTTCTCTGCTTCGGGGTTGACAAGAAGTTGCGGCAGAGTTTCGCCCTTGAAACCCCAAAACAGCAGGAACATCCGCCAGTCAACATATTTATCTAATGAAGAATGAAGAATTAAGTATGAAGAATTTGCCGCCGCCTTTGTGTCGAAGTAAGGATTGAGGGATGTAGAGTGAAGAAGGGGTGAATTTATTCTGTTGGCTTCCTGATAAGGTGTCAGGGGTGCATGATGCTCGTTGTAGGCATCGCGAATCTGTTTTTGTTCTGTTTTTGTTTGCTCGATGAAATGGGTGAAATTAGATGTCAGGCGCTTTGCCAGCACGGAGGTTTGCGAGGCATCGCCGCCATAGATGACAAGGCCGTCGTAGAGTGGTGCCAGTTTCACTGCTGTGTGAACGGCAGAAGTCGTTGCTCCGCCCACCAGAATGGGCACATCAAGCTGCTCTCTTTGGAAGGTCTCGCAAAGTTTCTCCATCTCCTTCAACGACGGTGTTATCAAGCCGCTGATGCCGACAAGGACAGGATGCTGCTCTCTTACCGCCTCCAAAATCTTCTCACAAGGCACCATGACGCCAAGGTCAATCACCTCGAAGCCGTTGCAGGAAAGCACGATTCCAACGATGTTTTTGCCGATGTCGTGCACATCACCGTTGGCTGTGGCAAGCACCACACAGTGCTTCTCCTTGTTGCCCTTTGCTTCGTCCGAGGCATCGATGTACGGCTGGAGAATCGCCACAGCGTCCTTCATAACCTGAGCCGAGCGCACAACTTGCGGCAGGAACATCTTTCCTTCGCCAAACAACGTGCCGATGTGCTCCATTGCCTGCATGAGAGGCCCTTCGATGACATTGATAGGCTGCCCGTACTTGGCAAGTGCCTCGGGAACGTCTTCCGTCAGATGACTGCTGTCGCCTTTGGTGAGGGCGTACTTCAGACGCTCCTCAATTGTTAATGAAGAATGAAGAGTGAAGAATGAAGAATCAGGTTTACCACTGGAAGATGCAGGTAACGTTGATTCTTCATTCTTCGTTCTTAGTTCTTCGCTAACAGAGAGGAGCCTCTCCGTCGTTTCGTCGTCGGTGTTCAGCACGACGTCCTCGACGGCTCGGAGCAGAAGGGGTTCGATGTCGTCATACACCTGGAGCATCGACGGGTTGACGATTGCCATGTCGAGGCCTGCGCGGATGGCATGGTAGAGGAACACCGAGTGCATGGCTTCCCTTACTTTGTTATTTCCCCGGAAGGCAAAGGAGAGGTTGCTCACGCCGCCGCTTGTCTTCGAGAAGGGCAGGTTTTCTTTTATCCAATGCACAGCACGGATGAAATCGACGGCGTATGCCTGATGTTCCTTGATGCCCGTGCCGACGGAGAGGATATTGACGTCGAAGATGATGTCTTGAGGCGGGAACCCGATGCCAGTCAGCAAGCCATAGGCTCGCTGCGCAATAGCTGTCTTGCGCTCGTAGGTCGTGGCCTGTCCCTCCTCGTCGAAGGCCATCACAACCACAGCGGCACCCAAACGTTGTAATTCTTGTGCTTTGGCGATGAAATCAGGCTCTCCGCCTTTTAAGCTAATGGAGTTGACGATGCATTTGCCTGGTGCGTTCTTCAGTCCCGCGAGGATTGTAGGCCAGTCGCTGCTGTCGATCATCAGTACGGCCCGTCCTACAGCGGGATCTCCGTTGATGTGTTGGCAGAAGGTCTGCATCTCAAGACGGCTGTCGAGCATTGCATCGTCCATATTGATGTCGATGACCGTTGCCCCGCCCTCTATCTGGCTTCGTGCCACGGAGAGGGCTTCACTGTATTGTTTTTCTGCGATGAGACGGGCAAATTTACGTGAGCCAGCCACATTTGTGCGCTCCCCGACATTCGTGAAGTTCTGTGTCTCGCGGTCAATCAAGAGCGGTTCCAAGCCAGAAACCCAAAGCTTGTTGTCTGGACTCGGCACGATTCTTGGCTTGACATCTTTCAGGGCCTTGCTGATAGCTTTGATGTGATGCTCGTCTGTGCCGCAGCAGCCACCGGCGATGTTGATGAGTCCTGCTTCGGCCATCTGCCGGAGATGGTGTGCCGTATAGTCGGGCAGTTCCTCGTATTCGCCCATCTGGTTGGGCAGACCGGCGTTTGGGTACAGCGAAATCGGCAAGGGGATGCGGGCAGAGAGTTGTTCGACGAAGGAGCGGAGGTCGGTCACGCCGAAGGAGCAGTTGAGTCCGAAGCTGAGCAGATGTGGATAGTGGCTGATGCTAATGTAGAATGCCTCGAGCGTCTGTCCAGTCAGAGTGCGGCCGCTTCGGTCATTGATTGTCACCGATACCATAACCGGAATTTCCCGATGAAACCGCTCGTTAAGTCGTTGGATGGCATAGAGGGCGGCCTTCGTGTTGAGGGCATCGTAGCATGTTTCCAGGAGTAGGATGTCGGCCCCGCCTTCCAACAAAGCTTCCGCCTGTTCTTCGTATGCCGCAGCCATGTCGTCGAAGGTGAGCGGCCTTGCAAAGCCTTTTCCCAAATCGGACGAAAGGGTGAGGGATTTCGACGTCGGCCCCATAGAACCAGCCACCCAGATCTTCCTACCAGAGGTGTCGGCCACCTGTCGTGCGATGCGGGCACCTTCGCGAGCCATCTCGCTCGCAAAGTCACTGCAATGGTATTCCTGCTGGCTGATGCGGTTGGAGGAAAAGGTGTTGGTGGCAATGATGTCGGCACCGGCTTCAATGTAAAGACGATGAATGTCGGCAATGACTTCCGGCGCGGTCAGGCACAGAACATCATTGTTGCCGACGAGCGACACGCGCCAGCCCTCAAATCTCTCCCGATGGAAACATTCTGCAGGCAGTCCGAAAGCCTGTATCCTCGTGCCCATCGCGCCGTCCATTATCAGGATGCGCTTCTCGAGACAATCCCTTATTTCCTTAAACGCCTGTTCCATTTCTGGCTGCAAAGGTACGAAGAAGCAAGCGGAATGCAAAAAAAAAAAAAGGTTTTCTTTGTTTCACAGACAGAAAAAATCGCTGTTTCTGCACATAAAACCCTGTCTCTTCGCAGGGAGAAAGTCGTTGCCGTATTTCATATTCTTCGTTTTACGACGTAAATTGTACGTTTTGCGTCGTAATTTGTATATTTCACGTCGTAATTTGTACAATTTACGTCGTAAAATAAAGAATTCTGTTCGCTCTGTGGCTTTTCTCTGTGTGCCACGTTGAATTTGGCAACAGGGAATTTGAAGTTTCTACATTGACAACAGGTGTGAGTTCAAACTAAAGCTTGACGATAATGACAAAAAAACAGCCTTTCGTTTTGTATTATGCTCGCATAATCGTAACTTTGCGCCATAATTACGTATAAAGTCTATAGAAACGATGATAAAGAAGTGTGAATTCCTGGTTATAGGTAGCGGTGTGGCAGGCATGAGCTATGCCCTGAAGGTGGCAAATGCTGGCAAGGGAAAGGTCGTGCTCATCTGCAAGACAACCCTCGAAGAGGCCAATACAGCCAAGGCTCAGGGCGGTATTGCTTCGGTAACAAACCTGCTGGTGGATAACTTCGAGAAGCACATCGAGGACACGATGATAGCGGGTGACTACATCAGCGATCCGGCGGCCGTAGAGCAGGTGGTGCGCAATGCCCCCAAAGGTATCAGAGACCTTGTGCAATGGGGCGTGAACTTCGACAAGAAGGAGGACGGCGAGTTCGACTTGCACCGCGAGGGCGGCCACTCGGAATTCCGAATCCTGCACCATGCCGATGATACCGGAGCCGAGATACAGCGCGGCCTCATGGAGGCGGTCCGCCATAACCCTAACATCGAAGTGCTGGAGAACCACTTTGCCGTCGAAATCATCACCCAGCACCACCTTGGCATCCGGGTGACAAGGCGCACTCCCGACATCGAGTGCTACGGCGCCTACGTCCTCAATCCCAAGACAGGCAAGGTGGATACCTACCTGAGCAAAGTCACCTTGATGGCGACAGGCGGCACAGGAGCCATCTATGCCACTACCTCAAACCCGAACATTGCGACCGGCGACGGCATCGCGATGGTCTATCGCGCCAAGGGCAAGGTGAAGGACATGGAGTTCGTACAGTTCCACCCGACGGTGCTCTATAATCCCCAGGAGACACATCCCGCCTACCTCATCACCGAGGCGATGCGCGGCTACGGAGGCATCCTGCGTCTGCCAAACGGCGAGGAGTTTATGCAGAAGTACGACGAGCGTCTGTCCCTTGCTCCCCGCGACATCGTGGCGCGTGCCATAGACCGCGAGATGAAGATACACGGCCTCGACCACGTCTGCCTTGACGTGACGCACAAGGACGCGGAGGAGACCAAGCACCACTTCCCGAACATCTACGCCAAGTGCCTCAGCATCGGCATCGACATCACCAAGCAGTACATTCCCGTCGCTCCCAGCGCCCACTATATGTGCGGTGGCATCAAGGTCGATTTGGACGGGCAGAGCAGCATCCGCAGGCTCTATGCCGTTGGCGAGTGTTCCTGTACAGGACTTCATGGCGGCAACCGCCTGGCAAGCAACTCGCTCATCGAGGCCGTCGTCTATGCCGATGCCGCAGCCAAGCACTCGCTGGAGGTTATCGACAGGTACGACTTCAACGACAAGGTGCCGGAGTGGAACGACGAGGGCACGATGTCGAATGAGGAGAAGGTGCTCATCGCCCAGGACGTCAAGGAGGTGAACCAAATCATGTCAACCTACGTGGGCATCGTCCGCAGCGACCTCCGCCTGCACCGTGCCTGGGAACGCCTCGACCTCCTCTACGAAGAGACCGAACACCTCTTCAAGCGCGTGAAGCCCACCAAGGACATCTGCGAGCTTCGCAACATGATAAACGTGGGCTATCTCATCACCCGCCAGGCGCTGGAGCGCAAGGAAAGCCGCGGCCTCCACTATACCATCGACTACGCAAAGCACGCGCTGGACAAAGGTGAAAAGTTAAAGAGTTAAAAGGTTAAAGAGTTGAAGAAAGGCATTCTCGGCATACTCATCATCATGGAGAGCTTCTTCTTGTTGCTCTCTATGGCGGTCGCTCTTTTCAATGGAGAGAAGGGATGGCACTGCTTCCTGCTCACGGCTCTGGGCACGATAGCCCTCGGTTCGTTCTGTATCCTGTTAAGCCGTCGGGGGGAGAACAAGCGGATGCGCAGAGCCGACAATTTCCTTGTGGTCGCACTCTCCTGGATTGTCTTTTCCATCGTAGGAATGGTGCCGTATCTCTGCCTGACAGACATGGACGTAGCCAGTGCCTTTTTTGAGACGATGAGCGGCTTCACTACGACAGGTGCAACCTGTTTGGACGAGATAGACACCTTGCCCAAGTGCCTGCTTTTCTGGCGAGCCATCACACAATGGATAGGCGGCCTCGGCATCGTCGTATTCTCTTTTGCCCTCATCCCCGTCTATGAGATGAAGAACAGCAACATCTACTCTGCCGAAGTCACAGGCTTGGGACTCGACAAGTTGCGGCCGAAGATAGGGGCAACGGCTCGCCGTGTGCTGCTCATCTACCTTGTGCTGACCACAGCTTGTGCCTTCCTCTATTGGCTTGGGCCGATGAACCTCTATGACGCCGTCTGCCACTCCTTCACCACCATCGCGACAGGCGGCTTCAGCACACATTCGCAGAGTATGGCCTACTTCCACAGCAGCTATATAGAATATGTGGCCAGCGTGTTTATGATAGTCAGCAGCATCAACTTCTCGCTCTACTACTACATGACAATACGTCGCAGCCGCGTACTCTTCACCAATGAGGAGGTGCGCGCCTTCCTTGCTTATATTGGCTTCGCAGTCGTGGGTTTCATGTTGCTCTTTTACTTCGCCCGTGTGCCAGAGAGAGCCATCGACCTCTTGCCAAAAGGCTTTGAAGAGACCTTCCGCACGGCGCTCTTCCATGTGAGCAGCGTGGCGACGAGTACCGGCTTCTCGGCCCAGAAGTTCGACTATGTGGCTTGGGGCGAATCGTTCTGGATGCCGACAGTCGTCCTCATGGCGATAGGCGCTTGTGCAGGCAGCACGGCAGGCGGCATAAAGGTCATTCGCATTGTGATTTGCGCAAAGAGCGTCTTCAACGAACTCATCCTGATGCTGCATCCCAGAGCCGTGCTTGGTGTGCGCATCGGAAAGCAGATAGTGCCCGACAATAAAGTGCGCCAGGCCCTGTCCTTTATCTTTATTTATATCTTTTTGGTGGTGATAGCCATGACTTGCCATTCGCTTCTTGGAGCCGATGTCGATACCGCGCTTGGCAGCAGTATCAGCATGTTGAGCAATGTCGGCCCGGCCACAGGTTCCACAGGCCCAGCCAGCACCTTTGCCCACGTTCCGGCTTCCGGCAAATGGCTTATGAGCGCCTACATGCTCATCGGACGTCTGGAAATCTTCACCGTCCTCTTCCTCCTCATGCCCAATTACTGGAAGGACAGGAAGTGATTGTCTTGCTACGGGGAAAAAGCGTCCCCCTTATGTCAGTATGAAATAGATGACAGAGGCCGGGATGACGAGCAGGGCACTGTCGAAGCGGTCGAGCATACCGCCGTGGCCTGGAAGTACGTTGCCGCTGTCCTTGATGCCAAGCTGACGTTTGATGAGGCTCTCCACGAGGTCGCCCCATGTGCCGAATAAGATGACAACGAGGGCAAAGCCAAGCCAGCGCTCCAGGGGCATTGTTTCTGGCTGCCACCACCAGATGATAACCGAAGCCAAAAGGGTGAAGAGTCCGCCGCCGATGCTGCCTATCCATGACTTCTTGGGCGAGATGCGGGGGAAGAGTTTGGCTGGGATGTACTTTTGCAGCGAGCATCCGCAAAGGTAGGCGAAGGTGTCGTTCACCCAAAGGAAGATGAAGAGGGCGAGCGGATAAATCCAATTGTATGCCAAGGTGCCAGTCCCTGCGTCATAGACGATGCTGAGCAGTGGCAGCAGGGCGAAGGGCAGGGCAATGTAGAGTTGCGAGGCAAGGCAGAGTGCCCAGTCTTTGAGTGGCTTTTGGCTGCAGCGATAGAGTGCGCTGATGATGATATAGAGGTTCAGCAAGCCGTAGAGGGCGAACATTTGTGCCGTCTGCGGGCTGGCGATGGCACTGAGCCAAACGGCCGCCACAAGCACAAGTCCTGCCATTGCATTGATGGGGCGGGGCATCTTGGCTCCGATGTACGTGTTCATCAGTGTGCCGAACTCCCAAAGCGTTGCTGCTGCAACGATGGCAAAAAAGAAGAAGGCACTGACGGGACTATAGACAGTGCAGCCGACGAGCAGCAGCACATAGACGGCGCCGGTCAGGGCGCGGATGATGAGGTTCTTCATAATTCTTTTCGTTATAACGTCATATCGTTATCTCATTATTGCGAGGCATCGGTATTCTCTGCGGGTTGGTCTTCCAAAAGCTCATCTGTCCGGCTTGTCCAGGGGCGGGGACCGAAGATGCGCTCCACATCCTCGGCGAAGATGACCTCGCGCTCGACGAGCAACTGGGCGAGCGCTGCATGGCCTTCTGCATTCTTGCTCAGGATGTCTTTTGCCCGGGCATATTGCTCGGCAATCATCTTCTTAGTCTCCTCGTCGATGAGTTGTGCGGTGGCTTCGGAATAGGGACGCTGGAAGCCGTACTCCTGATTGTCGTAGTAGCAGAGGTTGGGCAGTTTGTCGCTCATGCCCATATAGGTTATCATGCTGTATGCCTGCTTCGTGACGCGCTCCAAGTCGTTCATCGCGCCACTGCTGATTTGTCCGCAGAAGAGTTCCTCTGCCGCGCGGCCGCCAAGTGTTGCGCACATCTCGTCGAGCATCTGTTCGCGTGTCGTTATCTGGCGTTCTTCGGGCAGATACCAGGCGGCACCGAGGGCACGGCCTCTTGGCACGATGGTCACTTTGACGAGCGGGTTGGCATACCTAAGCAGCCAACTGATGGTGGCGTGACCTGCCTCGTGGAGGGCGATGGTGCGTTTCTCCTCGGCCGTCATCACCTTGTTCTTCTTCTCCAAGCCGCCGATGATGCGGTCCACGGCAGCGAGGAAGTCGTCTTTGTCAACGGCCTTCTTGCCGCCTCTGGCAGCGATGAGGGCCGCCTCGTTGCAGACATTGGCGATGTCGGCACCGCTGAACCCTGGTGTCTGTCGGGCCAGGAAATCGATATCGAGCGATGCATCGGTTTTGATAGGCTTCAGGTGAACCATGAAGATTTCCTTGCGCTCGCTCACGTCGGGCAAGTCCACATGTATCTGGCGGTCGAAACGTCCTGCACGCAGCAGCGCCTTGTCGAGGATGTCGGCACGGTTGGTGGCTGCCATGATGATGACACCGCTGTTGGTGCCGAAGCCGTCCATCTCTGTGAGGAGCTGGTTCAGGGTGCTTTCCCTCTCGTCGTTGGCCCCAATCTGTACGCCTCGGCTGCGGGCGCGGCCGACAGCGTCGATTTCATCGATGAAAATGATACATGGAGCCTTTTCCTTGGCCTGACGGAAGAGGTCGCGCACGCGGCTTGCACCAACGCCCACGAACATCTCCACGAAGTCGCTGCCCGACATGCTGAAGAACGGCACGTCGGCCTCGCCTGCAACGGCTTTGGCAAGCAGGGTCTTACCTGTTCCCGGAGGCCCTACGAGCAGTGCTCCCTTGGGTATCTTGCCGCCCAGGTCGGTGTATCGCTTGGGGTTCTTGAGGAACTCCACGATTTCCTGCACTTCGAGTTTTGCACCAGCCTGGCCTGCAACATCAGCAAAAGTCACCTTGTTGTCCTCGTCTTTTTCAAAGAGCTTGGCGCGGCTCTTGCCGACATTGAAAATGCCCATCGGCCCGATGCTGTCGCCGCTACCGCCTCCTCCTCCCATGCGTCGCATGAGGTATATCCAGAAGAAGACGATAAGGATGAGCGGACCGAAGCTCCAGAAGAAGTGCATGAAGTCATCGTCGCCCTGGCGGTATTCCATCTCGCCCTTGAAGTTCTCAAGTGCCTGCTGTTCGCTGACAAAGTCCTCGAGTTTGTCGGCAGAAGGAACTTGCACCACAACATAAGGCCGTGTGCCCTGATTCACGGTTTGTTCTTTGAACACGTCGCGTATGTGGCTTGGCTCGACGTACATCTGCAGCGAGCCGTCCTTCTTGTTGACGATGATTCGGGAGGCATAGCCCTGTTCCACATAGCTCTTGAACTGGCTGTAGGTGGCGTTGCGATAGGTTGTGCCCGAAAGGAGGGTGCTGTCGCCGTTCATCAGCATATAGCCCAACGTGACGGCAATGACCAGATATATCCAGGTCAGGCTTATCTGCGGCCTGTTCCTATTGTTCTTTTTCTTTGATTTGTTCTTTTTGTCGTCCATAGGTTAAAGAGGTCAGTCGAGGTTAGGAATGCGGCGAAGGTCGGCATCTGCCCAGAGGTGCTCGATGTCGTAGAACGAGCGCAGTTCAGGCAGGAAGATGTGTACGATGACATCGGCATAGTCCATCGCCACCCATGCGGCATTGCGCAGGCCGTCAACAGCCAATGGCTTCGCGGCGACCTTTGTGCGGCAAGTCTCGCCCACAGAATGTGCGAGAGCCTGTATCTGTAGCGGCGAACCGCCGGAACAGATGACGAAATAACGGCACACAGCATCGTCAATGTCTGTAAGGTCAGCTACAACGATGTCGCGTCCCTTCTTGTCCTGCAGTCCTGCTACAATGGCCTCGACCAGTTCGTTCTTCTTTTTCTTCATTCGCTATATAAATATATGTATCGTGCCTAATTGGGCGCAAAGGTACAAATAAAAGTTGAAAGTTGAAAGTTGAAAGTTGAAAATAAGGAAGCATGACATAGAAAAGGGAATTATTTAAGTTTTTTTTTGCATAAAGACTTGTGAGTTTATAAAAAAGCTGTAACTTTGCAGCCGCAAATGTCCATTGGGACAAGCGATGTATTGGGCTATGGTGTAATGGTAACACTGCAGATTCTGGTCCTGCCTTTCCTGGTTCGAGTCCGGGTAGCCCAACACTTCAGAACAATCATTCTGGGCTATGGTGTAATGGTAACACTGCAGATTCTGGTCCTGCCTTTCCTGGTTC